>CAJUEL010000053.1 GCA_910585455.1 uncultured Eisenbergiella sp. | reverse complement strand
CCGGGCGGATTCGGGACTTTCACCCGTTGGAAACGTGCGCCGCCAAGCACACCATGTGAAAAGCCCCGCATCGCTGCGAGGCTTTCACTTTCTTATGAGGGGGGAGATAGTGAGTTAATCAACTATCTGTAATACATCATACAATGAAAATGTGTGCAAAATATGTCCAATTCCTAAAGAAGTTATAAAAGTTATTAATTCCGGATGAAGAAAAAATGAGCTTTTCCAAAACCGGATAATCGCCCGACAGACAGCCCCTATAACACCTCCACATGCAGAGATTCCATCAATTCCTCCACAAGCTCCTGCGAAACGCTGCCGCTCTCCATCGTCGCCGCGCTCGCTGCGGACACCGCCACCGCCCGGCACAGCATTTCCTCCATGGTTTCTCCGTTTAACAAGGACATTGCAAAGGAAGCGCAGGCGCTGTCGCCGCAGCCCACGGTATTGACCGTCTTCACGCGCGGCGCCCTGACAAACAGGCTCCTTTGCTCATGCAGCAGATACATCCCTTTTTCCCCTACAGATACTGCCACAAAGGCTATCCCTCTGTCCAGCAGCTTCCGCGCGGCATCCAGAATCTCCGCCTGCCCGCTGCAGCGATGCCCGGCCAGATATTCCAGCTCCCGCCGGTTCGGCTTGACCAGATACGGGGCCTCTTCCACACCCTTTCGCAAAAGCTCCAGAGAGGTATCCAGAATCACCCTTTTATCATGCGCCTTTGCGATTGCAATGAGCTCTACGTAAATATCCTCCGGAAGCCCCGGCGATGCGCTCCCGGAAAGCACCACCAGCCCGCATTCCTGCACCAGCCTCCGGTATTTTTCATAAAAGAGCAGACGGTCCTCTCCGCCAATATGAGGCCCCGGCTCCAGAATCTCCGTGACAAATCCGTTATTTGCCACCACATTCATGCTGCACCGGGTATCCCCTGAAATCTCCACGAAATCACAGACGATGCCCATCGCCCGGATTTTTTCTTCGATCCATCGCCCCGTATACCCGCCCAGAAAGCCTGTCGCCGTAACCGGACAGCCATACTGGCACAGGATCTTGCTCACATTGATCCCCTTTCCGCCGGGGATATTTTCCATGCTTTTCATCCGGTTCACATGCCCAGCGATCAGCTCCTGCGTCCGATAGGTTTTGTCAATTGCCGGATTTAACGTGACTGTCAGTACCATTTTCCGCCTCCGAATGTGAAATTTTATCACGATTCAGATGTGTCTGAATCGCAACGACTTCTCACTGATATTGCTGCAGCACAAGCTGCAGCTTCGTATTTCCCTGCCAGGTATTGATGCCCGGATAATAAACCGCGCTCAGGCGCAATCCGCTGCCGCGCCCCGCATACAGATCGCGCAGCGCCTGTGCGCCGTATTTTTCCGACACATAAGCATCAAAGACATCCCGGTTTCCGAAATACATCATTTCCCAGCGTTTGTCCGTTTCATCCTGCACGGTGAAGCGGATTGCATTTCCGTTCCTTCCCAGCACCCGCGCCGCCAGAAACAGCAAATCCTTCTGGGCAAACACGGGCTTTGGATTGCCGGTCCCAAAGGGCTCCAAAAGCTCCAGCTCCTCCACGAAGGAAAAGCTCACATAGGAAACCGGCATCGGCACATCGATATGAATATGCTCCTCCAGCTCCTCCTCCGTCAGCCTGCATAGTTCGTTGATTTCCCGGCGGAACGCCTCCACATCCTCCTCCCGCATGGACAAGCCTGCCGCCATTTTATGTCCGCCATAGCGGGTGAAAAAATGATTGCATTTCGTCATTTCCTCATACATATGATAGCTCTCAATGGAACGCCCGCTGCCCTTTACGCCCTCTTCCCCGCGCGTCAGCACGAAGACCGGCTTATAATAGCGTTCCCGCAGCCTCCCCGCGATGATCCCCGCAATGCTCTCATGGCATTCGGGCAAAAAGACGACCAAAACCCGGTCCCCTCCCAAAGCGCTCCCCTCGATCAGCGCCACAGCCTCCTTCACAAAATTTTCCGTCATTTCCTTGCGGCTGTCATTCAGCTGTTTTAAGAACGCGGCTTTGGGAATCGCTTCTTCCCTCGTTTTACATTCCAGAAGCTCCAGCGCCCGCCCCGCGCTGTCCAGCCGTCCGGAAGCGTTCATGCAGGGACCGATCACGAAGCCCAGATGAAAGGCGCTCAGCTTTTTCCCCTGTCCAGGCAGAATGCCGTTCACCTCCATCAGCGCCGCAAGCCCAGGATTTTTGCTGTTTTGCATCAGGGAAAGTCCATGCCTGACCAGAATCCGGTTTTCGTCCTGCAGACGCATCACATCACAGACTGTGGCAAGCGCGGCAAATTCCATCAGCTCCTCCAAAAGCTCCCGCTTCTGTATATCGGACGTTTGAAGGATATTCCTTTCCAAAAGCGCCTGTATCAGCTTGAAGGCGACCACCGCACCGCAGATCTCCGGAAAGGGATAGGTGCAGCCCGGCTGCTTCGGATCCACCACCACATCCGCAGGCGGAAGCACATAACGGCGCTCCCTTTCGCCTCCCGCTTCTTTTATCTGCTCCTCATAGGGAACCTCGTGATGATCCGTCACAATCACCGTCATCCCATGGCTTTTTGCCAGCGCGATCTGTTCCCCCGCCGCAATCCCGTTATCACAGGTCACGATCGTATCAATGCCGTCTGCTGCGGCCTCCTCCACCAGCTGGTCGTTGAGCCCATAGCCGTCCCTGATCCGGTGAGGAATCGTCGTATCCACCTTTGCCCCGCAAAAACGCAAACCCTTTTTTAGAATAAAAGTCGCGCATACGCCGTCCACATCATAATCTCCGATGATCCGGATCGCGCTTTGTTTTTCAATTTTTTCCTGTAAAAAAGACGCGGCCTCGTGTATTCCCTTTAAAAGTCCGGGATCATACAAATCCGCAATCGTTCCCTGCAGGTATTTGCGGATCTGCTCCTCTCCCACAATATCCCGGTTGCGGATGATCCGTGCCAGAACCGGACTGATGCCGAACTGTTCCGCGATTTTATTAAAGTCCGCCCTTTTTGCCGCCACAAACCACTTTGCCATAGCTCTCCGATCTCTATCCATTGCGCAGACAGGACCGGGACCGCCCTTTGGCGCATTCCCGATCCTGTATCATAACCTGCCTTATTCCCGCCGGGGCAATCACGAGGCTTAAGCCTTCGCTTCCTTCCCCATGGGTATTGCCTGATGACAACTATTTCTTCGCCGCTTTTGCCTTGCCGTCCGCAGTTTCCTTTTTCACGATTTTCGTCTTCATCAGATACCACATCGCGCCCGCCAGGCATACGGAAGAATAAGCGCCGCAGGCGATGCCAGCCATGAGCGGCAGCGCAAATTCCTTAATGCTGGACACCCCCAGCACATAAAGCACCGCAACCATGATAAAGGTGGTTAAAGAAGTGAAAATACTTCTGGTCAGCGTCTGGGAAATACTTCTGTTCACCAGCTCCTTTAAGTCCGCCTTGCTGCCCTCCAGACTCATGTTCTCACGAACACGGTCGAAGATGACGATGGTCGCATTGATGGAATAACCGACAATGGTCAGCATACAGGCGATGAAGGTATTTCCCACGGAAACCTTCACGATCGCGTAAAACGCCAGCACTACCAGCACGTCATGTACCAGAGCCAGCACGCTGCTCGCGCCAAAGCGCACATCCTTGAAACGGAACCACACATAAGCCAGCATACAGATGACTGCCACCAGCACCGCAAGGATCGCGCCGGAGCGCATTTCAGAGCTGATCGTGGAGCTGATCGTTTCCGCCGTGATCGTCTCCTCGTCCACGCCGAACTGCTCTGCAAGAGCGGTATTCAGCTCATCCCTCTGCGCGACGGTCAGGGATTTTGTCTTGAAGATGACCTCCTGCGTCCCCTGCACCTTCTGGGTCTGCACATTCGGATCGCCGCTGATTTCCTCGATCACCGGCACCACCTGGGCATCCAGCTCCTCAATGCTCATATCCTGCGGGAAGGTCACATTGGTGGAGGTGCCTCCCAGAAATTCCAGACTATAGTTTAAGGTATTTCCGGTATTGGCGCTGTTGATTCCCATGAACACAAAGCCCGCGATGATCATCACGCCGGAAATGACAAAAAATACGGTCTTTTTGCCTAAAAAGTCAATGGGCTTTTTCACACTGGTGCGCCCGTAAAATTTCTCCTTCTGAAAGCCGATGGCATAAAAGGCATTCAGGATCTGTTTGGTCACCACCAACGCGGTGAACATCGACAGCACAATGCCCAACGCCAGCGTCTGGGCAAAGCCCTTGATCGTGCCGGTGCCCATGATGCCCAGCACAGCCGCCGCGATCAGCGTCGTCACATTGCCGTCGATGATGGCGGACAGGGCCTTTTTAAATCCGATATTGATGGAGGAGCGCACGGTCTTGCCGGTGGCGATTTCCTCCCGGATACGGGCGAAAATGATCACGTTGGCATCCACCGCCATACCGATGGACAGGATAATGCCCGCAATGCCCGGCAGCGTCAGCGTCAGATCAAAGCCGTTTAACAAAAGCACCATCAGCGCCGTATACAATCCCAGCGCCAGAGCGCTCGCCACACCGGGAATCCAGTAAACCGCAATCATAAAGATGATGACAACCACAAGACCGATCGCACCTGCGATCAGACTGGTCTCAATGGCGGCGCTTCCCAGCTGTGCGCCTACCACGTTGGAACGCAGCTCCTCCAGCTCCAGCTTCAGACCGCCGATGCGGATGGTGGAAGCCAGCTGCTGCGCCTCTTCAAAGGAAGACATCCCGTTGATCACCGCATGTCCGTCCGTGATTTCCGCCTGCACCGCAGGATAACTCACGATTGCGCCGTCATATACGATATAAATAATGTCATGATTCGGATATGCCGCTTTGGTCGCTTCCGCAAATTTCTTCGTACCGTCTGCAGTGAAGGTCAGGGAAACCACCGGCTCCTGATTGCCCATGCTGTTGGTCTGGTATCCCGCCTGGGCGTCCGCCACATCCGTGCCGGTGACCACCTCTTCCCCGTCTTTGTCATAAAACACAAGTGATCCGGGCTTTCCCAGCTCCTCCAGAATGGCGTTCGCATCGGAAACCCCCGGGATTTCGATATTGATGCGGTCGCTGCCCTCCTGATAAACCTGCGCCTCTGTGGAATATCCCTCCACACGCTGCTGCAGCTTGAAAATGGTGTCCGCCATATCCGCCGCATCCGGCGCTTCCTCTCCCACCACCTCATAGGTGATGCTGACACCGCCTGCCAGATCAAGCCCCTGCTTGATATTGGCGGCGGACCCCGTCTTGCCGCTGTCTAAGCCGAACACGCACACATAAACGCATGCGGCCAGTAGAACAACTGTAGCGATCAGGGTAATAATCCCTCTCTTCTTGCTCATTTTCGCATTTCTCCTTATTCTTCTTCATCGGCCAGTGCCGCTTTTATCATGATCGCGCATTCCACGCGCTTCTTTTCCAGCTCGCAGCCCAGATCATAGGCATCGTTGATATTGCCATGACAGTTGTAGGAATTCGCCGCACAGCCGCCGCTGCAGTAAAATTTCGCGAAACAGTTTCTGCACTTTTCCTTCGCGTAGACATTACAGCATTTGAATTCATCCACCAGGTCTGACCGCACAATGCCCTCTTCCACATTGCCTAAGAGAAACTTCTCATTGCCCACAAACTGATGGCAGGGATACAGATCCCCCCAGGGTGTCACCGCCAGATATTCCGTCCCCGATCCGCAGCCGGACAGCCGCTTTGCCACGCAGGGACCGCCCTGTAAATCAATCATGAAATGGAAGAAGTTGACGCCCTTTCCCTCTCTGTGTCTTTTAAGCAGGTCTGCGGCGAGCTTATCGTATTCCTCCAAAAGCTTCGGAACATCTTCCTCCCTGAGCGCATAGGGCTCCTTCGGATCCGCCACCACCGGCTCCACGGAAATCTGCTCAAAGCCCAGATCCGCCAGATGCGCAACGTCCTTTGAAAAATCCAGATTATTCCGGGTAAAGGTGCCGCGCACGTAATAATTCATCTGATTGCGGCTCTTTGCCGCTTTTAAAAACTTCGGCACAATCAGATCATAGCTGCCCTGCCCGCCCCGGAAGGGCCGCATCCTGTCATGCACTTCTCTGCGCCCGTCGATGCTCAAAACCAGATTGGACATTTCCCGGTTGGCAAATTCCAGCACTTCGTCATCCAAAAGCACGCCGTTGGTCGTCAGCGTGAAGCGGAATTTCTTATGAAAGGGCTCCTCCAGGCTTCTGCCATAGGCGACCAGATCCTTGACCACCTGCCAGTTCATCAACGGTTCCCCGCCGAAAAAATCCACCTCCAGATTGACCCGGTTTCCCGAATGGGCGACCAGAAAATCCAGCGCCTTCTTTCCCACCTCAAAGCTCATCAGCGCCCTGCGTCCATGGTATTCCCCTTCCTCCGCAAAGCAATACTGACAGGCAAGATTACAGTCATGGGCAATATGCAGGCACAATGCCTTCACCACGGTCTGTCTCTTTTTAAAATCGCCTATGTAACCCTCATAAATATCCTTTGTAAAAAGGCTGCCCTCCCGATAGAGCGCAAGGACCTCTTCTGCCGCTTCTTTCAATTCCTCTGCCGGACAGGATAGCTTTCCTTCCTCCTGTGCGGCTCTGCAAAGGGCATCTGCATCCTCTGTTCCCTGCTCCACAAGCCTCTCCGCAAGGGGAATCAGTTCATAAACCACATCGTCTACCACATGGATGGAACCGCTGTTGACATCCATCACGATATTATAACCATTGTTTTTATATTGATGTATCACGTATTTCCTTTTCCTCTCCATACAGTATAATCGAGTAGGTCACCCTACTCGATTATCTCTGCTTTATTCCTGCAAAGCTATTTATTTCGCCTTCTCGCAGCTCTGGTTGCCCACGGTGCAGGATGTCTTGCACGCGGACTGGCAGGATGTCTGGCACTCGCCGCATCCGCCCTTCTTCATGGATTCTTTCATATCTCTTGTCGTTAAGGTTTTGATATGCTTCATCTTTTCATCCTCCTTGCTGTTAGCTCAAATCAGTATACCACAAAAAAACGAACAGGAAAAGCCCTTTTTTCAATATCTTATAGATTTTTCCCGTTTCCTGTGCTAAGATAGTACTATTCTGTTTTGGGAGGAATCAATATGATACAGTTCATCAAAAGAATACCTGTCCGGACCCGGCGCCTGATCTTAGCCGCGTTCCTTTGCATGCTCCCGCTGTTTGCGCCCTTGCAGGCAAAGGCCGCCGGCTGGAATCCACAGCCCCTTCCGGACCTCACTTATGATACGGTTTTTGGAGATTTCCGCTATCTGGACCCGGCATGGCTGACCAAAAAGGTCACCATCACGTATCAGGGCAATGCCTGGGTCACCGGCATGGATGCTTTTGCGGACATTCCGGTGCGTCTGAGCAATGAAAACGGACAAATAGGACTGCGCTTTAAGAGCAATGCGGTTTTTGACTCCTACTTTTCCTCCATCAATGCCCAGCTTACTGCATTGACCGCTCAGGAAAACGCCCCTCTTTACGATAACGGAAACGGCAGCTACATCCATCAGAACGGACAGCTTCACTATGAGGCGAAGCCGGAAATGGCACAGTGGCTGGCGGATACGATTTCTGCCATGCAGCTTACCCAGACCCCCGGAGATATCAGCCTGGAATTATCCGCCGAATATCTCACCCCGGTTTCGGACAGCCAGGATATTTCCGTCAGCCCGGATTTCGTCCGTGCCGGAACCTGCACCACCAGCTACGCCACCAGCGGCGCAAACCGCAGCTCCAATATCGCGGTTGCCGCATCCCATATCCACAATCTGGTGGTCATGCCGGGACAGACCATATCCGTCAGCGACGCCTTTCTGCCCCGCACCGCCGCCAACGGCTATAAGTCCGCAGGCGTCTATATCAACGGCGTCCACACCAACGGTATGGGCGGCGGCGTCTGCCAGGTATCCTCCACCCTTTATAACGCGGTCATGAATGCCGGGCTCACCGTCACACAGCGCTATCCGCACAGCATGCCCGTCACCTATCTCGACCATGGACTGGATGCCGCAATCGCCGCGGGCTCCAAGGATTTAAAATTCCGCAATGATTACGGCACTCCGGTCATTTTACAGGCGACCACCTCCAACAAAAAGCTGACCGTAAATGTCCTCGTTCTCAAAAGCGAGCTCAACGGCCGCTCCTGGAAGCTCTGGGCGAAGCAGCTCGACGCTCTCTCGTCCAAATCCTACCTGACCGCCTACCAGGACGGAAAAGAGGTAAAGACCACCTTCGTCGCCACCTCCAGATACAAGCCCTATCGGGAATCCGGAGAATAAGACAACACCTTATGGCAGATGCCGTAACAGTACTGAAATGAGCCGCCCAAAAATGGCGGCTCACTTTTATTCTGAATCCAGCTTTCTCATCCCAATCCTTTTTCTTTCCACTTTCCCTTCCGGTAAAATAACCATGTCACCGCCGCGCCAAGCAGCCAGGATGCCAGCAGCGAAATATAGATACAGTCGCTGTTACCATGGGGCAGCTCGGGCGTTATCGTCAGCCAGGAAATTCCGTAAGCGATCGGCACACGGATGCATACCGTCGTGATCAGGGAAATCCACATGGGAGTCATCGTATCGCCGGCTCCACGCATCACGCCGGACAGGCTCTGGGTCACCGCCATCGCGATATAACCCACCGCCAGAATCCACATCAAATGCATGCTCAGCTCCACAAGCTCATCGGTATTGGTAAAAATGTGCATCAGATATTTGCCAAAAAGCAGAATACCTCCGGTAATGACGGCGGATACCGCCACGGCGATCAGCGTCCCCTGCTTCGCGCCGCTGTCCACGCGGTCATATTTGCGCGCGCCCACATTCTGTCCCGCATAGGTCGTCATCGCCGTTCCAAAGGAAAAGTTCGGCATCATGGCAAATCCATCCACACGCATGACGATCACGCTCGCCGCAATAAACATCTCGCCGAAGCTGTTTGTCAGCGATTGCACAATGATCATCGCCAGGGAGAAAATCGCCTGCGTCACGCCGGAGGGAAGTCCCAGACGGATCATATCCGTCGTATGCTTCTTTACGGGAACCAGATCCTTTTTATGCATTTCAAAGATTTCTTTCATATGTAAAAGCTTCCATAAACATAAAATGGAAGAAATTGCCTGCGCGATTGCCGTCGCCAGCGCTACGCCCGCCACACCCATATCGAACGTCGCCACAAAAACGACGTCCAGGACGATGTTTAATACGGTGGAGACCAGCAGATACAGCAGAGCCGATACGGAATCCCCAAGTCCCCGCAGAGCGCCGCTCAAAATATTGTAATAGGCCATGCCCGCCACACCGATGAACAGAATATTCAGATAAGAGGAACACCAGCCGAAGATGCTTTCCGGCGTGTTCAAAAGCCGCAACAGCGGCGCTGTCACCAGCGGTCCTACTACCATGATGATGAGTGAGGAAATAGCGGTCAGCGTAATGCAGGTTCCGATGGTCCCGGCAAGCTGCTCCGGCTGCTTTGCCCCAAAATACTGGGATACCATGATGCTCGCTCCCACGGAAATGCCGATAAACAACACCAACAGCAGATTCAACACCGGTCCCGCGCTGCCCACCGCCGCCAGCGCATTGTCTCCCACATATTTCCCAACCACGATGGAATCCACCGTATTGTAAAGCTGCTGTGCGATATTGCCGATGAGCATCGGTATTGCAAACAGTGTGATTTTTTTCCAGGGCGCACCTTCTGTCATGTCTGTCGGTGCGAACAGTTTCTTCAGTAAATTCATACAGCTCTCCTATATTATTTCATAAAAATGTATTTCAGCGGACACCCTGTGCCCGCCTGCGCGTATGTAACAGTATACATGGAATTCTTTCCATTTGCAACTACTATCTAAAAAAAATCAGATAATAATACAAACCATCCCGCCGGTGGAATCATTCACGATTTTCTGCATGGTATCCTGCAGCTTCACCTGGCTTTCATCCCCGATCATGGAAATCTTGGTCCGGATGCCGTCATTGACGAGCTGCTCCACCGTCTTTCCGAAAATATTCGTTTCCCAGATGCCTTCGTCCCTGCCGTTTTCATCGATATAGCCGATCAGATCCTTCGCCTGCTGTTCCGTCCCCACGATGGGGGCGATCTCCGTCACCACGTTTGCCCGGATGAAATGCAGGGAAGGACTTTCCGCCTTGATCTTCACGCCGTACTTATTGCCGTGACGGATCACCTCGGGGCGCTCCAGCCTGATTTCGTTTCTCTGAGGCATCACCACGCCATAGCCCTTGGAACGCACCGCCTGCATGGCGGATAATACTCTGGAATATTCCCGCTTCATCTGCGCCATATTTTTCAGAATATCCATCAGCTCGTATTCGCTGCCGATGACCTCTCCCACCATCTCGCTGAGCATTTCATAATAATATTTATCATCCATATCCAAAAGAATACGGATGCAGCCGTCCGCCATGTTGATGCTCTCCACCATACAGCGCCGGATATAGTCCCCCGACAGGCACACCGGCTGCTCTGCCACATCCCGGATCGTGTTGATTTTTCCCATCAGCTCCCGGATGCGCGCGATCATATCCGCTTTCATTCTGTGCCCTGCCGGCAGCATTTCCACCCATTTGGGCATGTAAAATTCCACTGTCGTGACCGGGAACTCATAAAGCACCTTTTCCATAATGTGACGGATATCCTCTTCCGTAAGCTGCGCACAATTTACCGGAAGCGCGGAAACGCCATACTTTTCCTGCAGGCCCTGCGCTGTCTGCTGGGCGTCCTGTCCGTAGGGTCTGGAGGAATTGACCAAAACCAGAAAAGGCTTTCGCAGCTTTTTCAATTCCCCGATCGTCTTTTCCTCCGCCTCTTCGTAGCTCTCCCGGGGAAGCTCGCCGATGCTGCCGTCCGTGGTCACCACAATGCCGATGGTGGAATGATCCGTGATGACCTTACGGGTCCCGATCTCCGCCGCCTGCGTGAAGGGGATTTCCGCCTCGTACCAGGGCGTTTTCACCATCCGCTCTGCCCCTTCCTCCATATGGCCTGCCGCGCCCTCCACCATGAAGCCCACACAGTCCACCAGGCGGATTTTCACATTCACATCCCCGCCCAGCTTTAAGGCTGCCGCTTCCTGGGGAATGAATTTGGGTTCCGTCGTCGTAATGGTTTTTCCCCCCGCGCTCTGGGGCAATTCGTCCTGCGCCCTCGTCCTCTCTGATTCCTCTGCCATATAGGGGAGCACTGCCACATCCATAAAACGCTTGATGAACGTGGATTTTCCCGTGCGTACGGGACCGACCACTCCTATGTATATTTCACCGCCTGTCCGTTTCTGTATGTCGCGGTAAAGATTTTGTGTATACAAGCTTTCTCCCTGCAGGTTTTCCATAAAAAAATCCCCTTCCATCTGTGCTGTTACACTATATGCAAGGAGATTCTTCTTCATGATTATAATTTTTAATACCTGACCAGGCGACAGCTATCAGCCTGCGGTGATTTCCAGCGCGTGCATATAATGATCCGAACCGCTGGCACAGGTCACCGTCAGCTTTCTGCCCTCCGTCAGCGCTTTGCAGCCGCTCACACTCTTAACCGCGTCCAGCTTCAGCTGCATCTCGCCCTGAGGGGTATTCAGATAAAGCAGCTCTTCATTGGATTTCTTCCCCACCGTACCGGTCACGGTAGCCGTTGCGGACTGGTTGATCGACACCGTGGAAATGCCCGTCTTGACGCCGACCACCATGGTCGCGTGCAGGGCTGCATCCGATCCCCGGTAATAAGCGACCGCCACCTGGTTATCAGGAGTCAGCACCATGCCCTGTCTGGTATCCGTGTTGCTGTCAATGATGAACTGCATCTCTCCGTCGTTGGTGGACAATATCAGCAGGCTTTCCTTTGAATTGCTCTTGATCTTTCCGGTGATCGCCATGGTTGGCGTCACAACGCTGTTCGCATCCGCCGGCGCGGGCGTAAGCCAGGAACCGGAGGGCGCCGCGAGCACACCGCCGGAAATGCTGAGCGCATGCATGACCGCATCCGAACCCCGGGCACAGACAATCGTATAGGTCTGATTGATCACCAGAATATTACATCCGCTCATATCGGTAGTGGAATCCAGCTTGATCTGCATCTCACCCTGCGGCGTATTCACATACAGGGTAGAGTCCTTCGTTTTATCGCTGAGCGTTCCCGTCACGGTAGCCGTCGCCGATTTGTCAATCGTGACATCGATCTCCTTCGGACCGCTGTAAAGCTTTGCCGCATGCAGATACGCATCAGAACCGTAGGTCAATGCCACCCTGATTTTCGTATTGGGGAGCAAAATCTTACATTCACTGGTATCCGTCTCCTTATCCAGCTTGATCTGCATTTCCCCGTCGCTGGTAGAAAGATAGATCAGCTCCGAGGTGGTCTTTGCCAGAACCGTTCCTTCCACCGTCGCAATGATGTCCGCCGCACAGACCCCGGCCGGCGGCATTACAAACGCCAATCCCAGCGCCAGACAGATCGCGGCACATATTTTCATAATTCCTTTGTTTTTCATAACGATACCTCGCTTCATTCGCACACAGTTTTCGCCAATCAGACTGCTCTGACCGTTACCATCATACAACACGGAATATAATAAGTCAACCGTGCTGCCCCAACCGAAAAATTAATTTTTTCTTTAGAATCTTTCTCTTCCTGGGTCGGTTTTACTCCTCCGGAGAGACAATCCGGATTTCCTGCTCCTCCCAGGATGTATATCCCTTTTGTCCTCTGCGGTCCGGGATCTCATAGTGATTCTTCAGCCAGCCGCCAAGATGGCGCGTGTACTTTTTTCCCCCCTCTTCATTCAGATGTGTGTGATCTGCAAAATCAAGGGAAAAGTCTATGCCGGCCTCACGGTACATTGCGGTGGTATTATAATTTAAAAATAAAATATTGTTCTCCTGCGCCAGCCGCTCGATATCATGATAAACCATCTGATCGGATTCCTCCGGCAGATAAGGCGCGCTCACCAGCGCCAGTGCAATTCCTTCCTTTTGGGTCAGCGCGAGGATTTTATCAAAATAAAGCTGTGACTTTTCCGTCATCGGCATGCTCTGCGTCACATGGGAAAGATCCTGCTCGATCAGCTCCGCATGATTTTGAAGCAGCGTATAGCCCTTCCACTTTTGCCGTTGCTTTCGGTTCCAGAAAAAATTTTCGAAATCCTCTGCATTCAGCCTGTCATAGCGGGTATGGTATCGCAAAAATCCAAATAAATATTCTGCCCGGTTCTCCTGTGTACTCGCTTCCACCGCCCGCCATTTATTGAGCGAGGGACGCATTCCGTCCAGGTTTTCCTCCACCCATTTGGGCTGAAAGTCTTCATAGACATGGGCAGGACTGTACATATCCAGCACCACCAGCTTTGGCTTCTGGGTCTTTAACGCGTCCACCAGATCATAATAGCTGTTCCACAGCGGCTGCTCCGCGCTCGTGCACAAATAAGCGGCAATTCCATACTCGTCCCACAAAAGCTTCGTATTCACATTGCAGTGCACATGGCTGCTCCCCAGAAAAAGAACATCGACTCTGTCTGAGGGCTGCACATACAGCGCCCTCACCTGATCCACACCATGGGGTGATTTCACGCATAAAACACAGTCCGCCATATATAAAAGGATTGCCGCAAGACAGACAAAGCAAACCGCCCTGCACCATTTTTTTCGGGACATTTTTCTTTTCCGGCGCACCGTTTCTTCCTTCATCCCATCCTCCTCAGCATCAAAGCGCGCTTTCTACGATCCACATGGCAAACGCACGAACCTGACCAAATCAACGCCATTCGGTTTCGCAGCGGGCACCGGAAGTAGAGAACCGAATGACATTTTAATTGACTCACAGCTAAAAATTCACATATATAAAGCCGGACGCATCAAAGCCGGGTCCATATTGTCCGAATATCGCCACCGATAGCAAAAGCAACAGACAAATGCCCCATCGGATGGGCAGCGGGGATTTATAAATCCACAGGCTGCTTTGCTTCCCCTTCTTTTCCGAAACCGCGTCCACGCAAAACAGGAACAGGACAAATGCCAGCAAAAGCAGCATCTGGGTCCGTTCCAGCCCCATGGTAAACAGAAATTCCCGCCAGTATAAAAATCCCATCCAGCCGGTAAACAGATTTTTGATGCAGATCGCTGCCATTTTGAGCGAATCGCTGCGGAAAAAGATCCATAAAAGGCTCACGGTCAAAAATGTGCAAAGCTGCGCAAGCAGCCGCCGGACGCAGCCAGACAGCCGCAGTATCATTCCCAGCGGGCTCCTGCCCTGGACCAGCCTGTCCCCTGTCCCCTGCCTGTCAGCGCTTTTCCATTTTTCAACGCATCTCTTTTTCAATCTTTTCCACAAATCCTCTGCCACCTGACAGATGCCGTGTAAAATTCCCCAGACCAGAAACTGAGGCGCGCCGCCGTGCCACAGCCCGCTGACCAAAAATACCGCCAGCAAATGCAAATATCTGCGCAGACTCCCCCTGCGGTTTCCGCCCAGAGGGATATAGACATAATCCCGCAGCCAGCCGCTTAAGGACATATGCCATCTGCGCCAGAAGCCGGAAATCCCGACCGCAAAATAGGGCTGTCTGAAATTCTCCAATAGAGAAAACCCAAACAGGCGCGCTGCTCCTGCCGCAATGCAGGAATAGCTGGCAAAATCACAATAAATCTGAACGGAATAAAATACCATCGCAAACAGCATCGTAAAGCTGTTTCCAAATTCATACATCCCATAAAGATGATCCACCAAAATGCCAGCCCTGTCCGCGATGACCATTTTTAAAAAGAAACCATATAAAATGGAAATAAGCCCCTGCACACACCGGTCATAGTCCCAAAGCTTTCTCCGCCTTTGGGACAGCACCCGGTCAAGCTGCGGCAGGAAATGATCTCCCCGCTCAATCGGACCGCTCGTCAGATTGGGAAAAAAGGAAACAAATACCGCATATTTTACCAGATTCTTCTCCGGACTGTATTTTTTGCGGTAAATATCCAGCAAATATCCTGTCGCCTGCAGGGTATAAAAGGAGATGCCAATGGGCGCGACAAGTCCCAGACGCCCTGCAATATCCAGCCGCACGACCCGCAGACCTCCCTGTCCGCAGGCTGCATTGATCAGCCTGTCCCAGACCGGCAGATATTGAAAGCAGACCAAAAGCCCCAGATTGCACACAAGACATCCGGCCAAAATCCATGCCCGGTATGTTTGCCTGTCTCCCGCTTTTTCGCAAAGCAGCGCCGCTGCCCAGGTGGAAACGATAGAGATTCCCAGCCATATTCCCGCCAGCAGATCCGCCCACAAAAAGAAAGCGGCGTTTTCCAACAGCAAAACCCACTTTCTAAGCCTTTGGGGCACAATATAATATACCAATACGGCTGCGGCCAAAAATACCGCAAATTCCAGTGATTGAAAAGACAAGAAGCACTTCTCCTTCCCTTTGGGCCCAGGTCAGAACCGTCCGCCGCGCTTTTTCTGCCAGCCGGATTTCTCACACGCATTGCAGCGGAAAAATCCCGATGACCACAGCGCCCAGCGCAGCAGCTCCGGACAGCTTATTGTGACCGTATTCTTTCCCTGTTCACTGCAGGGGTGAAATTCCCTGCAGCCTGCGCAGGGCTTTCTTTCCTCCTGCGGCTGCCTGCCCTCCAGAGGGCAGTTTTCCTTTGCGGGCGGCTTTCCCTGCAAGGGATGCGTTTCCTTCGGAAGCTGTCTGCCTCTGCAGCACTCCCCTGCCCCGCCGCATTCCCTCTGACGTCCTGTATTTCCAAAATAAAACACGCTGCCACACCCTCTTGCGATCCTGTTTGCTTTATTGTATGCAGCGTATGCTTTTCCGGTTCGCAAAAGCCCCTGCGGCTCTTACATACAGATCACATCATGCTATGCCTGACATGCCGTCTCATTCCTTCACATGCTCTGCCTGCACATAGTATGCCCCCTCCGGCAAAAGCTCACGCTCCAGAATCTGCGGCGCTACGATCTGATACCATTCCGTCCCGTTTAAGTCTGTCACCCTTCCGGTCACCCACAGCTCTTCCAAAAGCCCCAGCGTGCCGACAGTCTCATATTCCTCTCCGGGTCCCTTTTTCACCTTACAGCTGTCCACCCGTACATATACGGTCCCGGACATCTCCTCCAGCGTCCAGATATCTGCCGCTTTTTCTGCCGCCGCTTCCTCCTGCGCATCCGATACCTCCAGAACACCGCTATCCTTTGGCACGCTGCAGGCACAGCTTATAGACATAGTATATATGATAAACGCTATCAGTAGCAACCTTTTTTTCATTTGTTCCCCAATCCCTGCACATGTTACACATATTCTTTATATAGACGTTTTCTCTCCTGGTTTGGTTGCAAAAAATTTATTTTTCTTCCTGCTCGATATAGGCGTCCAGCATCCGGCGGATTTCCTCCGCCTCCTTTGCGCTCAATGCCTTGCCCTGCACAAATGCGGCGACAAATGCAGGCAGAGAACCGCCAAAGGTATCCGCTACAAAGCTGCGGCTCTCTTCCAGCTGCACCGCCTCTTTTCCGATCAAAGAGCTGACCAGCCCGTTTTCCATCCTGAATATGCCCCGCTGGGAAAGGCGCTTTAGCACGGTGTAGGTGGTGGTGCGCTTCCATCCCAGCCTTTCATTGCAAAGCGCTACCAGCTCTTTCATTTTCACCGGCTCCTCTTCCCATACAATACACGCAAATCTGTATTCACTCTTAAAAATTTTCGGTATTTCCATTTCCATCCTCCTGCTACATGCCATGCAAAAAAGTGACTAATGCAGTAGACATTTATAGTCTAATGCATTAGTCACCCTTTGTCAAGTCAATGCCCTCTCAATTCGCAGGACACAAGTAACCGTTCGTTACTATTCAGACTTGTCTGAATAGTAACCCGTGCCCACCGCTCCGGCAAAATCACAGCTTCCGTCACCAGGCACTCCGGATTCGGCGCAAGCACATGTCTGGTCACCTCGAACACGCCTGCCGCATCGCACAGGATACAATCCGCATCTCCGAATCTCACCCTCTTTGCCGCACCTGTGTCATAAAACGCCTGGGAAAGCTTCCCGAATTCCTCTGAAATATACGGCTGTACGGCATTGTAATGCCTGCGCATATAGACCGGCTTTTTGCTGCCGTCCGGCATGACAACCCACATCAAAACCGGCCGATCAGTCAACCGGTTCGGCACGTTTAAAACCTCCTCCACGCTGTGGATGAAGGTATTTCTCTCGTGTCCCACGCCCACAAGCAAAATTCTGCCGCCTGCCTGCCGCAGCCTGTCATAGCAGCCGCCCGGCGTGCAGGGCGTATTGCAGTTTTCCTCCCCCGCGATATAGGCGGCGGCTTCTTTCCCCCAGGCCGCCACGCTGTGGGTGGGGTGCAGGGAACGCAGCACCCCTTTCCGTTTCCGGAACAGATTGGGGAGCAGCCCCACGCAGGCCTCCTCCCTTTCCGGATCAAAAACGGGATAGCTCTCGCCCATCTGCGCCCAGGTATGGGTCGGCAGAAGCAAAAGTCCCTGGGCAAAGTATTCCATCCAGGCATCCAGCACCGTGTCAGCCCTGCCCTCCACATCGCCAATCGCCTTCATGGAAGAATGGATCAGCACCGTATCCGTATGCTGCAGCCCGGCTTCCTCTAACTGCCGCATCAAATCCTTTTTTGTATATCCCATTGTTTTTCTTTCCCTATGCCTTATTCGTCATCAACCGGATCATTCCCTGGTTGAGCCCCTCCACGGTCAGCTTATACATCGGCAAAAGCTCCTTGATCGCCGTCTCCGCCTCCCGCCAGGGCGCATGTCCGGGCGCCATCTTGGGATTGAGCCAGACGATCTTCTTATAGTGACGCTTCATCAGCTGCAGCCAGTCCCAGCCCGCAAGCCCGCCGTTGGGTCCCCGGTAGTTGCCGGAATCGGAATACAGCTCCTCAGGCGCCATCGCCGCATCCCCCACGATGATCACCTTATAGTCGCTGTCCAGATTGCGAAACACCCACTCCGTATCCACCCAGTCGCCGTTTTCGCACTCCGGCGTCTTATAGAGCTTGGAATAGATGCAGTTGTGAAAATAATAGCATTTCACGTCCTTAAAATGATTGGACTTGTTCACCGCCTGGAACAGATCATTCATCAGGCTGGAATAGGGAATCATGGTGCCCCCAGAGTCGAACAGCAAAAGAAGCTTCACAGAATTCTTCCGCGGTTTTTCCATGACGATCTGCAGACAGCCGCCGTTGTTGCAGGTCTTGTCGATCGTTCCCGGAATATCCAGCTCCGTCTTGGGCACATCCAGCTTCGTGGAAAACTGCCGAAGCCTCCGGAAGGCGATCTGAAACTGCCGGTTGTCCAGCGTCCTGTCGTCCCGGAAATCCTTATATTTGCGCGCGCCGACCACCGCGAAGGCGGACTGATAGCCGGTTTTGCCGCCCACGCGCACCCCGCCCACGTTGCCGCCCAGATTGCCGAAGGAGGTCTTGCCCATGGTGCCGATCCAGTAGCTGCCGCCGTTGTGCTCGCTGTCCTGATCCTTTAAGCGCTGCCGGAATTTTTCTTCCACGTCCTGCTTGTCGATCTGCAAATCCTCGCCCTCGTTAAGCCACTTTCTGGCTTCCTCATGGGCCATTTCCACCATATCGGATTTATCCAGCCAGCGCAGCATCTGTTCGCCCACCTCGTTTTCCGTCTTGACCGCCTTAAAGCATTCGTCAAAGGCCAGGTCAAACTTGTCAAAATCCGTCTCGCTCTTGACCAAAACCATGCGCGCCAGATAATAAAACTGCGTCAGACTGCTGCCCGCAAGCCCCTGATCCAATGCATCCTGCAAAGTCAGCCATTCGCTCATGGTGATGCGCAGGCCCTTCGCCTTACAGGTATAAAAAAATTTGATAAACATATACTTTCCTCATCAAATGTGCCGCTTCGTCTTCACAAGGCCTGCGTTAAAAAGCACGCCGCCCCGCCCGGATCGCAGCCGTCAGACCATCTTGTGGCGCACCGTCTCCAGATCCTCATCCTTTTTCACGATCACGCCGATAAAGGGCAGCGCGCTCCTGATCCGCTCAGCGGGGATGCCTCCCAGCTGCAGCGCGTTGATCCAGTCGATCAGCTCCGAGGTGCTGGGCTTTTTACGGATATCCCGATAGGATCTGATCTCATAAAACACGTCCATGGCCGCCTGTAACAGCTTGCCCTCCACATCCGGATAATGCACGCGCACAATCTCCTCCATCAGCGCTTCATCCGGGAAATCGATATAATGGAAAATGCAGCGCCGCAGAAACGCGTCGGGAAGCTCCTTCTCCGCATTGGAGGTGATGATCACGATGGGGCGATGCTTCGCCTTTACGGTGCGCTTCGTCTCATGAATATAAAATTCCATCTGGTCCAGCTCCCACAAAAGGTCATTGGGGAATTCCAGATCCGCCTTATCGATTTCATCGATCAAAAGCACCACCTGCTCGTCCGCCTCAAAGGCTTCGCCCAGCTTGCCCAGCTTGATATAGCGGGCGATGTCATCCACGCCCTCTTCCCCAAACTGCCCGTCATAGAGACGCTGGATCGTATCATACATATAAAGACCGTCCTGCGCCTTCGTGGTGGATTTGATATTCCAGATGATCAGCTTTTTGCCCAGAGACTGTGCCACAGCCTGGGCCAGCATCGTCTTGCCCGTGCCGGGCTCCCCCTTGATCAGCAGGGGCTTTTGCAGCGCAATCGCCACATTCACGCCCGCCAAAAGCTGCTCGCTCGCCACATATTGCTTTGTGCTGTTAAAAGATTCGCTCATAAATTTATTTCTCCTTTAAAAAAATTCTCACTTGAATTGCAGATATTATCATGTTACGATATTTGGGAAATAAAAGCAAGAAGATTCGAGGAAAATGACATGAATAAAGAAATTACACAGACGACCGGCGGGCAACTCTCCTTTGAAGTGTTTCCCCCCAAAAAGGACGACGATTTTGAAAACGTTTATGCGCTGTTAAACCAGCTTTCCCTGTTACATCCGGCATTCATCAGCGTCACCTACGGCGCAGGCGGCAGCAAATCCAAAAAGACGGTGGAAATCGCCTCCTATATCCAGAACACCCTGCATATTCCGGCGATCGCCCACATGACCTGCGTCGGCTCTGCGAGGTCGGACATTGATCAGGTAATCGCTGCTCTAAAGGAAGCAAACGTAAACCAGGTGCTCGCCCTGCGCGGCGACCGCCCTGCCTGGATGGACGATGCGCAGTACGAGGGCCGCGCCTTCGCCCACGCCAGCGACCTGACCCGCTATTTATCGGAGCATACCGACTTTCAGATTGCCGGCGCATGCTACCCCGAAAAGCATTATGAGGCGGTAAGCTTTTCCGAAGATATCCGTCATTTAAAAGAAAAGGAGGAGGCGGGCGCAAAGCTTCTGATCTCCCAGCTCTTTTTTGAAAACAGCAGCTTCTATCATTTTATGGAGGAAGCGCGAAAAGCGGGCATCACGATTCCGATTCATGCGGGCATCATGCCCATCACCACAGCGAAGCAGCTGGGCACCACTGTCACCCTGTCCGGCTCCAGCGTTCCCAAAGCGCTTTCCGATCTCATCGCCACATACGGCGACCATCCGGAGGACATGCGCAAAGCGGGTGTTGACTATGCGGTGCGCCAGATTCAGGATTTACAGGCGCACGGCTTTTTGGATATCCATATCTATTCCATGAACAAGCCCAAATCCACGAGAGAAATCATCGAGGCGGTCCGCTAAGGACCGCCTCGCTTCATTCCGGCTTATATGTATGTTACTCTGTTTTTCAGGAGCCGGACACAGTAATCATCATGCGCCCTTCCATGCCTCATGGCATCGCCGCTTTCTCATCCTCCCAGACGGTCGTTTCCATGCACTGCTTTGGCAGACTGAACGTGAGCTCCTTTTTTCCTCTTTCCCCGGACAAGGCGCGCTTCTCTTCCAGAATGCGCATCGTCGTGCTGTCTTTTGGCGCCGTCAGAAAACAGACCACGCTGCCCGTTCTGTGCGCCGGTACTACCACCTCCCGGTCCGCATACCATCCGATATCGCTAAGCGCTTCCGGGTAAACCGTATAGAGCGAAAAATTTCCATCCTCTGTCCTGAATTTCAGACCATCTAAAATGCCTGCATTATATGCCGCCGGATTCTGCGCCGTCAGACGCACCTCGTAGAGAGTTTCCGCATCACGCATCTGATAATGCGCATTTAAATCCTCCCGGTTGATGATCTCTACCCGCACCAGCTTCAGCGGATTTCTTTCATACGCGATGTTGGCTTCCAGGGAATATTTTTTCATATCCATGTATCCGACCTCGGCAATCAGCTCCCAGAACACACAGATGAGCAAAACAATATTAATGATCAGGCGTCTTTTTCTTTTCTTTGTATCGTTCATATTGTTTCTCCCTTCATCGCTCAGCGCCCGTCAAAAGGCTGTCGTCCAGCGGAATGGTTCCCTCCTTGAACAAAAGGCTGTCGCCTTCCCCCTTTCCTGCCATCAAAAGCAGGGAAAGCTTCTCCCCATTTTCCGGAAGAAGGAAAAGAAAGCATCCCACCTGCTCTTCTTCGTCTCCCAGACTGTAGGTTGATAATATGTCCCTCCTGGACAGTCCGCTTCCGTATAAATATTCCTCTGCATGCCAGTAATCAACCGGCTCTACATAGAAAGGGATCCCTTCCAGCTCATAGCCCAGCACTGCCCGGTTGACGGCGGCATCGAAATTATATCCCTCACAGCATGCCCGCAGCCAGACCGCCAGCAAACGCTTTCCCTCAGCCGCAAGCCCTTCGGCCTGCAGCGCCTCCATTCTCAGCACCTCCACCGTAACCGGTTCTTCAAAGGGCTCTCCCGCAAACACCAGCGTATGATCCGCCGGAAATATTTCTTCGATTTCCTGGTCTAAAAAGGTCTGGGCGGTCCTTTTTTCAAAAAAACGAAAATTCAAATGAAATATAGCCGGAATCAGAACCAGCAGTACCGCCAGCGCTGCGGTCAAGGCAGGGATCCTGCGCGCTCTGCCCTGTCCGGCTGCATGCCCCGTATCCTCATATCTGTCATGCAGCCGTTCATGGTCGTCCCCCACATGTCCCGCATCTCCATACCGCTCATGAAGCCGCCCGTGAGCGTCGGCGGCATGTCCCGTGTCCCCATACGCCTCATGCAGTCTCCGATGCGCCTCTTCTCCTGAAATGCCGCTGCTGTAATAGCGGGAACTTTCATCCCCCTGCCCCTGTATCCTGTTGTATGTGCCGCATTTCGGGCAAAGCCCGCTGTACACCTCCGGATCAAAATGCTTCCCGCATGACTTACATCTGATTTTCAAAACTACCTCCTCTATAAATGCAGGAACTGTAAAGATTTCCTCCCGACAGTTCCTGACATGAAAAGCCTATATATTGGGGCAATGCATATCTTTTAGCTATTATGCCCACTCTACATCGGATATTTCAATCTTCTTATCCCGCAGCATCAGATCGCTCACCGCATCCGCGGCGGGCTTACCGCCGAATAAAATCTCGTTTACCTGCTCGATGATCGGCAGCTGCACATCGTACCTTTTGGCGAGCGCCATCGCCGCCTTCGCGGAATAAACGCCCTCCACCACCATTTTCACCTCCGCCATGGCTTCCTCCATCGAATACCCCTGCCCGATCAGAATGCCTGCCCGGCGGTTTCTGGAATGCATGCTGGCGCAGGTCACGATCAGATCGCCAATGCCGGACAGCCCGCAGAAGGTCTCAAACCTGCCGCCCATCGCCATCCCCAGGCGGGCGATTTCCGCGATGCCCCTGGTGATCAGCGCCGCCTTGGAATTATCGCCATAGCCCAGGCCGTCCGCGATGCCCGCCGCCAGCGCCACCACATTTTTCAATGCCGCGCCCAGCTCAATGCCCAGCACATCCGGGCTCGTATAAACCCGGAACACAGGGCTCATAAAAATCCCCTGGATGAGCTCCGCCGTCTGTCTGCGCTTTGCGCCCACCACAATGGTAGTAGGGATGCCCTTTCCCACCTCTTCCGCATGGGAAGGTCCGGAGAGGACCGCAACCTCTGCGCCGGGAAGCTCCTCTTCGATCACCTGCGAGAGGGTAAAAAGGCTCTTTTCCTCGATTCCCTTCGCCACATTGACGACGATCTGCCCTTTGGCAATCACTTCCCCCAACCGGTGCGCAGTCGCCCGGGTATAGGGAGAAGCCACCGCCAGCACCAGAATATCCTTTTCCTTCGCCGCCTCCAAAAGGTCCGTCGTGAAGGTCACGCTGTCCTGCAAAACCACACCGGGCATATTTTTGTGCTCATGCCCATCCTGCAGCATGGCAATTTCATCCGCAAGCGCGCTCCAGAGCGTGACCGTATGTCCGTTATTGGATAACAGCCAGGAAAGCGCTGTCCCCCAGCTTCCCGCACCGATCATTCCGATTTTTGCCATATTATTTGTGCTCCTCCTTATTGTCATATCCGCTAATCGGCGTCACCGCTGCCGCCTTTTTGGACAGATAGGTTTTTCTCTCATTTCCATGCAGCAGTCTGCCGATATTCTCCCGATGCTTCCAGTACGCCATCACCGTCAGAAACGCCGCGATGACATACATTTCGTTCAGATGTGCCTGCGTCATGCCAAATACGCCCTTCTGGCCCATCACCACGATCTGGATGATAAATCCCGCGTATACGAGCAGGGACCCCAGCGAAACATAATGCGTCGTGAAAAAGACGCCGAAGAAAATGATCACCCCCATCGGGATAAATGCCGGATGAAAGGATAGAATCAGCCCCGCAGTGGCAGCGATTCCCTTCCCTCCCTTAAAGCCCAGATAAAAAGGGTAATTGTGCCCCAGAATCGCCCCTGCCGCCGCATACATCGCCAGCAGATAACGCATATCCGAATGGCTGTCCGTGAATAAAAGGCGCACAATCGTAATTGCCAGAATACATTTCAAAATATCCCCGAAGAGCACGATGATCCCCGCTTTGGTGCCCAGCACGCGCAGCGTGTTCGTCGTGCCCGCATTGCCGCTGCCGTACTGACGGATATCGATGCCCTTCATCCTTCCGTAAATATAGGCGGTCTGAAACAGACCGAACGCATACCCGATTGCCAATGCTGCCAGACGTACCATATTATTTTTCCCCTTTCCTCTCCCGGATGATGAATTTTAAAGGCGTCCCCCGAAAGCCGAAGGCCTCCCGGATTTTATTCTCGATATATCTCGTGTAGGAAAAATGCATCAGCTCCTTATCGTTCACAAAGATGACAAAGGTGGGAGGCTTCACCGCCGCCTGTGTAATGTAATATAGCCTCAGACGCTTTCCCTTATCGGTGGGAGGCTGCTGCAGCGCCACCGCTTCCGCCATGATCTCGTTAAGGACGCCGGTCGCCACCCGCTGCGCATGGTTTTCCACCACCGCATTGATCGTTTCAAACAGTCTGGGCAGACGCTGTCCTGTCAGGGCGGAAATGAAAATGATCTCCGCATAGGGCATAAAGGACAGGGTATTGCGGATTTTATCCTGAAACTTATAAATGGTCTTATCGTCCTTTTCGATCGCGTCCCACTTGTTCACCGCGATGATCATTCCCTTGCCTCTCTCGTGGGCGATCCCGGCGATCTTGGCGTCCTGCTCCGTCACGCCATCCTTCGCATCGATGACCAGCACTACAATATCCGCACGCTCTACAGCAGTCACCGTACGGATGATCATATAGCGCTCCAGCTCTTCCTTTATTTTATTTTTCCGCCGAAGCCCCGCCGTGTCGATGAAAACATACTCCCTGCCGTCATGCACGACCTGGGTGTCCACCGCATCCCTGGTTGTTCCCGCAATTTCGGAAACAATAACACGGTTTTCCCCGATCAGACGATTGATGATGGAGGATTTTCCCACGTTCGGCTTGCCCACAACGGCAATCCTGGGCCTGTCATCCTCTTCCTCCCCGTCTGCATCCGCCGGGAAATGAATCACCACCTCGTCCAGCATATCCCCCAGTCCCATCCGGTTCGCAGCGGAAATCGGGCGGGGATCGCCGATGCCCAGATTGTAAAACTCATAGACATCCGCCATATACTTCTGGAAGCTGTCCACCTTGTTCACCACTAAAACGATCGGCTTTCCCGAACGGCGCAGCATGTCCGACACCTTCGCGTCCGCGTCCTGCAGCCCCTGCCTGACGTCCACCATGAACAAAATCACATCCGCCGTATCGATGGCAATCTGCGCCTGCTCCCGCATCTGGGATAAAATGATGTCTTTGGAATCGGGCTCGATTCCTCCCGTATCGATCAATGTGAAATTGTGGTTCAGCCATGAAATATCCGCATAAATCCGGTCCCTTGTGATGCCCGGCGTATCCTTTACGATGGAAATCATCTCACCAGCCAGCGCATTGAACAGGGTGGATTTCCCCACGTTCGGTCTGCCCACCACCGCCACAACGGGCTTTCTTTTTCTCTCAGCCATAGTTCTCCTTTCCAAGAACGCTTTCAATAAAATCGTATCCGCTTGATTTTACAATATTTACCGGCACTTGTAAAGTTTTTGCCAAATCTTCCACCGTACAATCGTCCAAAAGCACCCTTTCACCGCTTCTGAGCACATTTTCCGGCAACAAAAGCTCCTCCCCAAGCCTTTGCCCCGTAAGCTGCGCCATGATATCCTGCCCGGTCAAAAGCCCCGTCACAGTGATCTGTTCCCCGAAAAAATCATTCCGGATCGGATAGACATGCACGCAAAGCCCCTCGAAAAGCGCAGACAGACGGTCCGCCATACGCCTGATATAAGGATAGGAAAGCTGCCCGGTCACGGAGGAAATTTCCCGCCTGCGCCCGTTCCACCTTTCAACCGCGCCGCTCTCCATGGCAGACCGCAGGGCGTCCTCAAATTCCTCCATCAAAAGCCGCAGCATCCCGACCCCGTTTTCATATTGTAAATATCCGTCATAATTGTCCGCATCCGGCAGCTCCTGTCCCGCCATGATATACCACTCATCGCTGGCGTGGATGAAGTGCAGCCCATACTGCGCATATAGCTTTTTCTGCCAGCCGTGAATGGTATCCAGCACCCTTTGGGCATCCTCGCGGGTAAAGGGCTCTAACGGATATAGCCCCTCCCGGAATTTTGACAGCCCCACGGGTACGACGGAAACGCTGCGCAGATGGGGCAGATATTTGGTCAGCTCCTCTATGCTGCGCACAAGCTCCTCTCCGTCATTGATTCCCTTGCAGAGCACGATTTGCCCGTTCATCTCGATTCCCGCCCCATAAAAGCGGTCCACCTTTTTTAACGCCTCCCCCGCAAACCGGTTGTGCAGCATCTTACACCGAAGCTCTGGATTCATGGTCTGGAAGGAAATATTGATCGGCGACAGGTGATATTTGATGATCCGCTCCACATCCTTATCCGACATATTGGTGAGCGTCACATAATTTCCCTGTAAAAAGGAAAGACGGGAGTCGTCGTCCTTAAAATACAGCGTATCCCGCATTCCCGGCGGCATCTGGTCGATAAAGCAGAATATACATTTATTGTGGCAGGAACGGTAATCGTCCATCAGCCCGTTATCAAAGATAATCCCTAAATCTTCCTCATATTCCTTGTCGATTTCCAGAAGCCACTCTTCGCCTGACGGCTTTTTTACCAGCACCTCCACGTATTCGTCCTGGATCAGATACTGATAGTCAAAGATATCCTCGATCTCTTCCCCGTTTATGGCAAGCAGTCTGTCCCCCGCTTCGATCTCCATCTCCTGCGCGATGCTGCCTTCTTCCACTTCCTTTACCAGATGTCCCTTTTCCTTTTTCATAAATGCTCCTTATCTCAGGCTCATGATATAGATCTGACATGGATTCTGCACACCCCACAGCTCGGGAAATACCTCAAATTCCTGAAATCCAAGCGAAAGATAAAATCTGTTGGTTTGATCATATTCTTCATAGTTACCCATTTGAACCGTCTTAACCTGCATAAAGGAATATCCCGCTTCATCTGCCGCCTCTTTCGCGCGCTGGAACAGTTTCCGGCCAATGCCATTTCGATGAAACTCCTTCAATACGCCCATCACATACAGTTCAACCGTGGCATTTCCCGTTTCTTTCAGGTACAAAAATCCTATCGGTCTGTCCTGATCATAAGCGCAAAAAAATATTTTATCAGCGCTTTGAGCAATATAATCTTCTGTCGCTTCCGGTATTCCGAACCAATCCGGAAGCGCTTCGAGAATAAGTCTGGTTACACTTTGTTTTTCCACATGATCTGTTAACTGCCTGATTTCCATTTTCACTCCGCCTCCTGCATATGCATGCAAAGCATTCCTGCCGTTTTCTCCTGTTAAAATTATATCACAGGCGCCCACCCGATTCAATATGCCCTGCCTCCAACAGCATGCGAAATTTTTCCGCTGAAATTTTTCCAGAAATTGTGTAACCTTTTGGACATGCGTGTTGTACTATTATTGAAAGGCCTTTTAAATGCAAAGGAGAGCTCATGAGACAATCAGTACAGGAGCTGTTTGAGGGATATCAAAGCAACCTATACGCCGTCGCCTTTAACATCTGCAAAAACGCAGAAGACGCGGAAGACGTTGTACAGGATACCTTCATGCAGTATTATTCATGTAAAAAAGAATTTGACAGCGGGCAGCACATACGCGCATGGCTGATCCGGGTAGCCATCAACAAAGCGAAGAATGTAAACCGTACCTTCTGGCGCAGGAACAAAATGTCCCTTGAGGATTATATGGAAACATTGACCTTTGAAACGCCGGAATCGGAAGAGCTGTTTGCAGCGGTGATGCATCTGCCGGATAAATACCGCATTGTGATTCATCTGTTCTATTATGAAGATTACACAGTGCGTGAAATTGCGGAGATTTTAAAGCTATCCGAAAGCAATGTCAAAACCAGGCTATCGCGCGGCCGTGCGCTGCTCAAAGAAAAACTACAGGAGGGATGGGAAAATGACGAATAAGGAAAAATACAAACAGGCTTTTTCAGTGCTGCATCCCTCCGGCAAATTATCCCTGGAGGAGGAGTATATCATGTTAAACAGCAAAAAGGCAAAATTCAGAACGGCAATCGCCGCCGCAGCAGCATGCCTGCTGCTGGCAGGAGGAAGCGTAACTGCCTACGCGGCAAATGTTGGAGGTATCCAAAGGACAATCCAGCTTTGGATACATGGAGATCAGACCGATGTGAACTTTGAATATAACGGGGAAGGAAGCTACAACATCTCTTATCAGAAGGAGGACGGCACTTTGGCGGAGCTTGGCGGCGGCGGAATTGCAGTTGACGCCAACGGAAACGAACGACCGCTGACGGAGCAGGAGCTGTTGGAGGAGCTGAATTCGCCGGAAGTGGAATATAAGGAGGACGGCACTGTCTGGCTCTATTACAGAGATCAAAAAATGGAGATTACGGACCGCTTTCAGGATGATATCTGCTATGTAAAGCTTTCCGACGGAGAAAAAACGCTGTATATGACGATCAAGTATCAGAATGGCTGCTGCATCAGCCCCTACAAGTACGAAGGCCCGGACGCATTCAATTAAACAACGACGCTATCGTGAACGGCAAAAGTATCTGCCGTTCACGATTTATTTTATTGTCCTTCTGTATCGCTGCTGCTCACTCCATGACCAGCACCCCTGTATCTGTTACTTTTCATGGGGTGGGGAGAAAGGCCGGGCGGCCAGATGGAGCAGGAGGACGCGGGACGATGGGCGGGCAGAGGACACAGGCTGTTTCC
>CAJUEL010000052.1 GCA_910585455.1 uncultured Eisenbergiella sp. | reverse complement strand
CATTTGCTGCTTTTCATTGTAGTATGAAAAAACCAAAGTTTTTTATCTACACCCGCCCAAACTGTTACAATTGACTTTTGCGCGGCATTTTAGTATAGTTAGAGGAAAGGACATGAAGAAAGGCGGAGGGCAGATAAAATGTCGGATATGGTAAAGGTTGCGTTGGATGCCATGGGCGGCGACAACGCGCCGAAGGAGATTGTAAAGGGTGCGGTAGAAGCGATACAGACGGAAAAGAAGATCAAGGTATATCTGGTAGGAAAGGAAGACGCGATTCGCAGGGAGCTGTCAGCGTATCAGTATCCCGAAGACCAGGTGGAAATCGTGCATGCCTCAGAGGTGATCGAGACGGCGGAGCCGCCGGTGAACGCGATCCGGAATAAGAAGGACTCCTCCATCGTAAAGGGATTGAACCTGGTGAAGGCCGGGGAGTGCGACGCCTTTGTATCGGCGGGAAGCTCCGGCGCGGTTCTGGTGGGCGGACAGGTCATCGTGGGCAGAAGCAAGGGCGTGGAGCGTCCTCCTCTGGCGCCCCTCATCCCGACGGAAAAGGGCGCGTCCCTTCTGATCGACTGCGGCGCGAACGTGGACGCCAGACCCTCTCATCTTTTGCAGTTTGCGAAGATGGGCTCCATTTATATGGAAAATATTATGGGAGTGAAGAATCCGAGGGTTGCCATCGTCAACATCGGCGCGGAGGAGGAAAAGGGAAACGCCCTCGTCAAGGAAACCTTTCCTTTATTAAAGGAGTGTAAGGATATCAATTTCATCGGCAGCATCGAAGCGCGGGACATTCCGGCAGGGCAGGCGGACGTCATCGTCTGCGAGGCGTTTGTGGGCAATGTGATTTTAAAGCTCTATGAGGGCGTGGGCGCGACGCTGATCAAGAAGGTGAAGGCAGGCATGATGACCTCCCTGCGCAGCAAGATCGGCGCTCTTTTGGTGAAGCCGGCGTTAAAGCAGACATTGAAGGCCTTTGATCTGGAGGAGTATGGCGGCGCGCCGCTTCTGGGACTGCGGGGGCTGGTGGTGAAGACCCATGGAAGCTCCAAAGCTGTGGAGGTGAAAAACACCATCCTGCAATGTATGACCTTCAAGGAGCAGGATATTATCGGTAAGATTCGGACAAGCATGGCGGCGGCAAAAGACGGAGAATGAGCCAGGTACAAGCCTGTTGGTTTATGCAGCAGAAGCGGCCGGCGATCCGGACCTGCTGATTGCTGCATGTCGCAGGCTATGTCTGCGGTATGCGGGGGTATCAATATGGAACTGGAAAAATTAAAGCAGATCATCGCGGAAGTGATGAGCGTGGATCCGAAGGAGCTGACGCCAAAAACCTCCTTTGTGGAGGATTTGTGCGCGGATTCCCTGGATGTGTACCAGATCGTCATGGGGATCGAGGAAACCTTCGATATCAGGATTTCACAGAAGGATGCGGAAAAGGTGGTGACCGTGGGAGAAGCGATGGAGCTGATCCTGCGGGCACAGGATGAACAGAAATGACAGGGCAGGAGAATATGGCGGAAGCATTTACGGCAGTTGGGCTGGAGGAAAAAATCGGTTACCGGTTTCGGGATCAGCGCCTGTTAAAGCAGGCGCTCACCCACAGCTCCTATGCGAACGAACAGAAGATCAATAAATTGCAGGATTATGAGAGGCTGGAGTTTTTGGGGGATGCGGTGCTGGAGCTGATATCCAGCGATTTTTTATTTCATGAAAATCCACAGCTGCCGGAGGGAAAGCTCACCAAGCTGCGCTCCTCCATGGTATGTGAGCCGGCGCTGGCGTTTTGCGCAAGGGAGCTGGAGCTGGGCAGCTACATGCTTTTGGGAAAGGGAGAGGAGGCAACGGGCGGCAGGCGGCGGGATTCCATCACCTCGGACGCGATGGAGGCATTGATCGGCGCGCTGTATCTGGATGGAGGCTTTATGGCGGCGCACGATTTCATCCATCGCTTCATTCTTTCCGATCTGGAGAATAAAATTTTATTTTACGACAGCAAAACCGTATTGCAGGAAATGATCCAGACGGACAGCCAAAGCAGGCTCACCTATGAGCTTACGGGTGAGGAAGGGCCGGACCATGACAAGGAGTTTTTAGTGGATGCCGTGTTAAACGGACAGGTAGCGGGCAGCGGAAGGGGGCGCACGAAAAAGGCGGCGGAGCAGCAGGCGGCTTACGAGGCGATTTTATATTTGAGGAAAAAACAAAAGTGAGGAGCTTTTTTTCATGTATTTAAAAAGTATAGAGGTACATGGGTTTAAATCGTTCGCCAATAAGATCAATTTTCAGTTTCACAACGGAATTACGGGCATTGTAGGACCAAACGGCAGCGGAAAGAGTAACGTTGCGGACGCGGTGCGCTGGGTGCTGGGCGAGCAGCGGATCAAGCAGCTGCGCGGCGCTTCCATGCAGGACGTTATTTTTTCCGGTACTGAGATGAGGAAGCCCCTGGGCTATGCCTATGTGGCGATCACATTGGACAATGCCGACCATCAGCTGTCCATCGATTATGATGAGGTGACAGTGGCGAGAAGACTGTACCGCTCGGGTGAGAGCGAATATCTGATCAACGGCACGCCCTGCCGGCTAAAGGATGTGAATGAGCTTTTTTATGATACCGGCATCGGAAAAGAGGGCTATTCCATCATCGGACAGGGCCAGATCGACAAGATTCTGAGCGGAAAGCCGGAGGAACGCCGGGAGCTGTTTGACGAAGCGGCGGGTATTGTGAAGTTCAAGCGCAGAAAGGACGCGGCGGTCAAAAAGCTGGAAACCGAGAAGCAGAACCTCCTGCGCGTGACGGACATTTTGGCGGAGCTGGAGAAGCAGGTGGAGCCGCTGGAGAAGCAGTCCGAGAAGGCGAAGGTTTATTTAAAGAAAAAGGAAGAATTAAAGGCGCTGGATGTAAACGTATTTTTGCTGGAGAGCGAACGGGTCAGAGGACAGCTTGCGGAAACGGAAAAAAGCCTGACGATCGCGTCCGGGGATTTACAGGAAACCAGCGAAAAATACGAGGGAATCCGGGAGGAATATGAGCGGATTCAGGCGGAGAGCGAACGGCTGGAAAAGGAAATGGGGCAGGCCCGGGCACAGCTGACGGATTCCTCCGTGCTGCGGGGAAAGCTGGAGGGAGAGATCGCCGTTTTGAAGGAGCAGATCAATTCCATCCGGGGCAATGAGGGACACTTAAAGAGCAGGCAGGAAACTTTGCAGGCAGAAATCGATTCCCGCAGCGCCCAGCGGGAGGAGCTGCTTGGCAAGCGTGCCGAAATAGACGCAAGGTTTCAGGAGCTTATGGTCCAGCGAAATGAGGCGGCGGACAGGCTGGAGAACCTGCAGGCGAGGATCGCTGCGCTGAACGCTTCCATTGAAACGGGAAAGAATACAATCATCCAGACGCTGAACGACCGGGCGGCGATCAAGTCCCAGATGGGGCGTTTTGATACGATGCAGGAGCAGCTGCAGATCCGGAGAGCGGAATTGAATTCCCGCCTGCTGCGGGCGAAGTCCGACGAGGCCACACAGGAGGAGAGCATCCGGGAGCTGGAGGAAGCCTTTGCGGCGGTAAACCGGGAGATCACAGCGCTAAACGACGCGCAGACCGGGATGGAGGAGCGGCTTTCCGGCATGCGGGAGGAGCTTGCGGAAAAGGATAAAAAGCTGCGGGATACCCAGGTTTTATACCATCAGGATAAATCGAAGCTGGATGCGTTAAGCAACCTGACCGAGCGCTACGAGGGCTACGGCAACAGCGTCCGGCGCGTCATGGAGCAAAAGGAGCACAATCCGGGCATCGTCGGCGTGGTGGCGGATATTATTAAAGTGGAAAAGAAATATGAGACCGCCATCGAAACGGCGCTGGGCGGCAGTATCCAGAACATCGTGACGGACACGGAGGAGACCGCCAAGAAAATGATCGGCTTTCTGAAGCAGACGAAAGGCGGACGCGCCACCTTTTTACCCTTAAGCAGCATCAAAAACGCGCAGGAGCTTCGGCAGAAGGAGGTGCTTTCGGAGCAGGGCGTGCTGGGGCTGGCCCACACGCTGGTTTCCACGGAAAGCAGCTACAGGGACGTGGCAAGATCGCTTTTGGGCAGGATCGTGGTGGTCGATCACGTGGATAACGCGGTGCGCCTGGAAAAAAAATACGGCTACACCCTGCGGGTCGTCACCCTGGAGGGAGAGCTTTTGGTGCCGGGCGGCGCCATCAGCGGCGGCGCGTTTAAAAACAGCAGCAACCTTTTGGGGCGGCGCAGAGAGATGGAGGAGCTGGAGGCGAAGGTGAAAAAGAGCCTGCTGCTGGCAGATGAGCTGTTGGATGATATCGAGCAGACCAAGCGGCGCAGAAATAAGCTGCGCATGGAGCTGGAGGAATCCCGCGCCGCCCTGCAGGAAGCCTTTATCCGTCAGAATACCGCCCGCCTGAATGTGCTTTCGGCCCAGGAAAAGAAATCCCAGGCGGAAGCGGGCTTTGATTCCCTCAAAAAGGAAGAGGAGGAAATCCGGGAGCAGGCCGGGCAGATCCGGCAGGAAAAGGAGGATATCCTGCGGCAGCTTACGGCTTCCGAGGCCACGGAAAAGAGCGCGGAGGAAGAGATTGCCGTGCTGCAGGCAGAGCTGGAGGAGAAGCGCCGGGAGGAATCTTCCCAGACCGCCGTTTTGAGCGAGCAGGAGGTGGAGGTGGAAAAAATCCGCCAACAGCTGGGCTTTCATCAGTCCAACGAGGACCGCATCAACGGGGAAATCGAACGGTATACCGGGGAGCTGAAAGAGGTTTTGGAAGGCATCGCTTCCGGAAAAGAACAGATCGGGCACAAGGAACACAACATCACAGAGATCGAAAAGACGATCGCTGCGTCCCATACCGCCCAGGACGACGCCTCCAGAAGGCTGGAGGCAGACAGCGCCCGCCGGGAGGCGCTGGCGGCAAAGCAGAAGAATTTCTTTGCGGAACGGGAAGAGCTGTCCGCCCGCATGAACGCGCTGGACAAGGAGGTGTACCGGTTAAACGCCCAGAAGGAAAAGCTGGAGGAATCCATCGAAAACCAGATCAACTACATGTGGAACGAGTACGAGATCACCCTGCGGGACGCGGCTGCGCTGCGGGACGAGACGATGACCGATCTGGCGGAGATGAAAAAAACCGCCGCTGCATTGAAGGATTCGATCCGCAGGCTGGGAGATGTAAACGTCAACGCGATCGAGGATTACAAAAACCTGATGGAACGCTATACCTTTTTAAAAACCCAGCATGACGATCTGGTGGAGGCGGAAAAGACGCTGACCGACATCATCATAGAGCTGGACGAGGCCATGCGCCGGCAGTTTAAGGAGAAGTTTTCCGAAATCTCCCGGGAGTTTGACAAGGTATTCAAGGAGCTGTTCGGCGGCGGAAAGGGCACGCTGGAGCTGATGGAGGATGAGGACATTCTGGAAGCGGGCATCCGCATCATCGCCCAGCCGCCAGGGAAAAAGCTGCAGAATATGATGCAGCTTTCCGGTGGGGAAAAGGCGCTGACAGCCATCGCGCTGTTGTTTGCCATCCAGAATTTAAAACCATCCCCCTTCTGCCTGCTGGACGAAATCGAGGCGGCCCTGGACGACAGCAACGTGGGGCGCTATGCGAAATATTTACATAAGCTGACCGCCCATACCCAGTTCATCGTCATCACTCACAGGAGGGGCACGATGGAGGCGGCGGACCGGCTTTACGGCATCACCATGCAGGAAAAGGGCGTTTCCACGCTGGTGAGCGTCAGCCTGATTGACAAAGATTTAACGTAACGGTTCAAGCAGGTCTGCGCGTTTATCGCGCAGACCGTGCGAAATCGTGCCGGTAGCAGGCATCCGCCCCATTGCGCAGCAATTTTCATGGGCGGATGCTGTAACAGTTCAGACTTGTCTGAACTGTTACAGTTTGACAGATTAGGGAGAGTGCCATGGAAGAGGAAAAGAAAGGTTTTTTTGCCCGCTTAAAGGCGGGTCTGACCAAGACCAGAGACAACATCGTGAGTGGAATTGACTCGATTTTTTCGGGATTTTCCTCGATTGACGACGATTTTTACGAGGAGCTGGAGGAAATCCTGATCATGGGTGACCTGGGGGTCAACGCGACCTCTGATATTTTAGACCGGCTCAAAAAGCAGGTGCGGGAGCGGGGCATCCGGGAGCCGGAAAGTTGCAGACAGCTTTTGATCGACAGCATCCGGGAGCAGATGGACGTGGGGGAGACCGCCTACGATTTTGAAAAGGAACAATCCGTGGTGCTGGTGATCGGCGTAAACGGCGTGGGAAAAACCACCTCTGTGGGAAAGCTCGCCGGAAAGCTGAAGGACCAGGGGCGCAGGGTGCTGATCGCGGCGGCGGACACCTTCCGGGCGGCGGCGGGCGAGCAGCTTGCAGAATGGGCAAACCGCGCCGGCGTGGACATGGTGGGCGGCAGGGAAGGCTCAGATCCTGCCAGCGTCATATATGATGCGGTCAGCGCGGCGAAGGCGCGCCATGTGGACGTGCTTTTGTGCGATACGGCGGGACGGCTCCACAATAAGAAAAACCTGATGGAGGAGTTAAAAAAGATGAACCGCATCATCGACCGGGAATTTCCGGGCGTGCACCGGGAAAACCTGGTGGTGCTGGACGCTTCCACCGGGCAAAACGCTCTGGTGCAGGCGCGGGAGTTTGCGGAAACCGCGAATCTGACCGGCATCATCCTGACCAAAATGGACGGAACGGCGAAGGGCGGCATCGCGGTGGCGATTCAGTCCGAGCTGCACATTCCGGTGAAATACATCGGCGTGGGGGAGACGATCGAGGATTTACAGAAGTTTGACGCGGACCAGTTCGTGAACGCGCTGTTTCAAAAAGATGAGAGGGGGAAGGAACATGCTGACGCTTGAAAAATTTGAAGAGGCATCCGAGGTAGTCAAGCGGGTGACGCTGGAGACGAAGCTGATCTACAGTGATTATTTCAGCGAAAGAACCGGAGCGAAGGTCTTTTTAAAGCCGGAAAATATGCAGTTTACAGGCGCTTATAAGGTGCGCGGCGCTTATTATAAAATGAGTACGCTCACGGAGGAGGAGCGGGCAAAGGGCGTCATCACAGCGTCCGCGGGCAATCATGCCCAGGGCGTTGCCTACGCGGCGAAATGCTATGGGGTGAAGGCGACCATCGTCATGCCCGTGGGCACGCCGCTCATCAAGGTAAACCGCACGAAGGGCTACGGCGCGGAGGTGGTGCTTTACGGAGACGTATATGACGAGGCGTGCACGAAGGCCTATGAGCTTGCGGAAAAGCACGGCTACACCTTCGTGCATCCCTTTGATGATCTGGCGGTGGCGACCGGACAGGGCACGATCGCCATGGAAATCATCAAGGAGCTGCCCCTGGTGGACTATATTCTGGTGCCCATCGGCGGCGGCGGGCTGGCGACCGGAGTTTCCGTGCTTGCCAAGCAGCTGAATCCCAAGATCAAGGTGATCGGCGTGGAGCCCGCCACCGCCAACTGCATGCAGGAATCCATCAAAAACGGAAAGGTGACGACCTTAAAGAGCGTGAGCACCATTGCGGACGGCACGGCGGTGAAGACGCCGGGAGAGAAGATTTTCCCCTATATCCGGCAGAATCTGGACGATATCGTCACGGTGAAGGACGCGGAGCTTGTGGTGGCGTTTCTGGATATGGTGGAAAACCACAAAATGGTGGTGGAAAATTCCGGCCTGTTGACCGTGGCGGCATTAAAGCATCTGGATGTGAAGGGAAAAAAGGTGGTCGCCATTTTAAGCGGCGGCAATATGGACGTGATCACCATGTCCTCTGTGGTGCAGCAGGGGCTGATTTTGCGGGACCGCATTTTCACCATGTCGGTGCTGCTGCCCGATAAACCGGGGCAGCTGCACAGGGTTTCCGGCATCATCGCGGCGGCGGGCGGCAATGTCATCAAGCTGTCTCATAACCAGTTTGTGTCCATCAACCGCAATGCGGAGGTGGAGCTGAGGGTCACGATGGAAGCCTTCGGGACACAGCATAAAAACGAGATCATGGCGGCGCTTGAAAAGGAAGGCTATTGTCCGAAGCTTGTGCAGACGACCATGTAAAACGGTTACTAACGTTCGTTACTGTTGCGAAAACCACGTTGACAGTGCCCGGGCGGAATGATAAAATATTTTTGACAAATACCGGAAATTTGAAAGACCGTACCATACCGGCATGAAAATGTAAGGAGGTCAATATGGCAGTTTTTAAAGGTGCGGGAGTTGCGATCATCACTCCCTTTTGTAAAGACGGATCGGTTGATTATGAGAAATTCGGCGAGCTGATCGAATTTCAGGTGCAGAACGGAACGGATGCGATCATTGTCTGCGGCACGACGGGGGAATCCTCCACGCTGACCCACGAGGAGCATCTGGATGTGATCCGCTATTGTACCGAAAAGGTGAATCACAGGATCCCTGTGGTGGCGGGAACCGGTTCCAATTGTACCCAGACGGCGGTATACTTATCCAAAGAGGCGGAAAGCATCGGCGTGGATGCGCTGCTTTTGGTGACGCCCTACTATAATAAAGGAACGCAGAAGGGGCTGTATCAGCATTTCAAAACGATCGCGGATTCCGTGAAGATTCCGGTGATCCTATATAACATACCCGGACGTACCGGTGTGACCTTACAGCCGGAGACGATCGTAAGCCTTTGTACGGATGTGGAGAACATCGTCGGCGTGAAGGATGCTACGGGCAACATCAGCCAGACCGCGCATCTGATGCAGCTGGCAAAGGGGTGTGTGGACCTGTATTCCGGAGAAGACGGCATCATTGTCCCGCTCCTGTCCCTGGGCGGCAAGGGTGTGATTTCCGTGCTTTCCAATGTTGCGCCGAGGCAGACCCATGAAATCTGCAGCCGTTTCTTTGAAGGGGATGTGGAAGGCAGCTGCAAATTACAGCTGGATGCGCTTCCTTTGGTGGATGCCCTGTTTTGTGAGGTGAATCCGATTCCTGTGAAGAAAGCGGCAGAGCTGATGGGACTTTGCGGCGGCACGCTGCGCATGCCTCTGACCGAGATGGAACCGGAGCATGCTGCGAAGCTGGAAAAGGCGATGAAGGATTTTGGCGTTTTATGAGAAGCAGGTGCAGTTTTTTGTGCGGATGTACAGGAAGCTGTGCATGAGAATGGGCAGCAGCACAGGCAGAACCGTGCTGCTGTTTGTCTGTGGGCAACTCTTTGGGCAGGGCTGTACAGCAAAATGTGCCCGCAGGGGATGTCTGAGAAAGGAGAATATGATGATAAAGGTATTGATGCATGGCTGTAATGGCAGAATGGGGCAGGTGATCACACAGCTGATCGCCCAGGATGACGCGCTGGAGGTGGTTGCCGGCGTGGATATGAGCGATCACATCCAAAACACATATCCGGTATATAAAGATCTGGCGTCCTGCCAGGAGCAGGTGGACGTGGTGATCGATTTCGCCTCTGCGCAGGCGGTAGATGCCCTGCTGGATCATTGCGCAGAGCAGCAGATTCCCTGTGTGCTGTGCACCACCGGACTTTCCAACGAGCAGCTTGCCCATGTGGAGGAGGCCTCCAAAAAGGTGGCGGTGCTGCGTTCCGCGAACATGTCCGTGGGTATCAATCTTTTACAGAAGCTTTTGCGGGAAGCGGCGCCGGTGCTGGCGGATGCGGGCTTTGACATTGAGATTGTGGAAAAGCATCACAACCAGAAGCTGGATGCGCCCAGCGGTACCGCAGTCGCGCTGGCGGATTCCATCAACGGTGCGCTGGCGGAGGAATATGCTTATGTATATGACAGGAGTGCGCGCCGGGAGCTGCGCCCTCAGAAGGAAATCGGCATTTCGGCGGTGCGCGGCGGCACGATCGTGGGAGATCATGACGTGATCTTTGCGGGGACGGATGAGGTCATCACGTTGTCCCATCGCGCTTATTCCAGAACCGTATTCGGAAAGGGCGCGATACAGGCGGCAAAATATCTGGCGGGGAAATCCGCAGGGCTTTATGACATGAGCGATGTCATAGACGGAGAGTGAACATGGAAGATTTTGAATATCGCACTTATTTAAAAAGCCTTTCCAGGCAGTTTCCGACGATTGCGGACGCCGCCACGGAAATCATCAATATGCAGGCGATCATGAGCCTTCCGAAAGGGACGGAGCATTTTTTGACGGATATCCACGGGGAGTGGGAGCAGTTTAACCATGTGTTGCGAAACGGCTCCGGCGCCGTGAAGCGCAAGCTGGATGAGGAATTTGAAAATACGCTGAGCGCCAGGGATAAAAGAAGCCTGGCGACCCTCATTTATTATCCGGAGGAAAAGCTGGAGCTGATCATGCAGGAGGAAGAGGACCCGGAGGCGTTAAACGACTGGTTTAAGATCACGATCCACCGGCTGGTGCAGATGACAAAGCGGGTGTCCTCCAAATATACCCGCTCCAAGGTGCGCAAGGCGCTGCCGAAGGATTTTTCCTATGTGATCGAAGAGCTGATCACGGAAAAGGAAGAGATTCAGGACAAAGAGCTTTATTATAATGAAATCATCCACACGATCATCCGCATCGGGCGTGCGCCGGAGTGTATCGTTGCGCTTTGCAATCTGATTCAACGGCTCGTGGTGGACCACCTTCACATTGTGGGGGATATTTTTGACAGGGGGCGGGGACCGCACCTGATCATGGACGCCTTGAGCCGGTATCATTCCGTGGATATTCAGTGGGGCAACCACGATATCGTCTGGATGGGGGCGGCGAGCGGACAGACGGCGTGCATCGCTACGGTCATCCGGCTTTCTGCCCGCTATGGCAACTTGGACGTGCTGGAGGAGGGCTACGGCATCAATCTGATCCCGCTTGCGACCTTTGCCATGAAAACCTATGAAAATACGGACTGCCATCTTTTTTCCATCAATTATAATGATGACTATGATGAAAAGGATCTGTCCCTGGATATGAAAATGCACAAGGCGATCGCCATCATCCAGCTGAAGCTGGAGGGGCAGCAGATCATGGCGCATCCGGAATATGAGATGGACGACAGGCTTTTGCTGGATAAAATTGATTTTCAAAGGGGGACGGTCCGGATCGGGGAGAAGGAATATCCGATGAAGGACATGGATTTTCCCACGATAGACCCGGCGGACCCTTACCGTCTTTCCGAAGGGGAGGAACAGGTCGTGGAGCGCCTGCGGCATGCGTTTGTGCACAGTGAAAAGCTGCAGCGGCATGTGCGCTTTTTGTTTTCCAAGGGCAGTCTCTATAAGGTACACAACGATAACCTGCTATATCATGGCTGTGTGCCTATGGACAGCGAGGGGAATTTTAAAGAGGTCAATGTATACGGCAAAACCTACAGCGGCAAGGCGCTTTACGATGTGCTGGAAACCTATGCGAGAAAGGGATTTTATGCGCAGGATAAGGAGGAGCGCCGCAAGGGACGGGATATTGACTGGTATATCTGGACAGGGCCGAATTCGCCGGTATATGGGCGCGATAAAATGACTACATTTGAGCGCTATTTCATTGACAACAAAGAGACCCATGCGGAGGTGAAAAATCCTTATTACCGTCTGCTGGACGATGAGAATGTGCTGAATAAGATTCTGGAGGAGTTTGGGTTAGATACCCGGTCCTCTCATATCGTCAACGGGCATGTGCCGGTGGAGCTGAAAAAGGGAGAGACGCCGATCAAGTGCGGCGGCAAGCTGCTCATCATTGACGGCGGATTTTCCAAGGCTTATCATGGAAAAACGGGGATTGCGGGTTATACGCTGGTGGAAAATTCCCATGGCATGAATCTGGTCGCCCATAAGCTGTTTGAGTCCACGGAGGCGGCGATCCGGGAGGAGACGGATATCGTGTCGGATACGATCACCGTGGAGACGGCGGCGCACCGGATTCTGGTGGCGGATACGGATATCGGCGCGGAGCTAAAGCAGAGCATCGCCCATCTGGAAGAGCTTCTGGAGGCTTATATGAACGGCACGCTGACAGAGCGTAGCTAGTGTTATGAATAAAAGACGCCAGTTTTGCGGCAGCAAAGAGCGCAGCCTCAAAACTGGCGTTTTCATTTATTCCCGCGAGCAATGAGGAAAATAGCCATGCTTGCATGGCTATTTGACGAATGCCGCGAGGGTCAATACCCCGCCCCCTGGGGCGTTTCAATTTCCATGCCCTGTTGCTTGCGGCGGGGGTATTGACTTCCGCGAGCAATGAGCCGGGGAAGCAGCGTTAACGGTTAGTGGCCAGTACCAGTACCAGAACCATTACCGGTGCTGGCGCCTGTTCCATTACCGTTGCCGGTTCCTGTTCCATTACCGTTGCCAGTTCCGTTGCCGTTACCAGTGCCGGTGAGGTCTTCGATGCCATCCTTGATATCCTGCGCGGCATTGCCGATTGCGTTGCCGGCATCGTCAATGACATCGCCAATCGCGTCACCCATGTCGTCTACAGCATTGCCGGTTGCCGTGCCGTTGCCTGTCGTGCCATTGTTACCGGTGCCGTTTGTGCCATTACCGGTGCCGTTTGTGCCATTACCGGTGCCGTTTGTGCCGTTACCGGTGCTGTTTGTGCCATTTCCGGTACTGTTATCGGCGTTGTTGTTCGCACCTGTACCGTTTTGACCATTCAGACCGTTTCCGGTATCGTTCGACAGCGTATCGTCCTCGTCTCCGAGGACATTGCTGCCCGTTTCGTCGTTGTCGAAGGCTTCTGTGGAGCCTGCGGTAGCGTCGTTGCCGTTGACCTGACTGCCGTTCGTATTGCCCACAGAGCTGTTGTTGGCAGAACCGCTATTGGTCGTGTTGTTGTTTGCCATGTCATTTTCGTTTGCTTTTTTTCCGGCGCCGCAGCCTGTGGCGAGGATCAGCATACAGGAAAGCAGGAGCATGGAAAACAGTTTCTGGGACCTTCTCATAATTTTCCCTCCTTTTCAAAATGAAATCAGGCAGAATCGCATGGATAACAAACCGTGCGATTCCCGTTGTAGAGAAAACGTCATAACCAGTCGGGCTATCGGCCATTTTGGGGCGGATAACAAAAAAAGTTATGCCGTTTGCCCTAGTATGCGGTTTTTGATTGCATAAAATACATATTTCTAGTAAAATGGTTGTAAAAGGAAAAAAGGAGTGTGATGCGTATTATGGAATTCAGACCCTGTATTGATATTCATAACGGAAAGGTCAAACAGCTTGTCGGCGGCAGCGTGCAGGATCAGGGTGATCTTGCCAGTGAAAATTATGTTTCTTCGGAAGATGCGGCATGGTTTGCAAAATGCTTTGCGGATAAAAATTTAAAAAACGGGCATGTGATTCTTTTAAATCAGAAGGACAGTCCCTATTATGAACAGACCCGGCAGCAGGCGCTCGCGGCGCTCGCGGCTTATCCGGGAGGTTTGCAGGTTGGCGGCGGCATCACGGCGGATAATGCCCGGGAATATCTGGACGCAGGCGCATCCCATGTGATCGTGACCTCCTATGTGTTCCAGAACGGCACCATATCCTTTGAAAATTTATACAGCCTGGTGGAAGCGGTGGGTCGCAAAAAGCTGGTGCTGGATTTGAGCTGCCGCAAAAAGGACGGGCAATATTATATTGTGACGGACAGATGGCAGAGATATACCCATGTGGCGCTTTCGGAGGATATTCTGACGATGCTGGCGTCCTTTTGTGATGAATTCCTCATTCACGGCGTGGATGTGGAGGGAAAGAAAAACGGAATCGAAGAGGAGCTGATCGAGCTGTTGGGCAGATGGCATCAGATTCCGATCACCTATGCGGGCGGCATCCGTTCCTTTGCGGATATCGATAAGATCAGGACGATGGGAAATAACAGGATTCATGTGACGGTAGGAAGCGCGCTTGATCTGTATGGCGGCCATCTTTCCTTTGAAGAAACCCTGCGCTATGTGCAGCGCGCAGAGTAATAGCGAAAAGCCGGTCGTAAGACCGGCTTTTGTTTCCTCTTAATCATTTAACCAGTTCGAATTCATTAAAAAAGAAAATAGCTGTCGGCCACATCGTGACCAGTAACAGAAAATACTCTCTATTTAAAGAACAGGCACATAAGTTTATGATAAGATGCCATAAGATCCTTAGATCTTATAATTTGGTGACGTTAACAGCCTGGGGACCCTTTTCGCCCTGAACGACGTCATACTCTACAGCAGCGCCTTCTTCCAGAGACTTGAAGCCTTCCATGTTCAGCCCGGAATAATGTACGAATACATCATGACCGGCTTCGTCGGAAATGAATCCATATCCCTTCTGGTTGTTGAACCATTTCACTGTACCCTTGTTCATGTAATTACCTCCAAGAAAAATAAGTTGTACTTGTTACATGACGAAAGCATACCACATTCCGAAAAAAAAGTAAAGCTAAATTTTATATTTCGTTATCGGTTTTTGCGGTTTTTTGCTGACGGTCATGGAAAAGCTTTGGTCAGTCGGTTTTTGGGGCGTTCATCCTGCCAAACACCAGCTCATAGCCGTCGTTTCCATAATTTAAAGAACGGTTGACACGGCTGATGGTCGCTGTGGAAGCGCCGGTTTTTTCCGCGATGTCCAGATAGGTCTTTCCCTCCTTGAGCATGGCGGCAACCTCAAACCGCTGGGACAGGGAAAGCAGCTCGTTCACCGTGCACAGATCCTCGAAGAAGGCGTAGCATTCATCCTTACTCTCCAGGCTTAGAACGGCTTCGAACAGATGGTCCACCGCTTCTGTTTTGATTTTCTTATTCATTTGATTTACCCCTTTGCAATGCCGGTTATGTATGGCGTTTATACGGCAATCCATATGGCATCATTTTACCATATTAAAGTTGCAAAGTAAAGGTGTGATCGAAAACTGATTTCCCCGAAAAAAGTTATTTTTTGCTTGCTATGTAGTATTAAAAACTATATAATAAGGAAAAAGGGAACTATAGCGCGCTTGTGGGCGAGGATGAAGGGGATTTTTGACATGACACTGGAATCAGAGGATTTGCTTAAGAGCATTTTGGAGAGTCTGGACCGCATCAATCATATTAAGCCGGAGGATGTGCCGGACATCGAACTGTATATGGATCAGGTGACGACTTTTATGGGAAGCCGTTTAAAGCATACGACCCGTTATCCGGACGAGGACAAGATCCTGACGAAAACCATGATCAACAACTATGCGAAGAATGACCTGCTTCCGCCGCCTGTCCGGAAAAAGTATTCCAAAGAGCATGTGCTGGTGTTGATTTTTATTTACTATTTTAAGGGATTTATGTCCATCAGCGATATTCAGACGGTTTTAAAGCCATTGACGGACGAATTTTTCAAAAAGGAAGACGGATTTAAGCTGGAGGATATCTACAACGAAGTGTTTGGCATGGAGCGGGAAGAGGTCGAGCTGCTCAAGGCTGATGTGACGGAGAAATTTCACAAGGCGCAGGGGACGTTCGGCGATGCGCCGGAGAGAGAGCGGAAATTTTTGCAGATTTTTTCCTTCGTCTGTCTGTTGAGCTTCGATGTTTATGTCAAGAAGCTGATCATTGAGAAAATGATCGACACCTACCGTCAGGAGCTGCAGGATATTCATGATCATGAGAAAAGGCAATGAGAGGCCAAAGTCTTGCTCCAGGGATAGGAAACGACAATCCTTTTGCCGTTTCCTGTAATAAGGTAATAAGGCGGCGGATTGGGCCGCCTTTTTAGTCTCTGTCAATTCGGGGCATGTTCGGACAGGGAGCGCGAAAGAGCCGCTATACTGTATCCGTCAAAGCAGCTATACGGATTCCTGACCAGTTCCGCCGTAATCTCATATTTCTGCGTATCCTCCGCGCCATCATACCGCACTTCCAAATCTGCGGTAATCAGCACGCCATTATCCGTATCCCTATAGTCGTATCCGATGATTGAGCCGGAAGAGAACGGGCTTGCGGCTTCATATCTGATTATGTCAGGGCCGTCAGGGCTGACATAAGTCGAAAAATCCACTTCCGTATTCGTAAGGGAATACTGGATATAATTCAATTCATCTATACTGATCAGCCCATTGTTCTGACCGGAGATCAAATCCAGATAATCAAATGTCAGCCTTGAATTTTGAATAAAGTTGTTAATGAAATATTGTTTCCAGTCTCCAGTTGCGGTTGTACCGCTGTCAAAACTTATGTAACCGCTCGCTAATTGGGCAAGCGCTGTTTTCAGGTTATCGCCCATGATGAATTCTGACGGGTATTCATATTCTTTGATGCCAGGCGCTTCAAAATCAATTAATTTTTCACCAGCTTCGCTTGCGGCATGAGCAGTAACGCTATCCTCATCTTTGTCATTTTTTTTCACGGCGTGATACAGAAATTCCGCGTTTTCAGGCTCAGCCATTCCATAATATACGTCTATGCCATCCGTACCGTATACCAGAGTATAGTAGCTGAAATGAACCGTGTCATCAGATAGCAGCAGCTCCGGATACTCTATATATATTTTGTTATTTTCCAGGGTTTGTATATTAGACGAATTCGCGAGAAAACGATAGGAAGATTCCGATATATAATCAGAAATATCATATCCGTCAGATGCTTTTTGGATTATCAGCTTACCGGCGCTGTCATCTGATGTATAGCTATATTCTCCTACCAGACTATCCAATACATCGTAAACGGTATCTTCCTTTCCGGCGGCATCCGTTTCTTTTTGGTTTTGTGTGATGGTGTCAGCCCGTATTCCTTCTGCATCGGTTTCAACAGTTTCATTTCTGTTTTGCGCGATAGTGTCAGCCTGCATTCCCTCTGCATCGGTTTCAATAGTTTCTTTTCCGCTTTGTGTAATATCATTCATGATATCTGCCTGTGATTCCACTTCATTCTTTGCCTGGCCGCATGCCGAAAGCATAAATACCATCGCCCCTGCCAAAAGCGTAATTGAGATTTTTTTCATAATTCGTCACTCCTTTTTCGATATGATCTGTATCTGTAACTTATTTTTTATTTATATCACAACGAAGGAAACAACAAAATACCCTCTGTGCGAACAACATCATTTTTGCGTAAACGACACAAAACAACAGACAGCACGCTTAACGCGGATAGCCCGGTAAAAAACGGTTTTTTCCTGGGCTTATCCGAAATCCATAATAGATTATAAACAGTTATATTAAATAATTTGACAGGTTGTCTACAATATAAATCATATTTTTCACGCTTTCTCCTGCTATCAGAACTTACTATACGCTGCTGCACTCAATTATGACGTGTTCCAATATTTCACAGATACAGTTGGGCGCACACGGACTATTCTCTATTGTAATGCTTTTCTATACAGTCTTGTCAACCGGCAAATCTGATTTTTTGAAAATTTAAAAAAATTTCAATTTAGGGCTTGATTCTTTTTCATAAAGTGTTATAATAGGTAAGTCAGCACACGGAAGCATAGCTCAGCTGGGATGAGCGTTCGCCTCACACGCGAGAGGCCACGGGTTCGAGCCCCGTTGCTTCCACTTCATGAGAATTTGTTTCTCATATGGGCTCGTAGCTTAGCTGGGAAAGCGCTGCGTTCGCAACGCAGAGACCGAGGGTTCGAATCCCTTCGGGTCCATACCGGATACCCCGTAAGATCATTGATTTTACGGGGTATTTCAATATCATATCAAGAAAGAAGAGGGCTGCTTTTATGGAAAAGAGAAGAATGGAGAAACTGGGAATCGAGACTTCATTGCTGGGATTTGGCTGCATGCGTTTTCCTGTTACGCCGGACGGGAAGATCGACAGGGAGCGGTCGCAGAAGATGCTGGACAGCGCAATTGCCGCCGGCGTCAACTACATAGATACGGCTTATCCGTATCATGACGGTGAGAGCGAGCCCTTTGTAGGGGAAGCGCTGCAGAAATACGACAGGGATTCTTTTTATCTGGCGACCAAGATGCCCATCTGGCTGGTGCAGTCATTAGAGGATGCGAAGCGTATTTTTGCCGAGCAGCTTGCGCGGCTTAAGACGGACCACATTGACTTCTATTTGCTGCATGCGATCGGAAAAGAGAGCTGGGAGAAGATCAAGAAGCTTGGCATCGTGGAATACTGTGAGGAGCTGCAGAAGGAGGGGAAGATCCGGTATCTGGGCTTTTCGTTCCATGACGGCTATGAGGCTTTTGAAGAGATTATTCAATACCGCGCCTGGGATTTTTGCCAGATCCAGTATAATTATATGGATACGCAGGAGCAGGCGGGGGATAAGGGATATGCGCTGGCGGAGCGCCTTGGCGTGCCGCTCGTCATCATGGAGCCGATCAAGGGCGGCAGCCTTGCGAATTTCTCCGATGATATCAATGCGAAGTTCCACAGCATGGATCCGGAAGCGAGCATCGCATCCTGGGCGCTTCGGTGGGTGGGAAGCCATCCGGGCGTGAAGGTGATCCTGAGCGGTATGTCCACCGAAGAGCAGGTGGAGGACAATTTAAAGACCTTTACATCCTTCCAGCCGCTTTCCGCACAGGAGGAGGCTGCGGTAGAGGAGATCGTGAAGGAGCTTCGTTCCCGTGTGCAGAACGGCTGCACGGGCTGCCGGTACTGCATGCCCTGTCCGGCGGGCGTGAACATTCCCGCCAATTTCGCTGCCTGGAACCGGTATCATATTTACGGAACCTATGACCATGTAAAGGGGAGCTGGGAGAACGGAATCAAGGAAAATGAGAAGGCGAAGAACTGCATCAAGTGCGGCAAGTGCGAGACGCACTGCCCGCAGAAGCTTTCCATCCGCGCGGATCTGGAAAAGGTGCAGAAGGAGCTGGATGCCGCGAGGGGATGAAGCACAGCGGCATCACGTCGTAGAATGTGTTACGGGCCATAGAATGTGCGGTAATGCCGCATGATAAAAGCAGCAGGCGGGGGAAAGTCCTTTGCCTGCTGCTTTCTGGTTTCAGGGATTATGGTGTCAGTCGGCTTCCTTTTCCGAGACAAAAATGATGCCGAAGGCTTCCGGTCCGATGTGGGAGCCGATGGTGGGACCGATCTGGAGGCGGGTATCGGGATGATAGCCCTCCTGTACCAGCTTTTCTTCCATGCGGGTACAGTTTTCCGTTCCAAAGGAATAGATGGGATAGAGCGGGAAGCTTTCATCCACCTTCATTTCCTGCAGGTGCTTTTTTAAGGAGCAGATGGCTTTGTTTTTGCCCAGGCATTTGCCCAGGACGCCCACATTTCCCTCCGGCGTCAGAGTGATGATCGGCTTGATGTTTGCCATGTCGCCGATGGCTGCCGCGGTTTTGCTCAGCCTGCCGCCCCGGGAGAGATATTCCAGGGTATCCAGGGCCGCCAGCACCTTCACCCGGGACTTTAAGGCTTCCACCTGTTTTGCGATCTGTGCGGCATCCGCGCCCTCGTCGCGCAGACGGCAGGCATAGTCCGCCAGGACCTTGATACAATAGGTAGCGGACAGGGAATCGACCAGATAGATTTTGTCGTAGTCTGCCATGCTCCTTGCCAGAAATGCGCTCTGGTATGTACCGGAAAGGGCGGAGGATAATAAAATACAGACGATTTCGTCGCCCTTTTCCTTCACATCCCTGAAAATATCAAGAAATTCCTGAGGGGAGGGCTGGGAGGTTTTGGGGAACGTCCCGCTTTCTTCCAGAATTGTGTAAAAATCGTTGCGGTCCAGGTCGATACCGTCCCGGTATGCCTTTTCGCCGATCGAGATTTGAATGGAAACCAGTTCCATATTTTTTTCTTTTACTTCCTCTAATGGATAGTCGGATGCGGAGTCTATCAGTATGCGGATCATGTTTCATTTTCCCTTTCTGTCGTTTTTTGTGTGCGCAGGACATCCCCTGCGATGGTTGAAATTGTGCGAAGCAATGTGATGGCTTCGCAGGTTTTTTGTGCGCCAAGCTGGGTGGTAATGGCGTCCACCAATGTGAGAAGCTTTTCATGCTGCTTTTGGTAGGCAGGAAAGTTATCCTCCAGAAATGTGATATAAACCTGTCGTTTATCCGCTAAAGAGCGTTCCTTGCTGATGAGTCCCTTTTGTTCCATGGCATTTAAGGTACGGTTCATCTGCGATTTCAGCATGCCGGTTTCCCTGCACAGGTCTGTTGCGGTCAGCTTTGTGGATGGACATAGCGTCTGACTGCGATAGAGAATGTTGCAGAGGATGGATTCATTGTAGGACATTTCCGATACGAGTCTGTCATTGTTGACGGTCGTGGAAAGCGTGACCCAGGCATCCAGGAGCTGTTCATTTAAGTCTGACATATGGATCTCCTTTCGGGCATTGTGCAATCATATCTGACAGTTTACAAAAAAGTTTACTTTGTGAACTGTTCACATCGTATACTAACACGCAAAAAGCGGGATGTCAATACTTTTTAATAAAATGAGCCTCCGAAAGCAGGGATTGCTTTCGGAGACCCATTTTAGGAAAGCTTTCGTTTTACCGGATGCCGTATGACGGTCCGCAGTTTTTCGGGCGCGCACCGTCTCGGATCGCTCAAATAGATTTCGTGGTGGAGCCGTCCGCCGGAAAAATCCGTGACGTAGTCATTTGCCGCCAGAAAACGCTCCATTTGGGACAGGGTGGCGGGCTCATCGTCATAGCTGCCCACATGCATGCATTGTACGCAAAGCCCCTCCCGCAGGGTGAAAAATTCCGCTCTGGAAAAATCGGTCTTTTTCTTTTGAGAGGCTTCCTGCGCCGCCCACAAAAATTCCTGCTTCGTCACAAAATCCGGCAGGCGGATCATGGAAATCCACTGAAAATTTTCCTTGTGGGCATAGTCGGGGATGTCCCTCCCCTCCTGCTGCCAGAGCCCCTCCAGAGGAGGGACAACGTAAGAAAAGTAGCCGTCAATGCTATGGTTTGTTTTATAGCTCATTTTGATTGTGAACGCGATGCCATATAACAGGCCGATTGCCGTTTTATATGCGCCATCCGGCTCGTTGGGGTCTCCCTGCCCGCGAACGGCGACGAAGTTCATTTCCGGTATTTCCACGATACCGGGTTTTTTCGGAGGGAGGTAAAATTCCGGGTATTCTTTTTTGTAGTCAAATGCCATTTTGCTTTCCTCACTTTCTGCCTGGAGGTTCATACCGCTCCAATGCGCTGCGCAGGGCGCTGCACAGCTCGTCGCGGATACTTTCCGGTTCTAAAAGCATAACCTTATCCCGGAAGGATAAAAGCCACGTGATCAGATTTTCCCGATCGGTATAATCGGCATGAAATAGCAGCCGCCCGTCTGCCTGCTGTTCAAAACATTCCGTGCCGAATTCTTCCACCAGCCGCCACTTGCAGGAAGCGTCAAACAACGCCTTGACGCGGATGCCGCCGGGAAAAATGCGTTCGTTGCGCAGGTCCGGGAGCGGCACGGGGTTTTGAGGAGAAAAGCTTTCTCCTACAAAAAGCCGGTCCATACGGTTTAGCTTGAACAGGCGGAAATCCGCTCTGCTTTGACACCATCCCCATACATACCAGCTCGACCAGCGAAAAATCAGATAATAGGGCTCGATGCTTCGCTCGCTTTCTCCCTTCGGGGCGTAATAAAAAAAGCGGAGGGCCCGATGGCTGTCGATCGCTTCACGGATCAGGGCGATCTTCGGCGCGAGGGAGTCCTTGTACCAGGAGGAAAGGTCGATGAGAACGGATTGATTGCCGGACAGAAAATCCGACGCGCCTGCGGAAAGCTTTTCCATGAGCTGTCCATAACGGTTTGTGCCGTTGATGCTGTCAAGGCTGCGCAGCCCGGCAAGGATATCCTGCATTTCCCCACAGGTCAGGAGCGTGCGGTCAATTTTGTAATTTTCCATGATGGAGATTCCACCATTGGCGCCCTGTCGTGTCACCAGGGGAATTCCTGCCTTGCACAGGTCCTCGATGTCCCGGTTGATGGTCCGGCGGGACACTTCAAACTGTCTGGCAAGACAGGGGGCGGTCACGGTATCCTTTTGCAGCAGCACGGATAAAATTCCAATCAGACGGTCTATTTTCATATGTACGCGGTTCCTTCCATCACAAATAGCCTATCATAGCGATCATGACAGCTGTGTGTCATGTTTCTTATACGATAGGGAACGAAGTTTTCTATCGTATAAAAAAACCCCCGAAAAATCAGGGGCTTTTCAAGCTCATTTATGCCACCGCGAAAAACGGTTTGCGCTTTTGCAGCGGGACATTGCTTTCATCGTCGAGCTGGCTTTTGGCCGCGGTAGTGGTGGTAGTGGTGCCGCCGGACACGTACACCTTTCCACATTCCGGACATATGGCGGTATGAATGTTCACATGCTGGCTGACCACCTCGCGGTCTTCCCGCTCAGCCTTCGCCTGCTCACGTGTGACATGCTCCATTTCATGTCCCCGCACCTTTGCTGCCGCCTGTTCCGGCGCAATGTGAGCGGCTGTTTTAAAGGAAACACCGGGATCATCGGAACCGTCCTGATATTTCCGCTCCGCACAGGTCTTGCATTCGCCTTCGTTTGCGGGATTGGGCAAAGCGCCGGTTTTCATTTCCTGCGCCGCATTTTTGGCATTCTGCGCGGGATCATATTGCGTCATGCGCATACGAACTGCCAATTCCGCCGGATCTGCGCCCTGCCTTAAGAAGGGGATCAGCTGTCCGGCGTCGCCGGAGGCTTCCACATCTACGGAAGGGACGGACTGTACAGGCTGAATCGGCGTGTCGGGACTGGCGGCTTTGCTTGTCGTTACCACATTGCGCACCTTGCCGGTATCCTGTGCCTGACGGGTTTGCTGCGCCTGCTCAACGGGAGTCAGGTTCTCATTCCTGACCTGATATTGCTCATACGGATAAGTGCGGGCGTATGGACTTACGCCCAAAATACTGCTTATCATAAAACTGCCTCCATACTGTAATAAACCGTAACAGTTCAGACCTGGCTGAACTGTTATGATAAATTCTCAGGGCAATAGAGGAACCGGCTTTACGCCACTGCGAAAAACGGCTTCCGCTTCTGGATCGGGGTGCTGTTTTCTTCCGCTTCCTGCACCTGAGAAACTGTGCGCGCGGCATTCTGTGTCGCGCTGCTGTCGGCAATGCGTTCTTCCGGTTCTGTCACGGAACGCTTCTCCTGCGTGGCATCGGTTTTGGGGGAAGCGGCCTTGCGGGCGTTTTCCCTGACAGCAAGCGTACGTTTGGAGTTTTCAGCGCGTTCAGCGATGATTTCCTCTATGGATTTGGAGGAAATATCCGGATTGTTCACAGCCGCTTTGGTATTGGTTCTGGCCTTATTGATCGGATTTTCCGGCTTGTTGGCAAACAGCTTGTCGTCAAGACGCTTTTGGACGGTCTTGTCATGCAGTGCCTTTTCCACTTCCAGCGCTTCCTTTTCCGGATCGTAGGTCTTCATGCGCATGCGGACCGCCATCTCTGCCGGATCCGCGCCTTCTCTTAAGAAGGGAAGCAATTGGGCGATTCCGCCGGAGGATTCGATATCTACGCGGGGAACTGCCTGAACCGGTTGAACCGGCGTGTCGGGATCAGCCGCCCTGGTGACTGCCACTGTGTTGTGCACCTTGCCTGTAGCCTGTGCCTGCTGCGTCGATTTGGTCTGCTCTGTAGCCGTCTGCGTAAGGTTGCGGTTGTGCTGATTGTATTGACCATACTGATAATAGTTCAAATACGGGTTTACGCCCAAAAGACTATCTATCATACGTTCACCTCCCTGAACAGAATTTTTATGAAAGAAACTTTCCTGCTTATATTATAGTCTTTTGCCCCGAAAAAATCAATAAAAAAATTGGGCGCGGCAGTAAAACCGCTCATGGCGCTCCGGATAGCCGCTATGAGCGGTTGTTCAGGTCGCGAGTAACGATGGAAAATAAAAATGTAAAATGTGCTTGACATAAAAAGTAAAGTGAACTATACTAAAAATGTAAAGCGAACCGGACATTTTAAAGGGGAGGCATAGGATTGTGGGATGCTCCCTGAGGCGGTCCGGTAATGAAAAAGCCATGACAGGCGGAAAGAGGACAAAGATGGAGAAAGTAAAAGGATTTGCACGGCATTATACGCTGGCATACGGAATTCTGGCGGAAATTATTTTTCTGGCGTTTTTGACAGGAGCCGGGTTCCTGGTGGGGACGCTGATGGGAGAGGGGAACTATTATGTGCGGCTGTTGGTACAGGAGGCCGCTGCCGCGGCGCTGGCATGGGGCATGCTCGCCGTTTCCGGGCTTTTGCCTGTGCTGCAAAACAGGGGAAGCGGCTTTGGAAAGGGGCTTTTATGCGGGATGTATCTGCTGGTGATTGGCGTCTATTCGATAGTCGTATTTCTGGCGGTATATGAGGGAGCGCGCGTGCTGCAGCCCTGGTATTTGATCGGCGCGTATCTCGCCTGCATGTGCTGCGTGGGCGTGGCGGAAGAATTTCTTTTCCGGGGCGTGATTGCGACGCTCTTTTTGCAGAAGTTCGGTACGGAGAAAGGGGGAATATGGAAAGCGGTGGTCATATCCGGCGTGCTATTTGGACTCGCGCATGTCAGCAATATCATGAGCGGCGCGCTGGTGGGCGTGCTGGTGCAGACGGCGGTCGCTTCCATGCTGGGCATGGTCTTTGCGGCGATTTATTTCCGCACCGGCTGCATCTGGGTGACGGTTTTTTTACATGCGTTTATCGATGTTGCCGCGGGGATCACAACAGGGCTTTACGGAAATGAAACGCTGATGGATACGGTTTCCTCATACAGCCCGGTTCAGCTTATTTCCTGTGTGCCCTATCTGATCGTGCTGTTGGTGCTGCTGCGCAAAAAGAAGCTCGGTGATGTGGAAAAAAATACGGGGACGCTTTTGTCCTCCATATAGAAAACGGAGGCGCGTGAGTGAAAACCAGAATGCAGGAATTGCGCAAGCAGCGCAGAATTTCTCAAAGTGAACTGGCGGATGCGCTGGATGTGACCCGGCAGACGATTATTTCACTGGAGGGCGGTAAATATAAGGCATCGCTGGTGCTGGCACATAAAATCGCCCAGTATTTTGATGCGGCGATCGAGGACATTTTCATATTCGAAGGGGAGGAGAACCTATGGTAGGAATTTTTTGCGCGACAAAGGCGGGAACGGATGAGGAATATCGCAAACATGTGCGGAACCGGATGATTTTTTATGTGGGATTTACCCTGCTTGGCATCGCGACGGCAATCGTTGCGTTTACCGCAGAGCTTTTGTGGGAGGTGGAGATTAGCAGCAGGATGCTGGGTTTTTATGCCGGTGTCGGCACAGGCCTGGCGCTGGGCGGCATCGTGATGACGGCAAAGAGCCTTCTGCTTTTGAAGAATGAAAAGAAGCTGCACAGCGCGAGAGTTGAGGAGGCGGATGAGAGAAACGCCCAGATCAGTACGATGGCGTCAAAGGTGGCGCTGGTGGTTTTGCTGGTGGGGCTTTATGTCACGCTTCTGGTCGCCGGGCTGTGGGAGCCCTACCTTGTAAAAATCCTAGGCTTTCTGGTGACCCTCTTCCTCTTCTCCTATGTGGTTGCTTACAAAATCATTTCCCGCCGGATATAAACCGGGGAGGGCGCTTGATGAAGCTATTGCATGTATAAGGTGAAAAAACGCAGCGGCAGAATGACAGTGGACGATATCAGGGATCGTGTCATTTTGCCACTGCGTTTCTTCTATTTATGGTTAATACAAAATAAATGATATATTTGCTATATGTATTTTGTTGATTTTGGAAGCAGTATATTGTTCAAATACGCCAAAATTTGAAAAAGTGAGAAAAATCAATTTACAGATTGTATAAAATATGGTACTTTCATTTCATACGGAGTGGAGAAAAAGGAAAATGGAATTGTCATATTCCAGAGAAAAAAGACATAGCAAATAATACAAATAGTGCAATGACCAGTCTGCGTCGGCGCGGTATCCGCAGGCATGGTCGGCACAAAAGCCGCGCAGAAACGAGGAGAATATGAGCAGAATCGCAGAGAAATTTACGAGGCTGAAGACCTCCATCGGAGGCAACCGGGAAAAATTCGGTTATGAGGACACCTTCGGCATGCCGAAGGAGGAGCAGTTTGCCATCACCCGTCCGAACCGGGCGAACACCAGAATCATCAGCGAGCTGGAATTCGTGCTGCACCTGACGGAGGACCAGGAGGGCAGATTTGACGGTGTGCTGGAGCAGGCGCTGGACTATTTGCTGGAACGGATGGAAATTCAGGGTGTGATCACCAATCAGGATTGCGAAAAGGCGGAGGAAATTCTGGAGCCGGTGGCGGCGGAGGCCAAAAGCTACAAGCTGATTCTGGCATCTCACGCCCACATCGACATGAACTGGATGTGGAGCTTTAACGAGACGGTGGCGATCGTGCTGGCCACCTTCCGTTCGGTTTTAAACGTGATGGATCAGTATCCGGATTTTTGTTTTTCCCAGTCCCAGGGCGCGGTCTATAAGATCGTGGAGGATTACGATCCGGAGCTGATGGAGGAAATCAAGAAACGGATCGCGGAGGGACGTTGGGAAGTGACGGCCACCGCATGGGTGGAAACGGATAAGAATATGCCCACAGGAGAATCCCTGCTGCGCCATATTCAATATACGAAGGAATACATGCAGAAGGTATGGGGCGCAGAGCGCCTGGAGGTGGACTTCTCCCCCGATACCTTCGGGCACAGCGCCTTTGTGCCGGAAATCAACCGGTTCGGCGATGTGAAATATTATTACCACTGCCGCGGCAACGCGCGTAAGCTGACGCTTTACCGTTACAAGGCGCCCTCCGGGAAGGAAGTGCTGGCATACCGGGAGCCCAACTGGTATAACGGTGCGATCACGCCCCATATCGGCGCGGGATTTTTAGAAATCAGCAAACGCTGCGCGGGACTGCGCACTGGTCTGGTCATTTACGGCGTGGGGGATCACGGCGGCGGCCCGACCAGGCGTGACGTGGAACGGGCGCTGGAGATGATGACCTGGAAGATTTATCCGCAGATCAAATTCGGCACTTTGCATGAATTTTTCAAAGAGGCGGAGTCTGTGTATGACCAGCTGCCGGTGGTGGAGCAGGAGCTGAATTATTTCGCGCCCGGCTGCTATACGACCCAGAGCAGAATCAAGCGGGGCAACCGCAGGCTGGAGGCGTCGCTTCTGGATGCGGAGGCGATGGCGTCTCTCGCCGGGAAGCTGACAGGCTTTCCCTTTGCGAAGGAAAAAATGGAGCAGGCATGGCGGGATGTGCTTTTTACCCATTTCCATGATATCCTGACCGGTTCCTGCGTGCAGGATTCCAGAGAACATGCGATGGGGCTGTTCCAGACCTCCTCCGCAACGGCAAACACCCAGATTCAGAACGCGATGCGCGCGATTGGAATGAAAATTGATACTTCCTCGATTCTTGTGGATATTGATGCCTATAACAGCCAGTCCGAGGGCGCCGGCGCGGGCTATGGCATTGAGAACTTCATCGGGGTGCCCAGCACCGAGCGGGGCAGCGGCAGGACGCGGATTTTCCATATTTTCAATTCCCTGCCCATGCAGCGCCGTCAGGTCGTAGAGCTGACCGTATGGGATTGGACGGGAGACTTACGCCGCCTTGCGATGCGGGATTATACAGGAAAGGATATCGATTTCCAGCTGGCGGACAAGACGCTGCAGCAGTACTGGGATCACAAATATGTGCGCGTGCTGGTGGACGTGACTGTTCCGGCGCTGGGTTATACCACCGTGGTGCTGTATCAGAAGGAGCCCGACACTTATCGCGCGTATCTGCAGGAAAGGGAGCATGTTTCCCGCTTCTATGATGATTATGTGCTGGAAAATGAGCATGTGACGGCGCGGATTTCTGCGACCTCCGGGCGGATCGTCTCCCTGTGCGACAAGGCCACGGGCGAGGAGCTGATCGCGAAGGGAGAGGGAGCTGGCTTTACCTATATCGAGACGGAAACCCATACCTCCAGCGCCTGGAACGTGGGCAGGGAGATCAAGGCTGTGCCGGCGGATCGCTGTCTTTTGCTGGAACGCGTAGCGGACGGCGCGCTTCGCCAGAGCGTGAAGGCGGTATACAAAATCGCCGATTCCAGACTGGAAGTGGTTTACAGTCTGGACCGGCATGCGAAGACAGTGAAAATGGAGACGCTGGTGGATTGGCACGAGATTGGAAACGAAATCATTCCGGTGCTGGATTATCGCATTCCTCTCGCTTATGAAACAGACCGGTATCAATACGATGTGCCGGCGGGCGTGCTGGTCAGAAACGGTCTGCACAACGATGTGCCGGGATTACAGTACGGCATGGCGCTGCGGGAAGAGGGAAGCTGCGCGATTCTGGTCAGCGACAGCAAATACGGCTACAGAGGAGCGGACAATCATCTGGCGCTGACCCTGATCAACAGCTCCACCAGCCCGGACCCCTATCCGGAGAGGGGGATTCATCATATCACCCTGTGGCTGGGCGCAGGCAGCGCCGATGCGAAGGCGGCAAAGGAGCTGGCGGATGCCTGCAACAGAAACCTGTTCTATCAGCCTTCCAATTCCCATCCGGGCACACTGCCCATGGAGAGCGGCCTGTTTGCGGCAAGCGCGGCGCATGCGGTGATTTCCGCAGTGCTGCCAAAGGGCGACGGAAGTGTTCTTGTCCGCGCCTATGGAACGGCGGATCAAAAGGATACGGTCAGACTGCATTTTGAAAGCCCTGTAGCCTGGGCAGAGCAGGTCAATCTCGCCGGGACGAAGCAGGAAGGCAGAGTCAGCATAAACGGACAGGATGTGGAATTTGAAGTGGCGCCCCTTGCGCTGGCGGAAGTGTGCGTGAAGCTTTCTTAATAATAACAATTCAGACACGGTCTGCGCGGCAAACGCGCAGACCGTGTAAAACGTGGCGGTAGATAAATTGTTTCTGAAATTTTCCTTGCCCTGCCTGATTGCCTATGCTATAATAAAAGCAATGGGATTTGACAGACGGTCAGACAATCCCGGAAGGTTTTTTTAGTTTTTCATTAAAAGGCAAATGGAGGAAAAGACATGGCTAAGAAAATTGTTTTAGCAGGCGCCTGCCGTACCGCGATCGGCGTTATGGGAGGCACCCTCAGCACCACACCGGCGGCAGAGCTGGGCGCAATTGTAATCAAGGAAGCATTGAACAGGGCGGGCGTTCCTGCGGACAAGGTTGACCAGGTATATATGGGATGCGTTATCCAGGCGGGCCAGGGACAGAACGTGGCGCGTCAGTCTTCCATCAAGGCTGGTCTTCCGATTGAAACTCCTGCCGTTACTGTTAATGTTGTGTGCGGCTCCGGTTTGAATTGTGTGAACATGGCGGCACAGATGATCGCGGCGGGGGATGCCGATATCGTAGTTGCAGGCGGTATGGAGAATATGTCCATGGCTCCCTATGCGGTGATGCAGGGACGTTATGGTTACAGAATGAACGACGGTAAGCTGGTGGATACCATGGTTCATGATGCGCTGTGGGATGCGTTCAACGATTACCATATGGGCATCACGGCGGAGAATATCTGCGAGAAATGGGGCATTACCAGAGAGGAACTGGATGCGTTTGCGGCAAATTCCCAGCAGAAGGCGGTTGCGGCACAGGAATCCGGCGCATTCGATAAGGAAATCGTTCCTGTAGAAGTGAAGAAGAAGAAAGAAACGATCGTGTTTGCAAAGGATGAGGGTCCCCGCCCCGGCACCACGGCGGAAGGAATTGCGAAGCTTCGTCCCGCGTTCAAGAAAGACGGCGTCGTGACTGCGGGCAATGCGTCCGGCATCAATGACGGCGCTGCTGCGGTTGTTGTGATGAGCGAAGAGAAGGCAAAGGAGCTGGGCGTTAAGCCGATGGCAACCTGGGTTGCAGGCGCGCTGGCAGGCGTGGATCCTTCCATCATGGGTATCGGTCCTGTTGCGGCTACGAAGAAGGTTATGGCAAAGACCGGCATGAAGATCGAGGATTTCGATGTCATTGAAGCGAACGAGGCTTTTGCGGCGCAGTCCATCGCGGTGCAGAGAGATCTTGGCTTTAAGGACGAGCAGTTAAATCCGAACGGCGGCGCGATCGCTCTGGGACATCCGGTAGGCGCTTCCGGATGCCGTATCCTTGTGACACTGCTTCATGAGATGGAAGCGAAGGATATGAAGAAAGGACTGGCGACTCTGTGCATCGGCGGCGGCATGGGCTGTGCAACGATTGTAGAGAGAGAGTAATAAAAGGCAGCGAGGCTGCTGCATGACACCAAAAGTTAGAGAATGCCTCATAAAACTGGGACATTCTCTTAACTATGTTTGATGTTTGGATGCGGTTTATCGCTATGTCATTATATATATAGAAGAAACGCATCAAACAGAATAGAAACTATTACAGAAAGGCAATGGTGGGATAAAATGGAATACATTTTATACGAAAGTAAGGGCAGCTATGCGATCATCACCATCAACCGTGAGAAGGCGCTGAACGCGCTCAATTCCACGGTCCTGGATGAGCTGGATCAGACTCTTGACAGCGTGGATTTGAGCACGGTGCGCTGCCTGGTCTTAACCGGCGCGGGCGCGAAATCCTTCGTGGCGGGCGCTGACATCGGTGAGATGAGCACGCTGACCAAGGCGGAAGGGGAAGCCTTCGGCAAGAAGGGAAACGATGTTTTCCGCAAGCTGGAAACCTTCCCGATTCCGGTCATCGCGGCAGTCAACGGCTTTGCGCTGGGCGGCGGCTGTGAAATCTCCATGAGCTGCGATATCCGCATCTGTTCCGAGAATGCGGTATTCGGACAGCCCGAGGTGGGGCTGGGCATCACGCCGGGCTTTGGCGGCACGCAGAGGCTTGCCCGTCTGGTCGGCGCAGGCATGGCGAAGCAGATGATCTACACCGCGCGCAACATCAAGGCGGACGAGGCTTACCGGATCGGTCTGGTGAATGCGGTTTATCCGCAGGAGGAGCTGATGGCGGCGGCGGAGAAGATGGCGGCAGGCATCGCGAAGCAGGCGCCTATCGCGGTCCGCAACTGCAAGAAGGCGATCAATGAGGGACTGGATGCCGATATGGACGAAGCGATTGTGATCGAAGAGAAGCTGTTCGGCGATTGCTTTGAAACGGAAGATCAGAAGTACG
>CAJUEL010000051.1 GCA_910585455.1 uncultured Eisenbergiella sp. | reverse complement strand
TTGCTTTTTCATTTACTATTTGTGCCGCCAGCGTCAGCGGCGGAATGGAGATTAGTATGTTGAACTGTGAGTATGTCGTGGAAAGCATCGATGGGGATTATGCGAAGCTGCGCAGAACCGATATGACGGAGGAAGAGCCCAAGCTGGTGGCGCGGGCGCTTCTACCGGCGCAGATTGAAGAAGGCATGCACTTGAAATATGAGATGCTACAGTACAGTATTATGGAATGAGCAGGTCATATGGGACGGCGGGCTGAAAGCACAGCGCTGTAATATGGCAGGAACGATTTTTCATGTGACAAAAGCGGGACATAGCGTCCCGTTTTTTTATACGATAGGAAACATCGTTTCCTATCGTATAAAAAACGTTAATGCGTACTCGCGCGCGAGGAAGAAGTTGCCTGTCGGCAACCGCGCTCGACGCGGCGTGTGCGCTTTGCGCACACTTTTTTATATCACAGATGCCTGCAGCTGTGATCCCCATTCGCCGCTTTCAAACAATTCCGGGAATGTCAATGTGTAATTTTATCCAATTAACTGTATTAAATTTAACAGAAATATTTTTTATATTATGTGTTAAAATGAAAAGGAGAAAAGAAAAAGCAATGTATAAAGCGCCGGGAAGGAGGCAGATCGGGAGTCTGTTTTCCCGAGGAGAGGGGCATGAAATACAGAATCGGAAATTTTTTTACGGGAAAAAGTATATTGCAGCAGCTAAAGGAGCTTGCGGCAATTACAATATTGGTATGCATCATTTCAATTATGCTGATCAGTAAATATACCAGGCAGATCATTTACGAAAACGCGGATGAGCACACAAAGATTGCGTCAATCCAGTTGCGGAATCAGATAGAATTAATCACCGATAAAATTGAAAATTTTCTTGTGAGTGTGGAGGAGGATGAAAATATACAGAAACTGATGGCGAGCGCATATCCACAGCTCGCCACGCATATTACAGACGCAAAAAATTCGTTGACCCGTCATAAAATGCTGGAACCTTCCATAGAGGATATTTCTCTGGTCAATGATATTGTACATCACTCCAATGTATATAGCTATGAGGATATGGATGCGATACGGAAGGAGGTGAGCGGAGTTCCCTTTCGGTGGATCGGGATCAGGGAGCATCATTTTATGGGGACACAGGATATGGCGGATATGCTCGTTTATGCCGGGGATATCAAAGACCGGCAGGGAATCAATCTGGGAACGGCTGTGTTTTCAGTAAGTTTATCCGATTTTTCCGTGGAAAGCATGGAGGAAACGAATTCGGCGTATTTTATGGTGGATGAGGATGGGGGCAGGTATACATTCAATTGTCCGGCAGACATCGCGGATGAGATTTATGCGCTCTGGGAGCAAAGCGGCAGAGCGGATACTGTCAAAACCGGAGATTTTTACATCCATGCATATTATCTGGAGAGCATGGGGTGTTATTTGTTTGGAGCGCTTCAGATTGCGGGCAGCAGCTTCGGGATGAACCGCGTACAGATTATGATATGGATCTGCCTGCTTTCCATTATCGGATTTTGCGGGATTTTGTTGTTCATGGTCGGAGTGGAGATCGTGGTTCCATTGCAGCGATTCAGCCAGAAGATCAGGGAAATGAGCGAGCAGCGGAAAAGATACATGACGGAAAAGCTTGGGCTTGGAGGCTGTGTGGAGATTATGGAGATAGAGAAAGAGTTTACCGCCATGCTGAACAATCTGGAAGCGTTGAACCGTCAGATACTCCGTCAGGCCACAGACTTATATGAAATGAAGGTGCAAAAGCAGGAGGCCGAGCTCGCATATTTGAGGAGCCAGATTGATCCGCATTTTTTGTATAATACATTGGAGCTGTTTCGGACGATCGCTTTTGAAAGACAGGTGCCGGAAATTGCCAAAATGGCAGTGGATATGGGAAATATTTTCCGCTATAGCACGAAAGGGGATTATATTGTTCCATTTGCCGAAGAGCTTTCCATCATTCAGTCGTATGTCAGAATTCAGCAAATGCGGTTTGCGGAAAAAATTCAGGTTTTCTATTTTATCCCGGATGAGGTAATGCCATATCAGGTGATAAAGATGCTGCTACAGCCGGTGGTGGAGAACGCAATTTTCCATGGACTGGAGCCGAAGCAGGGAAAAGGAAAGCTGTTGATTGGCGCGCGGAAGGAGGAGGACAGGCTCATTATTACAGTGATGGATGATGGTGTGGGAATTGAGCAGGAAAGTCTTAGGCAGATAAAAAGCGGGCTGGAATGTGAAATGCCGGATACCAGCAGGCACGTGGGAATCTGGAATACGAATGCCCGCATAAAACTGCAATACGGCGCAGAATATGGATTGTTTTTGGAAAGCAGGCAGGGGGATGGCACCACGGTGACCATGGTGCTTCCGGCAAGGCAGAAAGAAGAGGGAGATACATGTTTCGTGTGTTGATTGCCGATGATGAAAAGTCCGTGATACGTTCACTGTCAGAATCTATACGGTGGAAGGATATGGGGCTGGAAGTGACAGCTATGGTATCGAATGGTTATGATGCCCTGGAGGCAGCAAAAAGCCAAAGCATTGATATCGCGATTCTTGATATCAGAATGCCCGGAATAAACGGCCTGGAGCTGTGTGAGCGGCTGAAAAAGGAAAGGGAGAGCATTCAGATTATCATTATCAGTGGATATGCTGAGTTTGCCTATGCGGAAAAGGCAATACAGTACGGCGTGCAGGGGTATTGCCTGAAGCCGCTGGATTATGGGCAGATGACAAGGGCGCTAAAGCGAGCGGTAAATAATCTGGAAAAATACTTTCATGTGGCGATACATGAAAATATTCTGGAGGTGTTGGAGGGCAGGGACGAAGGGCAGATTAAAGAAGCGCTGGAAAGGGCCGGTTTTTTTCAAAGGGAGTATTTTGTCGCAGTTTCGTTGGGGGAAAAAAGCATTCCAGGGCTGACGGACGGAGGGATTGTCATAAATTTGAGCAGAAGACAATGGGGATATCTGATGATTCATAACCGCATTGAACAAAGGAAAGCGCAGCTGCTGGAGCAAAATGATTGGAACGGAATCGGCTATTTGCCTGCGCCGGTGGTTTTGGAGCAGCTATATGGGGCATTGGAGGAGTGTCTGTCACGGGCATTTCATCATTTTGTGGTAAGGGATTGCCGGATTTGCGGACAGATAGACGAAACAGGGGCGAACAAATGGCTGGAAGAGATGCACAGGGATATAAAGGAAGAAAAATGGGAACATATAACCGGACTTCTTAAAAGAATTCAAAGAGAAGGAACGGGCGATTTCACAGTGCGAAATTCCATGAAGCTTTGCAATATGTTTTTTTCCGCCCTGCAGCTTAAGGAGGACGGCACGGAATACTATATTTACAGCATAGAGCAGCTTGTATCGGAATATGGCACGTTACACAATATGCTGGAGAAGCTTTTGGAGTTCGCCCAGGAATCCGGCAGAAACGCGATGACTGATGGGAAATTCAGCAATGCGACATTTATGCAGCTTATCCAGTACGTGGATGAGAATTATCAGAAGGATATTTCCCTGACGCAGGTGGCAGGCGCATTGTATATGAGTCCCAATTATGTGAGCAAGCTGTTTAAAAAAGGAATAGGAACCACATTTGTGCAATATGTGACGCAGAAAAGGGTCGAGGATGCCAGAGCGCTTTTGACGGCCACGGATATGCCATTGGCAGACATAGCGGTGGATGTGGGGTTTAACGATTACTTTCATTTTATCAAGACATTTAAAAAGCTGACGGGACTCACCCCCGGACAATACAGAAAGCAGAATTAACGGATAAAAAAAGACAATTGCCGGATTGCAGTTGTCTTTTTTTATCTTTTCAGGGAGCAAAGGAGGGGAATTGTCCGTTTGATTGTCAAAAACAGAAGCTTTTTTATGGAATTTCAGCCTGTTTTACCCATAGGAACCGGATGCGGTTTTTCATATAATGATATCAACAAGCCGGCAGGCGCCATTTTGGGGTATGTCATCACATATAAAAGAAAGGGGGAAACGATATTGGAGAGGAAAAAGATTCCTGCAAAAAAATGGAATGGGAAGGCTGCAAAAAAGATCAGAAATGATTGGCTCCTGTATGCTATGCTGCTGCCTGTTCTGCTGTGGTATCTGGTTTTCTGCTATGTTCCGATGGCCGGTATTACGCTCGCGTTTCGCACATACAGGTTTGATCTGGGCATGTGGCACAGTCCGTGGGTGGGAATGGAGAATTTTCAGAAGCTTTTGACAGACAGGCTTTTTTTGAGGGCGGTAAAAAATACATTAATACTCGGCGCGGGGGGCATTCTATTGCAGATGCCATGCGCAATCATGGTCGCGATCCTGATAAACGAGCTGAGGGGGAGGTGGAATAAAAAAATATTTCAGACAGTGATTACCTTTCCACATTTTATATCCTGGGTGGTATTGGCGGGTATTCTTACCAATTTATTTGGCTCCACGGGACTGATCAATCAGACATTGAATTTTTTGGGATTGTCAAATGTTTCTCCGCTCACAAGTCCGCAGGGATTTCGCGTATTTGTGTGGATGTCTGGCATATGGAAAGAAGTGGGCTGGGATTCTATCATTTACATAGCTGCCATCACTTCTATAGAACAGGGGCTATATGAGGCGGCAGAGGTGGATGGCGCAAACCGCTTTCAGAAAATGTGGTATATCACATTGCCCGGAATAAAATCAACAATTATTATTATGCTGATTCTGGCTGTGGGGCAATTGTTAAACAGCGGGAGGTTTGATCAGATTTTCAATTTATATTCTCCCCTGGTGTATGACACGGCGGATACGCTGGACACTTATATTTTCCGGGAAACCTTTACAGCCGGCAGTCTGAATTTTGGATATTCCACGGCAATCGGTCTGTTTAAATCGGTGATCGGCGTATTCATGATCACTGCCAGCAACAAAATAGCGACGCTGACGGGCGAACAGGGGTTGCTTTGAACAAAAGAAGCAGTGAAGGAGGTGCGAGAGTGAGAAAAAAAGGTAAGGGGCATAAAAGGGCAGGTATATTTGACGTTTGTCTGTATTTGTTTTTTGTTTTGCTGGCGCTGGTCACGCTGTATCCGTTTTATTATGTGCTGATCATGTCGGTAGCGAACGCAGTTTCCACCGCCAGGCATGTGCCATATCTGCTTCCGTATGTGGTGGATTGGACCGGTTATCAGACAATATTTGAGGATGCCGCTTTTTTCAGGGCGCTGCTGGTTTCTGCATTTGTGACGATAGTCGGCGTGTCCATCAATATGTTTCTTTCGGTGATGGGCGCTTATGTATTATCGAAAAAGCAGCTGATCGGGCGGAATGTATTTTTATCGCTGATATTGTTTACGATGCTCTTTTCGGGAGGCATGATACCGTCCTATCTGAATGTGAAAAATCTCGGCATGATCAATTCTGTCTGGTCCATGATCCTGCCCGGGGCGATCAGCACGTATTATCTGATCATTATGAAAAATTATTTCCTGTCCATTCCGGAAAGCCTGGAGGACGCTGCACGGATTGACGGCGCCAATTCCTTTATCATATTGATAAAGGTGATCATACCGGTTTCCATGCCCTTTATGGCCACCTTTTGTCTGTTCTATGCGGTGGAAAGATGGAATGAGTGGTATAACGCGATGCTCTATATCAATGAAAAACGCCTGCAGCCTCTGCAAATATATTTAAAGGATGTTCTAATCAGCATGAATAACCAGCTGGTTTCGCAGGCGCAGGCAATGCTGAGCAAATCCCAAAAGGTGCTGTCGGGAACTGTACAGATGGCATGCATTATGGTAACAATGCTTCCGATCCTGTGTGTATATCCCATGGTACAGAAGCATTTTGTAAAGGGGGTTATGGTAGGAGGCATCAAAGAATAATGCCATACCTGTAAATAAATTATATGACAGGGATGACGGCTTCCATTACGATTTATTTCTGTCCGGATGGCAGCCGGTTTCCCCAAATAAAAAAAGGAGGATTTTATGATGAGAAACACAAAAAGATGGGCATCGTTATTTCTGGCTGTCTCTTTGACAGCGGGAGTGCTGAGCGGCTGTGGGAACAGCGCAGGCGAAGCGAAGACGGACAAGGGCGCTGCAGCGGCAAGCGAGCCGGTTGGGGAGAAGGAAGCCCAGAAAGAGGAAATGGCGAAAAATGAGGGGGAGACAGAGGAAAGCAGCTTTGCCAATCACCTTGAAATATCGATCGGCAGCTGGGATGTGGAAACCAATTTTACCAAAACGCCTGATGATAAGGTGCTGAAAGCTATAGAGGACAGGTTCAATGTCACATTTGTTCCGCAGAATCTTACATGGGATGACTACGGGCAAAAGCTGCAGCTGTGGGCGGCTTCGGACTCTTTGCCGGATTTATTTGTAGGCGGGGAGAGAACGAAATCCACCTTTTCCAAATGGGCAAAGGAGGGGCTGTTAAAAGAGATTCCTTCGGATCTTTCGAAATATGAATATCTGAACGCATACATGGACAGTCCGGAGCTGGCGACCTGTCAGGTGGACGGAAAAACCTGGTGTATATTCCGGCAAACACATAAATTCCAGGCGGCAACAGCTACAGACCGTACATTGGCCTATCGCTGGGATTTGGCGCAGGAGGCTGGAATTACCAAAGAGCCAGAGACCTGGGATGAATTTAGGGAAATGATTCTGGCTATTGAAGAGGCGGATCCTGAGGGGAAGGGGATTCAGGGACTGACGACCTCCAGCTATACGTTTTTGGCAGGTATTTTCCTTCCGTATACCATGCCGCTTGGCGCGGTGGACGGCGTGGCATTTTATTGGGTGGATAAAGGAGACGGTACGTATATCCCGGCATATCTGGCCGGTGAAAATCTGGGTGATGACGCGCTTCCTGTCTGGCACTTGCTGCGGGATATGTATGAAGAAGGAACCATTGAGAAGGATGTTGCGGTGATCACATCGTCCCAGGCGCTGGAGAAATTCATGCAGGGGAGCAATGCGGCGATCGTGATTGACGGCGGCGCAGGAAGCGTATATGACAAAATCGGAAAGTATTGGCCTGATATTTATGAAGGCTCCGTGTTTATGGATGCGGTGAAAATTCTGGATTTAATGCCTGATATAAACGGAAATCAGACCTATCCGATCTGGGATTATGCATGGAGCGAGTCTTATATCAGTTCCCATGTGGACGATGAGAAGCTGGACAGAATTCTTTCCATATATGATTATCTGCTCAGCGAGGAAGGAAAGAGACTTTCCATATGCGGTATAGAGGGGGAATCCTATACGCTCGATGAACAGGGAAATGTGAGCTTTGATGTATTTGGAACGCCGTCGGATATCTTTGGCAGCATTGGCACCTTCAATGTTCTGGTGCAGTGGGCGGGACGGGATGATTTTCCCAGAACGGATCCGCAGGAATACATTGATATTGACGACGCCAGAAAGGAACGCGCCAAAAAGCTGCCGGTTCCGGAGTATAACTATGACTGTACGTCAGCCTTTATCGGGTTGGGCACGGATTTTGCCCTTCATCCGGAAATGGATATGCTAAGCATTATGACAGGAAGCGAAGACGTGGAAAAAATGTGGAATGAAATTGTGGACGGGTACAAAGCGAATGGTCTTGAGGACATTATTGATCAGGTAAATGAAGCTGTGAAGTGAAAAACCGTTGCGCTTCGAACCAGAAGGTGTGAAGGTAACGAAAAAGAAATTGGCAGAGGGCCGGCTGAAACCGGCCTTCTGTAGTTTGCGCAAAGCAGGCGGACGGGAGTGAAAATGAGAAGAGCAAAAAGCTGGAGCAATCAGAATGTGTGTATGGATTATGATCCAATGGAAATGAAATGCAGAGTTTTTGAAAAGAGCAGAGCTGACATTGTGTACTGGCTGCATTTAAAAATTCCCTTTACCTGTATCTTACAGGGGGAAGGGATGTGCCGCTTTGGGATGGTGGTCAGTAGATGGGAGACGTCCAGAGCTTTGGGGGGAATGCGGATTGTATTTTATCTGGAGGCGGAAAAGGATTTATATGATATCGGTCCGACATTACGATATTCCCTGTTTTTGCCGGATAACGGTTTGTGGATACAGGAAAGGGCGGTTTTGAAGGTTTGCCGGGAGGTGGAGCTGGTTTCCTTCCATATTCCCTGGAATGTATCCGGGGGTGAGAAGGGGGAATACCTGCCCATTCCGTTTTCTGATAATGATACAAGACCGGGGCCTGCTTTGCTGACAGATGTGCTGGCGGGTAATTCCTTGTATGAGGGCCTGCTTTTTCACTTTGGAAATGTCGGGATGGTCATGGCACGGGCGCCCGGGGATCGAAAGCCGCAATGGATTTGCCTGTCAGGGGATGGTGACGGCAGCGTATCATTTGCCGGGATTTGTGCCGGACTCGTAGAGAAATCCGATTCCGGGAAGGAGGAATACCGGAGGATGAGGCTTGGCCCGGACAAAGCCTGTGACTTTTTGGAAACCCGATATATGTTTTATTCCGGAAGGGCAGAGAACGGTCTGTATCTATATCGTGCGTTTATGAAAAGCAGGGGAATCTGTATGCCAACGGACTATGATCCTCCCTTTAATTACTGTGTGTATTACGAATATCCCGGGTATTTTGCACGGGAAGAGCTGATGGAAGAGGCTGATCTGGCCGCTTCTCTTGGTTGTACCCTGCTATATACGGATCAGGGATGGGAGGACTACTTTGGAAATGGGATCTGGGATACCAAACGGTTGGGCGCTCTGGAGGAAATGGTAGAGGAGCTTTCCCAAAGAGGGTTGGCGCTCGGCGTCCTTGTGGGGATGCATATGAAAGCATATTGTATGCCAAAGAGTGTCTGGCGTCGGGATTCTGCGGGAAAAATCAACCGGGGAGATCCCTGGCATCCGGTCGGCGTGTGCGCGCAGTCTCCGGTCTGGCAGCGGATCAAAAGGATGCGGCTGAAAAAGCTGGCCCTTTGTGGAATCAGATTTATGAGCTTTGATTTCAACAATTATGAAAACGTATGCCATGCGCAGGGGCATCGCCATGAGGGCTGCTCCGGGGAGTGGGAGCATGCGGCAGCGCTCGCCAGGATGCAGGCCGGATTAAAGAAGGAATGTCCAAACCTTTTGATCGAGGCGCATGATTGGCTGAATGCCGGTACATATACGTATCCCGTCTATTTGTTCCCGAAGTCCTGCCATGAAAGATGGGGATTCGAGTATATGTGGGCTCCCTTTGAGGATTTTAAGTCCGGAAGGCTTCGTAATTTATATTATTATAATATGGCTTATGAAAAACCGATGTACCTTCATATTGACCTTGCAGATGACAATGCACATATGACGGTATTCTGGTACATTGCGAGTACAGTCCGGCATTTGGGAATCGGCAATTTCAGTCAGGTGGAGGAAGGAAGAAAAGAAGTATGCAAAGAGGCAATTTCCAGATATTGCGAGGTGAAGGAATATTTGACAAGGGGGACATTTTGGGGGATTGATCCCATGATTCATGTGCATCATCTGGATACGAAAGGGAGCATTTTGTTCTTATTTAACGACAGGGATGAGGGAAGGCGGGTCTATCTGGAATTGAGCGGAGAGGAAATGTCGTGGATGGGGAAAGGAAGAGCGGAGAATGTCTGGGGACCTGCTCCGGACATGAAAATGAGGGAAGAGAGCATGACAATTTCTGTCTGGCTTGAAGCATATGATGTGAGCGTTGTTTTGATCCGTTGATTTTTATTCCCGCGGGCAATGAGGCGGCAGCGCCCTGCGGTACTGCGAGGGCGTCATTCCATAGCAGTCAAGAAAGGTCCGGTTAAAGGTTTTCTGACTTTCAAAGCCCGCATCCTGCCAGATATCCGTGATATGCAGGTCTGTTTCCCGAAGCAGCCGGGCGGCGTAATCCAGGCGGAGACGGTTTACGTATTCATAAAAGCTGCAGTGCAGCCGGACAGAGAATACCCGGGAAATATAATATTTGTTGAAATGCAGCTCCCGCGCGAGCTTATCCAGCGTCAAGGGCTCCTGAAAATGTGTGGAAATATAGGAGATGAGCTGATAGCTGATATCGGTGCGGTCCTGTCTGTTCCGGGGAATGAAAACCGCTTCGGACATCAGATATGCCAGGATCAGATTCAGCCACGCCTCGCTGATGGCAAGGGACTGCTTTGCATACAAAAGCATCCGTTCAAAGGCGGGCGCCAGATCCGGGTTATGAACAGCGGTGGAAAAAAAGGGGCATGCGGGCTGCTGTCTGGAAAGCAGATGATAATACCCCTTCGCATGAGAAGGCGAAAAAACGCACAGGATCGCGTTGCAAAAATCCGGCGTCAGATAGCTGTGAACCATATCCGGAAAGATGAGGGCAGCCTCGTTTTTCCGGATTGTCTTTGTCCGGTCCTGCACGGTAACCTCCATAGCGCCGTCCTGAATGAAAATCAGCTCGACGGCGCTGTGCAGATGCGCCGGAAAGGTCATATTCTCTGAGAAAAAGCACCGGTATTCTTCATCCTTCTTTTCATAGAATGGCTGCATGGGCAGTTCCCTCCTTTCTATAGGTATATAGAGCAATCTATGAGTGGTTTTGCTGGCTTTATGACCATCATTTTACCGGAAAATCTGCTATACTGCAAGTATCAATATTTTCGAGAGGAGAATTCTTATGGACAGGACAAAAAAAGCGCTGATTTTTCAGGGAGGCTGGGACGGACATGAGCCCGCTCTGGTGGCGGAAAGGTTCCGGAGGATGCTTGAGAAGCACGGGTATACCTGCGAAGTTTATGACAGTCAGGAGGTGCTTGCGGACCGGGAAAAGCTGATGGGGATGGATCTGATCGTGCCCTGCTGGACCATGGGAGAGATCAAGCCGGAATACTGCAAAAATATCAGTCTTGCGGTGGCTGCGGGAACCGGTCTTGCGGGCTGTCACGGGGGAATGTGCGATGCCTTCCGCAATGACGTGGAATGGCAATTCATGACTGGGGGACAGTGGGTCAGCCATCCGGGCGGGGACGGGATCGACTATATGGTGAACATTCATAAAGGTTCCAGCCCGATCGTGGAAGGAATGGAAGATTTTCCTGTGTGCAGTGAGCACTATTACCTTCATGTGGACCCGGCGGTGGAGGTGCTGGCATCCACCAGATTCCCGGTGGTGGACTACTACCATATTTCCAATAAGGCGGTGGACATGCCGGTGGCATGGACGAAGTTCTGGGGGAACGGAAGGGTGTTTTACTGCTCTTTGGGGCACCATGATGATGTGTTTGAAAAATTCCCCTCTGCCGGGCTTTTGATGGAGCGCGGACTTGTGTGGGCGGCGGAAGGAAAGGAATATGCGATAGCGCATGATCTGACCACCGACAGATTTGAGAACGAAGCGAAGATGTATTAGGGGACAGGACACCGGTGCTGCCGGGTGGCGGCGGCACCGGTCACGCAGGAAGGAGAAGGACCTATGGAACGGGTAAAAATCGGCGTGCTTGGCGCGGGAGCGATCAGCGGCATCTATTTTCAGAATCTCACCCGGCTCTTTACGGAGGTGGAGGTGACTGCCGTATGCGATCTCTTCATGGAAAAGGCGAGAGAGGCGGCGGAGGAATATAAAATTCCCAAGGTGTATGAAACGATGGAGGAAATGCTTGCGGATGAGGAAATTGAAATTATTCTGAATCTGACACGCCCCAATGAGCACTATCGGACGACGAAGGCGGCGCTGCTGGCGGGCAAGCATGTATACAGCGAAAAACCGCTTGCGGCGGTATATGAGGAAGGTGAGGAGCTGGTTTTACTGGCAAAGGAGAAGGGGCTTATGCTGGGCGGAGCGCCGGATACCTTTCTGGGGGCGGGCATCCAGACATGCCGGAAGCTGATCGACGACGGCTTTATCGGTGACGTGGTCGGCGCAGAGGCGCGGATGGTATGTCACGGGCATGAAAGCTGGCATCCCGCGCCGGAATTTTATTATCAGGCGGGCGGCGGTCCGATGATGGATATGGGACCCTATTATATGACGGCCCTCGTCAATCTGGTCGGCAGGGTAAAAAGCGTCACCGGACTGTGCGCGAAGAGTTTTCCCCAGCGCATCATCACCAGTGAGCCGAAAAAAGGGACGGTGGTGGATGTGGAGGTGCCCACGCATACGGCGGGGCTTTTACAGTTTGAAAACGGCGCTGTCGGAAGCGTGCTGACGACCTTTGACGTCTATTATGATAGACAGGATTTTCTGGAAATATACGGAACGAAGGGAACTCTGCGGGTGCCGGATCCCAATGGCTTTGGCGGCAGCGTGAGCCTGCTGCGCCCGGAGACGGGAAGCTTTCGGGAGATGCCGCTATTGTTTGGGTATCAGGAAAACAGCAGAGGGCTGGGGCTTGCGGATATGGCAAAGGCGCTGCGCACCGGGCGGGCATGCCGTGCGGACGCGCAGCAGACGCTGCATGTACTGGAGATTCTGACCGCCTTTGAAACAAGCAGCGAAAAAGGATGCCGCCTGGAGCTTACGTCCCCTTATCAGAGGAAAAAGGCCATGGAGAATCCTTTGGTGGCAGGGATACTCGACTAGAATAAAAAGCGGCGACAGCCTGGATGGTACTGCGTCTGGACTGTTACAAAAAAGGTATTAAAAAAATCAGAAAAATTTTACAACAGGCATTGACAGAGAATGCCTGTTGTGTTATTTTATATGAGTACGCAACGGCGTGCATCACATACAAGCAGAGTTCCGCTCTCACCCTGCGGCAATCGGGCTGGCAGGCGTTTATATTTTCCGTTTGGATGAATATGTGCAGGGTACATATTATCTGCGGTTGATGTGGCGGGGGTCTGTGACCGCCGTTTTTTGTGCGGAAAATATATTTTTATCTTATGGAGGGAAACGACCATTAGCGAACTATTTATCAACGAACAGATCAGAGACAGAGAAATCCGTTTGATTGGGGAGGACGGAGCACAGCTCGGCATTATGTCGTCGAGGGATGCGATGAAGCTTGCGGAAGAGGCAGGGCTGGATCTGGTGAAGATTGCGCCCAACGCGAAGCCGCCCGTATGCAAGATTGTGGATTACGGCAAGTACCGTTATGAGCTTGCGCGCAAGGAGAAGGAAGCGAAGAAGAAGCAGCGGATCATTGAGATCAAGGAGATCCGGATGTCTCCCAACATCGACACCAATGATTTGAATACCAAGGCAGGAGCCGCGAGAAAGTTTATCGAGAAAGGAAACCGTGTAAAGGTTACCCTGCGTTTCCGCGGTCGTGAAATGGCGCACATGTCAACCAGCAAGCACATTCTGGATGATTTCGCGCAGATGCTTTCCGACATTGCCGTTGTGGAGAAGCCTCCGAAGGTGGAAGGCCGGAGCATGATTATGTTTTTAACTGAAAAACGCTAAACCGCGCAGTTAAAATAGAGGAAAAATTGAAATGACAGGAGGAAATCAGATATGCCTAAAATGAAGACAAGCAGATCGGCTGCAAAACGTTTCAAAGTGACCGGAACGGGGAAATTGAAGAGAAGTAAGGCGTACAAGAGCCATATCTTAACCAAGAAGTCCACAAAGAGAAAGAGAAATCTCAGAAAACCGGCAATTACGGACAAAACCAATGTAAAGAATATGAAGAAGATTTTACCGTATGCGTAAGTCGTAAGGAGGATTAAGAAGATGGCTAGAGTAAAAGGCGGCATGAATGCCAGAAGAAAACATAATAAAGTATTAAAGCTTGCGAAGGGTTACAGGGGCGCAAGGAGCAAACAGTACAGAGTTGCGAAGCAGTCCGTCATGCGGGCGCTGGCTTCCTCTTATGCGGGCCGTAAGGAGAGAAAGCGTCAGATGAGACAGCTTTGGATCGCCCGTATCAATGCGGCAGCGAGAATCAACGGTCTGTCCTATTCGAAGTTCATGTATGGACTGAAGCTGGCTGATGTGGAAATCAACAGAAAGATGCTGGCTGAGATGGCAGTAAACGATGCAGAAGGCTTTGCGACACTGGCAGAGGTGGCAAAGAGCAAGCTGGCATAAGGCTGTACTTAAAAGCCCCGGAGTTTTCCGGGGCTTTTGTTGGCAAGAGGTATAAAGAATGGATGAACGAAAAGAAAGCGGCAGGACAGCGAAGAATCTTCACAGGAAATGCAGGCAGGAAAGCAATGGGTTAGCAAAGAACGATGGACACAGGGGAGCTTCGGAAAACAGAAAGAAAGCATCGGGGCAGGGATGCGCGCATTTTAAAAAATGCGGGAGCTGTAAGTATCTGGACATGTCCTATGAGGAGCAGCTCGCCAAAAAACGCCGGGAAGTGCGGGAGCTGATGGAGAAGCACTGCAAGGTGAAGCCCGTGATCGGGATGGAGAATCCGTTTCACTACCGGCATAAGGTGCAGGCGGTGTTCGGCCTGGATCAGAAGAAGCATATCATTTCCGGCGTATACGAGGAGAAGAGTCACAGGCTTTTGCCGGTGGAATCCTGCCTGATTGAGGATGAGAAATCCGATGAGATCATCTCTACGATCCGGAGCATGCTGCGGTCCTTTAAAATCAAAGCCTATGATGAGGATACCGGATATGGGCTTTTGCGTTATGTGCTGATCCGGAAGGGCTGTTTTACAGGGGAGATCATGGTGGTGCTGGTGACGGCGTCTCCGGTATTTCCCTCCAAACGGAATTTTGTGGATGCGCTGTGCAAAGCACATCCGGAAATCACCACGGTGGTGCAGAATGTCAATGACCGTTCGGACAGCCTGATTTTGGGGGCGCGGTATCAGGTGCTGTACGGCAAGGGATATATCATGGATGAGCTGTGCGGTCTGCGGTTTCGGATTTCTCCCGCGTCCTTTTATCAGGTCAATCCCCTGCAGGCGCAGAAGCTGTATGAAAAGGCGGTTGCGCTGGCAGGGCTTTCCGGACGGGAAACGGTGGTGGACGCTTATTGCGGCACCGGGACGATCGGACTGATCGCGGCAAAGCATGCGGGAAGGGTCCTGGCGGTGGAAAGCAATCCGGAGGCTGTGCGGGATGCCATCAGCAACGCGAAGGAAAACCGCATCGGCAATATCCGGTTTTACCGGGATGATGCGGGCAACTTTTTGCAAAGCTGTGCGGCAGACGGCATTTCGGTGGATGTGCTGCTTCTCGATCCGCCCAGAGCGGGAAGCAGCGAGGAATTTTTGACTGCGGCAGCAGAGCTTGCGCCGGGGCGGATCGTTTATGTATCCTGCAATCCGGTGACGCTGGAGCGGGATGTGGCCTTCCTTAAGAAGAAAGGCTACCGGGCACAGGAGGTGCACCCGGTGGACATGTTTCCCTGGACGGGGAGCATAGAGGCGGTGGCGCTGCTTTCCCGCATAAAATAACAGAGGAATAAAAAGATGAGATATCAAATCAGGCACGCGCTGGTACAGTACGCGGCGGACACCATATTGGAGGATGTGAATTTCGAGATCCGTGACAGGGAAAAGATCGCGGTGGTCGGCAGAAACGGCTGCGGCAAGACGACGCTGCTCAAGCTGATTGCCGGGGATATTTCCATGAGCAATTTAGACAGCGATGAGGAATGCGGCATTTTCATGGCGGGAAAGCAGAAAATCGGTTTCTTAAAGCAGGTCAGCTTTCCGGATGGGGAGGCGACGGTGGAGGAGGAAATCAAGAAAGCCTTCGCGCCGGTATTTGCCTGTGAGGAAGAGATGAAGCAGGTGGAGGAAAAGCTGCATCAGCAGGAAACGCAGGAGCTTTTATTTGCATACAGCAATCTGCAGGAGCGGATGGACGCCCTGCGGGGCTATACGTGGCGGCAGGACATGGAGATCATGTTCCAGCGGTTCGGCTTTGCGCTGGAGGATTTGAAGCGGCCGATCGGAAGCTTTTCCGGCGGACAGCAGACGAAGGTGGCGTTCATCAAGCTTTTGCTGGAGCGCCCGGATATCATGCTGTTAGACGAGCCGACCAACCATCTGGACCTTCCCACGATCGAGTGGCTGGAAAATTATCTGGCACAATACGACAGGGCTGTGGTCATTGTTTCCCATGACCGCATGTTTCTGGACAGGGTTATCGATGTGACCTACGAGATCGAATATCACCGGATCAGACGGTACGCCGGCAATTATACGGCGTTCATGAAGCAAAAGGAAGAGAATCTGGTCAAGCAGGAAAAGGACTATGAGGAGCAGCAGAAGGAGATCGCCCGGCTGACGGAGTGGATCGAAAAGTGGAAAAATACCCCCACCAAGGTTGCGGCAACCCGTTCCAAGCGCATGGCGATCGAGCATATGGTGAAGATAGAAAAGCCCCGGCGCTTCGACACGAAAACCTTCCATGCGATGTTTTCGCCCCTGCGGGAAAGCTATACGGATGTGCTGACGGTGAAAAATTTAAAGATCGGCTATGACCGGGAGCTTGTGCAGGTTTCCTTTCAGTTAAAAAAGAAGGAGAGGCTCGCCGTTCTTGGGGAAAACGGCAAGGGAAAATCCACGCTGTTAAAAACGCTGGTGGATATGATCCCCGCTCTGGGAGGCTCCTTCGTATTCGGACCGAATGTGGAATGGGGATATTTTGACCAGCAAAAGGCGGTGGTGGACGACGCGGACCCGGAGCAAACAGTGCTGGAAAATTTCTGGGAGGAATATCCGAAGCTTTTGCGGGAGGATGTGCGCAGCGCGCTGGGCAGCTTTCTGTTTTCCGGGGAAGAGGTGGAAAAGAAGATGGGACAGCTCTCCGGCGGAGAAAAGGTGCGGCTCGCCCTGTGTAAGATGTTTCAGACAAGGCCGAATCTTCTGATTCTGGATGAGCCGACCAATCATATGGACATTCTGGGAAAGGAAGCGCTGGAGCGGATGCTTGTGGAATTTGAAGGCACTGTGCTGTTCGTTTCCCATGACCGGTATTTCATGAAGCAGGTCGCCACGGGCATTCTGGAATTTTCTGAAAACGGGGTACATCAGTACAACTGTGGATATGAGCAGTATCTGGAGGAAAAAAAGAAGGGCGTGATACCGGGGCATGCGCCTGCAGCAAATAAAACGGCGAAGGAGCCGACCATCGAGGATGTTTTTGATAAAAAGACCTATTACAACCCGGGAAAAATAAAAGCCCGCCTGATCCGGCAGCTGGAAAAATATGAGACGCAGCTTGCAGAGAGTGAACAGGCGGCGGCACAGCTTAAAATGCAGCTTCTGGATCCGTCTCTTGCGTCGGATTATGAAAAGCTCATGGAGCTGCAGGGGCTTTTGGACGAGCAGGAGAAACAACAGGAGAGCCTGCTGGAGCGGATGCTGGAAACAGAAAAACAGCTGGAGGAGTATGCAGAAGCTTAAAAGTGTGCTATACTGATAGCGGACGGCAAAATGACTGTCGTCCGCCAGGGTCCCGGCTGTGCGTTTACGCGCACCGCTTTTCGGATTATCGTATCCGGAAGGGACAGGTTTGGGAAGGAGGTTTTTTTATGTACAGAAACGCGGGGGATAATCCCTTTGGCAGGTTTTCCCAGAAGAAGGCGGCAAAAGCGGAGACCTATGACTCGACAGGACGGCGGATCCGTCAGCCGATATCGCCGAAGAAGCCTTTGGGCGTGCTGCTCGTCATTTTTCTCATTGTGGTGGGAGTAAACTGCTATTATATGCTGGACGAGGAGGAATATGGGGTGGTGACGACGCTGGGCAATCCGGCGGCGGTTTCGCAGGCGGGGCTTCATTTCAAGATCCCGTTTATCCAGCGGGTGCAGAAGGTTTCCAAGGTCATTTCCGGCATGTCCATCGGATACGATCAGACGACCGGGGATTCCATTGAGGACGAATGCATCATGATCACAAAGGATTTTAACTTTGTGGACACGGATTTTTACCTGGAATACAAGGTGAGCGATCCGGTGAAATATCTGTATGCGTCACAGAATCCGGAGGGGACGCTCAAAATGCTCGCCCAGTCCTACATACGTGATACGATCGGTATTTACAATGTGGACGATGTGATCACGACCGGAAAGGCGGCGATTCAGTCCGAAATCATGGAAAAGCTCTCGGCGCGGATGATCGAGGAGGATATCGGGCTGGCGGTGGAGAAAATCACGATTCAGGACGCGTTCCCGCCCACGGCAGAGGTTCTTTCCGCGTTTAAAAACGTGGAAAACGCCAAGCAGGGCAAGGAAACTGCGATCAACAACGCCAACAAGGAGCGGAACGAAAAAATACCGGCTGCGGAAGCGGAATGCGATCAGATCATCAAGGATGCGGAGGCGGAAAAGCAGGCCCGCATCAATGAGGCGCAGGGACAGGTATCCCGCTTTGAGCAGATGTATGCGGAATATACCAAATATCCTCTGATCACCAAGCAGAGAATGTTCTATGAGACGATGGAGGAGGTGCTGCCGAATCTGCGCATCATCATTGTGGATGAGGGCGGCACGCAGAAGCTGCTTCCTCTGGACAGCTTTGGCAGCTTAAGCGGCACAGAAAATGAAAATCAGGATGAAGGCAGCAGCGCAGAGCCTGCAAAGTCAAGACAGACTGCCGCTGACAGGACGACGGAGCAGGAAAGCGAGGGGGATGTAGAATGAAAAAGGCGAAAAGTGGAATTGTTATCGTGGTTTTGGCCGTCGCCATCATCGTGTGTCTCTCTTCCCTGGTGGTGACCTATCCGAATGACTATATGCTGATCAAGCAGTTTGGAGAAATCGTGCGGGTGATTGATGAGCCGGGGGTTTCCTTTAAGGTTCCCTTTGTGCAGGAGGCAAGCCCGGTGCCGAAGGAGCTGCAGCTGTATGACATTCCGGAGTCGGACGTCATCACGAAGGATAAAAAGACGATGATCGCGGATGCCTTTGTGCTCTGGCGGATTGAGGATCCGGTGCTGTTTACCCGTCACTTAAACGGTCAGGTGGCGCAGGCGCAGTCCCGCATCAACGCGACGGTTTTTTCTTCCATGAAGTCCGTGATTTCCAACATGGACCAGGCGGAAATCATTGAGAACAGAAACGGCAAGCTGGCGCAGGACATTGGGGACAACATCGGCAATTCTCTGGATGGCTATGGAATCCGGGTCATCGCGGTGGAGACCAAATCGCTGGATATGCCCGACGACAACAAGCAGTCTGTCTATGAGAGAATGATTTCCGAGCGAAACAATATTGCCGCTTCCTTTACGGCAGAAGGAAAGTCCTCCGCCCAGAAGATATTGAACGATACCTCCAAGGAGGTTTCGGTCATGAAGTCAGAAGCGACGGCAGAGGCGGAAAAAATCAAGGCGGAAGGAGAAGCGCAGTACATGCAGATCCTTTCCAATGCCTATAATGATGAAAATAAAGCGGATTTTTATAATTTCGTGCGTTCTCTTGACGCGGCGAAAGCATCCTTAAAGGGCGGCAATAATACGCTGATTCTGGATAAGAGCTCGCCGATCGCGCAGATTTTTTACGGATATTGAGATACAGACGTTGCGCGCAAAAAACAGTTCCGGCATGTGCCTTAGGCATGGGCCGGAACTGTTTTTATGCGTATGTGTGGGGTAAGCGGTTGTCTGCCTGCCGCCACACGGATGCTTGCTGTGGGGCGGATGGTTTAAAAAAGCTGGGTGGTCAGGTACTGATAAATATCCTGATTGCGCTTCTGCCAGTTATTGCAGACGGAAACCGCAAGCTCCTCCGTGGGGACTGTGAGGCGGATGGCGAGCAAAGTCGTATCCTTGTCCGCCGCGATCAGTTCCGCTTCAAATTCTCCGTTCGTCGTTTTGTAATAATCGCTTCGGATCGAGGATTCATTTCTCATTTCCATTTCATTTTTCTTTAAGTAATCCCGGATTTCCTGACGGATAGCATGGCTGATCCGGTTCTCAAAGTAGGAAAGGGTTTTGCGCCCTTCATCGGTAAGATTCAGATGGGTGCGGTTTAAAAGAGTGTTGGCGCGAATCAGTCCCGTCTGCGTAAGCTCATTGATGACCTGCTGCAGGGTGAGAAAATTCGTGTACTCTTTTTCCAGGATGAGGTCGCCAATCTGTGCGGTAGTGAGCGGAAAGTTCACCTGGTTTAAAATATAAAGCACAATTAATTTGTACAGTGTCAATGGTTCCTGATTCATCTATGATCTCCTGTTACGTTTGTTGCTTAAACGCTGTACATTTACCGGATGTGGTCCCTGACAGCCTGCGCCACCACCATGGCAACCTGCGGATCGAAGGCCTCCGGCATGATATTGTCTTCATGCAAAGCCTCATCGGGAACCAGGCCGGCGATCGCCAGTGCGGCGGCGAGCTTCATCTCTTCCGTGATCTGCCGGGCGTGTCCCTCCAGCGCACCCTTGAAAATGCCGGGGAAAGCGACCACGTTGTTGACCTGATTGGGGAAATCGCTGCGTCCGGTGCCCACCACCCGCGCGCCGGCGCGTTTTGCCAGGTCGGGCATGATTTCCGGCACGGGATTTGCCAAGGCAAAAAGAATGGCATCCCGGTTCATGGAGGCGACCATCTCTTCGGAGACGATGTCGGGAGCGGAGACGCCTACGAAAATGTCGGCGCCCTTCATGGCATCCGAAAGGGACCCCTTCTTATGGGAAAGGTTGGTCAGCTTCACCATTTTTTCCTGCATCCAGTTTAAGCCCTCATCGCCTTCGCAGAGAATGCCTTTCCTGCCGCACAGGACGATGTCGGGAAAACCGTAGGAGAGCAAAAGCCTGGTGATCGCCACGCCGGCGCTTCCGGCGCCGTTTACGATAATGTGACAATCCTCTTTTTTCTTATGCACGACCTTTAAGGCATTGATGATGCCTGCCAGCACGACGATGGCAGTACCATGCTGGTCGTCATGGAAAACGGGAATGTTGAGCTTTTCCTTTAACCGTTCTTCGATTTCAAAGCAGCGTGGCGCGCTGATATCCTCGAGGTTGATGCCGCCAAAGCCGGGCGCAAGCCAGGCGACGGCTTTGATAATTTCCTCAGTATCCTGGGTATCAAGGCAGATCGGCACGGCGTTTACGCCCCCGAATTCCTTAAACAGAACTGCTTTTCCCTCCATAACGGGCATTGCGGCTTCCGGCCCGATGTTGCCGAGCCCAAGAACCGCGGAACCGTCCGAGACGACGGCGACCGTGTTCGCTTTCATGGTATAGGTATAGGCTTTGGATTTGTCCTGCGCGATGACCTTACAGGGCTCCGCCACACCAGGGGTGTAGGCGAGGGCAAGATCCTCCCGAGTTTTGACCGGGATTTTGGAAACGGTTTCGAGCTTACCGGTCAGCTCTTCATGAAGCGCTAAAGCTTTTTCCTGATTTGTCATATGATTTTCCTGCTTTCTTTTTATAATATGATGATCACGCCTTGTAAAAATGCGGCACTTTCACGTGCCTAAATTATCATATACTATTTATTTTGCCGAATCAAGAAAAAAATCTTTCTATTTTAAAAAAAATGTAGTATAATAAAAAACACTTAGAAATCCTTTGTATTTTATTGTTCTAGGGCATGTCAGCAGTTCGTTCCGCCGTTGATTCGGGAAAAGATACCAGGGAGTAAAACAGGGATATAGAAGGAGTAGAGGAAAATATGAGAGAAAAGTATGAATCGTTAGCAGTGCATGATTTAAAGGAGATTGCCAAAGCGAGAGGCATCAAGGGAACCTCGGCAATGAAAAAGGCGGCGGTCGTGGAAGCGATGCTGGCTTTGGATGAAAAGGAAAAGGCCGAAAGGGGCGATGCTGCACAGGAAGCAGAAAGCGCAGCGCAGGAGAAGGAGCATAAGCCGGTAAAGGAGCAGCCCCGGGAGCAGGCAAAAGAACAGCCCAGGGAATCGGCAAAGGATGCACATAAGGATCAGGTCCGGGAACAGCCGGAGTACCATACGAAGAACGAGGATAATTCCCACGAGCACAGAGCGCCCAGAGCAGATCAGGCGAATAAGGATCACCGCCCAAGAAGTGACGGGCAGCAAGCAAGACCGGCGGTGGGAAGAAATCCGGATACCCGCTATAACAGTCCTTATAACAGAGGAACCGCACCCGTCACCAGCGCGGAGGACGATAAGTTCCCGGCGGAGCTTGACAGCGGCATTACGGTGAACGGCATATTGGAGGTCATGTCGGATGGCTATGGCTTTATCCGTTCCGCCAATTATTTGCCCGGTGAAAACGACGTATATGTGGCGCCCAGCCAGATTCGCCGCTTTGGATTAAAGACCGGCGATATTCTGGAGGGCAATACGAGAGTACGGACACAGAACGAGAAATTTTCCGCTCTTTTATATGTGAAGACAGTCAACGGTTATCTGCCCGAGGTGGCGATGCGGCGGCAGAATTTCGGCGACATGACACCGATATTTCCGGACAGCCGTTTAAAGCTGGAGCGCTATGGCTCCTCAGTCGCGATGCGCATCATGGATTTGCTGAGCCCGATCGGTAAGGGACAGAGAGGCATGATCGTATCTCCGCCGAAAGCAGGTAAGACGACATTGCTCAAAGAGGTGGCGCAGGCGGTGAAACGCAATTATCCGGATATGCATTTGATCATCCTGCTGATCGACGAGCGTCCTGAGGAAGTGACGGATATGCGGGAGACGGTGGAGGGACCCAATGTGGAGGTCATCTATTCCACATTTGATGAGCTTCCGGAGAATCATAAGAGAGTGTCCGAAATGGTGATTGAGCGCGCCAAGCGTCTTGTGGAGCACAAGAAGGACGTTATGATCCTGTTAGACAGCATCACCAGACTGACCAGAGCCTATAACCTTGTGGTTCCGCCCAGCGGCAGAACGCTTTCCGGCGGTATTGATCCGGCGGCGCTGCATATGCCGAAACGCTTTTTCGGCGCTGCGCGCAACATGCGGGAGGGCGGCAGTCTGACGATCCTGGCGACCGCGCTGGTGGATACCGGCTCCAAGATGGATGATGTGATTTATGAGGAATTTAAGGGTACGGGCAATATGGAGCTTGTTCTGGATCGTAAGCTTTCCGAGAAGCGTCTGTTCCCCGCGATCGATATCCCCAAGACCAGCACCAGGCGGGAGGATCTGCTTCTTTCCTCCGAAGAGATGGAGGCGATCAATATTGTGCGCCGCGCTTTGAATGGCATGAAATCCGACGAAGCGGTGGACAAGATCCTGGATCTGTTCGCGAAGACGAAGAGCAACGCGGAATTTGTACAAACCGTGAAAAAAATGCGGTTTATTTAAAGAAATGCTTGCATCGTGCGGAATCATATGCTACAATGAGAAAGCTGTTTGTGGGTAACGCAGGCAGCTGGTCGAAAGACCTGCGGATGAGAACGAAATGTTACTGGTCATAGAGTGAACAGTAACAACGAAATAGCACGAATCAATATATTAAATGAGGTGAAAGGTCATGAAAGAAGGAATCCATCCCAAGTATTATCAGGCAACTGTAACATGTAACTGTGGCAACACATTTGTAACAGGTTCAACCAAGCCGGAAATTCACGTTGAAGTATGTTCCAAATGTCATTCATTCTACACCGGTCAGCAGAAGACTGCACAGGCGCGTGGACGTATCGATAAGTTCAACAGAAAGTATGGTGTAGGAAACAATTAAGATGTGCATAAGGCCGGGGCTTACTGCAAAGCGCTGCCTTGATGAAAGACAATAGAACCCACGCTTTGCGAGGGTTCTATTGTTTTACTGTGAAAGCGCCAAAGGCGCGGAGCAATCGGCTTTCATGCCCTGGTGGCGCGCCGATACCGGCAGTCAGTGAACTGTGGAGAATTTTATGGCAAAGAAGAAAAGAAAACGAAAAAAGTGCTATTGCGGCATCGGCGGACAGGCGGTGCTGGAAGGCGTTATGATGAAAAACGGTGACCGCTACGCGGTCGCAGTGCGAAAGCCGGACGGAACGATTGCGGTGGAAGCACAGGACTATGCAGGAATCTGGGGCGCGAAGAAGGTTGCAAAGATTCCGTTTATCCGGGGCGTCTTTAACTTTGTGGATTCTTTGGTGCTGGGCATGAAATCCCTGACCTGGTCAGCGGAGTTTTATGAGGAAGAAGAACATACAGAAGACAAACCAGAAGTAAAAACGTCAGAAGAAATACAGGCGAAGGAAATCCAGTCTGAAGAAATGCAATCGCAGGAAACACAATCAGAGGAAATGCCCCAAAAGTCAAAGAGCAAAAAGGAATCCGGCAAAAAAGGGATGGGCGACAGCCTGATCATGAGCGCTACCATCGCTTTTTCCATTGTGATGGCGGTTGCCATATTTATTGTGCTGCCGTATTTTATCAGCACACTGTTTTCCTCCTATATCAGAAATGCGTCTCTTATGGCAATTCTGGAGGGTGTTCTGCGCATTTTGATCTTTCTGGGATATGTGATGGCGATTTCTGCCATGAAGGATATCCGCCGGGTGTATATGTATCATGGAGCTGAGCATAAATGTATCAACTGCATTGAGCGGGGACGCGAGCTGTCTGTAAAGAATGTGCGTAAAAGTTCGCGCCAGCACAGACGCTGCGGCACCAGCTTTCTTTTGTTTGTGATGGTGATCAGCGTCATACTGTTCATGTTCATCCGGGTGGAAAATCCTCTGTACAGGCTTTTATTGCGTGTTCTGCTTGTTCCTGTAATTGCCGGGATTTCCTATGAGGTCATTCGGCTGGCAGGAAGAAGCAACAATATTTTTGTCCGTATCATCAGTGCTCCGGGCATGTGGCTGCAAAAGCTGACGACGCGGGAACCGGACGATGACATGATTGAAGTGGCGATCGCTTCCGTGGAAGCCGTATTTGACTGGAAACAATTCATAAAAGACAGCTTTGGATATGATATAGAGGCATGGGAGAAAGAGGAAGCGGAAACGCAGGAGGAGAATCCATGACCTATCGGGCGCTTTATGAGGCGGGGTATGAAATGCTCGCGCAGGCAGGCGTTGCCGAGGCCGATCTGGACGCCAGGCTTTTGCTGGAATTTGTCTGCCATACCTCGCGCCATGATCTGCTGGCACATGGGGAGCGTAACGTGGAGGAGGAGCAAAGAAAACGCTATCTGGAGCTGACCGGTGCAAGAAGCAAACGAATCCCCTTACAGTACCTGACGGGAGTACAGGAGTTTATGGGGCTGGAATTTCTGGTCAATGAGCATGTGTTGATTCCGCGGCAGGATACGGAAATTCTGGTGGAGGAGGTCATGCGCAATCTGCATGACGGTTTTCGGATTTTGGACATGTGTACCGGCTCCGGATGCATTCTGCTGAGCCTGCTGCATTATTCCAATCACTGTGTGGGCCTGGGCGTGGATATATCCGCCGAAGCGTTAGAGGTGGCCCGGCAAAATGCGGATAAGGTCCATGAGCCCGATGCCCATTTTCTGCAGAGCGACCTGTTTGAAAGGGTGGAAGGAAAATTTGAAATGATCGTGTCCAATCCCCCTTACATCCGGTCGGCCGAAATCGGGACGCTGGCGGAAGAGGTGCGTCTGCATGAACCGGTCAGGGCGCTGGACGGGATGGAGGACGGACTGCATTTTTACAGGGAAATTATTGACAAAAGCAGGGAATATCTGTGCGGTGGCGGACAGCTGTTTTTTGAAATCGGATGTGACCAGGCCAGCGCAGTGACCGGGCTGATGGAAGCTGCGGGCTATCAGGATGTGGTCACGGTAAAGGATTTTGCGGGGCTGGACCGCGTCGTATATGGAAGCATATGAGATCATGGCGGCAGCAGGTAGAATTGATATCAGATTTATGTGGATGAGAACAGGGAGACAGGTGACAGGGTATGTTTGATAAGCTGGAAGACCTTGTGATCCGGTTAGAGGAGATCATGGGGGAATTGAGTGAACCTTCCGTTACGGCGAATCAGGAACGTTTTCGCGCGCTTATGAAGGAGCAGAGCGATCTTACGCCGATCGTGGAGGCATATCAGGAATATAAGAAATGCAATCAGGATATTGTAGACAGCCTCGCCATGCTGGATGAGGAAAATGACGAGGAGATGCGGGAGATGCTAAAGGAGGAGCTGAATGCAGCGCGGGGACAGGTAGAGGCGCTGGAGAAGAAGCTTCAGATTCTGCTTCTTCCAAAGGACCCCAACGACGATAAGAACGTAATCGTGGAAATCCGCGCGGGCGCCGGCGGAGATGAAGCGGCGCTCTTTGCCGCGGAAATTTACCGGCTTTATGTCCGCTATGCGGAGCGGCAGCGCTGGCGGGTGGAAACGATGGATGTAGAGGAAATCGGCATCGGCGGCATGAAATATGTCAGCTTTATGATCACCGGGCAGGGCGCCTGGTCCAGACTGAAATATGAAAGCGGCGTACACCGGGTGCAGCGTGTGCCGGAGACGGAAAGCGGCGGGCGCATCCATACCTCCACAATTACGGTAGCGATCATGCCGGAGGTGGAGGATTTTGATATCGAAATTGACATGAATGACTGTAAGTTTGATGTGTTTCGTGCATCCGGAAATGGCGGTCAGTGCGTCAATACCACGGATTCCGCGGTGCGACTGACCCATATTCCTACCGGAATTGTGATTTCCTGTCAGGATGAAAAGAGTCAGCTGAAAAACAAGGACAAGGCGTTAAAGGTGCTGCGGGCAAAGCTCTATGATCTGGAGGAGCAAAAGCGCCATGACGAGGAGGCGCAGCTGCGCCGCAGTCAGGTGGGAACCGGGGACCGCTCCGAAAAAATCCGGACCTACAATTTTCCGCAGGGGCGTGTGACAGATCACCGCATCAAGCTGACGCTGTATAAAATTGATGCGATCATGGATGGAGATATTCAGGAGCTGATAGACAATCTGACCGCTGCCGATCAGGCGGCAAAGCTCGCCAGAATGGGGTGATTACAAATAACAGGGACCAAATGCCTGACAGGAGATAAGAGTTATGTATACAGTAAGAGCAATGCGGATTGAAGACTATGACAGCGTGTATGCGCTGTGGATGAGCATCCGGGGATTCTCCATCCGCAGCATCGATGATTCCAGGGAAGGTGTGGAACGATTCCTAAAGCGCAATCCGGGCATCAGTGTGGTAGCCGAAATGGATGGACAGGTGGTGGGCGCGATTTTATGCGGCCACGATGGCAGGCGCGGCTGTCTGTATCATGTGTGCGTGCGGGAGCAGTACCGGATGCTGGGAATCGGCAAGGCGATGGTGGTGGCGTGTATGAAGGCGCTTAAGGAGGAGGGAATCAGTAAGGTTTCCCTGATCGCGTTTACGAAAAACGATGTGGGAAATGCCTTCTGGAAATGCATCGGCTGGACAAAGCGGGAAGATTTGAATTATTACGACTTTGTGCTGAACACAAAAAATATTGAGAAATTTAATGCATAACTATTGCATAATTTTAGAATATGATGTATATTTATACAATCCGACATGGAAAGCCGTGTCGGATTGTATGCGGTATGGCATCATAAAGGGAAAGATCATGATCCCTTTTGGAGAAATACGCAAACTATTTTCAGGGAGGTTTTGTGATGGAATGGATAACGGGCGGCGTGACCGCAGCGAAGGGTTTTTTGGCAGCAGGAGTGGAAGCGGGGGTGAAGTACCAGAACCGTAAGGACATGGCGATGGTATACAGCAGTGTGCCCTGCCGGGCGGCAGGCGTGTTTACCCGCAATGTGGTGAAGGCGGCTCCTGTTATCTGGGATAGAAAGGTGGTATCTGAAAGTACATCGGCACAGGCGGTGGTGATCAATTCCGGCATTGCCAATGCCTGTACGGGAAAGCAGGGCATGGAATACTGTCAGAAGACGGCGGACGCGGCGGCAGAAGCGCTGGGAATAGGTGCGGACAGCGTGCTTGTATGCTCCACCGGCGTGATCGGCATGCAGCTTCCCATCGAAAAAATAGAAGCGGGCGCGAAAAAGCTTGCCGGCGCCCTTGCGGATACATTGGAAGCGGGCTCCCTTGCGGCACAGGCGATCATGACGACGGACACGGTGCAAAAGGAAGTGGCGGTACGGGTGACAATCGGCGGCAAAACCGTAACCCTGGGCGGCATGTGCAAGGGCTCCGGCATGATTCATCCCAATATGTGCACGATGCTGGCTTTCGTGACGACGGACGCAGCCATTTCCAAAGAGCTTTTGCAGGAGGCGCTTTCGGCGGATGTGGAGGATACCTTCAACATGGTTTCCGTGGACGGCGATACCTCCACCAACGATACCCTGCTGGTGCTGGCAAACGGACAGGCCAGGAACGCTGAAATTACGGAAAAAAATGAGGATTATGCGGTATTTGTGCAGGCGCTGCATGCGGTGAATGAAGCCCTTGCCAAAAAGATCGCGGGAGACGGAGAAGGCGCGACGGCGCTGTTTGAGGTGCAGGTGGTGCATGCGGACACGAAGGAGCACGCGAAAATGCTGGCAAAATCCGTCATCACCTCCAGTCTGACCAAGGCGGCGATTTTCGGGCATGATGCCAACTGGGGCAGAATTTTGTGCGCGCTCGGCTACAGCGGCGTGGAGTTTGATCCGGAAAGCCTGGAGCTGTATCTGGCAAGCAGCGCAGGGAAGCTTCTGATCTACCAAAACGGATGCGCGGCAGACTACAGTGAGCAGGAGGCGACGAAGATTTTGTCCTGCCCGGAGGTGACGGCATTTGTGGATATGAAAATGGGAGAAGAAGCGGCTACGGCATGGGGCTGTGATCTGACCTATGAATATGTAAAAATTAACGCGGATTACCGTTCCTGAAAAACGGCGGGACGGATGGAAAATAAGCGGGAGGAAGCTATGGAAAAGGAAGAAATGGAACAGATCATGAAAAAGGCGGAGGTGCTCATCGAGGCGCTTCCTTATATTCAGAAATTTAACCGGAAAATCATTGTGGTAAAATACGGCGGCTCCGCCATGAGCAATGAGGAGCTGCAGCGGAGCGTGATTCAGGATGTGACGCTGCTTAAGCTGGTCGGATTCAAGCCCATCATCGTGCACGGCGGCGGCAAGGCGATCAGCGAATGGGTCAAAAAATCCGGCAAGGAGGCGCAGTTTGTCAACGGTCTGCGGGTGACGGATGCGGAGACGATGGAGATCGCAGAGATGGTGTTGGGGCGCGTGAACAAGCATCTGGTTTCCATGGTGCAGCAGCTCGGCGTTTTGGCGGCAGGCATCAGCGGCAAGGACGGCGCGCTTTTGCAGGTGGAGAAAAAATATGCGGACGGGCAGGATATCGGCTATGTGGGAAATGTGACGAAGGTGAATCCCAAAATTTTGCACGATCTGATCGATAACGATTATCTGCCCATCGTGTCTCCCGTGGGCATGGATGAAAAGGGCGATACCTATAACATCAACGCGGACGACGCGGCGTGCGCCGTGGCAAAGGCGGTGGGGGCGGATAAGCTGGTGTTCCTCACCGATGTGGAGGGGCTGTACCGGGATTTTTCGGATAAATCCACCTTTATTTCCCGTATCCGGGCGTCGGAAGCGGAGGAACTGATTTCCGACGGGTATATCGGGGGCGGCATGCTGCCCAAGCTTGCAAATTGCACCTCGGCTGTGGAGAACGGGGTAAACCGGGTACATATTCTGGACGGAAGGATTCCTCACTGCCTGCTGTTGGAAATCTTTACGGATAACGGTGTGGGAACCGCGATCATGAACGACGAGGAAATGTCGGAAAACTGATGAAAGCATTTTGCCGGGCAGCTGTACGGAGCGGCATCCGCAAATGCAGGCTGTGGCATCTGGCAGCCGTCAGAAGGAACCATAACAGTGCAGGGAGGAGAAGAAAATGGCAGAACTGATGCAGCGCTATATCGAAAAGGCGGAAAACGCGCTTTTGCATACCTATAACCGGTATCAGGTGGTGCTGGAAAAGGGAGACGGTGTATATTTATACGATATGGAGGGAAAACGGTATCTGGATTTTGCGGCAGGGATTGCCGTGTTCGCCCTCGGATACGGCAATCAGGCATATAACGATGCCTTAAAGGGGCAGATTGATAGGCTGATCCATACCTCCAATTACTATTATAATGCGCCGGCAATTGAAGCGGCGAAAAAGCTGAAAGAGGTGTCCGGCATGGACCGGGTCTTTTTCACAAACAGCGGAGCGGAAGCTGTGGAGGGGGCGATCAAGGCGGCGCGCAAATACGCCTTTTTGAAGGATAACAGCACGGACCATGAGATCATCGCCATGGAGCATTCCTTTCACGGCAGGACCATGGGCGCGCTGTCCGTGACGGGCACCCCCAAATACCGGGAGGCCTTCGAGCCTGGCATCGGCAATATCCGGTTTGCCCATATGAACGATTTTGACAGCGTGCTCGCCTGCACAAACGAAAAAACATGCGCAATCATACTGGAAACCGTACAAGGAGAGGGCGGCATTTATCCCGCGCAAAAGGAGTTTCTGGAAAAAATCAGAGCCCTTTGCGATGAACGGGATATTCTCCTGATTCTCGACGAGATTCAATGCGGCATGGGGCGGACCGGGCATATGTTCGCCTGGCAGAAATACGGTGTGAAGCCGGATATCATGACGACGGCGAAGGCGCTGGGCTGCGGCGTGCCGGTGGGCGCTTTTTTGATGACGGAAAAGGTCGGGGCCAATTCCTTAAAGGCGGGCGACCATGGCACCACCTATGGCGGAAATCCGCTCGCCTGCGCGGCTGTCTGCAAAGTGCTTGATTTATTTGAAAAGAATCATATAATAGAGAATGTGAGAAGCGTATCGGCTTATCTGGAGGAAAAGCTGGACTTACTTGCGGCAAAATATGATTGTATTCAGACGAGAAGAGGGAGCGGCCTGATGCAGGGGCTGGCGTTTTCCATGCCGGTTGGACCTGTCATTGAAAAGGCGCTGGACGCCGGGCTGATTCTGATCAATGCGGGGACGAATATCATCCGGTTTGTGCCCCCGCTTGTGATCGACCGGCAGAATGTGGATGAAATGATTGCCATTCTGGACCGCTGCCTTTCATAAATGGAGGAACTATGGGCTTTAAAAAGGGATTTTTGATGACGGCCGGCATTCTTGCGCTGCTCGGCGCAGGTGCTGCAGCTTATATCGTAGCGCATAAAGAGGATGTGGTGGAAATGATTCCGGACAATGCCTTGCTGGTGCGCCCGACGATCACGCTCTGGTATACGGACGAGGCGCTGGAGGATTATCTGGCGAGCATGGCGCTTAATTATCTGGAGGAATACGAAATCCGCGTGCTCCCGGTGTACAAAAGCGGGCTGGAATATCTGGAGGCGGTCAATCAGGCTTCCCTGAACAATGAGAATATGCCGGATCTGTATATCATCGGCAATGAAAGTCTGGAAAAGGCCCATCTGGCAGGGCTGGCGGAGGAGATCAGTGACGCAGGGCAGGTAGTATCTTTGCAGAATTTCCCGCAGACGGCGCTGGATGCGGTCACCTATCATGGAAAACAGGTCGCCTGGCCGCTCTATTTTGAGACGAGCGCGCTGGTCTATAACAGGACTTATCTGGAGCAGGCGGCAGGGGAGCTGGAGGCAGAGGAGGCAGAGCTGATTCCGGAGACGATCGACGATATTCTGACCTTTGCGGACAATTATAACGCGCCGGAAACGGTGGAAGCGGTTTTTAAATGGGACGTTTCGGATATTTTTTACAATTATTTTTTCGCGGGCAATTATATCGAAGTGGGCGGTCCCTGCGGCGATGATGAACAGCGGATCGACATTTATAACCTGGAGGCGGTTCAGGGGCTGCTGGCGTATCAGGAGCTGAATCAGTTTTTCTCCATCGATGCGGAAAGCTCCAGCTATGCTTCCGTCGTACAGGATTTTCTGGACGGAAAGCTGGTGTTTACGGTGGCGACGACGGATATTTTGAACCGGATTGCGCAGGCGCAGGAGGAAGGGAATTTTCCCTATGAATATCAGGTGGCGCCGCTGCCGGATGTCAATGATGAAGTGCATACCAGAGGGCTTTCTGTGACAAATGCGGTGGCAATCAACGGCTATGGCAAAAATAAGGAGCTGGCCAACGCTTTTGCGGCGTGGCTCGTGGACGCAGGACAGGAGAAGCTTTACGCCCGGACCGGCAGGCTTCCGGCAAAGCAGCGGGTCGCTTCCGAAGTGACCGGTGTAGAAGGGTTTGAGGAGGAATATTCCCGCTCTGTCCCCATGCCGAAGCTGATGACGACGGCGAATTTCTGGGTACAGATGGAAATCGCCTACACGAAAATCTGGTCGGGGGAAAATGCTTCCGACATTTTGAAAAATCTGTCGGAGCAGATCATGACACAGGTGAGCGGCGAACCTTATGTGGAATCGGAATACATTGAGGCGCCTACAGAGACGCAGACAGAGACCGGGGAAGAGCCGGAATCGGAATAGCATGGATATTCTTTCAGGACGGGCAAGGCCGTCTGTCAGGGACCGCAGAGTAATTGATTTGTGAAGATCCGGATTCGTATTGTCCGTTTATACGAATCCGGATTATTTTATGATGTATAAAAGCTCCTTTCATAAGGCATACTTAAAAAAGATGAAGCAGGAAGTTACTATTCAGACAGGTCTGCGCATACAGGGCGCAGCAGAAAAAGGGAGCGGTTATGATAGGATTTTTAATTGCGGTTTTTTCAGGAGTATTGATGAGTGTGCAGGGCGTATTTAATACCAGGGTGACGGAATCCTCCTCCATCTGGACGGCGAATGCCTTTGTACAGTGCAGCGCGTTTCTGGTCTGCATGGCGGCTTGGGCGGCAACGGACCGTTCCAACCTCCTGGGCGTTTTTAAGGTTGAGCCGAAATATATGCTGCTGGGCGGCGTGATGGGCGCGGCGATCACCTGGACGGTGATCAAAAGCATGGATATGCTTGGACCCGCCAAGGCGGTGCTGTTTATTGTGGTGGCACAGATTGCCGCCGCATATCTGATCGAGCTGTTCGGTCTGTTCGGGACGCAGAAGGCGGACTGGGAATGGCGCAAGGCGATCGGGATGGCGCTGGCGGTTGCAGGCATTGCGGTGTTTAAATGGGAGTGAAATTGCTCCCCGCAGCAGTTGCGATTTTCGGCCTGTCGGCCGCTCATATAACCCCGCAACAATGTGTAACAGTTCAGACCTGGCTGAACTGTTATGTAGTGACTTTTGTCAATACCTGAA
>CAJUEL010000050.1 GCA_910585455.1 uncultured Eisenbergiella sp. | reverse complement strand
GGAGGGAGGGAACCAGACTGCTGGCAGACCGCCCCCGGCGGCACCGTGAACTGTAGCACTTTGCAAAATAAAATCCCTTCTGCCGGAGATTGATATTGACTTTGTTGGATTTGTCGTGTATAGTCAAAAGAGTTTGAGCAGATAACAGATTATAAATAAGAAGAGAGGATAACCGGAAAGGGACCGGTTATGAACGAGGTTTTTGAATGGAAGCATTATTGAAGTACGAAGAATCCGGCATTGATGAGAGAATTTTAAGGGCAGTTGGGGAAATGGGCTTTGAATATATGACGCCGATCCAGTCTGACGCGATTCCTTTATTGATGGAAGGGAAAGACGTGATCGGCCAGGCACAGACAGGCACCGGCAAAACGGCGGCATTCGGCATCCCGCTCCTTGAGCGGATCGACGCAGACAACCGGGATTTACAGGGCATGATCCTGTGTCCCACAAGGGAGCTTGCCATGCAGGCGGCGGAGGAGCTGCGGCGCTTTTCCAAATATATGCATGGGATCAAGGTGCTGGCTGTCTATGGCGGGCAGGATATCAGCAGGCAGATCCGGGCGCTCAAAGGCGGCGTACAGATCATCGTCGGCACGCCGGGTCGTGTGATGGACCATATGAGAAGGCATACGATCAAGGTGGACAACCTGAAAATGGTCGTGCTGGACGAAGCGGATGAAATGCTGGATATGGGCTTTCGGGAGGACATGGAAGCGATTCTGGGACAGATCGCGTGCGAGCATCAGACGGCGCTGTTTTCCGCCACGATGCCTGCTCCCATTTTGCGCATCACGGATCAGTTCCAGAAGGATGCGGTGCTTGTGAAGGTGGTGAAGAAGGAGCTCACCGTGGAGGCGATCAAGCAATATCTGTACTATATCAGAAATACGGACAAGGAAGCGGCGGCGGCGCGGCTGATCGAATTTTACGGGCTGAAGCGCTGTCTGATTTTCTGCAACACCAAGAACATGGTGGATGAGCTTTCGGACAATTTAAAGGCGCGGGGCATCACGGCGGAAGGGCTGCACGGGGATTTGAGCCAGGCGCAGCGGGATACGGTGATGAAGCGGTTCCGCAGCGGCAATCTGCAGATTCTGATCGCCACGGATGTGGCGGCGCGGGGCATTGATGTCAATGATGTGGACGGCGTGATCAACTATGACGTGCCGCAGGATATCGAATATTATGTGCACCGCATCGGCAGAACCGGCAGGGCGGGACGGGAGGGCATGTCCTTCACGCTTGCCAATGTGCGGGAATATTACAAGATCCGGGAAATCGAAAAGATTTGTAAAACCCATTTGGAGGAAAAGAAGCTGCCCACCTTCGCACAGGTCCGCCAGCAGAAGGAAAAGAGCGTGCTGGATCAGATGAAGCAGGTGATGGATGAGGTGAATACTGCGGATTATATCCGTGCGGTGGAGCGCTTTGAGATGGAAAGCGGCATCAGTCCGCTGGAGCTGGCGGCGGCGTTTTTGTGCAGCCAGTCCGGAGATATGGAAGAGGAATACATTGAGGAGCAGTCTCCTGCCAGCCGCAGAAGAGGCGACGGAAGCGGCAGACGGGGAGACAGGCAGTATCGCGACGGCGGATACCGGGGACAGAGTGAGGGCGGAAGATACAAGGGAGCCTATGGATCGGAGGGGCGCGACGGAAACAGAAAGCGCTATCAGGATGACAGAAGCTATGCCCGGAAGGGCGCAGGCCGTGACGGCAGCGGTGACAGAAAGAAAAATTATGGAGAAAGACGGACCTCCCAGGGATATGGTGCAGCGAAGGAGGGCGGCCGCAGATTTGAGCGGCAGCGTCGTGGAGCATAAAAGCGCGTAGCCGGTTACTTATGTGAAAAGAAGGAGGAGAAGAACATGATTGGAGATCGTAAAGTTTTATTCAGCGGCATGCAGGCAACCGGAAACCTGACGCTGGGCAATTATCTGGGGGCGCTCAAAAACTGGGTGAATATCGCGGACGAATATCTGACCTTCTTCTCGGTGGTGGATCTGCATTCCATCACCGTGCGGCAGGATCCGGCGGAGCTTCGCAAAAGGGCGCGGGCTCTTTTGACCCTGTATATTGCGGCGGGACTGGACCCGGAGAAAAACTGCATTTATTACCAGTCCCACGTATCCGGACACGCGGAGCTTGCCTGGATTTTAAACTGCTTCACCTACATGGGAGAATTAAACCGCATGACCCAGTTTAAGGACAAGGCGGCGAAGCATGCGGACAACATCAATGCCGGACTTTTCACCTACCCTGTGCTGATGGCGGCGGACATTCTGCTGTATCAGGCCGATGTGGTGCCGGTGGGGAATGACCAGATGCAGCATCTGGAGATCACCCGGGATATCGCCCAGCGTTTCAATGCGATTTACGGGGATGTGTTCACCATACCGGAGGTATATCTGGGCAAGGTGGGCGCCCGGATCATGAGCCTGCAGGATCCGGAAAAGAAGATGAGCAAATCCGATGAAAATCCCAATGCCAGCATTTATCTGATGGACGATACCGACACGATCATCCGCAAGTTCAAGCGGGCGGTGACGGATTCCGAGGCGCAGATCGTCTATCGGGAGGAACAGCCCGGCATACGGAATCTGATCGATATATATGTTGCCTGCACGAAAAAGAGTGTGGAAGAGGTGGAGCGGGAATTTGACGGGAAAGGCTACGGAGAATTCAAGCTCGCCGTCGGGGAAGCCGTGGCGACAGAGCTTCGCCCTTTGCAGGAGCGGGTGGCACAGCTTTCCAAAGACAAGGCATATCTGGATGGCATCATCAAAAATAACGCGGAAAAAGCGGAATACTATGCGACAAAAACGCTGCGCAAGGTACAGAAGAAGGTGGGCTTCCCCGAAAGGGTCCGCTGAGGAGGACGAAGGGATATGGATTCGCTGGTGACAATCATTGTGCCCGTTTATAATGCGGAAAAATATCTGAATCGCTGTGTGGACAGCATTTTAAGTCAGGACTACCCCAATTTTGAGCTGCTTTTGATGGATGACGGCAGCACGGATGCCTCCGGCGCGATTTGCGATGCATACGGACAGAAGGACGCACGGGTGAAGGTGGTGCACAAGGAGAATTCCGGTGTTTCCGATACGAGAAACCAGGCGCTGGATATGGCGAAGGGAAGCTATATCCAGTTTCTGGACAGCGACGACTGGATCGTGCCGGAGGCGACGCGCCTGCTGGTGCGTTCCATGGAGCAGTACGAATGCGATATGGTGATCGCGGATTTTTACCGGGTATCCGGGGAGCGGCTTTCCCAGAAGGGGGACATCGAAGAGGATAAGGTGATGACCCGCCAGGAGTTTGCCGCGTGCATGATCGAGGACCCGGCGGATTTTTATTACGGTGTGCTGTGGAACAAGCTGTACCGCCGGGAAATCATCGAAGCGCACAAAATCCGCATGGATGTGTCCATCAGCTGGTGCGAGGATTTTTTGTTTAATCTGGAGTATATCCGGCACGCTGCCAGCTTTTATGCGCTGCAGGTGCCGGTTTATTATTACCGCAAGCGCCGGGGGAGTCTGGCCACGCAGGGGATGAACATCGGCAACACGGTGCGGATGAAAATCAACATTTTCGAATATTACAACGGATTTTATAAGGATGTGTACGACCAGGAGGACTACTCCAACATTAAGCGGCAGGTATACAGCTTTTTCTGGGCGGCGGCAAAGGACGGCAGCGTGCTGCCGGGCGCAAAAAGGCTGGGAGAAGAGCGCAGGCAGCTTTTGCGGGAGGAGCTGGAGGGCGATATGCCGGTTATGCTTTTATACCGCTACCGGCAGCTTTTGGAATATCAGCTTAGTTTTCTCGCCGGAAAGAACAGCCTGTCCAGAGAGGAAACCTTGTTGCTGTACGCAGTCTTTGAGTGTCAGAATGTGAAGAGTGCCAAACGGCTTTCCGCCCTGACGGGGCTTTCGCTGCGAAAGGTGCATCTGTGTCTGCAGTCTCTGGTGAAAAAGAAGCTTCTGGAGATGATGCCGGATAAGGATGCAGAGAAGAAGGAACGGCTTCGCATTGGACTGGGGACGGAGGCGGATGCGATCCGTAAGGATTTTGAACTGCTGCAGGCAGAGTGGGAGAATGTCTGTCTGGCGGGCTTTTCAGAGGCAGAGCGGGAATTGTGCAAAAGTATGCAGGCGCGTGCCAAAGAAAATGTGATTCGTTTTTTGGCAAAGGAGACAATTAAGAGCTGACATGGAGAAGATACTGTATTATGCGGCGCAAAAGGAGGACAGGGCGAAGATGCTCTCCGCATGCATGACAGCGCTGGGAATGGAATTTGTGGAAATACAGCCGATGGAGTGCGGACAGCAGCTCGGCTTTCTGGCGGGAGAAAAGGGATTTGAAAGGAAGCAGCTTTCTCTTTTTGCGCTCCCGCCCCTGATTCCGGAGGAGCTGATGATTTTCTGCGGGCTATCCGGGGGACGGCTGGAGAGCGTGCTCACAATGCTGCGGGGCAGTGGCCTTTCGGTATCCCTAAAGGCGGTTATGACGCCTTATAATATGCGATGGACGCTTGACAGGCTCTATCAGGAGCTTTGCGCAGAGCGGGCGCAGTTTGAAAAAAACTGAAAACAGGAATGGCAGGTTATGAGAATGAGGCAGTCCGTTATTGCGTGGGCTGCCTCATAATTTTAGCGTAAAAAGAGGTGTACCAGCTTCTTTTTCATCCTGCTGCCGGGCTGGTAGCGGATCGGCAGGTCGATCCAGTTGCGTTTGTCCACGATGCTCTTATAGTGGCTGAACGTATCAAAACCGCTTTTCCCGTGATAGGAGCCCATGCCGCTTTCTCCAAAGCCCCCAAAGCCCATTTCACTGGTGGCCAGATGGATGACCACGTCATTGACGCAGCCGCCGCCAAAGCTGCAGGAAGAAAGAACCCTTTGGGCGGCGGATTTTTGGGTGGTAAACAGATATAACGCCAGCGGATGGGGAAGGGACTGGATTTTCCGGATCGCCTCATCCAGGGAGGAAAAGGTCAGCACAGGCAGGATGGGACCGAAAATTTCCTCCTGCATACAGGCGTCATCAAAGGTAACCGGCTCCAGCACAGTCGGTTCGATCTGCATGGTGGCAGGATTGCTGCTTCCGCCGCAGAATACCCTGGCAGGCTCGATCAGCCGGCAGAGCCGTTTGAAATGCTTTTCATTGATGATCTTGCCGTAATCCGGATTGCGCAGGGGGTGTTCCCCGTATTGCCGGCGGATCTGCTTTTTGATTTCCCAAAGCAGATCCGCTTTTGCCGATTCGTGGCAATATACATAGTCCGGAGCGACACAGGTCTGTCCGCAGTTTAAATATTTTCCGAAGACAATCCGTCTTGCGGCCAAACGGATATTCGCGCTTTTATCCACGATGCAGGGGCTTTTCCCGCCGAGCTCCAATGTGACCGGGGTCAGATGGGCGGACGCCTTTTGCATCACTTCTTTTCCGACAGACTGACTTCCGGTGAAGAAAATATAGTCGAAACGCTGACCGAGCAGGCAGTTGTTTTCCGCGCGCCCGCCGGTGATGAGCGCCACATGGGCAGGGGGAAAGCAGGCACGGACGATTTTTTGAAGGAGCGCGCTGGTGTGGGGCGAGTAGGCGCTGGGCTTTAGGACCACCGTATTGCCCGCAGCGATGGCGTCCACCAGGGGCTCGAGTGTGAGCAAAACCGGATAATTCCAGGGGCTCATGATCAGGACCACACCATAGGGAGAGGGCTTTTGAAAGCTTCTTGCGTGGAACTGGGCAAGAGGCGTGTGCACGGTATTCTCTGCCGCAAAGCGCTTTAAATGCTTTTGCATATAGGTGATTTCACTCAGGGTCAGGCCGGTTTCGCACATATAGCCTTCAAAGCCGCTCTTTCCCAGATCCGCAGAAAGCGCCTCTTCAATATCCTTTTCATGGCGTTTGATACAGGCCTTTAAACGCGCCAGGGCCTTTTGCCGGAAGGAAAGCTCCAAGGTTGCCCCGGTTAAAAAAAACTCCCGCTGACGTTCTATGATGCTCCGGATTTCTCTTGCTTGCATGGATGTTTCCCCCTTTTGATTATATTTGACAGCTGTATCTGGGAAATAGTATACTGGATATCGGACGGAATGTCCATGACTGGAATGACAAATAATTGCTGGGGGAACGAAATGGAGTGCATCAGTATCAGTTATAAAACCGCGGAGGCTGCAAGGCGCGCGCCCTTTTCTTTTCATCAGGAGGCGGCAGAAGCTTTTTTGGAGGAGCTTGCAGGGCAGGAGGCGGTTGGAGAATGCGTCCTTTTGTCCACCTGTAACCGGACGGAAATCTATGTGCAGGGTGAGAAACGCTGCTTTGGCGTGCTGGAGGAGCTGCTTGCCAAAAGGGCGGGCTGCAGGACAGAGCAGGTGCGCACGCTTGCCAGGCGCTATCAGGGAAAGCAGGCCATCAGGCATCTGTTTTATGTGACCTGTGGCATGGATTCCATGGTGATCGGGGAGGATGAAATACTGGGGCAGGTGAGAAATGCCTATTTGCGTGCGTCTCAAAAGGGGACGACAGGCTATGAGCTCAACGTGGTGTTTCAGGCGGCGCTGGCCTGCGCGAAGAAGATCAAGACGCGGACGCAGCTGTCCAAAACCTCCGTTTCATTTGCCACGCTGGCGGCAAATGAGGTATTTCATCTGCCGGTATCGCCCAAAACAGTGCTGTTGATCGGCAGCAGCGGGCAGATGGGCAGCATCATTTTAAAAAATCTGTTGAGCCGGGAGGATATCCGGGTGCTGGCGACGACGCGGACACATCGCGGGCAGTATCAGGACAATTCCGGACAGGTGCAAAATGTGGATTATCAAAAACGCTATGCGTATCTGAACGCGGCGGATGTCATCATTTCCGCCACCGCAAGTCCGCATTACACCATTACGGCGAAAATGGCGCAGGAGGCGATGCGCACCCCCAAAAAGCGCCTGTTTCTGGATGTATCAATGCCGGCGGACATCGATGCAGAAATTGCGCAGCTTGCCGATTGCCGCCTGATTTCCATTGACGGCTTTGGGCGGCTTGCGCAAAGGAACAATGCCTTAAAAAGGCAGGCGGTGCAGGATGCGGAGGAGATTTTAAGACAGGAGGCAGAAAACCTTTATAAAACCTTAAGCTTCCATCAAGTGGCGGACAGGCTGGAGGGCTGGAAGAAACGATATGAGGGTGAGCCTTTTGAAAAGCTGCTTTTTAAGCTGCGGGACGGGCTGGATTCGGAATCCTTTGACGCGGTTTTACGGGTGCTCGCCGCGCAGGAGGAGAACAAAGAGGGAAGGTCTGTGCAAAGAGAGCGCCTGTGCAGGGAGGCAGAGGATGAATAAAATCAGAATCGGAACGAGGGGCAGCCGCCTCGCCCTCATACAGGCGAAGCTGGTGCAGGAGGCGATCGCAGGGGCGGATGCCGGGATCGAAACAGAGCTGGTGATCGTGCAGACAAAAGGGGATACCGTCCAGGATAAGCCCCTGTCTGAAATCGGGGATAAGGGCGTATTTGCCTCGGCGCTGGAGCAGGCGCTTTTGGCCGGACAGATTGATCTGGCGGTGCATTCCGCCAAGGATTTGCCCATGCGCATCGCTCAGGGGCTGGCTGTCAGGGCGGTGCTGCCCCGGGCGGATGTGCGGGAAATGCTTGTGGTAAAAAGGGACGCCGTGCTGCCGGTGTCCCGGACGAAAGCGGCGGACGGCGGGGGAGAAAAGTCCTTTCGCCCAAATGAGGAGGATGAGAGCATCACCGGACGCCGTTTTTTGTTGGGGACGGGCAGCAAAAGGCGTCAGCTGCAGGCACAGGTATATTGGAAAAATGTGGATTGCAGGCTGATCCGGGGAAATGTGGATACCCGTTTACAAAAGCTGAGAAACGGCATGTATGACGGGATTTTGCTGGCGAAGGCAGGGCTGGACAGGCTGGGAATCGGTTTTGGGACGGAGGATGAATTTGATTTTTACCCGATGCCCGCCAGGCAGTTTTTGCCCGCCGCCTGTCAGGGAATTCTGGCGGCAGAGTACAGGGAAGAATGGGAATTTGGGGAAATGCTGTCACAGCTTTCAGACTTTGGAACCGAACTGGATTTTTGCGTGGAGCGGGAGGTATTACGCCTGCTGGGTGTAGACTGCAGTGAGGCTGTGGCGGCGTGGTGCAGAGAAACAGATGACGGGCTGTGCCTGGATGTGATGTATGGCGGACACAAAATATGGATACAGACAAAGGAAAGGAGCCGCCAGGCCGGACTTTTGGCGGCAAAGGAAGCGACAGAGCGGGTGAGGGCAGAATGGAAACAGGATATGTGAGCCTGGTCGGCGCTGGCTGCGGTGATCCGGAGCTTTTGACTTTAAAAGCATTAAAAAGGCTGCGGCACTGTGAGGTGCTCGTCTATGACAGCCTTGCGTCGTCCGAAATCATCGCGCAGGCGCCGCAGGATTGTGAGAAAATCTATGCGGGCAAGCGCTACGGCAGACATGCCATGAGGCAGGAGCAGATCAATGCGCTGCTGATACAAAAGGCGCGGGAAGGAAAGCGTGTGGTGCGCTTAAAGGGCGGCGATCCGTATGTGTTTGGCAGGGGCGGCGAGGAATTTCTGGCGCTGGATGAGGCGGGCATTTTCTGTGAGGAAATTCCGGGGATCACCTCCGCGATCGCGGTACCTGCTGCCGCAGGCATTCCGGTGACCCACCGGGGACTGGCCAGAAGTGTGACGGTGCTCACCGGGACGGCGGCAGGGGAAGATGGGCAGGAGGGGCTGGCGATGGATTTTGAAGCTCTTGCCGGTCTGGAGGGCACGCTGGTGATTCTGATGGGCATGCATCATCTTGCGCAGATTGCAAAGGGGCTGATGGAGGCGGGAAAGGACGCCTCCACGCCCTGTGCGGTCATCATGGATGGGACGATCGGCGCGCAGAAGAGCGTGCGCGCACCGCTTTTCCGGATCGCCCGGGAAGCAAAGGAGGCAGGGCTGGCGGCTCCGGCGGTGATCGTGATCGGCGCTGTGGCGGGGCTTTGTCTGTGCTGCGATACGGTCCGGGAAGGGGTCGATCCGCCTCCGTTTTTGGCAGGGGAGGCGGCAGATATGCGGTGTTCGTCTGTGTCAGGGGAGGCGGATATGTGGCATTTGCCTGTGTCAGGGGAGGCGGATATGCGGCTTTCGCCTTTGTCAGAGGAGCCGGAGCTTTCGCCTTTTGGGACGGAAAGTGAAGGGCTGCCGTTGCATGGCGTCCGTGTGGGCGTGACAGGCACCCCGCATTTTTTCGGAAAGCTTTCCGCGCTGCTTCAAAAAAAGGGCGCAGCTGTGGAGGATTTTTCTTTTCTGGAGGTTCGGGAAAATCCTGCCGCCCTGCCTGTGCTTTCCGGTTACGGATGGCTTGTTTTTACCAGCCCCAACGGCGTGCGCATCTTTTTGGATAAGCTAAGAAGGGAGCGGCGGGATTTAAGATGCCTGTCTACGCATCGGATTGCCGTGATCGGGCCGGGAACGGCGGCGGTTTTGGAGGAAGCGGGCATTTTTGTGGACTACATGCCTGCAGTCTATGATGCCCGGCATCTGGCGGAGGGCTTGACGGCGCTTTTGTGTGCCCCAAAAGGTGCGGCAGGCATCAAAAGGGATGAGGAATGTGCCGACGCAGCCGTTTCAAAGCCAGCCCTGTTTCTGCGCGCCCGGCAGGGGAGCGATGCGCTGCCGGAAGGCTTTGTCCGGAGGGGGCTTTCCTTTGCAGAGTTTCCGCTTTATGAGATCTGCGTGAATGAAGAAAAGCGCGGCAGGATGGGAGATAGCAGCGTGGATTATCTGGTATTTGGCGCAGGAAGCGGTGTGCGCGCTTGGTTTGCGGAGCGGGAAGCGTCCGGTTTCGCGGAATGGGAGCAGGGAATGCCTGATTTTTCGGAACGGGGGCAGGAAACGTCCGGTTTTACGGGGCAGAAGCGGAAAGCGTCTGCCTTTGCAGGGCGGTACGTCTGCATGGGGGAAGCCTGCGGCAGGGAGCTTGCCCGGTTTACGAAAGCACGGTTTCTGACCGCAGCGCCAAGCAGCGCGGAGGGCATTGTGGATTGCATCTGCCGGGATGCGGAAAAGAGAAAGGATGGTGAATAAAAATGTTTCGATTCAGGAGATTGCGGCAGGATGAACGGATTCGTTCCATGATGCGGGAGACGAGGCTGCATCCGAAGGATTTCATATATCCGGTTTTTGTGGAGGAAGGGGAGAATATCAAAAGCCCGGTGGATTCCATGCCCGGTGTATACCGGTATTCCGTTGACCGGCTGGATGAGATTTTGAAGCGGGTAAAAAAATCGGGCATCGGCGGCATCATGCTGTTCGGCATCCCGGCGCACAAGGACGAAATAGCGAGCCAGGCCTATGCGGCGGACGGGGTGACCCAGCGGGCGGTCGCCTACATCCGGCAAAGCTATCCGGAAATCTATATCGTGGTGGATGTCTGTCTGTGCGAATACACCTCCCACGGGCACTGCGGCGTGGTCTGCGGGGACAGGATATTGAACGACGAAACGCTGCCGCTGTTATCCAAAATGGCGGTGAGTCTGGCGCAGGCCGGGGCGGATATGATCGCCCCTTCGGACATGATGGACGGGCGCGTTGCGGCGATCCGTACGGCGCTGGATCTGGCGGGTTTTTCCCAGACGCCGATCATGGCATACAGCGCGAAGTTTTCCTCCGCTTATTACGGCCCTTTCAGGGACGCGGCGCAGTCGGCGCCGGGCTTTGGGGACCGCAAGAGCTATCAGATGGATCCGGCCAACGGGCAAGAGGCGCTGCGGGAAATCGCCCAGGATATGGAGGAAGGCGCGGATATTGTGATGGTCAAGCCCGGTCTTGCCTATCTGGATGTGTTAAAGGAAGCGGCGCTTCAGTTTGACATGCCGCTTGCGGTTTATAATGTGAGCGGGGAATATGCCATGGTGAAGGCCGCCGCCATGCAGGGCTGGATCGATGAAAGAAGGATTGTGACGGAAAATCTGACCGCCATGAAGCGGGCGGGGGCAAAAATCATCATCACCTATCACGCGCTGGATATGGCGGCATGGCTTGCAGAGGAGGAAAACGCAGGATGAGCAGATCGGAAGCGCTTTTTGAGCGGGCAAGACAGCGGATGCCCGGCGGGGTCAATTCCCCCGTGCGCGCCTTCGGCGCGGTGGGCGGGCATCCCTTTTTCGTGGAACGGGCAAAGGGACCGTATTTATATGATGCCGATGGAAATCAATATCTGGATTATGTGTGTTCCTGGGGACCGGGCATTTTGGGACACGCCCATTTACAGGTGGTGGAGGCGGTGCAGAAGGCCTGTGCGGACGGGCTTACCTTCGGCGCGCCCTGTCAAAAGGAGGTGGAGCTGGCGGAGCGCATCGCAGCGTGTGTGCCGGATGTGGAAATGGTGCGGCTAGTCAGCTCCGGCACGGAGGCGGTGATGAGCGCCGTGCGGCTGGCAAGGGGCTTTACGGGCAGGGATAAGATCATCAAGTTTGCGGGCAATTACCACGGACATTCCGACGGACTTCTGGTAAAGGCGGGCTCCGGGCTCATGACCGGGGCCGTGCCGGACAGCGCGGGCGTGCCCGCAGGCTATGCCCAAAACACGCTGGTGGGCGTATATAACGACCCGGACAGCGTGCGCAGGCTGATGGAAGAAAACGAAGGACAGGTGGCGGCGGTCGTTGTGGAGCCGGTGGCGGCGAACATGGGCGTTGTGGAGCCGAAGCCGGGATTTCTGGAATTTTTGCGTGACATCACCCAAAAACAGGGGGCTTTGCTCATTTTTGATGAGGTGATCACGGGCTTTCGGCTGGCGCTGGGCGGCGCGACGCAGGCGACCGGCGTTTCCGCAGGCCTGCACATCTTCGGCAAGATTGTGGGCGGCGGCATGCCTCTGGCGGCTTACGGCGGCAGGCGGGAGGTGATGAAATGCATCGCGCCCACAGGCCCGGTCTATCAGGCGGGGACGCTGTCGGGCAATCCGGTGGCGGTGACGGCGGGGCTGGAAACCTTAAAGATTTTGGCAGAGCATCCGGAAATCTATGAGCGGATCGATCGAAGGGCGGCGAGGCTGGAGGAAGCGTTTTTGAAAAAGGGGCTTAGGGTCAACCGTGCCGGTTCGCTTTTATCCGCCTTTTTCGCCCCGGGCTGGGAGCAGGGGAAGGCAGCGTGTGTGGAAAATTATGAGGATGCCTGCCGGTGCGACCAGGAAGCCTTCGCTTCTTATTTTCACTGGATGCTCTCCCATGGCATCTATGTGGCGCCCTCCCAGTTTGAAGCGATGTTCGTTTCCGACGCCCATACGGAGGAACAGATTGAGAAAACCTGTGAGGTGATTGCGGCATGGAAGCGCTGACCCATACATTTTTGCCCGTTTATGACGGGCGTTCCAGGATTTTGATTCTGGGGACATTTCCTTCCGTAAAGTCCCGGGAAAACCAGTTTTATTACGGACATCCCCAGAACCGGTTCTGGAAGGTGACGGCAGCCCTTGCAAAAAGTCCGGCGCCACAGACGGTGGAGGAAAAGAAGAACATGCTTTTGGAGGGACATATCGCCATCTGGGATGTGATCGCCTCCTGTGAAATCGAAGGCTCCAGCGACAGCTCCATCCGCAATGTGGTGGTGAACGATATCGCCGGACTTTTACAAAAGACAAACATCCGGGCGGTATTCTGTAACGGCGGCAAGGCCTGTGAGCTGTATGAAAAATACTGTGAAAAATCCTGTGGAAAAAAGGCATATAAGCTGCCCTCCACCTCCCCGGCCAATGCGGCCTGGTCTCTGGAGAGGCTGATCGAAAGCTGGCGGGAGGCGACAGCGCCATATCTGGAATAAGGGGTTGGACCGGTCTGGACTGTCACGGAAGGACCAGGCTTTGGCAGATAGCAAAACGGACGGAGCTGCCGCAGGATTTTGGCTGTGCGGCTGGCATAAAAGCGGAGGCACAGAAATCTGAAAACAGGAGGAAGCGCACCTGTGAAAATTGCAATTGTGGAAGACAGAAGGGAGCATGCCGACCTGCTGTTGTCTTATCTGGAAGCCTGGGCGCAAAAAAGCGGGCAGGAGATTTGGGTAAAATGTTATCCTGATGCGGAGGCCTTCTGGTTTGCCTGGGAGGAGGAAAAGGATTTTTCCGCTCTTTTTCTGGACATTCAGATGGATGGGATGAACGGCATGGAGCTGGCGCGCCGCGTGCGGCGGGAGAACCGGACGGCTCAGATCATTTTTACCACGGGAATATCCGACTATATGCAGGAGGGCTATGAGGTGGCGGCGCTCCATTACCTGCTAAAGCCCATTGACCGGCAAAAGGTGGAGCAGTGCATGGACCGGATTTGTGAGCGGGAGAAAAGGGAGCGGCCCTGTCTGTGCCTGCGGTTTGACACAGGAACAGAACGGGTCAGCCTTGCGGATATCTGGTGGCTGGGGGCTCTGCGGCACAACACGCTCGTGTGCACACAGGATGGCGACGGGCAGTTTCGGCGGCGGGAGGCGCAAAACAGTATGGGAGAGCTGGAAAAGGAGCTGGACAGCGCAGATGCTTTCATCCGGTGCCACCGTTCTTATCTGGTCAATCTCGCCCATGTGCGCCGGATAGAGAAAACGGATGTGGTGATGGACAACCAGGATCGGGTGCCCCTGAGCAGGCGGCTCTATCACGGAGTGAACGAAGACTTCATCCGGTACTATACGGGAGGAAGGACATGATGGTATGGCTGGGCGTATTGGGGGCTTTGATCGGCATAGGGATTCTCTTTTTTGCAGGGCGTATGGTCCTTTTTGGTCTGGTGGACCGGCGGATCGCCCGCTATCAGAATGACCTGATGGAGAAGCACTGGGAGGAGGTGGATAACATGTACCGGCAGACGCGGGGCTGGCGGCATGATTATCATAACCACATCCAGACGATGAAAGCCTATCTGGCGATGGGACAGCTTGCCGAGCTGGAGGATTATCTGGGAGAGCTGGACCGGGACCTGACCCAGGTGGACACTGTGGTAAAGACAGGGAACGTGAAAATGGACGCGATTCTGAACAGCAAAATCTCCCTCGCAAAGGCGAAGAATATCCGGGTGGAGGCGAAGGCCATTGTGCCCGGTACGCTCCCTTTTTCGGAGGTGGACTTAAGCCTGATCATCGGCAACCTGATGGATAACGCCATGGAAGCCTGCCTGAAAATCGAGGAAGAGGAAAAGCGCTTCATCCGCGTTTATCTGGACATTTTAAAGGGGCAGCTTTATATATACGTGATGAACGCGGCGGCGGGCAGATTTAAGAAGGAGGCGGGACGTTATCTGACCACGAAGCAGGGCGCGTTGGGCGGCTTCGGGCTGATGCGGCTGGACCGGGTGGTGGAAAAATACCACGGTTATCTGAACCGGCAGGATGAGACGGATGTGTTTGTAACGGAAATCATGCTGCCATTGTAACCCCTGGAACTTTCGCGTCTGATTTGTGAACCAATGTCATGAAGTTTTAGCGGCAGGCGCCGGGAACGGAGCAGAGAGGATAAAGAAGATTTTTTATGGGAAAGAAGAAAATCGCTGGATAGTACGCCAAAACCGTGGTAAGATGAAAGCATGGAAACGCGGGATATAAAGTATGAAAATAAATTTTCATACGATTGATTGGTCTGCGCGCTAAAGCGCGCAAGGGGGACAGGTATGGCAAAGGCTGTCGGAATCGGGATACAGAGCTTTGAAAAAATACGGGAGCGGAAATGCTTTTATGTGGATAAAACAGCATTCATAAAGGAGTGGTGGGAGAATCAGGATGATGTGACCCTGATTACCCGGCCAAGGCGGTTTGGCAAAACACTGACCATGAGCATGGTGGAGCAGTTTTTTTCCGTAAAATATGAAGGGCGGGAGGAACTGTTTCACGGGCTTTCCATCTGGAAGAATGAAAAATTCAGGGTGTTGCAGGGGAATTATCCGGTGATCAGCCTTTCCTTTGCAAATGTAAAGGAGTTAGATTATGCGTCAACAGTCCGCAGAATGAACCAGATTTTATCAGATTTGTATTATGATTACAGCTTTTTGGCGGAAAGCGATTGTCTGCTTCCGGATGAGAAGGCATATTTCCATAGCATTTCCGAGGACATGCCGGAGGTGACGGCAACCATGGCGATCCATCGCCTGTCCAGGTTTTTATATAAATTTTACGGCAAAAAGGTGATCATCCTTCTGGACGAATATGATACGCCCATGCAGGAAGCCTATGTGAACGGATATTGGGAAGAGCTGGTCTCTTTTACAAGAAGCCTGTTTCATGCTACATTTAAGACGAATCCCTGTCTGGACAGGGCAATCATGACAGGAATCACGCGGGTGAGCAGGGAATCCATTTTTTCGGATCTGAACAATCTAAAGGTGGTCACGACTACTTCGAACGAGTATGCGGATTCCTTTGGCTTTACGGAGACAGAAGTGTTTTCGGCGCTGGAGGAATTTGGAATGCCGGATAAAAAGCAGGATGTGAAAAGCTGGTATGATGGCTTTACCTTTGGAAACCGGACGGATATTTATAATCCCTGGTCCATTCTGAATTATCTGGATACGGGAAAGATCGGGATTTACTGGGCAAATTCCAGCTCCAATAGTCTGGCAGGTAAGCTGATCCGGGAGGGGAGCATCGATATCAAGCAAAAGTTTGAAAGCCTGATTCTGGGGCAGTCAATTCATTCGCCAATAGAGGAGCAGATTGTATACGAGGAGCTGGACGGAAATGAAGAGGGGATATGGAGCCTTTTGCTGGCCGGCGGTTATCTGAGGGTGGTCCGGTATGAAACCTTTGATGAAGTGAGCGAGTCCGATGCGCCTGATTATGAATTGTGCCTGACCAATCGGGAGGTGAGGCAGGTGTTTCGTGCCATGGTGAAAGGCTGGTTTCAGAAAAGTAAAACTGCCTATAACGGATTTATCAAGGCGCTGCTGGCAGATGATATAAAGGCTATGAATCACTACATGAATAAGGTGGCATTGTCCACCTTCAGCAGCTTTGATGTGGGAAATAAGCCATCTGAGGATGTAGAACCGGAGCGGTTTTATCATGGCTTTGTCCTGGGGCTTTTGGTGGAATTGTCAGACCGATATGTGGTGACTTCCAATCGGGAAAGCGGTTTTGGCCGTTACGATGTGATGCTGGAGCCCAGATGTATGGATGACGGTATCATTCTGGAATTCAAGGTACAGGATAAGGACGATGAAAAATCGCTGTCCGATACGGTGCAGGCAGCCCTGCGGCAGATTGAGAATAAACAATATGAGACTGTGCTCATGGAGAAAGGGGTTCCCAGAGAAAGAATACGCAAATATGGATTTGCTTTTTGTGGAAAAGAGGTTTTCATAGGCCGATGAGCCGACCATTCGTGCACGAACGGAACCGTTCGTGCATTTTTTTGCCCACAGGCACGGATTTCTGGTATCATGATGCCATACCACCTGAAACGGTTATGCAGAAAGGATGTAACAATGAAACGAAAAAAGTATTCCCTGGCGGGCAACATTTTATTTTACTACAAAAAGCTCTATGCCTGTTCTCCTGCTGTGGTGTGGCAGCAGGCGTTATATGTGGGAAGCGGCATATTGCTGCCGTTATTCACCATCTATTTACCCAAGATAACGATCGATTTTGTACAGAGAAAGGCTTCCGTCATGGAGCTGGTTTTCTGGCTGGGAGGCTTTATCCTGCTATCCGCGGTGTGTTCGGGCGTTTCCGGGTGGGCAGACCGGAGCAGCTACATGGAACGGCTCAACGTGCGGACCCTGCTGGTGTATGAGGCATTCCGGAAGTTTCTGCGCATCGGCTACCGGTATACGGAGGACGGGGATTGTCGGAAAAAGTATTATGCCGCCCAGCAGACCAACTATGGGGGAGATGATTCGGTACCGATGACGTTTTGGGCATACCTGCCGGATCTGGTCATTCAGGTGGTTTGCTTCGCGCTCTATTCCGGTGTGATCGGCAGCCTGCATCCTGCGGTTTTGATCCTGCTGCTGGGGATATCCGGGATCAACTATGGTCTGGGGGAAATGGAGCGGCGTTACCGGGACCGGATGCAGGAAAAACGGGAGGATCTGGACCGGAAATTCTGGGAGGTGCACAGCCGCTGCAGGGACACGGCGGCGGCGAAGGACATCCGGATTTTCGGGCTGGCAGGCTGGCTGACAGAGAAGATGGAGGGGCTGGTGGAAGCTGTCCAAAGGCTGGAGCGGCAGATTTCTGTAAGAAAGCTTTGGCGGGAGAATGTGGGGCATATTTTGAACGCGCTCCGGGATTTTTGCGCTTACGCCTATCTTGTGTCGGCGGCCTTTCGCGGGCAGATCGGCGCGGGAGATTTCGTGCTGTATCTGGGCGCGATCACGGGCTTTGGCAATTTTTTAAACCAGATGATCGGGGCGATGCAGATCCTGGGGCAAAATTCGGATCGGGCATGCCGGTATCGGGAGTTTTGCGCCCTGCCGGAGGAGGATCTGGAGGAAGGGGAGAAGAGGGCTATCGTCCTTTCAGATGCGCCCTCCATCGACTTTGAGGATGTCACCTTTGGCTATGAGGAGGGAAAAGAGATTCTTTCCCATTTCAATCTGCATATCAGGCCCGGCGAGCATATCGCGCTGGTGGGAGAAAACGGCGCGGGCAAGACCACTCTGATCAAGCTTCTGGCAGGCTTTTATAAGCCGGATGCGGGCACGATCCGGATTGACGGCGTGGACGCAGAGGAAATCCCCAGAAGGGAACGCTACCGGTATTTTGGCGCGGTGTTTCAGGAGAGCAGGGTCTTTCCCTTCACTGTGGGGGAAAATCTGGCGTGTACGACGGGGGAAAAGGTGGATGCCATGCGGGCGCGGGAGGCGCTCATGCGGGCGGGGATTGGGGAGAGCTTCCGGCAGAAGGGGATCGGACTGGACAGCCGGATGACAAAGCATTTTCTGGAGGAAGGGATCGAGCTTTCCGGCGGGCAGCAGCAGCGGTTCATGCTGGCCCGCGCTCTGTACCGGGATGCCCAGGTGCTTTTGCTGGACGAGCCGACGGCGGCGCTGGACCCGATCGCGGAGAGCGAAATTTATGACGCCTATGCCCGGATGACGGCGGGAAAAACAGCGATATTCGTATCCCACCGGCTGGCCAGCACCCGGTTTTCCGACCGGATCCTCCTGCTTCATCAGGGAAAAATCATTGAGAGCGGCGCCCATGAGGAGCTGCTTGTCAAAAATGGAGCCTATGCGGCGATGTTTGCCCTGCAGGCGTCCTATTACCGGGAAGGGACAGAAGGGAGCGTAGAAGATGGAAATGGATGATCTGACTGGCAGGCTGCCCTTTGGACAGCATTTGAAAAACATAAAAAAGGTGGCAGGGCTGGTGCACAGGCTGGACAGAGGGCAGTTTCCCCTTTCTGTGGCGGCGGCGCTGCTTGCGGCGGCAGAAGGGTATCTGGCGCTGGTGCTGTCCGCCATGGTGTTAAACCGGGTGGAGCAGGGCGTGCCCTGGGGAGAAATGGCGGGTCTTGCGGGCATCCTGCTGACGGTGGCCCTGTTGTGCAGGATCGCGCTGGGCAGCATCCGCAGCGATCTGGAGATCCGCCGGAATGCCATATATTCCCGCTTTGACATGCAGCAGTCCCGAAAGCTGATGGAGATGGATTTTTCTATGATCGACAGTCCGCTTTTGGAAAAAATCAAAAGCCGCATTTATAAGGATAACTGCTGGGGAGCGGGCATTTACACCATTTTCTGGACCGTTGACTGGCTGACGGGCAGCGTTTTCAATCTGGCGGGCGCCCTGCTGCTGGCATTTCCTGTGATGCGCAGGGTGTGGCATACCAAAAACCTGACTGCGGCAGTTTTTTTGATCCTTTGTTTTCTGGGCGTTTGGGTTTATGCCTATGGAAAAATGCGCGTGGATCAGAGGACGAACGCGCTCATGGTGGAGGAGCCTTTTTCGACGCCGGAGGAAAAGGCACAGAAAGCGGATCTGATCTATGAAATGGCATCAGAGGGCGGTTTCCCTTATCAATGCGGCAAGGATGTGCGGATGTATGACGCGTATGCGCTGTTTGACCGTTATACGGTGGAACGGTTTAACCGCTATGAACGGGTCAGCTCCAAAAGGCTTGGCAGACAGTTTGGCAGAGCGGCAATGTTTGCAGGCGGCGGAGAAAAGCTGTTCTCAGCCCTGCCCTATTTCATCGTGGCGTACGTGGCGGTTGGAGGCGCGCTGCCGGTGGGCTCTCTTTTGCAGTACGCGGGAGCGCTGGGGAGCCTGGTGGGTGCGGTCGCGGGCATCGCATCGGCGTTTTCGGAGCTTTCCCAGGCATGCCGCAGACAGCTGTCCACAATGGCGCTTTTGGAGCTGCAGGATGAGATGTATAAGGGAAAGCTGCCTGTGGAAAAACGCAGCGACTACGCCTATGAGATCGAGTTTTCCCATGTCTGGTTTCAGTACCCGGGGGCGAAGGATTATGCCTTGCAGGATTTTTCCATCAAACTCAAAATCGGGGAAAAGCTGGCGATCGTGGGACCAAACGGCTCGGGAAAGACCACGATGATCAAGCTTTTGTGCCGGCTTTATGAGCCTCAGCGGGGGGAAATCCGGTTAAACGGCGTGGATATCAGAAAGTTTCGCAATGACGAATATAGAAAGCTGTTTTCCGTGGTGTTTCAGGATCTGTATCTGTTTTCCTTAAAGCTGGGAGAAAACGTTGCCGGAGCGGTTTCCTTTGATGAGGAGAGGGTGAAGAAGTGTCTGGCGGATGCAGGCTTTGGGGAGCGGCTGGAGAGCCTGACGGAGGGACTGGACACTTATCTGTATAAAAATTATGAGGATGGCGGCGTGGAGGTTTCCGGCGGAGAGGCGCAGAAGATTGCCATTGCCCGGGCGCTGTACAAGGACGCGCCCTTTATCCTGCTGGATGAGCCGACCGCCGCGCTGGACCCGAAGGCAGAGTATGAGATTTATGCGGGCTTTGATAAAATGGTTGGGGAAAAGACCGCAATCTATATTTCCCATCGGTTGTCCTCCTGCCGGTTCTGTGATGATATCGCGGTGTTTGACGGAGGCAGGCTGGTCCAGCGGGGCAGCCATGAGGAGCTTGTGAAGGATGAGCGCGGGAAGTACTACGAGCTGTGGAGCGCGCAGGCGCAGTATTATCAGTGAGGTGGGACTAAAGGCCGGACAGCCCGCCGTACGCCGGGCATGGGGCGCAGCGACGGGATTTGGCGGCGGCAGGGATTTCAGTCCCGGGTGAGCTTGCGGATCCAGTTGCCATAGTGGGATTCCAGGTAGGCGGGAACGCATTTGAAGAGCTGGTCGGCGTTCAGGCAGCAGACGACTACGGCAGGGGAGGCCTTTACCACGAAGGCCATGAAAAAGGACAGGGGAAGGACGATCATCCAGATGCTGATCAGGTCCAGCTTTACGACGAACTGGGGATAGCCGCCGCCGCGGATGATGCCGTTGTTGGTGGGCATCTGGTAGGACATCCCTGCGCAGACCACGCTTAGGATGATCAGGAAGGTGTTTGCCATTTCCAGGGTGGCGGGCTGGAGGTCGTAAAGGGAGAGCACCGGAATGCGCAGGAAAAAGAGGGCGGTTCCGGAGAAGAGGCCGATGAGCAGGAAGGTGCGCTGCAGCATGCGGGAGTACTCCTTCACTTTGGAGATGTCGCCGGCGCCGACGGTCTGGCCGATGAGGACGGAAGCGGTGGAGGCGGCTCCTACGGCGGCGGATTTTACCAGTAAAAACAGGTTGGAGGCGACGCTGTTCGCCGCGATGGCTGCGGCGGTCATGTGTCCCAGAATTGCGGTCTGCAGCGCGGTGTTTAAGCCCCAGAGCCCCTGTACAAAGAGCATGGGAGCTACGGTTTTGCCATAATCTTTTGCGAGGATGCGGTCGGTTTTGAGGTAGTCGGAAAGGCGCAGGGAAAGTCTGCGCTCTTTTTTGGCAATATAAAGAATCAAAATGGCGCATTCCGCGATTCTGGCGGTAAGCGTTCCGATCGCCGCGCCCTCAGTGCCCAGCGCGGGCGCGCCGAATTTTCCGAAAATCAGCACGTAATTGATGCCGCAGTTCACAAAAAAGGTGAGGGTGGACAGCCAAAAGGCGATCTGTACCGTTCCCACGCTGCGCAGCGTCGCCAAAAGCAGCTGGGTTACGGCAAAAAACAGGTAGGTGAAGCGAATGATGCTTAAATAGCGCGCGCCTTCTTCGATGATCGGCCGGTCAGTGGTGAACAGTCCCACCATCCCATAAGGGAAAAGGCTGGCGAGCGCAAACAAAAGCAGGGCGACAAAAAGCGCCGCGCGCATGGCGGTGGCGGCGATTTTTTTCATCGGTCCGGTCTGCCCTTTGCCCCAGTATTGGCTCAAAAAGATGACGAGCCCGTCGCCCAGCGCCATGACAAGCTGCTGGAATACGAACTGGATCTGGTTGACCGCCGCTACGCCGGACAGCGCGGTTTCGCTGTAAGCGCCCAGCATGATGTTATCCGCCAGATTGACGCTGATGGTGATGACATTTTGCAGTACCAGCGGGATATAAATGGGGAAAAATTTCCGGTAAAATGTTTTTGCTTTCATGTGTGTCTCCTTTGATCAGTGGTGGCAGGAAAGGGCTTTTGCAGCCAAAGGAACAGATATCGGATGCGGCTTTGGGCGCGCAGCATGTGCAGAAGCCCGTTGACGGCTTCCTTCGCGGCTGCGATTTCCGCAGGTGCAAAGTCCCCTGTTCCGTAGAGGAGTCTTTCATATAGAGAGAAGAGCGCCAGGGGCGTGTCTGTTCCGAGCTGTGCTGCCGCCCTGTAGGAGAATTCCTGCAGGGTTTCGGATTCCCTGCGCCGGCAGCGCAGGGCGGCAAGACATTTCATGGCATATTCTGCCAGGATATGAAGCTGTTTTCCGGCGGGTTGCTTTCGGTAGCGGACAAAGAGCGCCCAGCGTTCCAGGAGCCAGAGAGCGGCAAGCAGGAGCAGCGTCGGCAGTAAAAGGAGCCGGAGCAAGCGCAGCATTTGCCAAAGCGCGGCGTTTTTAGCCGCATCTTCCAGATTTTCACCGGAAAGCCTGGCATCGAATGCCGGGGCAGTCTCCTGGGGCAGAGGCGTTTCATAGGAGGTGGCTTCGCCCGAAGCGCTGTACATTTCCGGGTGGGATTCCGAAAAGGTCTGCCGCATCTGCCAGGAGGCGTCAAAGCGCGCAGCGTAGCCGGGCGTGGGCTCGAAGGAAATCCAGCCGATGCCGGTTATGTAAGCTTCCGGCCAGGCATGTCCCATATCGGAGGTGACCACAGCCTGGGTTTTGCCTTTTGTGGGGACCAGATAGCCCTGCACATACCGGGCGGGAATGCCAAGGGCACGGGAGAGCAGCACAAAGGCGCTGGCATAATGGGCGCAATAGCCCTCCCGGCTTTCCAAAAGCAGGTATTCCAGAAAAGAAGCGGCATCCGTCACATTGTCTGGCAGTTCCCCGGGAGAGGTCTGATAGGAACAGGCGGACAGCGCCTGCTTTAGCGCCAGAAGCTTTTGTACATCCGTGTTACAGCCTTCGGTCACTTCCTCCAGCCATTTTTGGACCGGGGTGGACAAAACGGGGGGCTGTCCGTAAAGGGTTTCTATGGCGGTTTCATATTCCCGGACGTCCTGTAAGGAGAGACGTTGTCCGTTTATGCGGTGGTATTCCCGCAAAATCTGTTCCCATTCCGCGTCGGAAGGCGCTGTGGCATCCATACAGAAATCCCAGAACCGTTCCTGCCCGGCATTGAGCTGATAAAAGTCCACCGCATACTGTGTGCCATAGCTTTGCAGGCTTTCAAAGCGCCAGCGGTCCTTTTGGCTCATATCCATTGTCTCTTGTCCCTGTGTGACGCTCAGGGCTTTGGAAGGGGCGAACAGGTAGCTGGTGCGGAATTTCAGATAACGGACGGACAGGGTGGCGCGCAGCATATAATCCGTTGTATAGGACTCCCGCAGGGTCTGACAGGCATGCGCCGTCAGGAGAGGGTCTAAAAGCCTGTCAAAGGCAGGCGGATACGCGGTCTGTTCCCATTGCCTGCCGGTGAAGCGATCGTAGGTTTCGCCGGTCAGGTACAGATTCGTATAGAGCCGGGTATTTGTTTCCAGCAGCATGAGCTCCTCCGTCTGGCGGTTGATGCTTCCCGGCAGGGAGGCATCCTGAGAAAAACCGGTGTAGGAGGGCGCATAATCCTCCCTGCTTCCAAAGGGCAAAGACCAGGTCAGGGTGATGACCGATTCCCGGATGTTTTTGTAGGCCTGCTTCACCCACTGCCAGTCGTAGGGCTTATCCGGAAAGGGCAGGAAAAACAAAAGCGTCAGATACGCCGCCAAAAAGGGGAGAAGCCATATGATATGGTTTTTCACCGGATGCTTCTGCTCCCTGCGCCATCTGTTTTGTACGAATTGCAGCAGGGATAAAAGCAGGTAAACAAAAGCGAAAACGGTTCCGGCTCTGGAAAGGCGGATTCCCCTGACCATACAAAAGCCGAGCCATGCGGAAAGCAGCAGGACGGCAGCGGGCTTTAACTTTGGCGCATGCTCCAGCAATCCCTGCGAAAAAAAGGCGCAGGCGCTCAACAGGAGGGCGAGCAGAAGCCGAAAGGAGAGAGGCTGTCCGTCCGGCGTATTTTTTTCACCGAAAGCCCAGAGAAAAAATGTCCGGAGAAAGGACAGAACGGATTCTGTGCCCGACCGGAAAACCCAAAAGAGTAAAATGCCCGCCGTCAAAAGAAAAAGGGCGGCATATCCCTTTTTTTGGGCGATCTGGATGCCGGAAAGAAACAGGAAAAGGAGGCAGCAGGCGGTTATGCAAAGGGCATTTTCACCCAAAGAGCCCTGCCAGCCTTCGGATACGGAAAGAAAAAGTCCGGCAAGCAGGGTAGCGCTGCACCATTGATATATGCGTGGCATCGTGATCATAACAACTCCTCCAGTCTGGCATCTGTGGGAACCGTCACAATGCAGCGCCGCAGGGAATCCGAAAGAAGGTCCGTATCCGTCACAGAATCATTGACCAGATACAGGACGACCAGGGCACCGCTTTGTACCAATTGCTCAGCCAGTGCTGTAAAACTGTCCGTTGGCGTATGAAGAACGAATAAAAAGACGCCGCTGTTCCAAAAATCCGGTCTGCTCAAAACCTCTGATACGGCGGTCTGCGTTTTTTCCTCCTCCAAAAAGGCGATTCCGTTTACAAAACGGGAAAAGCTCTCAAAATCCTGGCGGGAAGCCGCCTGTATGTCTGTCAGCGTCCGCTGGACACAAAAGGCGTGAAATGCCATATCCCGCTCCGCAAAATAACCGCCCAGGGCGAGAAAGACCTCCAGCATTTTATTTTCCAGCGGAAGATAATCCTGCGGCGACGCGAAATAGCGCCGGGTATCCAGATAGAGGGAAACGCCCTGCCTTTCCTCTCCGGTGCGGTTGCGCACAAGCAGTCTTTGCGCCCGGGCGGACGCGCCCCAGTGGAGGAGACGGATATCGTCGCCTGGCCGGTATTCCCGCACGTCGGGAGCGGGGGAGGCATCAAAGCCGGGCGTCTCCCGGGTCAGAACCTCTGTGGAAAAGTCGAGGGAGCGCAGGGCAGAAAGCCGCACATAGCGGGGAGAAACCAGCGCCTTGATGACGCCCGGATTATGATAGCGCAGAGAAAAAAGGCGGAAAAAGTCCGTCACGATGATTTCTTTGACACCCACCTCATATTCGCCCCGGTATTTGCAGATCAGGTTCGTGCGCCAGCGGAATTGATCGCCGGGCAGAAGGGCATATTCGATGCCCTCCGGCAGTTCCTCCACGGTCGAAAAACCGGAATACATCCGCACCTGAATGGAAGTGAAGGCGAAGCGGTCTTCATTTTGAAGCACAAAAAAATAAGGAACCGGCTGTCCCACCGTGCAATCTCTGCTTTCCAGCTCCTGATACAGCTTGAAGCGAAGGATAACGGCGGTCAGATACAGCAGGGAAACCGGACCAATCAGGGTGACGGTCCAGAAAAACCCATAGCTGGCCGCGTTGCCAAAAAAGCTGATGAAAATCAGGGAAACGATCCACATTCCTGCAAGAAATATTCTCCTCATCCGCATGGCATTGCGCCCCTGTCCGCCGCTCATAGAGGGATTTTCGCGGACAGGACCAGCCTTCTTAGAATCCGGTCCGCACTTTCCTTTCGTATTTTGGAGTCCGGCGTCAGAACCAGACGGTGCAGCAAAACCTCTGTGGCGATGTCCTTTACATCATCGGGCTTGACATAATCTCTGCCGCGCAGATATGCCATCGCCTGGGAAGCGCGCAGAAGCGCCAGCAGGGAACGGGGACTTGCTCCCAGCGCAAAGGAAGGCTCTGTTCTGGTGGCGGTGATGATCTCTTCCATATATGTCAGAAGGGAGTCTTTGACGGTCACCGCTTTGACAAATTGCCGCTCTTTTAGAATCTCCTGTGCCGTGCACACTGCCTCTGGCGCAGCGTCCAGCTTTCCGGAAAGAAAAAGCGCCGCCATTTTCTTTTCCGATTCCACATCGGGATAGCCCATCGAAAGGCGCATCATAAACCGGTCCAGCTGTGCCTCCGGCAGCGGATAGGTGCCGAGAAATCCGGCGGGGTTTTGCGTGGCGATGACGAAAAAGAGCGCCGGAAGCGGATAGGAGACGGCGTCCACCGTCACCTGCCCTTCCGTCATGGCTTCCAGAAGGCTCGCCTGGGTTTTGGGCGGCGTCCGGTTGATTTCGTCCGCCAGCAGAATCTGGTGCATCACCGCGCCGGGGCGGTAGACGAATTCTCCCGTTTTCATATGGTAAATACTGGCTCCCGTGACGTCCTGGGGCAGGGTGTCCGGCGAAAACTGGATCCTGCCGAAGGTGGCGTCCATGCTGTTTGCCAGCGCTCTGGCGAGGGTGGTTTTGCCGACGCCCGGCACATCCTCCAGCAGGACATGTCCCTCCGCCAGCAGGCAGACGATCAGCTTTTCGATGACGGCTTCTTTCCCGATGATGGACCGGTTCAGATTGTCCTGCAGCCGGGAAACCGGATTGTGTTCGTTCATGGCTTGCTCCTTTCGGATATTTCCGCAACGGGAAGACGCAGGGCGGTACCCGTTTCTTTTTTTATCATAACACAATGGCGTTTTTGCCGCAAACAGAAAAATACCGTTGACATATGGACTACATGGTGTTATCATAAAAATGGCCTACAAAGTGTTAGGAAAGGAGGAGCATATGATGATACAACAGGTTTCCGATTCCGAGCTGGAGCTGATGAAGCTTGTCTGGGCGAAGGGAGGAACGGCGCTTTATGCCCAGCTGATGGAGGAGCTGGAAAAGTCCGGGCGCACATGGCAGAAAAACACCGTGATCACGCTGTTGTCCAGGCTGGTGGAGAAGGGACTTTTAAAAACGGGCAAAATCGGACGGCGCAATGAGTATAAAGCCGTCGTTTCCGAGGCGGATTACCAGGCGGCGCAGGCACAGACTTTTGTCAATAAGCTGTATGCGGGAAACGCAAAGGGGCTTGTGGCAACGCTGATCCAACAGGAGATGTTTTCCGAGGCGGACTATGAGGAGCTGCGGCGTTTTTGGGAGCAGGGAGGAGAGGGGCATGAATGAGGTGCTGAGAACGATTCTTTCTCTGTCCCTTTCCGGCTCTCTTTTGATCCTCTTTTTGCTTTTGTGCAGCCCGCTGTATCGCAGAAGAATCAGCCGGCAGTGGCAGTATTATATCTGGCTGGTGGTCATCCTGCGGCTCCTTGTGCCGGTCACAGTGCCGGTGAGCCTTGCAGGAGCGCTGTTTGAGAGGACAGAGTGGGAAAACGTGCGGAACATGGAACCAGAGACTTCGGATACGGCGGCTTTGAATCCGGCGGTATGGGACAACACGGTTTTGCGCGGGGACGATGTATCCTGGCCGGTTTCCCGACAGGACATCCCCGCCGCAGAATCGGAAATCACAGCGGACAGCCGCAAAAGCGATGCACTTTTCCATGCAGGAGGGGATATCCTGTGGTTTTTATGGCTGACAGGAGCGCTGCTTTTGCTGATGCGGCGAATAACCGCCTATCAGAGCTTTGTAAAATATGTGCGGGCAGGGCGAAGGGAAATTTCTGACATCCACCTGCTGGAAACTTTTTCTGAAATCAAATCCCGGTTGCGGATTGCTTATTGTGTGGAGCTGTATGAAAATCCACAGGTTTCCACACCGATGTTGATGGGATTAAGAAAGCCCTGCATTGTGCTGCCAACGACAAGCCTGACGGAAGAGGAATTTTCCTGTACGGTCCGGCACGAGCTGATTCACTGTAAGCGGCTGGATTTGCTATACAAATGGTTGATGCAGATAACGTTATGCCTGCACTGGTTCAATCCGCTGGTCTGGCTCATGGAAAAGCGCCTGGAGCATGCCTGTGAGCTCTCCTGTGATGAAGCGCTTATCTCCATGCTGGATGACAGCGGCAGGCGCGTCTATGGGGATACGCTTTTGCATGCCGCCAAAACAGGCTGCGGATGCCGGCATACTACGTCTGCGGTCACGCTCTGCGAGGAAGCAAACTTGTTAAAGGAAAGGCTGGGTGCGATTATGGATTATCGGAAAATGACAAAAGGGGGCGTCTGTGCGCTATTGCTGCTGACAATTGTCCTTTGCTGCGGATTTACCTTCACGGGCGCATATACCCAAAATGCATATTCTTATGGAAAAGAGGATGCCGTAGAGCTGGAAACGCTGGAATTTCAGGGAAATACATATTATCTTGTCTTTGACGAGGCGCAGCTTCGGGCAATCGGTACGGGCAGGTATGGCATGGATAAAAGCTATATGCAGCAGGCGGATATCCGGCTGTCCGGGGAGGAGTGGATTCCCATCGGGACGATGGAGCATCCCTTTACAGGCAGCTATAACGGCAACGGCTTTGAAATTGCGGGCCTTACCATGACCGACCCGGAGGCAGAGCATGCCGGCCTGTTCGGCGTCGCGAGGGATGCAGATATCTATAATATCATGATGCGGGACGCAAGTCTTGCAAATATGGATGAGGATGCCCCCAACGCGCCGGTTCTGGCGGTCGGGCTGGGAAACACAGCCTGCTATGACATTACAGTTCTGGAAACCGGAAACCTGGCGCAGTTTTTGCCGACCTTCTGGGGGATGGAAGCGCAAGAGCAGAAAGCGTGGCTGGAACGATTTTATGAGGATGGCGAGATTGCAACCTTTGCCACCTGCTTAAACTGGCTGGAAGTGAATAACCCTCTGGTTTCTTATTTTGCACAAAGAGCTTACATGGACGGGGAGACAGGATTTTTCTCCGTGCTGATCAACCGCATGGGAGAGGATGAGCTGGAGGAATGGGCTGTGCGGGCAATCCAGGATCGGGAGCCCGGCTTTGCCGCGATGCTGCATGGCAGGACAAAGAAGGACGACGAGCTGGATGAGATGCAAAAAAAGCTGGACGAAGAACAGGACCGGGAGTATCAGTCCTACGGCATCACCCATGAAGGGAAAAACTGGTACTATCAGGGACAGCTCATCGGCATCATTTTAGAAAACGAGCCTGGAAAATCCTTCTACAAGCTGGACATGAACCCTCAGGGGACTATAAACATCCACATCATCCGTGACGAAAACTGGAAGATACAAAGTCTTTCTTTTATGACGGAAGAAGAGAGAATGGCACTATTCGGACAATGATGTCGCGAACCGTTTCGGATAGCCAAAAGCGCCGGGGTGCCGGAAGAGGGGGCGGTGGCAAAACAGACCCGGCCCGCGTGCCCCGCCTGTGTCTGTTTTGCCACCGCCCCCTCTTTCGACACTCCGGTGCGTCCCCCGCTCTCCAAAACCTCTCCTTGCAGGCAACAAAAAATGCGGTTGACGAAATGCCCGCCGCGTATTATGATAGGAAACGGATTGTCCGGGGAAACAGGTGCAAATCCTGTACGAGCCCGTCGCCGTGAGGCATGATCCTATCCTGCAGATCTGACCCGAAGCCACATTCGGGGAAATGTCATTGGAAGTTATCCGAGAAGGCGGTCTGCAGAATGCCAAGTCGAAATATCCGGACAGGACAAAACCTCTTTGTCAGAGCCGCGAGCGCCGGCCAAAGGAGGAATATCATACATCATAAGGAGAACGATAGCATGAAAACGAACTGGAAAAAGCGGGTATCGTCACTCTTCCTATGCATGGTGCTTATTGTGGCTATGGCACTGTCAGCAGTCGGATGCGGTGACAGTAAGAAGGATTCCCAGGAGACCGTAACCCAACAGAACGTCGCCACAGATGGCAGCGTGCTGGGGGAAGGCGCAAAATCATTTGACTTTTCTGTGGTGGACGCAGACGGCAGCGAGACGAAGCTGGAGATCCACACGGACAAGGAGATTGTGGGTGAGGCGCTTAAGGAGCTTGGTCTGATCGACGGCGATGAGAGCGAGTATGGGCTCTATGTGAAAACGGTCAACGGCATCAGCGCCGACTATGACGCGGACGGCGTGTACTGGGCATTCTATGTCAACGGAGAATATGCCACAAGCGGTGTGGATTCCACGCCGATTGCAGAAGGGGAAAGCTATTCCTTCAAGGTGGAAAAAGGGTGAAACTCACGACGAGGGAGCTGACCGTATTTTCCATGCTGGGGGCTTTGATGTACGCATCCAAGCTGTTAATGGAGCTTGCCCCCAATATCCACCTGCTGGGTGTGTTTACAATTGCGTTTACGGTAGTGTACCGGAAAAAGGCGTTGTATCCCATCTACATTTATGTGTTGTTAAACGGCATCCTTTGCGGCTTTGCAACCTGGTGGATCCCTTATCTCTATGTATGGACAGTTCTATGGGGCGCAGTCATGCTGCTTCCCGTCCGGATGCCGGGATTTGTCAGACCGTTTGTCTATATGGCGGTATGTGCGCTGCACGGATTTCTGTTCGGCACATTGTATGCGCCGGCGCAGGCGATTTTATACGGGCTTGATTTTAAAGGAATGGTTTCCTGGATCATCGCGGGACTGCCATGGGATTTCTTACACGGCGTAAGTAATTTCTTTTGCGGAATATTAATCGTACCGATCATTACGGCGTTGGGCATTGCGGAGCGGAATATGGGAAAAAACCAGTAAATAGCGAGGGGCAGAGGGCTTCGGCAAATGCGGCGATGCCCTCTGTCATTTTTATATTTTATATAAACCTTACAGAAATGTAAGGATATCGTAAGCACAGTCTATGGCTGGACGGTTTTGGTTTCGCTATACTTATGTTTATCAAAAGGACATAAGGAGGAATTGATCATGACTGTTTTGGAAGTGGAGCATTTAAAAAAGATTTATACGACCAGGCTTGGCGGCGCGCGGGTGCAGGCGCTTGCGGATGTGAATTTTTCTGTGGAGCAGGGGGAATTTGTAGCCATCATGGGAGAATCCGGTTCAGGCAAAACGACGCTGTTAAATATTCTGGCCGGGCTGGATAAACCGACCGCGGGAGTGGTGCGCTTGCAGGAGCATGACATGACCACCATTCCGGATAATCAGATGGCGGCATACCGCCGGGACAATCTGGGATTCGTGTTCCAGGATTTCAATCTGCTGGATACCTTCACATTGAAGGATAATATTTTCCTGCCGCTGGTGTTGTCCAAAAAAAGCGTGCAGGAAATGGAAACCAGGCTTATGCCGCTTGCAAAAACGCTGGGACTTACAGAGCTGCTTGGCAAGTACCCTTATGAGGTTTCCGGCGGACAGAAGCAGCGCACGGCGGTGGCGCGGGCGCTGATTACGGGACCGAAGCTTCTTCTGGCGGACGAACCTACGGGCGCGCTGGACTCCCGCGCTGCGGATTCTTTGATGCAGCTGTTTAGCGATATCAACAAAAGCGGACAGACCATCCTGATGGTAACCCACTCCACCCGGGCGGCGAGCCATGCGGGCCGGGTCATTTTCATCAAGGACGGCCTGGCGTATCACCAGATTTACCGGGGCGCCTGCAGCAGGGACGAGATGTTTTTGAAAATATCGGATACGCTTCGGGTGCTGGAAGGGGGAAAACGCCATGAAAAATGAAATCATGTTTTATCCCAGACTCGCCTTGTCCAATATGAAAAAGAATGCGGGCATTTATTTTCCTTATCTGCTTGCCGGCGTGCTGTTATCCGGGCTGTATTATACGGTGCTGGCGGTGGGGCAGATGGCGATGGAAAGCGGCATGAAGGGAGCCGCAGAGATAACCATTTTGCTGGAAATGTGCGCGGCGCTGTGCATCGTTTTCATGCTGCTCATCCTGTTTTATATCAACAGCTTCGTGATGAAGCGCAGGAAGCGGGAGCTGGGGCTATACTGCATCCTTGGAATGGAAAAAAGGCATCTGTGTCTGGTTTTGTTCTGGGAGGTGTTTTTTGCGGCGTTCTTTGGCATCCTTTGTGGCATTCTCTTTGGCGTGCTGTTTTCCCAGCTCATGTTCCTGGTGCTCTTAAAGATGCTGAAAATTCCCGCCATGCTCGTGTTCGCGACTCCCTTTCGGGCGGTTGCCAAAACGGGAGCGGTCTTTTGCGCCGGTTATCTTGTGACTGTGCTCTACGACTGGTGGGTGATCGCGAAAACAAAGCCCATCGATCTTTTAAAGAGCCGGGCGGAGGGAGAGCGGGAGCCGAAATCCAAATGGCTGATGACGCTGGTCGGCGTGGCGGCGATGGCTGCCGGATACGGGCTGGCATTGGGCGTGGAAACGCCTTCGGAGGGGATTTTTGCCTTTTTCCCTGCCGCGTTTTTGGTCATAATCGGCACTTACTGCCTGTTTCTGGCGGGCAGCATCGTATTTTTAAAATTTTTAAAAAGACGTAAAAGCTTTTATTACCGTCCGGAAAATTTCATTTCCGTTTCCGGCATGCTCTATCGGATGAAGCAGAACGCGGCGGGGCTTTCCACCATCGCCATTTTGTCTACGGCGCTTTTGGTGGTGCTCTCCTCCTCGGTGGCATTGTACGCGGGAGAGGAGGGAATCTTAAACGGCATGTTTCCAAGGGAATATAAGCTGGAGGTCAGGCAGGAAGAGGAAACGGTGCAGACTGACGCCCAAAAGAGGGCGGCGGACAGCTTTGCCTGGCAAAACGGCGTCATGGAAACTCTGCAGACGCTGGCGCAGGAAACGGGAGCTGCCCTTTCGGATGCCTACAGCGTGGTCAGCGTCTGGTGGATATCGGAAAAGAGCGGAACGCATTTTGACCGGAATGTGCTGGCGGATCCTGACAGAAAAATCGTGCTGGAAGAAATGTCATCCATCACCATGCTTTCCCTGGAGGATTATAACATGATGACGGGAGAGGGGGAGAGCCTTTCATCCGGAGAGGTGATTTTTGTCGCGCCGAAGGGAGAGGAGCCGGAGGAAATTTCTCTTCTGGGAACTCCGTTTCATGTAAAAAAGCATCTCGCAAAGCTGCCACAGCTTCCGAAGGACTCTGTGATGAGCGAGGATATGTTCGGCAGCTATATCGTGGTGGCGCCTGACCGGGTGACCATGATGCAGCTGCAAAGCGGGGATCATACCACCGAACGGCTTTCCTGTCAGGTTTTGTTCGAGCTGGAAGGGGATGGCAGGACTAAGGAAGCCTTTCTTGCACGGGTTTCCGACAGCTTTGGATGCAGGGTGGAGGAAAAGAGCGCGCAGCGGGAAGGCTTTTATCTGCTCTATGGCAGCATTCTTTTCATCGGACTTTTGTTCGTGTGCCTGTTTCTTCTGGCGACGGCGATCATCATTTATTACAAGCAGGTGACGGAAGGCTATGATGACCGGGAACGGTTTGTGATTATGGAGAAGGTCGGTATGCGGGATACGGAGATCCGCAAGGCGATCGGTAAACAGGTGTTGATCGTGTTTTTCCTGCCCCTTGTGACGGCAGTCATTCATATCTGTGTGGCGGCGCGGGTTTTGAAGATGTTTCTGACCATGCTGGGGCTTGGCAATTCGGAGCTGTTCTGGCAGTGTATCCTGGTCTGCTGCCTGCTCTTCGGGGTGGTCTATTTCACGATTTACCGCATGACCTCCCGCATTTACTACCGCATCGTCCGGGCCTGAGTGGCAGCCCCCTGCGGCTCGTTCCTGGCGGATTTTTGACCTGCTGACGGGTGCGGGGATTCCCATGCTTTTTCTCATGCGTATATCCGGAACTGAAAATCCCCTCGAAAGCCTGTTCTGTTCCAGACTGTGCGCTAAAGGCAAACCCATTCGCGTTGCTCATGGCGTTTGCCTTTGTGCACAGGAACAGAGCAGGCTTTCAGGGGGATTTCCGTTCCGGATATCATGCATGAGAAAAAGCATGGGAATCCCCGCACCCGTCAGCAGGTCAAAAATCCGGCAGGAACGGGCGCAGGGAGGTAATAGAACCGGAAATGTTTGCCGAAGGTCATTTTTACGAAAACGGGCGAAGCGGCGGCGCCATGAACCGTAACGAACTGTTACCAACAGCTCTGCCTTTCCGGTTGATTTTCTTGACACTGTGTGAACAAGTGCATTATAATTATGACGATATGCAAGGCGCCTGTCTCTTGCCTGCGGGCAAACAACATGGTACAATATCAGAACAGTGAATAGAAGAAGGAATCACCATGAAAAGGAATTTGATCGCAATCACCATCGCTTTGTCGATGGTCCTGGGGCTCGCTGGCTGCGGGTCCACCGATATGGCCATGTCGCCCAGCGTCTACACGCCTGTCGAGACAACAGCTCCCGAACCTTCCGTTCCGGATGTGCCCGTCGAAACATCTGCACAACCCATCGAAACATTTGTACAACCCGATGAGACGCCTGTGCAACCCGTCGAAACACCTGTACAATCCGATGAGACGCCTGTGCAACCCGCCGAAACACCTGCACAACCCGATGAAACACCTGTGCAGCCAGATGACGCGGACGCGCTGGAGACCGAAGTCGAGATCGACAACCGAACCGAGGATGAAAAACTGGCTGACCAGATCCTTGAGCTGTGCTCTATCCAGGCGACTGTTGAGACGTACGCTTCTGCATGTGTCGTGGATGTCAGGACAGCCGTCAATCCCTATGACGTAGAATGGGATTACGGCGATGAGTATACCATTCTGACGTGCATGAACCTGGAGAATTGGGATGATATCTTTGATATCGAGTATTACAAAGCCACGTTCCCGATCCTGGCCATGCAGTATCATGAAAACACATCTTTCTTGTATACTCATTTTGCAACAGTTGGCATCCATGAGGGTAGGCAGGGCAGTGCGAACTTCAATGTAAAAGCCTTTATGGAATCCTGCCCAGACTGGATCCGCGAGAAGTTCAATGACAACTATGCGTGCTACTACCTATACTATGTTAACAGCAATGAAGTTGATCGAAATGCTGATTATTCCGGCGATAATTATCCGAAGCAGATGACTGCCATCATGACAGCCGTGCAAACAGAAGAACTCGATAAGATCAATGCTGAGCGTGAGCGCCTTGGTGTTGAACCGTTGGTATTCGATCCTGAGCTCGCTGCATTTGCAAACTATCGTTGCTGGATCAATGTCGCTGAGAGTTATGCAGCACATGACTGGGCGAAGCAGAATGTGGATGTCCTCTGGGACGTCGCTGCAACGCTTGGTGGTGAAAAAATCAGCGAAAACACAACAAGCCGTTTCAAAAAACATTTCACTGGTTGGTACTACGGCTATGCAGGTTCTGAGGCACATTACAACGCCATGGTCAATGCAAAATTTGGTATTGTCGGAAATTCCAATGTATACGCAGGCAATAACGACTTGGAACAGTACCAGAGCTATAACTCCGACACACGTTATGCCCATTTCGATGTCTTCATGGACACCGTTGATACGCCCCTGAACCACAGATAACTAAAAACCATGCCAAAACTATAGAAAGCAATTTGGTAATATGTCAAGAGGAAAATGAAAAAGATTTCCTTGGAAAAGGG
>CAJUEL010000049.1 GCA_910585455.1 uncultured Eisenbergiella sp. | reverse complement strand
AGATTCCTGCCACAGGGCGCAATACTGTCCGAACGAAGTGAGTTTATTGCGCCCTGTGGCGTTTAGGAATCTTCTGCAATTTTGTGGAATTTCCCGCTTTGGATAACGCAACCGGAAACCGTTTCCCCTTCCGCGCGCTGTCAGGTTTCCCGTTTCTGGCATGCCACCACCACAAACCGGCCGTTTTCCCGATGATAGCTGCAGGTAGACAATGTGAGCAATCTATCGCCATACTGCACATCCACTCCGGTATTGTATAGCGCAACCGACCTGACCTGCTTTAAATATTCGTCAAATCTCTCTCTGTCATTCAGCCTGACATATTGATAATAACGAAATACTCCCTCCTCGGAGGAATCATATATCCTGCTGTAAAAAGCGGCAATCACCGTATATTCCCGTTCCTGCGTCAAAGTGTCAAAACGAATGGTGGGATGCTCCTGCGCAAATTCCAGGCTCTGGTACTGATCCAGCTTTCCAAACATGCTTCCGTTTTTCATATTATGTCCATAGATAATGGCATGGTTTGCTTCCGGCTCCCATCCTTCCGCCAGAAAAAGGCTTCCGCTGCGGGCATCGCTGCCGTCAAATGCCCTGCGCAGGTAATAGTCCTGTTCAAAGGGCGTATACATCACCGGCAGATCGATCCCGGCCCCCTCAGCGTACAGCCAGCCTGCCATGTCATGATTTTCCTGCCAAAGACCATCATAGATCAATAAATTTCCGGAAGGGGCATATTTTGTATCTGCCAGACCGTCCGCCGCCCGCATATCTGATATCTGCCGCGCCAACGAACTGTTTGCCTTCTCCTCCGCTGATGCCCGCAAATAATCCCGAAACAGCATTCCGCCTGAAAAAAGACATACCGCTACGCAGCCTATCATAGCCCAAAGGCCAATATCCATGCGGCGCTTCCTTTTGCGCTTCATAAACCTCCCCCTTCCGGCAATTTTTCAAGTCAATGCCTCTGCTACAGCCAGCGGAATATGTAATTCCCGCGGCAGTCGTCAAATATCCGCGCAAGGGCGGCTGCCTGGCTCACAGCCTGCGAAAATCATGACAAAATTCTGCACAGAGTATCCAGCAGAATCTGAATATCAATCGGCTTGGCAATATGGCCGTTCATCCCGCATTTGAGAGTCTCCTTCCGGTCTTCCTCAAAGGCGTTTGCAGTCATCGCAATAATCGGAATCTCCGCCAACGCTTTCTCCTCCAGACGCCGAATCCTCCGGGTTGCCTCATAGCCATCCATAACAGGCATCTGCACGTCCATGAGAATCAGCCGATAGTAGCCCGGATTGGACTTTTTCAGCATATCCACAGCGATCTGCCCGTTTGAAGCAACCTCCGTCTCAAACCCGGCATCCTCTAATATGGCAACGGCAATCTCCTGATTTAGCTCGTTATCCTCCACAAGTAAAATGCGCCCCGTCGGAAGCACTGACATTTGCGGCGCCGGTTCCGGCGCTATGGTTTCCCCATCATGCAGACGGAACATCAAAGAAATCGTCACCTGAGTGCCCACATCCTTTTTACTCTTTATGTCGATGCTGCCATTCATCATATCCACTATATTTTTGGTGATCGCCATGCCCAGTCCGGTTCCCTGAATCCGGCTGATGGTCGTATTTTTTTCCCGTTCAAAGGGTTCAAAAATACGTGCGACAAACGCCTCGCTCATGCCAATGCCGTTGTCCCTGATACAAAATTCATAATTTGCATAGCCCGAAGCCGCACCGCCCTTTTCCGTCAGCGTAAAGCTGATACTCCCGCCCTCCGGCGTATATTTGACGGCGTTACTCAACAGATTCAAGAGCACCTGGTTGAGCCGCAGCTTGTCACAGTATACCTCTTTATCCACTACATGTATTGCATCTATCTGCAGTGAAAGGCGTTTTGCGTGAGCATTCGCCTGTACCATATTGTGTAATTCGCATAAAATATCCGGCAGACTGCAGGGCTTTTCATCCAGACACATTCTGCCGCTTTCAATACGGCTCATATCCAGAACATCGTTAATCAGACTCAGCAAATGGTTTCCTGACATCTTTATTTTCTGCAAATACTCATCCACCTGCTTACGGCTGTCAATGTGCGAAATTGCCAGATTCGTGAACCCGACTATCGCATTCATCGGCGTGCGGATATCATGGGACATATTGGAAAGGAATTCACTCTTTGCCCGGCTCGCCTTATTTGCCTGAAAAAGGGCATCCTCCAAAAGGCTTCTCTGCTCCATTTCCTTACGGGTTTCCTCATCCACGCTTCGGAATCCCAAGACAACTCCCTGATTTTCATTCCACCTTCCGGCGCGCACCAGCTTCATTTCATAATATTTCATTTCTCCGTCTACAAGTGCACGGTAATTCACATAATAAAGCTTTTTCTCCGCCAGCTCCTTTTCCATTCTCTCCTGCGAAAAAGCCTGACGCAGAATTTCTCTGTCATCCTCATAGACAAATTCCTGTATATAACGTTCCACGCTTTCCCTGATCGAGATTTCTTCCCCCGGATCGCTGGCAAACATCTTATAATGCGTATCATCAATTCGCAGAGGAAGTCCCATACCGGTATTGAGATCAAAGGAGCAGACAAGATTATAGTCTATGCTCAAGGCCTGCACCAGCTCTGCCTGCCGTCTTTTTTCCCTCTCCTCCTGCTGCTTCTGCGCCGTGCAGTCCAATAGAAATCTCTGATACAGCAATTCGCCATTTTCCTTGATCAGCTTGATATTGCCCATCACATGCAGAATTTCGCCATCCTTATGCTGTACCCGGTATTCCACGCCGACGCTGTCCCCTTCATTTTTCAAGGATCGAATGCTTTCCCGCAGCCTCCCTTTGTCACACTCCATCACGGACGGCGCAATCAATGCAAAGCCGCTCTCCTTTAACTCCCTTTCTGAGGCATATCCCAAAATTCGAAGCGCCGCCTCATTCACGCTCACAATCCGCGCCCCATCTACCGTATGGCAAAGCACACCGCAGTACAGCGTGGTAAAAATGTTCTCCAGCGTATGGTTTTTCTCAACAATTTCCTGTTCGTAGGCCCGCTCCTGTGTTACATCAATCGCCACGCCCACTGTACCCATCACGCTTCCATCAAGATTATACAGAGGGGACTTGTACGTCATAAGCTGCCGCGGTCCCTCTCCTGTTATAATGGTTTCCTCCGATACACAGGTTTCCCTCTTCCGGATCACTTCCATGTCTGATTCCGCGCAGTCGGCGCCGTCCATCGCTTCTACCGGATCTACATCCCAGATATAATAATGATCGCGGCCTTCCACCCTGTCCCTCGGCTTATTCACCGTTTTACAGAAGCTGTCGTTCACTTTTTCGTGAATCCCGCTCGCATCCTTATACCAGATCAGATTGGGCGTTCCGTTAATCGTCGCTTCCAGAAAATGGCTGGTCTCCCAGTAGTCCTTATTCCGTTTGCAATTCTGCTGCCATCTTAAAAAACGAAACTCTGCCTCATCCCTTGACATGGGTAAAATCCATATATCCGCTATCTCAGGTAAAAAATCCTGAATAAGGGAAACCTGATCCTTTTGGACAAGCAGGATGAGCTCCGCATCCTGTCTCTTACACGCCAATAACGCTTGTAAGGTCTCGCGGGCGTCCTTTCCCCTCATATCGGCAAAAATCACATCCGCTACAGATGCCATCTCCTTTTTGGGAACATCACTTTCCGAAAACTCATGCGAAAAATGCACAAGCGGAGGCATTTCCTTCATCCATTCAAATTCTTTACATTTATGCCCGGTAAAATAAACATGCATATAACAGTGGTACATACTGCTTCCTCCATAGTCAGCAATTTATGCTATATATCGTCTATTCTAACAAGGACACAAATTTATGTCAACATTTTACGACGCCATCTTTTTTTCTTTGGCATCAATTCGTAGCAGCTCAGACTTGTCTGAACATCGCCCTTCATATATTATGAGATTTTTCCAGCAACCTGCCTGTCCGCAAAGCATTTTCTCTGCTCCGCAGACACCCTGACTGCCCATTTGAATTCCCCTCTGGATTCAGATGCTGTATTCCAGATATAGCTGCTGTCGCAAGGAAGCATCCGCACATACACGCAGAATTTCCTCATGACGGTTGTCATGGCTCAGGCGCTCAATCAACATGCCCAGCCGTTGCTCCCCAAGCGCAATCCCACGTTTTTCTCCGCGTTCTTCTCCTCGCTTTTCTCCGCGTTTCTCTCCACGCTTCTCCCCACGCTTCTCTCCAATCTCAATTCCTTCCCTTTTTCCCTCCTTCCGGCCTTCCATTTTACTGTCCGCCAGCATTTCCCGAAATGCAGTACACATCCTGTAGTCCTCCGTTTCTTCATTATAGTACTTTTCTTTCTGCTTTCTTAAGCCGTTTAAATTCAGCATGGCACAGAGCAGATCATACAGCTCCTCATCCAGATGATCCAGCCGCTCCTGATTATCTGCAAGATACCTCCCCATCGCATCCTTATCCTCACGCCTTTTTAACAGGGCGATCAGATCGCGCAGACCTGTCCGGAAGTGCTCCTCCCGCAAATCCTCCAGACATACCAGGTTCATCTGGTAGTCCGGCACCAGCTTCTTCATTTTTTCGTCCAGTCCCGCCAGATCCATCATATCCGTCAGCTTCCGGGCGGCGGTCCATTTTTCTTTTCCATGATAAAATACAATGGTTATCACCGGTATCAGACGGTCAGTTTTGTTGATTCCTGACAGATATTCCGCTCCTTTCTCCAAATCCTTTGCCGCCCGGTGCCGCCTTTTCATTCCGGAGAACTGTGCCACAAGCTCCATGTCATCATATTCCCTGCACCTGAGCGGCATACAAAAGTGCAGACTGTCCTGATTTTCCACCGCGATTTTTACAAAATGCGGCGTCCGGCAAAGCAGCTTGATCACATCCCTCTCCCTCACTCTGCTGCGCAGAACACCATCGCGTCCACGCCTCATCCGCGCATAGTTTCGCTGTGCGTCCGCCAGATCCTGCGCAAGAATTTCCCTTTGTCCATCATAAATGACGGCATTGCAGAATTCCGCAAATATTTCTGTTTTTTCCAGATACTGATTCAACAGGTCGTTCTTTTTCCCCATTCATTGCCCTCCATATGCTTTTTTCCTGAAATTGTTGGAAATATAGGGCGATATGCCTGATAAAATAGGATAGGAAGAGCCGCCTCTGCCAGCTCATCCAATGCAGAATTTCCAAACCTTCAGATTCCCTCCTGCCCTTGCAGGAATTGATTTCATTATAACAAAGCTTATCCTGTAATGCAATAAAAAAGCTGTAAAAACAGGGACTTATAGTAACAGATCAGCCCTCTGTTTATTACAGCTCTTTCGCTTTATCCGCCATCACTTCAAAAATTTTTTCAGCATCCGCGCCACTTCCCCGATATTTATCGGCTTTGCGATATGGGCGTTCATGCCACATGCAAGGCAGCGCTGGATATCCTCCGAAAAAGCATCCGCCGTCATGGCGATGATCGGAATGCCCGCCGCATCCGGGCGGTCGAGCTTGCGGATTGCCGCCGTGGCCTCATAGCCCGTCATGATGGGCATCCGGATATCCATGAGAATGGCCTCATAATAGCCCTCCGGCGAACCGGAAAATTTTTCCAGGCAGATTTCTCCATTCTCCGCCCACTCCAGCTCCATGCCCAGCTCAGACAGCAGCTCGCTTGCGATCTCCCAGTTTAATTCATTATCCTCCGCGAGCAAAATCCGTCTTCCCTGCAGCTGCGGATCCGATTCTTCTTCCCTCCCTGTTTCTGCCTGCATCTCCATGTAAGGGCGCAGCGCATAAAACAGCGTCGATTTAAAGAGCGGCTTTGAAATGAAACCGCTGATGCCTGCCTGACGCGCCTCTGTCTCAAATTCACTCCAGTCATAGGCTGAAATCAAAAGAATCGGTATTTCATCCCCCAGCCTGTTCCGGATCTCTTTGGCAACCTGTATCCCGTCAATCCCCGGCAGCTTCCAATCCAGCAAAATGATCTGATAATCGTCCCTTTTCTCATGGCGGGCAACGGCAAGCTTAATGGCACTTTCACCGCTCAGCGTCCATTCCGCCTTCACACCAATGGATTTTAAGGCATTCACCGCCGTCTGGCACAGCATTTCATCATCATCCACCACGAGCATATTCCAGGAAGGCAGAACCATATCCACCTCCGGCAGATCCGCTTTTTCAAAATCAAGGGTAAGATTGAATTCCGTTCCCCGATCCAATTCGCTTTCCACCTCGATGGTCCCGCCCATCGCATCCACGATATACTTTGTGATCGCCATGCCCAGGCCGGCGCCTTCCGTCTTATGCACCCGGGCTCCGTCCGCACGGCTATAGGAATCATATATTTTGCTCATGAACTCCTTCGACATGCCGATTCCGTTATCCTTTACCCGTACATGGATTCTGACATAATCCTCTCCCCTGGGAGATTCCTCTTCCAGCATTGTCAGCTGGACAGTTCCCTCCTCAGGCGTGTATTTTGTCGCGTTGGACAAAAGATTCAGCAAAATCTGATTCAGCCTCACGCTGTCACAGCATACATTTTCTGTCATGATGTTCTCAATATGCACATCGAATTTCTGCCGCTTTGCCTTTACCTGCGGCTGTACAATGCTGACGATTCCCTCCATGACCTCCCGCAGGGAAACCTGATCCATTGTCAGCGTCATTTTACCGCTCTCAATTTTGGACATATCCAGAACATCATTGATCAGACCGAGCAAATGCTTGCTCGACAATGAAATTTTCTTTAAGCAATTCTGCACCTGATCCTTATCGTCAATATGGGCAGTCGCAATCGCCGTCATCCCCACAATCGCATTCATGGGCGTCCGGATATCGTGGCTCATATTCGAAAGAAATTCGCTCTTTGCCCTCGTCGCCTCTTCCGCAGTCTGCCGCGCCCGTTCCAGCTCCTGCATCTGCATGCGCGTCAGGGCAAAGTACCTGAAAAAGATGAGAATCAGGATAAGAAGAATTGACCCGCAGGCAATAAGGGTCATGATCGTATGATCAACGCTCAAACCGCTTACCGCTCTGTCTAACACGCCGTAAGGCATGACCATGATCAGGTTCCATTCGGAATTGGGCAGCGATGTGACATAAATCTGCCGCTTGTTTCCATCCACCTCCACAATGTCAGAATAATCATGCTTTTCCTGCAGGGCGGCATGAAGCTCCTTTAAGTGTTCATCCACCTCAACAGCCTCCCCGTTTTCCTTGTCCTGTTGAGCCTGTATGCCACTGAAATAATCCAACAGCTCCGTATTGGAATTGCTGATAATAAAGCTTCCGTCCTGACGAATGATATGGCAGTACATCAGCGCATCTTTTTCATCCAGAAAGAGCGTGTCCCTGATATATTCCACGGGAACAGCCGCCACAAGGGCGGTGCTTGCTTCCCCGTTGGCCATAGGATACTCTGCGTTGATGGCGAATAAAACCACACTGTTGCCGGATTCGTCTTCTCCTACTGCCACCCGCTTTTCCCCTCTGTTTACCGCCTCTAAAAACGGAGCCGGATTGAGCGCATGTATGGCTTCTCCATACACCATTTCGAATTCTCCGTCTCTTGAGCAAAGCGCAAGATAGTCAAAGTCCCTGATCCTGGCTCTGTATTGCAGTTCCTCATGCAGCGTCCCGATATCCGCATTCTCTGCAGGCACCGCCTTTTCCAATCCCTCCACCTGACTAAAGCGCAGATCTATGACTGTTTCAAAATGCCTTGACAGCTGTTCTCCCATTCCCGCCATGTAGATATCTCCCACCTCGTGAATGGTATCCGAGCTTTTCTGATTCATATAAAGCCCCAACAAAATAAAAACAACCACACTGAACAGGGAAAGTCCTATAAAGCTTCCTATTAAAAAGCGCGTTGTTTTATTCTCCATTTTACTGCTCTTCATATATGCTCCTCCTTTTGCCGCTTTTTCAGTTTTTCCGTCTCTTTCATCCTCTTTTGCAGAATTATTTTTCATTATACCCTGCGCACCAAAAATTTTCAATCCCTTTTGTTTTTCCCAATAAAATTCCAATGTTCATCCATTCAAAAATATGCTATACTGTTACCTGGAAACGAAGTTTCCCGTCGTATGAAAAAAGGACAGATCACCAATCAGGCGAAATGCCCCAAACAGGAGAATATGAAAATGAATGAAACCCCGAATGATACGTTATTGTTTCTGCAGGTACAGCAGGAGCTTGTCAGATATCTGGATATCCGCTTAGAACAGCTCGAGCTTTTGCTGTACAGGCTGGACCGGATCGCCCGGCAGGCATCCAAAGACGCCACAGAGGCGCAGGAACGTCAAAAATTGCAGGAAGAGGTCGTAAAAATTCAGAATGACATCGACCGGATCGCCGCCAGAATCGCTTCTATCCAACAGACAGCCTCTCCGCTGCAGGCAGCGGAGCAGGGAAGCTGATCCCTGCGTCCGCCACGTTTTTACACGGTCTTTCACGATAAACGCGCAGACCTTTCCGAAATATTACCGTCAAACAGCCATGCAGGCATGGCTGTTTTTCTCATTGCCCGCAGACATAACAGGAAATATCCGTAATATCCGCCTCTTCCCCAAAGCGCACCTCCAGGCACAATGTCTTTACAGAAGGAAACCGGCAGATCGCCTTGTGTCCCACCGTAGTTCCATGATACACCGCAATCGGTTCCGCCAGCGCGTGGGGATAGCCGTAGCTGTAAATGGAAAAACCGTTCAGTTCCTTTCCCGAGAGCAGATTTTCCGCCATCACCACATGATCCACCAGCACAGCCTCCGCAAATTCACAGAAAACGCTGTTTTTCTCCCGCCGGACCTTTGTCTTAATGGGATTGGAAAACCGTCTCCTGATTTCCTCACCGAAGGCAAGAAGCCGTTCGCAGTCCTTTTCGGGAAGCAGCCCCCTGCGATCCGGACCGATGTTGATGAGCAGGTTGGCTCCCCGCCCGACGGAATAATAATACAGCCCCATCAGCTCCTCCAGGCTCTTTACGGTGTGCTCGTCTGCATCGCTGTAAAACCAGTTTTCCTCCCGCATCCTGCAGTCGCACTCGGCGGGTATATAAGCCGGATTTTCCAACGCCTCCTTTTGGTCCGTCATGACGGAAAAATCCAATGCATTCACCACGTTAAAATTCGGGGAGGGCGCGATGCCCGCTTCATTTCCCACCCATCTGGTATCCGGATCCCACATGTTAAAAATCAGGATATCCGGCTGCATGCCGCGGATCGCCGCGATGATCCGATGCGTGTCGTATTCATGTCCTTCCGAGCCGCAGCCGTCAAACCACAGATAATCGATCTTTCCATAGCCGGTCAAAAGCTCGCCGATCTGATTGATGAAATAATCGTCATGCTCCTGCGCAGTTCTCTCCACCTGCTGTGCCTCCGCCGGGGAATAATACAGCCCCACCTTGATGCCGTACTTGCGGCAGGCATCCACATATTCCCGCACCACATCGCCCTTTCCATCCTTCCAGGGCGTATTTTTGACAGAATACTCCGTATACGCGGAGGGCCAGTTGGCAAATCCGTCATGGTGCTTGCACACCAGCACCGCATAGGCTGCGCCCGCCTCCCTGATCGTACGAATCCATTGCTCGCAATCGAGCGCGGACGGACAAAACCCTTCTGCGTCCATCGCTTTGCCGTCCCAGTCTGTATGTCCTTCATAAAAGGTACGGATTCCAAAGTGGAAAAAAACCCCGAATTCCCAATTCATAAACGCAAGCTTTCTCCGATCGGGTATTACTTTATCCATTTCTTTTCCCCTCCTTGTTCAGATATGCTCAGTCTTTTTCATCCGCATATTTTTTATACCCCGGATGTCTGCCGGTTATGCCGTAGCCCTGGCGCATGGAAATCAGCCGGTCAATGTTTTCCCGGGAAATCTCCTTCGCACCGCCCAGAAGATGGGCGTTCATGGAAATTTTCGCGAACAGCTCCAGCGTTTCCATCCGGTAATAGGCGGTAACCACGTCGCTGCCCACCGTCAGCGCGCCGTGATTTTGTAAAAGCAGGGCGTCATGGTCCTGCAGATAGGGGGCGATCGCATCCGGCACCTCATAGGTAGAGGGGGTCGCATAGGGCGTCACCGGCACGGAGCCCAGGGTGAGCACCGTTTCGATCATGGAGTATTCGTCCAGCGGTATGTTCGCCACAGCAAAGCCCGTCGCCACCGGCGGATGGGCATGCAGCACCGCTCCCACATCCTCCCGCTCTGCATAACAGCGCAGATGCATTTTCATCTCCGAGGACGGACGGTATCCCTCCTGTGCCTCCAAAATGCTGCAGTCCCGGTCGATATGCACCAGCTTTTCCGGCGTGATAAAGCTTTTGGAAATACCCGTGGGCGTCGCAAGAAAGGTGCCGTCCTCCAGCTTTGCCGAAACATTTCCATCGTTTGCCGCAACCCATCCCTGCTGCCACATTTTATGACAGACGTCACAAATCTGCTCCCGCAGGGGCATATAACTCAATTCCATCCTTCTCGTCCTCCTTACCGTCACATTTATCTGTATAAAGGACCGAACGCCGCACAGGCGCGGTAATCCTGTCCTTCCTTATCCATGCCAAAGGCGTTCCAGGCGGCAGGGCGGAAAATTTTCTCTTCCTCCACATTATGCATACACACAGGAATGCGCAGCATGGAACACATCGTGATCAGATCCGCACCGATGTGCCCATAGCTGATCGCGCCATGATTGGCCCCCCAGTTGTTCATCACATCGTAGGCGGTGGCAAAGGCTCCCTTTCCGGTGGTTCTGGGCGCAAACCAGGTGCAGGGCCAGGTGTAATCCGTCCGCTTCCAGAGCTTGTCGGACACCTCCCCCGGCAGCTCGATCGTCCAGCCCTCCGCGATCTGCAGCACGGGACCTAACCCCTTCACCAGGTTCAGCCGGATCATGGTGGCGGGCATCTGCGCCCGGGTTTCAAAACGGGAAGAAAATCCGCCGCCCCTGAAATAGCCAAAATCCGCCGCACTCCAGGTCGTCGCCGCCAGGATCGCCTCCTGATCCTTGCCTGTCACCTCATACCAGGGCTTCATCACCGGATTGCCCGCTTCGTCCTTCGCCTCCCCGCAGGCATCCAGACACGCAGCGCCGGAATTGATCAGATGGATAAAGCCGCCGGACTCCTTCGCAATGCCGTCCAGCTCATAGCCGGTCGCTTTTTTCACAGCCTCCAGGCTCCAGTAGGTGCGCACATCCGCAAAAATCTGCGCCCGGTTTGTCAAAAGCTTCATGAACAGCATGCCAAGACCGTTTAACACATCGTTTTCCGTCGCCAGAATATAAGGCTCCCGTGCGCCGTTCCAGTCAAAGGAGGTGTTGAGCATCGCTTCCGGGAAATCGCAGTTTGGATAAAAGTCCGTCCACTGCCGCTGGCCCTGAAAGCCCGCCGCGATCGCATTGTGACCGACCATCTCCTCATCACAGCCCTTGGGCAGATTCGGATTGCCGTTCATCAGATCCTTGATGATGCACATCATTTTTACGAGAAATTCCCAATCCTGTTCCTTTTGTTCTGCGCTCTTTTGCACCCCGGCCGGGTTCTTGTCAAAGCCTTCCCGGCAGTTTTGCTTCACCCAGGCGAGCGCTTTTTCATATTCCGCCTTTTCATAAATGCCCTCCGTCATGCGGCGGATGATCTCCACCTCATCCACGGATTCCACGCGCATGCCCAGATATTCCTCGATAAACGCCGGATCGATGATGGAACCGCCGATGCCCATGCAGATGGAACCGATCTGCAGATAAGATTTTCCCCGCATGGTCGCCACCGCGACGGCCGCGCGCCCGAACCGTAAAAGCTTTTCCCTCACGTCCGCCGGAATGGAAGCGTCATCCGCCTCCTGCACATCATGTCCGTAAATGCCGAAGGCGGGCAGGCCCTTCTGGGCATGGGTCGCCAGCACCGATGCCAGATAAACCGCGCCGGGGCGCTCCGTGCCGTTAAAGCCCCATACGCCTTTGATAGTTTTGGGCTCCATGTCCATCGTTTCCGCACCGTAGCACCAGCAGGGGGTCACCGTCAGGGTGATATCCACGCCCGCTCTGCGGAATTTGTCCGCGCATGCCGCCGCTTCCCCGACGCGGCCGATGGTGGTGTCCGCCAGGATCACCTGCACCGGTTCGCCGTTGGAGTAACGCAGGTTTTCCGTAAATAGCTGCGCGGCGGCCTTCGCCATATTCATGGTCTGTTCCTCCAGAGACTCCCGGACGCCCAGATACCCCCGCCTCCCGTCAATTGTGGGACGGATTCCGATCACGGGGTATTCGCCGATTAATCTGTTCTTTGCCATGGGTGAAATGCTCCTTTCGTTGGATAAGCCACGGAAGAAACCGGCGGGGGATAAAAGGGGTGGCGGGACACGGGAAGGCGCTGGAGTGGGCATATGTCATTTCCGGGGACGCTCCCGCTTGGTAAAACACGTAGCGGCACATAAGGCGGCAAAGAACGCCGCCTAAGTGCCGACGTGTTTTAACACCCCGGAGAATGACATATGCCCACTCCAGCGCCTTCCCGTGTCCCGCCACCCCTTCCATCCCCCGCCGGTTTCTTCCTGTTTTATGATGATAGTACTATTTTACTATGGTATATCCCCAAATTCTGGTGATTTTCGGACTAAAAATATAAGGATATTCACTTTTTATGCTTTTCATGTTAAAATAAGATCAAGTGAAGATGACAGTTCCGCATCTACAGTAAACAGCATAGCACTTTAGACGCTCACTTTTGTGCTATAGCAACGGTAACAGTTCCGTCCAAAAAGGTGTTACGGGTGGAGACAGGATCGTCGGGCGGGTGCAGCCAGCGGGCGGGAATGGCGGCAGGCACAGACTGTCCTGGGTCGCTTTATCCGAAACGTAGAAATTCTCAAAGCAGCGGGAGATTCCCACCGCAGGGCGCAAAACTGTCCGAACGAAGTGAGTTCTTTGCGCCCTGTGGTGCCTGGGAATCTCCCGCTGCTTTGTAGAAATTCCCGCTTCGGATATCGCGCCCCAGGACAGCCTGTGCCTGCCGCCATTCCCGCCCGCTGGCTGCACCCGCCCGACGATCCTGCTTTCCGCCAGTCAGGTCACCACATTTACGGAGGAATGCTATGCATTATCTTGACTACATCGAGCATATCACACACGGAACAGCCGAATTCCCGATGGCGCTTTATCATGTGGATGAAGCCCACCCCCGGTATGAAATGCCCTTTCACTGGCACCGGGAGATGGAGATTATCCGGATCGCCAAAGGGAGCTTTTCCTGCTATCTGAATGATGAGAGGATTCCCGCGAAAAAAGGGGATATGCTCTTTATTGCGCCGGGCGTTCTGCATGGCGGCATGCCGGACGCCTGCGTCTACGACTGCGTTGTCTTTGACCATCAGGCCCTGCTTTTACAGGCGGATATCTGCCGGAAGCATATGCGGGTCCTCACCGCAAAAAATATCAGGATTCCGTCTTTTTTCAGCGCGGATACGCAGCCTTTGGCTGAAATTACGGACAGGCTGATCTCCGCCATGGAAAAAGGGACGCCCGGCAGTCAGCTGACCGCCCTGGGCGCCCTTTGGGAATGGTTCGGCTATATTCTGGAAAGCCACAGCTTTGTGGAAACGGAGGAAGAGGGCGCGCCGGATTCGAAAAAAATCCAGTCGCTCAAGCCGGTGCTGGAATATATCGACCGATGCTATATGCAGCCTGTCACGCTGGAAGAGCTGGCCAGGCTCGCCGGCATGTCGCCCCGGTATTTCTGCCGCTTTTTCTACGCCCTCACCCATCGGACTCCCATCGAGTATCTGAATTACTACCGCATCGAACGGGCCTGCTATCTGCTCTGCTCCTCCCACCTTTCGGTCACGGAGGCAGCTTACCGGTGCGGCTTTAACGACAGCAGCTATTTTGTAAAAATTTTCCGCAAATGTAAGGGCATCACGCCGGGACAATACCGGAAGCAGTTCCGGTGATGTCAAAGGGATGCCGCCGTGTTTTCTCATCAGGCGGCATCCGCCAGCAGCCTTTCTGCCGCCTGATACAGACCGTTATCCCTCATTTTTTCTGCGTACCTCCAGATAATAATGCTCCTGCGCCAGATCCAGCTCCACCTGGTTGATGCCTTTTTCCGGATCAAACCCGAAATTCTGCCGCACGATCTGAATCTGTCCCCGGTCTAAAAGCGTGGCGTTCTGAGAAGAGAAAAGCAGATTGCTTCCCAGTCCTGTCACAGCATCATATCCATAGATTCCCCTGTTTTGCGTTTCGGCACAGGCAAAATCAAAGCTGGCGGCCTTTTGGAAGGAAGCGGTGAGGGTAACCGTATCTTTGGCGGGAATGAGAAGCGGCAGGGCCAGATAGCATACCCGCTCCGTGTTTATCACATCCAGTTCCTCCAGCATGCCGTTGTCATAGCGGTCGGTCCCATCTGGGGACAGTGTTCCATAATGCAGCAAAAAATCCGTAAACAGCGCATGATAGGTTTCGTAATCCAGAATTTCCCCGATGGTGCCGCCGTAATAGCTGACCAGCTCCGTCTCCGTCACAGATTCCCACAGTATCGCGGTCACATCCCGCAAAACTGCGTCCAGATTCGTTTCATACCGCTCTACAGCTGCGCCCGCTTCCACCTTTTTTTCCGTGTCCCAGCCCCCGGTGGCATAGCCCTGCAGCGTAAGCGCCTGGATGTCCCCTCCCACTGCGATGAGGTAACAGGGTCTTTTTGCATGGCGGTCACCCGGCTGTTGGACAGAAAATCCCTGCCCCATCCGGCCCTCCTTTTCATCCCGGCTCATCTGATTAAATCCATAGGTCAAAATCCGCGTTTTATCATAGTCCAGCTGAAACTCTGCCCGGATCGTGGGATTGGGAATTTCATCGCTGCTTTCCGGTCCCCAGAAATCCGTAAACCGGTACACCGTCACCCGGATATCCGCAGCGCTCTCCCGCTCTCCAAAGGCATTCTCCTGATAAGAGCCGTCAGCCAGCAGGACGGCATAATCCTCCCAGCATTCCGGTTCCCGCAGATTCCAGGTTCCCTCCAAAATGCCGTTCTCCTGCTGCACGCCGATAAACCCGCCCGCATAATCGCCCGGATATAGCCGTGCCAATCCGGCTGCAGTTTTTGCCGGATCATGCTGCGCCGCCCCGGTAACCGGTTCCGCCGGATACAGCTGCGCTATCCCGGCGGCATCCTCCCGGCTGTCAACCGCAAGCGCAGGCAGCCGCGCGGGCAGCTCCCGCAGAGAACTCGCAAAGGGATATACCGCCGTCACCTCCTGATCTGTGTCGGAGAGATTGGTCAGCCGATAGCTGTCCGTCACCAGAATATTCGTTGATGTGCTGTAATAGCCGCCCTCCGGATACCATTCCTGATACCGGGCAAGAAGCGCCTCTCTTTCTTCATCGGTCAGATTGCCCCGGGAGGCTGCTTCCTCCTCGTTGCTCCGCCAGCGGCTTTCCCACGGTGAAAAATCAAGAGTCAGGCTGCGCGCGGCGGATATCTCCCCCGCCTCTTTTTGCAATGTCAGCGGAAAAACCGGTCCCCCATAGGACATAAAGGTGCTCCCCCCGTCGCTGCCGCTTCCGCCTGCCGCAGAACCCGCATCGTTACTGCCATATTTGCCCCCCCTGCCGGTCAGGAAAAATGCGCCGGTTCCAATGATCAGTAAAAGGGCAGCTGCCGCAACAAGCGCTGTCCTGCGCCGGAAGGAAAAGAGAAGGGCTGCACGTTTCTTCCCGGATGTTTCCTGATACCGCTCCCCTGGAAAAATCGGCCCGCCCGCCTCTAAAATCAGGGCGTCCTCCACCTCCGTCAGGCAGCGATAAAGCCGCTGTGCCTGCCTGCCGGCGGCGCTCCTTTCCTTTTCCTCTGGTTCCATCCCTGTATGTTTTTTTCCGAATCCTTTCCGCATTCTTCTCATAGCCAGATTCCCTCCCGCTCCAATGTCCGCCGCAGCTGCCTGCGAAGCCGCAGCATCCGCCGCGCAAGCTGTCCCGGCGCACAGCCCGCCTGCTCTGCCAGCTCGTCCAGGCGCACGCCATACCAGTACCGCTTCAAAAACAGCACGCGGTCTTGCCTGTCCAGCCCGCGCAGCCACCGCTCTATCGTCCGCGTGATTTCTCTATCCTCAAACGTCTGCTCCATATGTCTTCCATCGGGAATGCATTCCTCCAGCTCATCCAGCAAAACCGTCGTCCCCGCATATCGCTTCTGCGCATGCAAATGCCGCCACCTGTCCAACGCCAGATTGCGCACAATGCGCCCCAGATATGCCTGCAGACTGTCCGGCTTTTTCGGCGGCACCGTGTTCCAGACCCGAAGCCAGGTATCATTGACACACTCTTCGGCATCCTCCCGGATTTCCAGAATGTTTCGGGCGAGCTGCCCGCAAAAGCTCCCATATTTATCCTGCGATTCGGACACCGCCCTCGGATCCCTCTCCCAGTACAGCGCCACAATCTCCCGATCCTCCATCCCCTTGCCTCCCATCTGAATCAATGACATCCTATCTCACAGCGCCAGCAAAAACGCGACCAGGGACAGGCGGAGGACACCGGAGAGTGACCGCAGCAGAAGGGAACAGGCTGTTTCCGGTCACGTTATCCGGAGCCGGAAATTCCACAAAACGACAGGAGATTCCTAAACGCCACAGGGCGCAATCAACTCACTTCGTTCGGACAGTATTGCGCCCTGTGGCAGGAACCTCCTGTCGCTTTGGGAATTTCTCCGCTCCGGATAAAGCGACCGGAAACAGCCTGTTCCCTTCTGCTGCGGTCACTCTCCGGTGTCCTCCGCCTGTCCCTGGTCACGTTTCCTATACCTGCCGTGAAATGAAATGACATTGATATCTGAATGAAACCTGATCCTTCCCTTCTACCCATTATAACGTAAAAAAACACTCCATATCTGCTTTCCCGAAAAAAAATATCAGAAAATGCCATATAGCACACAGATTTTTTGCTACTAACAACCCATTCTATATGTTATTTTAAAAGCAGGTACAATACTCAGCGTCAATGGGACACACAGTAACAGTTCGGACAACAAGGTTATTCAGTTTCGCGGCGGGCACAGGAAGCGGATGCGGGAGCGGGAGCCCGGTCAGAAGGGGACAGGCTGTTTCCGGTCGCTTTATCCGGGGCGGAAAAATTCCCGAAATGTCAGGCTATTCCTGCAGCGGGGCGCAATACTGTCCGAACGGAGTGAGTTTATTGCGCCCTGCTGCGCTCAGGAATAGCCTGACATTTTGTGGAATTTTCCGTTCCGGATATCGCGACCGGAAACAGCCTGCCCCCTTCTGACCGGGCTCCCGCTCCCGCATCCGCTTCCTGTGCCCGCCGCGAAACTGAATAACCTTGTTGTCTGAACTGCTACCACACACAAAAGGAGGATTTTATGGGCACTTTTAAAAATCTTGACAGGCTGCTGGACACTTTTACCAGGGGATCCATTCCCGGCTGCGCCTGCGTTGTCATGCAAAATAATGACATTCTCTATGAAAGCTATTCCGGCTATGCCGATATCGAAAAGGGAATCAAAATCAACGAACGTTCCATTTTCCGGCAGGCATCCACCACAAAGCTCTTCACTTATGCCATCGGTATGATGCTGTTTGAAGAAGGGGAGTTTCTTTTTACGGATCCCATCTATGAATATCTTCCGGAATGGAGACACACCATGAAATATGCGCAGATTCCCGGACGCGCTCTGGAGGCAGTTCCTGTGGAGCAGCCAATCACCGTAAGGGATGCTTTCACCATGTCCTGCGGCCTCCCGTATTGTATGAGACCCCTCGATCATGTGACGGATAATCCCACCGTCAACGCCATGTCCGAGGCTATCCGCCCTTATTGTAAGGACGGAAGAATTCCCACACTGCAGGAGGAGGTCCGCGCAATGAGCGCAGTTCCGATCATGTTTGAGCCCGGCACGCACTGGCTTTACGGGCTGGGCAGTGAAATTGTGGGCGCCATTGTGGAAGTGATCACAGGAAAATCCGTGCGCCAGAACATGAAGGAAAGGCTGATCGATCCTTTGGGGCTTAAGGACACCGCCACATTTCTGGAGGACGAAATGCTAAGCCGCCTGGTTACCTGCTATTATATCACGCCGGATAAAAAGAAAGAGCCCATGGCAAAGGAGCTTGACGATATCCTAAAGCCCGGCGGCGCACCGGAATATTCCAGGGCAAATTTAAACTGCAGCTGCAGGGATTTTGCGGTATTCATGAGCATGCTCGCAAATGACGGGCAGTATAAGGGGGAGCGGCTTCTGGGACGGAAAACGATCGACCTGATGAGAACCAATCAGCTCGGTACAGAACAGCTTAAGGATTTCTGGCATTATAACGGGGTGGATATTCCCGGTTATGGCTATGGAATGGGCGTACGGACGCTCATCGACAAGGCTCCCGGCGCATCCAACGGCTCACTCGGCGCTTTTGGCTGGTCCGGCGGCTATGGCTCCTGGTCGGAAGCCTCCCCGGAGGATCGTCTTTCCATCGTATATATGCATAATACACAGGGAGAGCGCAACGAGCTGTTCCATGTAAAGGTCCGGGACGTTGTATATGGATGTATCGAATAAGCCTTCACGCTAACAGCGCGGAGATGTGAAAAAACACGGGGCGGCTCTTCTTCACCCCGTGCTTTTTCGTGAAACGCTGCAAAGCACAGCAACTTTTCGATATATGCGTATAGGATTCCTGCAGCAGTCGCCAATTGCTTACGCAGACACGACTGCCTGTCCCATTGCCCGTAGGAATCACTCCAAAACAGCAGTGTCCATCGCCTCCAAAATGATTGCCGCCGCATCCTCCGGCAGGAGAAATCCCTTTCCGATCATCTCCATCACGGAAACGACCACCTTCCGCACATATACGTCATGGGTAGGATACAGCCTTTTCAGCTTTTCTGGCGAAAAGGGAGTGATGATATTGCGGACGGCTCCCGGGTCATCCTTCCAGGTATAGGTGCAGGTCGGAACATCCACATAAGGCGAACGCACACCTCCCCGGGGATTCCCGTGTTCATCCAATACAAAATCCGCGTCCGGATATTCGCCCTCCATCTCAAGGTACGCGGATTTCGGAGCCGGAACCCCTTCCCTGATCCATCTTTTCAAATGATCCAGCACCGCACGTATCACATAATGAAACGGAATCTCTCCGTCGGTCCGTTCAAGCGGGTATTCCTTTCCTTCCCCGTCATATTTCTGCAAATCCTCCGCACAGGGACAGACCGCCATATCCCAGTCCATTCCCAGGGCGGCGCCGGCAATCTCATACTGCCGATGCTGCCGTCCGGGCAGATCGCTGTCAGGCCAGCGGTACATATAGGAATAGCTGGGATGCACACCGCCTCCCCGCATATCCCCCATGGTCTGGGTCCATACCAGAGGCACATTGGTCATGATTTTGCATCTGTCATCGTTGGCCTCAAAGCGCGTCTCTCCATTGCTGATAAAACCGGGATACCCGGTCATATGGATATGGAAGCCGTCGAAGCAGGGGGCTTTTTGGTCCGTCATGGCGAAGGGCTGCAGGGCTGCCGCATACAGGGATAAATCGCAGCCCGACGCTCCCATTCCGATCACATACCGGGCGGCCTTCCCGGTGATGCCATTACCGTACAAAGGGTTCTGCGGCGACTTTGCTTTTAAAAGTGCCGCGACCTGGCTCATGGCATCATAGGCAAGCCCGTTTTCAAATTCTCCCTCATCCTCTACATTGGCAGCTCCCATTACAGTACGTCCCCTGCGCCTTTTTTCCTTCGGGACAGGATTGGGAAAGCCAAGCCTTTCATAGCGCTCAGCGTCAAAGTTTTTCAATTTGTCAATAGCCCCCTGCTTCATGGTGATCCCAACCCATACATCCCCCCGGGAGAGCATGTATTCGCTACAATATCCCCAGCCCGCAAAGGCACGCTCGGCGCCTGCATAATTAAAAATTTCCAGAATCGCAAAATCACTTTGTTTCTCCGGTTTCTCTGGCCGCCGAATCAGAATCCGCGTACAATATCTGCCGTCCCTGCAACGTATCTTCGGATATAACCCTACATCGTGATATTCATATACATTCGCATATCCGCTGATGATATATTCCTCTTCCACATACCCGAAATCGGCAAGATTGATTGGCCTCTGCTGTCTGTGCGCCGCGTTGAACGGATACGAATTGACCGTATCCGGCAACGGTCCTGTCACCTCCGGAATCGGAACCGGAGCGATTTCTATCTCCTGCAGCTCTTCATAATAAACAGGTTTCCGCATCATATTTTTCTCCTTTTGTCCGGTTGGCAGATCAGTTTTTGTTACCGCCACGTTTTCACGCGTTCCGCGCGCAAAACGCGCAATCCCACTTAAACAGTCACCAGTTTCTTCCAAAAAAAGTTCAGAACAATGTCATAATAGCCCTGCCCTTTAAAGAAACCGTGCCCCTGCCGCGGCACAAGAACGAAGGTGGCATCATGGCCGTATTTGAGCAGCGCATCATAAAAGTTATAGGAAAACTGAGGCGTCACCGCCTGATCGGAATCACCGTGCATCAAAAGATAGGCCGGCTGTTTTTGATCCACATAAAAGATCGGGCTGATATCCATGGAAAGCTCAGGGGCTTCCTTTCCAGGTTTGCCAAACATCTGCACAAACAGACCATCCTGCACGTCATCTTTTTTCGCATTTTCCTGCTCCATCTGACGCGGCATCAGGGTCAGCGTGATTCCCAGCTCCCTAGCCCGTTGCTGCACCTGCTCGCAGGCATACGCTCCCATATGCGTCATATCGCCGCCGCAATACCAGTCACAGACTGCCCTGACCTTGCTGCTGTACTCTGACCATCCGCCGTTCCCCTCCAGACGGGGGTTCCCGTACGAAGCGCCCACCAGCGCCGCCAGCTGGCCGCCGGCCGACTCTCCCCAGATTCCGATGCCCTCCGGATCGATCCCCAGTTCCTCCGCATGTGCCTTCAGAAAGCGTACCGCGCACTTGCAATCCTCTATGGGCGCGGGAAACGGCTTTTCCGTCACCAGCCGATACTCGATGCTCGCACAGACAAAGCCCATATGGCAGGCCTGTATCAGGGCATGGACGGGGCGGTACTTTTTGGTCAGCTCAGGAATGCTCCAGCCTCCGCCATGCACCCAGATAATGACGGGCCGCTTCTTCTCCGTCTTTTCCTGCGGCACCATCAGATCCAGATACATGGGATGGTCTCCGCCCATTCCATAGGCTACATCCTCATAAAAATCGATTTTCTCCGCTTCCCAGTCTGCCCGAAACGCCTCCTCCACATTGGTTTCTTCTCCAGTCAGTTTTTTCCATTCAAGCATTTCTTCCCTTCCTTTCTCCTGAAACTGTTTTTCTGATGTAACAGTTCAGACCTCAATGTCATTCAGTTCAGCGGCAAACGCCGGGAACAGAGCGGAGAAACGGCGGCGGAAGGGCGGGCAGGAGGGGAGAGACTGTTTCCGGTTGCGATATCCGAAGCGGGAAATTCCACAAAATGCCAGGATATTCCTGAGCGCCACAGGGCGCAACAAACTCACTCCGTTCAGACAGTATTGCGCCCTGTGGCAGGAATATACTGACATTTTGGGAATTTCTCCGCCCCGGATAAAGCAACCGGAAACAGTCTCTCCCCTCCTGCCCGCCCTTCCGCCGCCGTTTCTCCGCTCTGTTCCCGACGCCTGCCGCTAAACTGAACGACATTGGTTCAGACCTGTCTGCACTGTTATTTTCTGATAACATCAGATTTATTTTAGAAAGGATCCGCAAAAAAAGATAGGCAAAATCCGAGCTATCATATCACATTTTCTGATACCAAAGAGCATCGTTTCCTGATGCGTATCGCCATATACTGTCTGCCCGGCAGCTTCACACGGAATTTTCCGGTAAAGCTTCCTGCCTCTTCGATCGTCATATTCCAGGTATCGATCACTTCCGCCACATATTCCTGTTCATCATCAAAATGAAAATCCCGGAAGGATGGACGCATGAAGCTATAGTAAAAAAGGTGATACCCTGTCTCAAAAGCCGCGCGGTCATCTTCCGGAACCGCACAGATCTCATCCCATTCCCGCCCTTTTGGCTTAAGGCCGACGCCGGGTGTCTCGCACATGATCCGATGCAGAAATTTCACCCGTTTCCAGCTCTCTCCATGCAACAGCCCGCCGTGAGACCACCACAAAATATCATCCTTGGCCAGATAGGTTTCCCCATGTCCCGGATAGCCGCCCCTGCAGGCCGCCTCCCAGAAACGTCTGACCATTTCCTCTCCCGTAATGTTTCCCCATCCATACTGAATATTTCCCTCGTATGCGATCTCATCCAGCACAACTGGCTTTCGGTAGCGGGTTCTCCATTCATTCACCAGCTCGGCGCTCTTATATAAATCCTGCCGCTGGATGCTGCAATGCGTCACCCAGGGGCGCGTATGATCATAAAAATGCACGCAATTATGAATGGAGCGCAGGTGCTGATACGGATCCTTTTTGCAGATAATGTCGGCAAAGCGTTCCCAGTCCTGCACGGTCTTATGCCCCATCAGATCGTATTCATTCGCCAGAGACCACCACACATTGCGGTAGGCGGAAAATCTCGCCACCACATATTTCAGATACAGATCATCCTGCCTGTCTGTCATACAGGAAAATCCCCAGCGGTCATACGGATGCATCAGAATCAGATCCGCTTCCACACCAATTTGCTGCAACGCGAGAATGCATTTTTCAATATGGGCAAAATGCTCTGTGCAAAACCGTTCCAGCTCCCAGCAGTTCCCTTCCGCCTTTCCGGTATAGTTCCAGAAATTATCCTTTGTCAGCACACTGCTGTCCATGGGAGTCCCCTCATAAGGATAGGAACGGGGTTCTCCCAGGTTATAATCATAGTGCTTGGGGAAAATACAGAACCGGATTTTATTGAAGCCTGACGCCTCCAGGCTTCTCAGGGTCTGTTCAATACGCTCATCGTCCTGCAATTCCCAGACATAACAGGTCGTTCCCACCGAATAATAGGGTGTCGCGTCCTCATAGGCAAAATGCCAGGTATTGACCACGCGGACCGGTCCGTGATTATCCTTTGCAGGGCTGCCCACAGTAAAGGTCCCCTCTACTTCCTCCAGGGCAAAGCTTCCCTCCAGCCGGAAATGATACTCTCCCTCAAAGGATGGCATAAACCGCACTCTGTAAATACCGTTCCCGTCATAAAAGCCGTCCGCCGTAACTTCCTCGGTCCCGCCGACAAAGGTTCCCCGGATCCATTGATCCGTAAAAGGGTTCCCCTCTACGGGACCCTTGCAGGACACCTCAAAAATCCCCCACTTTTCCACCTGCTTCTGATCGTTCATTTTCCGCTCCTTTCCTGTCGTATCGTTTCACAGATTATCATAACCCAAATAAACCGCCGTGTATAGACTAAACCACTAACCCACGCATCTGCCGAAAGGCTTATGTCGCCGTCATGGACTCACTGCACCGCTTCTGAAATTCCTTTGGGGAAACTCCGAATTCTTTTTTAAATTTCCGAAAAAAGGAAGAATAATCTCTATAGCCGCATTTTCCCCACGCCTCGGAAACGGACATCCCCTCTTCCATCAATCGGCACGCATACATCAGCCGTTTTTTCATCACAACCTCATGCGCCGTCATGCCGGTAGCCGCATAAAAGCGCCGCAAAAAATAATATTTACTCAGCGCGACCTGCTCCGCAAGCTCCTCCACCGTAAGCGACTGCTCCAGATGATCGTCAATATAAGCAAGCACCTGCGCCGCCATCGGATCATAGACCAGCTCCACATCCCGGGACAGGAAAGCCGGATCCCTGCACAGCCTGTTTAACGTGACGAAAAACAGCGTCATATAGGATCGCCCTATCAGGTCATTTTCCCCCTGCTCCTCCTGTGCGCCCTCCTGCAGCCCTGCCAGTTCAGCCAGAAATGACACCAGCATCCTGCTGTGCCTGCGCGGGAAGTGCCAGACCGGGCTCTCCCCCCTGCAAAAGCAGGCGCTCAAATCCACCCTTTCTCCGGAAAGCTGCTGCATATATTCCCTCGTAACCCACAGCAAAATGCGCCTGCTGCTCTTTTCGGGTCCGTCCGCAATCAGCTGATAATGGTGCAGGCTGTTCCGGTTGATCAACACGAAGTCTCCTTCCCGCAGCCGATAAAGACGATTATCCACATGATAAGCCATTTCCCCCGCTTCTATATACAACAGTTCATAAAAATCATGGCTGTGCATCTGCACCGCTCCCACGGGGACGCCGTTTTTTTCCATAATCTCGTAGTTCTCCGCCAGCATGAACTGCCGCTCGTCCTCCGCATCCATCTGCCGGAATTTTCCCCGCTGCATAAGTCCCTCCTCCCGTGTCCGGTCCGCACACCCAAAAACCGTAACAGTACAGACAGGTCTGAACTATTACAAAAATCTCTCCTTTATGATAAAGCAATTTTTACAATCTATCAAGCAATTCCTGCAATTTTCTTGCATTCAAATCTATGCTATTCTCAGGACATAAACTGGCAGAAACGAGGAAAAATTATGGAAATGACATTGCGCTGGTACGGCAGCAAATTTGACTCCGTAACCTTAAAACAGATCAGGCAGATACCGGGCGTGACCGGCGTTATCACCACGCTGTATGATACCGCCCCCGGCGATACCTGGGAAACCGAAGCGATCCGCCGCCTGAAAGCAGAGGTGGAAGAAAGCGGTCTCCATATTTCCGGCATCGAAAGCGTCAACATCCACGACGCCATCAAAACCGGCTCCCCTGACCGGGACATGTACATCGACCATTACATCAAAACGCTGGAGCGGCTCGGGCAGCAGGACATTCACATGGTGTGCTATAACTTCATGCCCGTGTTCGACTGGACCAGGACAGAGCTTGCCAGAGTCCGCCCTGACGGTTCCACCGTCCTGGCATATAATCAAAAGGCTGTGGACAGCATCGATCCTGCCAAAATGTTCGATTCCATCTTCGGCGATTCCAACGGCTTCATCCTTCCCGGCTGGGAGCCAGAACGCATGGCGAAAATCAAAGAATTATTTGCGCTGTATCAGGATGTGGATGATGAAAAGCTGTTTGCGAACCTGAAATATTTTCTGGAAGCCATCATGCCCGTCTGTGACAAATACGATATCAATATGGCGATCCACCCCGACGACCCCGCCTGGAGCGTATTCGGCCTGCCCCGCATCATCATCACCCTCCCCAACATTCAGCGCATGATGCGGATGGTGGACAATCCGCACAACGGCGTGACCTTCTGTGCCGGCTCCTATGGCACAAATCCGGAAAATGATCTTCCCGGCATGATCCGCGCGTTAAAGGGCAGAATCCACTTCGCCCATGTGCGCAACTTAAAGCATAACTATCCCGGAGATTTTGAAGAAGCGGCGCATCTGTCGGCAGACGGCAGCTTTGACATGTATGAAATCATGAAAGCGCTCCATGACATCGGCTTTGCCGGTCCCATACGCCCCGACCATGGCCGCATGATCTGGGATGAGGTGGCAATGCCCGGATACGGTCTTTACGACAGAGCGCTGGGCGCCGCTTATTTAAACGGTCTCTGGGAGGCAATTGAAAAAGCGTAACAGTTCAGACCTGGCTGAACTGTTACAAAAAGCGTAACCGTTCAGGAGAGAACCCTTTACAGAAAGGAACAGAGCATGCAGTTAAACATACAGGGATTAGAAAATACCACTTTCTGGCAGGAAGCGGGCTATCGACTTCCCGCCTTTGACAAAAAAACCGTCGCCGCTGCGACAAAAGCGTCGCCCCGCTGGATTCATTTCGGCGCGGGCAATATTTTCCGCGCCTTTCAGGCAAATCTGATGCAGCAGCTATTGGATGAAGGAAAATGCGATACCGGACTGATCGTGGCAGAAGGCTACGACTATGAAATCATCGAAAAGGTGTACCATCCCCATGACGATTACTCCATTCTCGTCACCCTGAAATCGGACGGCAGCATGGAAAAAAAGGTCATCGGCAGCATCACAGAGTCTTTGCTCTTAGACAGCCAAAATGAAGCCGCATTTTTCCGCTTACAGGAAATTTTTTCAGCCCCCAGCCTGCAAATGGCTAGCTTTACCATCACGGAAAAGGGCTACAGCCTTACGGACGGGAAAGGCGAAACCATCCCCGCCATTTTATATGATTTTACAAACGGACCCCGGACGCCCCAAAGCTACCTGGGCAAGGTGGCATCGCTTCTCTATACGCGCTATCTGCACGGGCAGCTTCCTCTTTCCCTGGTCAGCATGGATAACTGTTCCCATAACGGGGATAAGCTGAAAACCGCCATACTCGCCTTCGCGAAAGCCTGGTCCGATCACGGCCTTGTGGAAGAAGCTTTTCTTTCTTATGTGAGCGATGCCTCCAGAATCGCTTATCCCTGGAGCATGATCGACAAAATCACGCCCCGCCCGGATCCTGCCGTGGAAAAGCTTCTGAAAGCGGACCGCATCGATGATCTGGAGCAGACTGTCACCGCCAAAAACACCTGGATCGCCCCCTTCGTCAACGCGGAGGAATCCCAGTATCTGGTCATAGAGGACGCTTTTCCCAACGGCAGGCCGCCTCTGGATCAGGCAGGCGTCATCTACACCACCCGGGAAACCGTGGACAAGGTGGAAAAAATGAAGGTATGCACCTGTTTAAACCCGCTGCATACCGCCCTTGCAATTTTCGGCTGCCTGCTGGGCTATACCCTGATCGCGGATGAAATGAAAAATCCCGTATTAAAGGGGCTGGCAGAGAGCATCGGCTACGAGGAAGGTCTTCCCGTCGTGATAAACCCCGGCATTCTGGATCCCAAAGCCTTTCTCGATGAGGTGTTACAGGTCCGGATCCCCAATCCCTTCATGCCCGATACACCGCAGCGGATCGCCTGCGATACCTCGCAGAAGCTCCCGGTCCGGTTCGGGGAAACGATCAAGGCGTATCTGTCCTCCGATACGCTCTCTATATCGAGCCTTCAAAAAATCCCGCTGGTGTTCGCGGGCTGGCTGCGTTACCTGATGGGAATTGATGATGCCGGACGCCCCTTCACCCCCAGCCCGGATCCGATGCTGGATGTTCTGATGCCCGTCGTCGCCGATGTCAGGCTGGGACAGCCCTGCGATGCCCATGGGCTGCTTGCCCCCATTTTAAAACGCAGCGATATCTTCGGTGCAGATCTTTTTCAGGCAGGGATGGCGGACGCTGTCATCGGCTATTTTACGGAAATGATCGCCGGTCCCGGCGCGGTGGCTTCGACCCTGGAAAAGTATATTGCCAGCCCTTCCCTGCACGGCTGAGACCGCCAGACGGCGACTTAAATCAGGATGAAGAATGCCTGCTTTTCAAGGCATTCTTCTGCGTGAAGTTTTAGATTTTCTTAGGCGGCGTCTTTTGACGCCTTAGAAAATCTCTTCACGCTATTCCCACCGCCCAGGATGCATAACATTGCTGTTAAGCCGTTTTCAAATCCGGCAAATGAACATCCCATATTCCTTCGGGATATGTAAAACGCCATTGATCATTTCCTTTTCCAGAACCGCCCGCAGCGTTTCCCGTCCGAGCCTCGCCACCGGCGACAGATTAGTCAGGGAAAAAATGTAATCCAGCACGTCCTCCACGTCCGTAACCGCCAGGGAATCCTCGTACTCCAGCTTTTGGACATCGGAAAAATATTTTTGCAGAATTCCGCAACCGTTTTGCAGGGTGAAATTTTTATTCGTGACATCCGTCACCCCATATTCCTTTAACAGGCCCGCAATATAGGCCATCATTCCGTTTTCCCCATAGGTAGCGCAGTAAAAGCATCCATCCTGCGCCAGCACCCGTTTTACCTCAGACAGGCCTCTGTCCAGATCAGGGACATGATACAGCATCATGTTCGCGATCACTCTGTCAAAGCTGTGATCCGCATAGGGTATATTTTCTATGTTCACCACAGCATACGAAACCTGCCCTGCTTCTCCCAGCAAGGCTTTTGCGGATGAAACCATATTCTCAGACATGTCCGTCAGCGTCAGGGCAATGTCCTGCCTTGGCGCAGGCAGCTTTGTTTTCCACATATCTCCCGTACCGCATCCAAGCTCCAGCACCCTGCTGCCCGCCAAAAGATCATAGTGCGAAAAAATCCAGTTGCCAAAGCCCTGTTTGTTGGTGGAATATTTCGCATGGAGGGATATCCTTGTGTTTAAGTTATCCGTCCTTTTGTACTGCTCCTGCACTGCCTGCCGTTGATTCAATTTTTCCATGATACGCCTGCCTCCTAAATCAAATTTTCAATATCTGCCGTTATTGCCCACATTGCAGCCATAACCTACTCATATTCCCACGGTATTTCATTGAAGCATCTGTAAAACCCGCTGTTATCCCAATCTGACACCGGACGATAATCATAGGCGACTCCATCGATATGGAAATTCGGGCAGCTGTCTGTCGCCATAGACAGTTTCACCACATCCCCGTTTGCCAATGTCAATTCCAGACAGGCACATTGTGTTCCACACTCTGTTCCGCCATATATATATTCCGCATTACTAAACCACTCTTCAAACTTTTGCAGTGTCTCCGCATCCGTTATGGTCTGACTATACAATTGCCCGCCGGTAAAAACAGTCTTGACATCTAACCTGGCGGATACAATATCTTTTATTTTAGAAATATCATAGCTTTGATAGCCTGCTTTTTCCATTAACATGATCTGTATATAGTCGCACAGCTTGGGGGCCTCTATCCAACACTCCATGACGCCATTTTCATCAACATATGTGTAATATAAATACCCTCCTTCAAACGCTCTTATTTCTACATCATTATAGATGATCTGCCAGCCTCTTTCCTTATGACCTTCCCACCGTCTCTCTAACGGTTTCCCTTCCAAATCCAATGCCTCTACCTGGGCTGCCAGCCATTCCTGGTCCTTATCTGAAGGAATATAATAATAGTACGCGTACTCTTTTATCATGGAAGGCTGTACTCTTATACATACCTTGTCCGCTTCCGGTTGTTCATAAAGTACCATATTCTGTATGGTATCGTTTTCTGGTGGCATTTCCTCCGCCTGCAAAGAAACGTCTTTTTCAGGAACAGCATTCCCCTCCACGTTATCTTCCCCGCCCGGCATCTTCTCCGTGGGCAGACCGCTTTCCTTAGCTTCATCCAAAGAAGCAATTCTTACATCCACATTCCTCACGGAGATATATACATCCTTGCTTTCCTCTGTCCGGTTCTGTATATTCACGCCTATTTTAAACCATCCGCCTTTTTCCACATCCATTTTCACAGGCATTCCCGGTGTCATATAAGCGGGTTCGTCGTAAGCGTTTTCTTCCCTGACCTCTACCGGCAGCAATGTAATTTCCGTGTCCCCAAGTCCTTCGCCGGCATAAAATGTAAGCGTATTACCTTTCGGACTGATTTCCTGATCTGAATAACAAAAGGCTTCCGTACTTCCTGCAGGGATTGTAATTCTGATCCGATACTCTCTCGTGGGATTCGTCAAAAAACATACCGTCAATATTACAAATACCGCAGCCGCCGCTATCGTAATCCATAATGTCGGCTTTTTATAATACAATACGGATTTCACCCTTTCCTTAACTCCCACTTCCCCAAAAGCCAACGGACATACCATAATCAGACTCCTCTGCCCTGCACAGGACAACAACACCCTGGAATACTCTTTTTTCTCATGAGATGTCATAGCCCTGGCTACTTTTTCATCACATGCCAGTTCAATGTCCTTACAGAACAGAGAATATGCCATCCAGCAGAGAGGATTAAACCAATAGATACACAACAATAAATAGCCCAGCGCTTTCCACCAATGGTCTTTTCTTTTCAGATGTGCGGATTCATGTGCGAGGATATAGTCCCGCTCTCTATCATTCAGCGCAGAAGGAAGATAAACCCCCGGCCCGATAATCCCCAAAATAAATGGCGATTTTACCGCATCACAAACATAAATATTACCCCTGACGCATACCGCTTCTCTTACAAGCTTATGCAGCTTTATAGCGCTGCCCATCGCACAAATGATCAACAGGATCGCGCCGCAGCTCCAGACAAAACCGGCAGCATGAGTAACTGCCTGCAATGGCGCTACGCTATCTGATTCATGATAGGCAAAGGCTTCTGTCAGCATCGGGTTGATCGTATTTTCCACGATCGTCAGGCGGCTGTCTATGGACGGTATATAATTCTGTACTTCCCCTTCCACAACCGTACTGGATTTTATGGGTTCTGTAGCCGGCAATATACTGAACCGGCTTTCGATGGAAAACGGACAAATCAGCCTGACCGCCACCGCTCCCCACAACAGGCAATTCACCCATTTGGGAATTTTTCTGAATAACAGCCTGATACATGAAACCGCCAATATTAACCATCCGGCAGTAATACTCATATTTAGTAATTTCAGAAAAATATCGCCCATACTCCTCAGCCCTCCGCCCTGTCAATCATCCTGCGGATTGCTTCCGCTTCTTCTTCTGTAATCCCGGAACCCTGCATAAATGCCGCAATAAATGCCGGAAGCGAGCCGGCAAAGGTATCTTCCACATATTGTCTGCTCTGCATGGAATAAAATTCATCTCTGGAAATCACAGCAGTTACCACTCCGTTGTCATTCCGAAACAACCCTTTATCTATTAGTCTCCGCAATACATTATGTGCCGTGGTTCTCTTCCAGTTAAATTCTACCGCTGTCATCTTTACCAGTTCAGACGAGGTTACCGGCTCGTGCGCCCAGATCATATCTGCATATCGCGCCTCAATAACGCCTAGTTGTATTTCTGCCATGTGCTTCCTCTTCCTTTCGCAGACTACTTGCAGTGGTCTGTATTACAGACTACTACAAGTAGTCTCAAATGTCAAGATAAAACGCTCACATCTGATAAGGCGCTTTCCCTCAAAAGTCATTCTCGGCGTCGCTGTTATGTACAATTTCTTTTCTGCCCCTGTTTTCACTTTATCAATTCTTCAGTCAGCCGCAGGATTTCAGGAGCTATTTTTCTACGTTCCTTTTTCACAACATGCTGAAAAACCGGATATGCCATTCCAACCGTAATCATTCCTATAAGGCCAATGATAATGCCGGGAACAAACCATACCCCCTGCCATACCAGACAGCAGCACATACCGGTTCCCATGACCAGTGAACCAATGACTCCCATAATCAAGGAAATACTTGTTGCCTTGTTTGCAACATGGGCGTCCATAGCCCGTACTTTCTGCAGCTTATCTTCTTCAGGCGGCAGATACTTCTTCCTGATTGCTTTCAGTTCCTCCTGGTCTTTGGCAGAATAGGTAAAGTTGAAGCCCTCACTTTGTTTCATGTTATCCATTTTTGCTTTCTCCTTTTTTGATATTACAGATACCCCATTATGTTGCCTTGCTGTGAAAAAGTAATGAAGTTATGTTAAAGTATTATTTTTTGCTTTAAGCTCCTTCGTAGATTTCACGATCATATAAACAGCCATGATAAGAACTGTCAACGTCACTGCCGCCCCAGTACTCCCAGTCATAATACGGTCAAAATCTCCTTTTTCCCCTTTTCCAAAAACTGTGAGCATAGTTGTTTCAAGCGTCAGCATGGAAACCATTGCAGCAGTAAAGCCGATTGCTTTCGCTGCTGAAAGGACGGGGCTCTGATATTTCCGGTAACGTACCATATTGATGACCGCCATTGTAAAGGAGGCAAAAGTATAAGCCGCCATTGCAATGGTTGTAATCGTGTGATGGATAAACGTTCTGTTCTGCCATGTGATATAATATACAATCACAGCCAGTGCCAGATTCATCCCCATAAGGACAACACCGCAAAAGCGGTATCTGTGCAGCTCACCGTTCTTATCTTCCCCCGGTATATGACCACCCCTCAGATACTGCAGCAGATAAAACCGCATGACTGACAGCATCAGATAATAAACCGCCATAGAGTAATACCATACTGTAGAATGGATAATTCCAAGCCCTAATTGAAGGACAGTATAAGATACATTGATGGCAACAGAGCCATATAGGGAAACCGTCATCCGCCATGCTGTATCCTGCTGGTATTTTGCCACATACTTGTTTTTTCCCAGATATTCCTTCAATTCCCGTAAAATACCTGGCAGCCTGCAGCACATGGCAGTCAGGGTATAGGCTGAAAGGATATAGGAAGCATATTCGATACCCTGATGTACTTCTTCCGCTGTAAAGGCATATCCAAGCAGGGCTCCCGACAGCGGTACAAGAAAAAGGAAAACTGCTCCATTAGGAAACAGGAAAAACCCTAAAATTTTTTTGCATATCCGCATAGCTTCACCTCCTGATCTTCACAGTGAAGATACTTCCCTTTCCCGGAACACTTTCAACACTGATCTCCCCTTGTATAATATCAATCACACGCTTTACCAGTGCCAGCCCCAGACCGTTGCCCTGTGTTGCATGGGAGGTATCCTCCTGATAAAATTTTTCAAAGATATGTTCCCCCGCTTCCGGTTTCATACCGCAGCCGGTATCTGAAACAGTGACAACAGCTCCCCTGTCATCTGTTGCAAGCGAAAGGGAGACTGTCCCATTTTCAGGCGTAAACTTAAAAGCATTGGACAGCAGATTGTTCCATACAAGGCTTAGGAGTTCTTCGTCGGCATGAATACAGACACCTTCTGTGAGATTCGTCTCAATGTTGATGTTCTTTTTTTCCCAGGTATTTTCAAATTGCAGCAGGCTCTGACAGAGTTGTTCGGAAAGGTCGTATTCCCTTGCCTCCGGATAAATCTGCTGGTTTTCCAGTTTGTTCAGTTTCAGGATATTGGTAATCAGGTCTGCAAGCCGTCTGCTGGCATCTGTGACTGCCTTCGCATATTCTATGCGCTTTTCTTCCGAAAGTCCTGGCTGCCCCAGCATTGTCCCATAGTTCTGCATGACTGCGAGAGGCGTTTTCAGTTCATGGGATACATTTGCAATAAAATCAGTACGCAGTGTTTCCAGACCGGACAGTTCTTTTGCCATCCTGTTAAAATATCGGCTGATCTCCTGAAATCCATCCATGCTGTCAGGACTGTCAGGGAGATTGATGCGTACTGAAAAATCGCCCTGCATTATTTTCTCTGCTGCCCTGATTATCTTTTTCACAGGCCTCTCAACCATATATTTACGACGTACCACATCTACCACCGTGCAGATCAGGCTGAGCAGGATCACATTCCCAAAGGTAAGCGTAGCGGCCTGCCGGATGTTACCCTCATGGTAAGAAATCCCGGTTGCCTTTTGAAACCGATCCAAAAACAGGAGCATACAATTTGTAATAATGAATGCCATCAACAGGAAAAAAATTATGTATTTCCAAAAAACAGCCATCAAGTGTTTCCTTTTTTTCTCTTTTTCTGTCATTTCAACACCGCCTTATAGCCCAGCCCATGAACTGTAACAATTTCAAAAGCTTTACAGGCGGCCAGCTTTCCCCTCAGTTTTGTCATATATACATCCACAGTACGGGTGCCTGATGCGGTATCCGCATCCCAAAATTCATCCATAAGCTGTGTGCGGGTAAATGTTTTTTTCGGATAAGAGAGCAGCTTATAAAGAAGATTAAATTCCCGGAGGGTAAGAGAAATTTCTTCCCCATCCAGATAGGCAGTGTGCTCGTCGGCATCCAACACAAGGTTTTCCACCTCTAACCTACGGGAGGATGCGATCTTTGCCCTCCGGAGCAAGGCGCCAATCCGCAGGAACAGTTCGTCAAGGTCAATTGGCTTTACCATATAATCGTCAATACCAATCCTGAATCCCCGCTGTTTGGAAGCAATATCGTCCCGCGCCGTCATAAACAAAATCGGAATATCCTCATTGATTCTGCGGACGTTTTCAGCAAATTCAAATCCATCTGTCCCCTGCATCATAATGTCTGAGATAATGATGTCAAACACCTTGCTGTACATCATATCATAAGCATCCTCTGCGCTTTGGCAGCCAGTTGCCTTGTATCCGCTCTGGTTCAGGAATGCGCAAACTGTGTAGTTCAGGTCTGCATCATCCTCTACAATCAATATCTGAAACATAGTTTGTCACCTCCATTCATACGGACATTATACCATGTAAATGTTAAAGTTTTGTTTACGTTTGAGTGAATCACAAAAAAGAAAGCGGTAATACTGTTTTTCCGCCTTCTTTTTGTCTTGATTATTGGTGTTTGGCAGCGTTCTTTGCTCTTTCCTTACTGGCGGCTATCTGTTCCCTCTGCCTTGCTTCACGTTCTTCCCGCTCCTTTTTCGCCGTTTCTTCACGGGCCGCCTGCTCCTGTGCAATCCGCTTTTTGGCGTCCTCCACTGATTCGCCCTCTTTTGTCAGAAACTGATCTACAAACCCGTCCGCCAGTTTTGTAAAACCGCTGACAGCACCCTGTTCAATTTTCTTATAACCACCGACAGTGCCATCTTCAATCTTCTTATAACCATCGGTTACAGTTTCTGCAATCTTATCTGCTACCTTTACAATTTTTGCCTTTGCCATGAAAATTTCTCCTTTCCTAAACCTGAAAACTATTTTAATCCTTTTACCATTGGAATCAGGCATAGCAAGAGAACGATCCCCACAATTCCAAGCACAATCCCAGGCACCAGATTGTCCCAGACCATGACAAGGCACATTCCAAAGCCAAAAGCCGCCGTGCCTGCAATACTTAGAAGAATCGTACCAATAGCCTTTGCAGTGAGCTTGACAACAATAGGCTTGCCTTCCATCTTACGGCGGACGATTATCATAACTGCCAACACCACAAGGCCGACACAGCCAACAACAACCCCCTGCGTAAACGTGTTCCATTCAGGTATCATTGCCATACACATACCAAGCGCAAACAAAATGCCTCCAATAGTACTGAGAATAAGGGTGATAAAATTTTTCTTTGTCATTTGAATGACCTCCATTTTCTTTTTTGTGATTTCTCACTGGATGGCTATATCATACCTGTCTTTTGTTTGTGAAATGATTAGGATATGTTTCTGAAATGTTAATTTTCAAGTTTAATACATTTTGATTTTTCCTTAAAGGGTTCAAATTTCCCAAGCAAGGGGGGGGATTCAAACTTTAAAGAGGAGGGTTCACGCAGAAACCTTCTTCTCTCCTCCTACAAATCTTAGATAAAAAGAAAAGGCTTCCGGTCACTCCAAATGTGCCAAAA
>CAJUEL010000048.1 GCA_910585455.1 uncultured Eisenbergiella sp. | reverse complement strand
AGTTTGCTTTTTGCACAATTCAGGTATTGACAAAAGTCACTACATAACAGTTCAGGAGATTTCTTTCCCGCTGGAAGAGGAAGTCACTTTGACGGTGTGGATGCCTTACAGCAATACGATTATTGAAACGATGGAGGATAACGAGGCCGTAAAGCTTATCCGGGAAAAAACCGGGGTCAATCTGAAATTTATTCATCCGGCAGTGGGAGAAGAGGAGACTGCGTTACAGCTGCTGCTGGCGTCAGAGGAATGGCCGGATATCATCCGTTTTGATTATGGAACCAATGCCGCGCTATCCTATCCGGGCGGCGGTGAAAACGGAGTCAGGGAAGGCGTGCTTTTACAGCTGAATGATTATATCGATCAATATGCGCCTACCTATAAGGCAATACGGGAACAGGGAGGCGAGTATGAGAAGAACAGCATCACCGACAACGGCGTGATCTGGGCAATGTATACAGTAGCGGATACGGAAGAGGAGCCGTGGTGCGGGCTGACTTACCGCAAGGATTGGGCGGATGAGCTTGGAATTTTGGAACCGGTGACGCTGGATGATTGGCATACGCTGCTGACAGCTTTTAAGGAGCAGAAGCATGCGGATGCGCCTTTGATGATCTCCGGGGATGGGTTTATGGTCAACAGTGAATTCCTTTCGGCATTTGGTGTGGTAAAGGATTTTTACCAGGTGGATGGGAAGGTAAAATACGGCTTTGTGGAAGAGGGTATGAAAGACTATGTGGAATTAATGCGTCAGTGGTATGCGGAGGGACTGATTGACCCCGATTTTGTATCGAACGATGTCAGTCATATACTTCCGGGAGATTATGTGGCGGAGAACCGCACCGGAGCAGGAGAGGCGAGCTGGGCATCTTCGAGAAACGGATTTTATTCTTTGTTTAAAGCGACACAGGACAGCGAGATGGATTTTGCGCCCGTAAAGCCGCCTGTAAAGAGCGCTTCGGAGACAACACACTATCGATATACGACTTCACGTTTGTATAATCCATGGGCAATCACGACATCCTGTGCGTATCCGGAAATTGCCGTAAAGCTATTGGACTGGATGTATACGGAGGAGGGAAGTCTGGTGGTGAATTACGGGAAAGAGGAAAATTACACCATGAAAGAGGGACAACCCTGGCTGACAGATCATTTTTTGTATAACGAGCAGTATGATCTGCCTACTATGCTCGGTGCATACACATGGGAAATGGGACCCGGGCGCAGGGATTACTCGAAGGCTTATCAGAATGTGGATAGCTTTTTGCTGGATTCCTGTAAGGTGTGGGCGTCAGCGCCTGCAGATTATGCAATGCCCACGGGGGTGGAACTGGGAGGTGAGGAAGGAAATGAAAATGCCTCCATCATGGCTGATATTGACACGTATGTGAAGGAATCCATTCCCAAATTTATCACCGGTCAGCTTGAGATGGATCAGTGGGACGGATTCGTAAAGCAAATAAAGGATATGAATATCGACAGGGCAATTGAGCTGCATCAGGCTGCACTGGATAGATATAATAATCGATAGGGGGAAGCTTTTATGGCGATAATGAGAGTACACTATTTTTCCAATGTGATCCTGATGATGAGCACAATGAATGTGATTATTCCGCAGGATCTTGCGGAAGGGGAAGAGGTTCCTGTGCTGTGGCTTTTGCATGGCGGCGGGGGAAATGAAAATGATTGGATAAAAAATACAGGGATAGAGAGGTATGCATCGTCGAAGCGACTGGCAGTTATTATGCCCTGTGCCGGTTATAGCAGGTATTGTAACATGAAATATGGCGGGGATTATTACAATTTCCTTTCGGAAGAATTGCCGGAAATCTGTCATGATTTTTTTCCGGCTTTGTCAAGAAAACGGGAAAAAAATTATATTGCAGGCCTTTCTTTGGGCGGCAGCGGAGCGCTCTATATTGGGATGAGGAATCCGGACAAATATGGCGTAATCGGCGTTTTGTCGGCCAGCAGTATTATCCCGCTGGAGCATTTAAGGGATAAGGCGGCAGGAGGACCGACACCGCCGGGCGGCAAAAAATCAGTTAATATGATTAATTTTGGCGTGGAGGATACCGGAGAGCTGGAAGGAACCGAATACGATACGCTGATGTATATTAGAAAAAATGTGGAGGAGCATAAACCCCTGCCTGAGGTTTTTCATGCGGTGGGAACCTCGGATCATGCATATCCTGTAGGGATTGGGCTGAAAAAATTTATGGAAGGCTTTGCAGGGAATCCATATCGATATAAGTTTTATGAGGAAGAAGGCGCTCATACATGGGAGTTTTGGGATAAGTGGATTAAACGCTTTATTGAGGAGCTTCCGCAGGAAAAGGAGGTGTTATAATGGCTTTATTTGAAATGGAAATTTATTCCGAATGTCTGACCCGTATGAATGCTTTACATGTGATGTTACCTGAACCCGGGAAAGGAAAGAAAAATGCCCAGGGGAAATATCCTGTGCTTTGGCTGTTGCATGGGGCGACAGATGATTATACCGTCTGGCAGCGTTTTACCGCGTTGGAAAGATATATCAGCAAAGCCGGAATTGCCGCTGTTTTGCCGAATGCGGATATCAGTTTTTATACCAATACGGATGGAGGCAGGTATTTTGATTATATAACGGAGGAGCTGCCGCGGATTTTAGGCAGGCTCTTTCCCATTTCTAACGCGCGGGAGGATAATTTTATCGCGGGAATGAGTATGGGCGGCTTTGGCACTATGAAAATCGGATTTACTTTGCCGGAACGGTATGCGGCCCTCGGTATTTTTTCCTCTGCCAGTTTCATCGATCTGATGCCAACTATGGAGCCTGGCGCCGACCCCAGACATCCGCTAAACCTGATCCGGGAATTGGTCTTTGGAGAGTGGGATCTTGGCAAAGTTCACGGGACCGAACACGATATGGTTTATCTGGCACAGAAGGCTTCCGAAAGTGGGAAGGTACTTCCGAAAGTATTCGGATGCTGCGGCACATGTGATGGTGTTATTTCTACGGAAAAGGAAATGTTTGAATGGATGAAAAAGCTGGATAATCCTTATGACTGTGTGTTTATGGAAAGCTGTGGCTTACATGATTTTGAATTTTGGGATAAATGGCTGTCTGTCTTTATCCAATGGCTGCCGATACAGAATAACGGACATCCGGAAAGCCTGTAATTCGTTGCCAGATTTCTATATACCTATGCAGGTGATTCCGGACGGATAATATATTTGCTGTTTTTAGCAGGACGTCAGTCAGCTCATCAGCGCATTCTTTTAATATGCGGTGGATGGAGCTGGCGGCGGCCTGTGTTTTTTATACGATAGGAAATCTCTTTTGCGGGAAGGAATTGTAAACGCAGGGAAATTTTGTTATACTGCAAATAAATTGGCAGAGAGAGGTGCGGTATGGACAGACAACAGGTCTTTGCATATGTAAAGAAAAAATATCACACAGCGCCGGATTATCCCTGGCAGGATGATAATGCTGTGTTACGCCATGCGGATAATAAAAAATGGTATGGACTGATTATGGAGGTGAGCGGCAGGAAGCTTGGGCTTTCGACGGAGGAGATGGTGGACATTCTCAATGTAAAATGCGAGCCGACATTGATTGACTCTCTGCGGACACATCCAGGCATTCATCCCGCGTACCATATGAATAAGGAGAGCTGGCTCAGCATTCGGCTGGATGGCTCTGTGGAAGAAGAAGTGATCAAAAATCTGATTGATTTGAGCTTTGAGCTGACGCAGGCAAAGAAAGCGCCAAAGGGCGGTCAGGACAGGAAAACCGGACAGAAGGAGGAAGGAAAAATGCCCGGCAGATAAAAGGCTGCTGGTCACAGATGGAACAGTAACGGCAAAAGGGGTGGGAGTGAGAAAATGGCAAGAATTCTGGCAGTGGATGACGACGCGGATGTGTGTTCCTTGCTGAAACGGGCATTGGAAAAGGACGGGCATAAGGTGGTGACGCTTATGAGGGCGGACGAGGTGCGGGAGAGCCTGTGTCGCTGGGCGGACTGTGTGATTCTGGATGTGATGATGCCGGGAGAGGATGGTTTTTCCCTTTGCCGGCGGATACGGGACCGCTTTGACTGTCCGATTCTTTTTTTGACGGCAAAGACGGAGGAGGAGGCAGTCATCAAAGGGCTGGGGCTGGGAGCGGACGATTATCTGGCAAAGCCCTTCCGCATCGGGGAGCTGCGGGCGCGGGTGAGCGCGCACCTGCGCAGGGAGGGCAGAACGCCCCGCAACCGTATGGTGTGCGGCAGGGTGACCTTTGATTTGCAGGAAAAGGCAGCGTATGTGGAAGAAAAGCCACTGAAGCTGACGAAGGGGGAGTACGAAATCTGTGAGTTTCTGGCACTGCATGGCGGGCAGACCTTTTCCCGGGAACAGATTTATGAAGCGGTATTCGGCTATGATGGGGAGGCGGAGGACAGCGCGGTGACGGAGCACATCAAGAATATCCGGGCAAAGCTGCGCAGCGTGGGAATCAGTCCTGTGGAAACGGTATGGGGAATCGGTTATAAGTGGAAAAAGGAGTCAATGGGCTGAGGTGAAATGGCATCGGGACAGGGGCGTCCGCTTCCGTACCCGCCGCTGTTTTTTGCTCTGCTTCCACCGCTGAATTTCGTGACATTGATTTTCATATCCTTATCATTTCCTTATTTTTATTCGTTAGAGTGTATTCATAGACAGCGGAATTTTGTGTGAAACCCGTTGTCGGAATCAACGGCGGGATGCCGTAAGAAGGAGGTTTTTTATGAATACACTCACACAAATCCGGAGAGAAGGGCTGACCGGAACGGCGCTGAAGCTGCTTGCCCTGTTTTTTATGGTGCTGGATCATATGCACTATTTCTTTTCGCCCATGCTGCCGGTGCCGGAATGGTTTTCCATGCTGGGGCGCCTGGCTGCGCCGGTCTTTCTGTTTTGCATGGCGGAGGGCTTTGCCCATACCCATGACAGAAAGCGTTATTTTTGGCGAATCTGGCTGATTTCTGCGGGAATGGGACTGGTGCAGTATGGGATGATCGCGACCGGAAGGCTGGTGCGCCCGGATGGCTTTTATCCGCAGAACGCCGTTTTCATGAATTTTGTCATTCTTCTTGTCATCTGGCAGGGAATGGACTGGATCCGGGAGAAAAAATGGGGGAGAGGGATCCTTTGCGTGCTGCTGCCCCTTGCATGGCCGGTTCTGGCGATGCTTGTGATATCCGTCATTCCGGCTTTTGGAGGCATAGCGAGCCTGCTGGCGTATACGGCGCTGCCTGCCTGGTCTGTGATTATTGACGGCGGGCTTCCTTACATTCTGCTGGGCATGATTCTCTATGGATTCCGGGAAAAAAGAGGATTGCAATTAATTTTGTTTGCTGTAGCGGAGCTTTTGCTGTTCTTCCTGCTTCCCCTTTGGCAGCTTCGGACTGTGCCGGGATTTACCATGTCATGGATGTTCACAAAAGCCTATGAGTGGTATGGGAGCTTTGCGGCGCTTTTGATGCTGTGCTACAATGGAAAGCGTGGAGCGGGGGTGAAACGGTTTTTTTATGTATTCTATCCGGCGCACGTATATGTTCTGTACGCGCTGTCGTGGTTGTTTCCGTCATAAAATGAAAGGCGGCAGGAGGCGTTTGGGCGGTGGCAGGATTGCTCAAACGCTTCCTGCGGCAAAACCATCGCTCCAAAAACGAATCAATCCGGGGGATTTTGTAAAATGGGAAAGAGAACGAAGGGTGTTGCCCTGCGGACAATTTTTATACGGTATTTGCTGTTGTCAGGCATTTTTGGCGTGACATTTCTGGCAGCCGCTGTTTTACTCATGTTTGCGCTGCAGAACATGGGAGTTTTATACCGGGCGAACGCGGGCGCACAGGCGTGCTACAGGGCGATTCCCCTTGTGCGGGAAATGACGGCGGAGGATTTTGCAAAAGAGGTGATCTCCGCGCCATGCCGGTATGCGGTTTTTGCAGAACAGAAATCTGACGCGCAGGTTTATCATACGAATATGAATGAAAAGCAGCTGGCAATTGCGCGGGACAGCATGCGGGATGCCAAAAAAAATTCTCTTTATTCCCAGTTTCATGAAACGGTGCCGTTAATGGATGGAACAGTCTGCCTGCTTCAGTTTGATTATGCGGTTGCCTATGTGGATCCCGGGCTGCAAAGCAGCCTGCCTGATTTTCAGCTCAGTTATTTTCTGCTTGTGCTTTTGATCATAATAGCGGGGCTTGCCCTGATTACGGGACATTATGCCCGGCTGATTTTGCGGGAAACCAGGCTGCTTACTGCGACGGGGGAGCGTATTGCGCGGCAGCGGAATGGGGAAATGGAGGCGGATGCGGACGCTGAGCCGGACAGGCTTGCATACAGGTCTGTGGTGCGGGAATTTCGTGAAGCGCTGGAAAATATGGAAGAGCTGCACAAAGAAACGCAGGAGGCGTTTGCGCAGCAATGGCGCGCTGAACAGGAACGCAGGGAGGGCATTGCCGCTCTCGCCCATGATCTGAAAACGCCGCTGACCGTGATCGGCGGAAACGCTGAGCTTTTGCTGGAGGAAGCGTTGTCCAAAGAGCAGAGGCTGTGTGCCGGGATGATTGCGCGCAATGCGGAATATGCCCGCAGCTATGTGGACCGTCTGCGCCAGGTCATTTGGGTGCAGGGGATGGAGGCGGAGAGGAAGCAAACTGTTTTCCTGCCGGATTTTTATGAGGACTGCTGCAGGGAGGGAGAAGCGCTGTGCAGGCAAAGGCGGATTTTGCTGCGATGCGATGCACCTTTAGAGCTCTTTTTTATGGCGCGGAAAGAGGAGCTGCACCGTGCCCTTTTCAATATGCTGGACAATGCGGTGCGTTTTACGCCCAGGGACGGTGAAGTGCGCTTCACTGCAGAAAAAGAAGGGGAATTTATCCGGTTTACGGTTGCGGACAGCGGTCCCGGCTTTTGTGGCGAAGCACTGCAGAAGGCGGGGCAGATGTTTTATACCTCGGACAGCGCCCGGACGCGGGAAGGCCATCAGGGACTGGGGCTGTATTTTGCCCGTCAGACCGCCATGCGGCATGGCGGCAGCCTGACGGTTGGCAATGGAGATACGGGCGGATGGGTCTGCTTGCGGATTCGGCATACCTGCAGCTGATGCGATTGTGCGGGAACAGCGTGCGCATTCCACAAAAGGGCTATAGAGGGCGGTAGTTACTTTTGCCGTCCTCTATAGCCCGTCCATAACGAAGGAATGAAAGCCGCATGAGACACAAACCGGGGCCTGCCCTGGAACAAATCCCGCTACGTGTTTTTTATGCTTCGTCCCAGTATTGGTTCACTTTTTCAAACGCTTTTTTCAAGGCTTCCTGCGGATCATCTGCCAGGGATGTCTGGAACTTTTCGGCGAATTTTCTGGCAGCGGCTTCTTTTGTACATGAAAAATCCCTGCAGGCGGTTATATAGGATTGATAGGCGATTTCTGTACGAAGAGTTTCTTTTTCCTGCTGCAATTGGGCAACCTGTTTCTGCGCTTCGTCTGCCTGTTTCTGCGCTTCATCAGCCAGCCTTCTTGCTTCTTCCGCCTGTTTTCTCGCTTCTGCTGTATTTGCCCGTTCCGCCTGTATATCCATTTTCTCCATATTTTCAAACAAATATCCCATATGGTTCCCTCCTATCACCTGCACATAGTTGTCTGCCTCGTCAACAGGTATATTGATTTTCATCATCAGACTGTACATCACATTTTTTACAATTTCAAGAATATGGGGATCGGCATTTGTCAGCATGTCGGCAAGCTGTTGCGGCGGGGCCAGCCGAAACTGCCGGAAGTCTTCCTGATTTTGTAGCTTGTTGAGCATCATAATCAGCGACATCTCATCACCCCGGTCCAAAAGCTCTTCATTGCTGTAATCATGGATTTTGACTACTTCGTACCGGAAATCCGGCACAAACATGCCAAAGATATCGCTGTGCCAGATGCGGTCGCCCAGATGTTGTGATGCTGTCCATCTGTCGCTCCCTTCGTAATAGACCAGCGGCAGGATCGGGGGATATCGAAAGCTTTTTGTTTTGGTAATTCCCGGTCTTTTCTGCTCCCGTTCCTTTGCATATTCGTGCCAAATGCAAACCATATATCTCAGCAGCTGCATCATGATGTCATGGTCCACCCTGCTTTTGTGTTCAATCAGGGAAATGAAAAACAGTGGAACATCTCCGGGGGTCCCATTTTCATCCTTCAGCCGAATTTTTTTGACTGTGTCCGTGCTGAATTCCACGCCGAAATACGCCTGAAAATGTTCCGACACATCTTCAATATCCTCCGGCTGCACCCGCTTTAACGCCGGGATGTCCACATTATCCCGCAGGAACTGGGAGCAGAGGGTGGGATTTTTGAAAATCTCTTTGCTGTTAATATCCCGTACCTGCGCCGGTACGGAATTTTTCTGTTTGCGATCCGTCATTCACGGTCCTCCTTTGTGAGTAAGCCGGTGCTTTTCACAGGAGGAATCGAACCTTCCGCCTGTCAGCACCATGTCATGGTTTCGAATTGAACTGTGGCGAAAAGCCAGAATTCGGATTCCGCGGGCAAAATGCCCGGAACAGAAAGCGCATCCGGAAATTCAGGATGAAATGATGCGCCGTCGTGAAATAAATATATCATTTTTTCTTAACAATGACAAGCAGATTTTTATCACTGCGGGCTGAAAGTAACAGTTCACGGTGCCGCCGGATGCGGTCTGCCAAAAGTCTGGTCCCCTCCCTCCCGTCCGCGCCTCCAATGCAGACTGCTTTTGGGCACCCATATCCGAAACGGCAAATCCATCCCTCCAAAGTGCCGCCATTCCTGCGCAAAAGTGGGAACTCACGTTGTTCGTTTTCCCACTTTTGCGGCAGAAATGGACTGCACTCTGGAGGGGATTTGCCTGTTTCGGATATCAGGCGCCCAAAAAGCAGTCTGCATTGGAGGCGCGGACGGGAGGGAGGAACCAGACTTTTGGCAGACCGCATCCGGCGGCACCGTGAACTGTAACGACTGAAAATTGATTTCCCTGCTCCCCATGAACAATTTCTTGCAAAAAGCGCGGGAAGGGTATATGATACTGATATTAGCATATGATAGGCCAAAGCCTGTGGAATGCAAAAAGGGACAAGCGCCCGCAGAGGTGCATGGAGGGTACGATGAAATATTTCACTTTTACGCCCGAGGGCGTACAGGACTGCAGCGTGACAGCGTATCTGCAGACGGAAATGGAAGAAATGAAAGGGCGGGAAGGCGCGTTTGACAAAGCGCCGGCGGTGCTGGTCTGCCCGGGCGGCGGCTATGGCATGGTTTCGGAAAGGGAAGCGGAGCCGGTAGCGCTGCAATATTTTGCGGCGGGGTATCATGTCTTTGTGCTGTGGTATTCTGTGGGAGAGAAGGCAACGGGCTTTCGGCCGCTCATGCAGCTTGCGGCGGCTATGGCGCATATTCGCAATCATGCATCCGAATGGAAGCTGGACAGCGACCGGGTTGCGGTCTGTGGTTTTTCTGCAGGCGGGCATCTGGCGGCATCTCTTGGCACGCTCTATGATGATGAGAAATTTTTGCGGGTATGGAACCGCAGCGACCGGATACGTCCGGATGCCATGATTCTGGGATATCCGGTGATTGTAGCGGATGAATTCGCCCATAAGGGCTCCATACAAAATGTCAGCGGCGCAGAGGAAGGCAGTGAGGCATACGCATATTTTGGGTTGGATCAGCATGTGGACGGTCAGACGCCGCCCGCCTATCTGTGGCATACGTCAGTGGATGACTGCGTGCCGGTGGAAAACAGCCTGCGCTTTGCGGCAGCGCTGTCGGCGGCGAAGGTGCCCTTCGAGCTGCATGTATTTCCGGAAGGGTGGCATGGCATGTCGGTGTGCACGCGGGATGTAGGGTGCCTGAATTCTTATAACGCCCGTTGGATGGAGTGGAGCATAAAGTGGCTGAACAGGCTGTTTTCTTTTGAAAAGTGAGAGGATGGCGGCTGCCTGGGCGGTAAGCTGTCAAAAACGGTGAAGGAGGACGCGCGATGGGAGCGAATCATAACGGAGAAAACACACAGGATAACCGCAGTGAGCTGGAAAAAATACTGACAAAGGAGAACAAAAAGCGATTGCTCTGGATGGCGATCGCCTGCGTGGCTTTGTTTTTTGCATATCCGCTTCTTATGGGGCTGTTCCCGGAGGAAATCCGGGCGAGCGGGGAGCTTTTGCGGCTGCTGTTGTTCAATCAGATTTTCATTGGAGTAGTGGGCTGGCAGGCAAATTATTTCGGAAAGTACGGCATTTATATTCCGATGATTTTTCTCATCGTGTATGTGTTATCCGGCCTGGTTCTCTATGGGCAGCTGGCATGGACGATGGAGATTGAATATCTGCAGACAGGCTATATCGTATTTTTCTTAAGGAAGTTTTTGGCAAAGCGGATGGCGATGAACGAAAAGGAAAAGCAGAAACCTTTCCCGAAGAGCGTGACGGGGAAAAAATAAGGAGCATATACAGCGCCCCGGCGCGTTCCTGTGAAAAGACAGGAGCGCGCCGGGGCGTTTTGATTCATGACGGTAAATTCACCGGCTAAGACAGAGGGATTTAATTCGCAAAAAATTTCTGGTAATAGCCCATCACGAAGATGAATAAAACGATCAGGGGCAGAATCCAGGTGACGTAGAAACGGGACCATTTCGGGAATTTTATGCCCTTTCCGGAATCCGCCTCTGCGATAAAGCTGTCCCATCCCCACGCCTTTTTCCGGGTACAAAACAGCAGATAAACCATGCTGCCCAGCGGAAGCAGATTGTTGGAGACGATGAAATCCTCCAGATCCTGTATGGTGCTCCCGGCGCCCAGCGGCGTAAGGCCGGACCAGGCGTTAAAGCCCAGCACGCAGGGCAGGGAGAGGACGATGATCAAAATCGCATTGCTCCAGACCGCCTTTTTCCGGGAGATATGGAACAGATCGATGGAAAAGCTGATAATATTTTCAAAGACGGCGACGATCGTGGAAAGCGCCGCAAAGGTCATGAATACGAAAAACAGGGTGCCGAAAATCCGGCCGCCCGCCATCCGGTTAAATACGTTGGGCAGGGTGACAAAGACCAGCCCCGGTCCCTGACCCGGATCCACTCCGAAGGCGGAACAGGAAGGGAAAATGATCAGCCCGGCCAACAGGGCGACCAGCGTATCCAGCACGCAGATATTGACCGATTCTCCCGTCAAAGACCTGTCCTTGCTGATATAGCTGCCGAAAATCGCCATAGCGCCGATCCCCAGGCTCAGCGTGAAAAATGCCTGCCCCATGGCGGCGAAGATGACCTCTCCCAGTCCGTTTTCCACCATCTTATGAAAATCCGGAATCAGATAAAACCGGATGCCCTCCGCCGCGCCGGGCAGGGTCACACTGCGCACGCACAGGATCAGAAGGATCACAAACAGACAGCTCATCATGAGCTTGGTGATGCGTTCCACGCCGTTTTGCAGTCCCAGGCTGCAGATGAAAAAGCTCAGCAGGACGACGACGATCATCCATCCGGTCATATAGCCGGGCTGCCCGAGCATATCGTCAAAAATTGCGCCCACGCCTGCCGCGTCCTTTCCCTGAAATTCTCCGAAGAGCATTTTGAACACATAGGCGATCATCCATCCGCCCACGGTGGTGTAAAACATCATCAAAAGATAATTGCCCGCCATGCAGGCATAGCTTTGCAGATGCCATTTACTGCCCTTTGGTTCCAGCACATGGAAGGACAGGGCGGCAGATTTCTGGCTGGCGCGCCCGACGGCAAATTCCATCACCATGATGGGAAGCCCCAGAACGACTAAAAATAAAAGGTAAATCAGCACAAAGGCGGCGCCGCCGTACTGCCCCGTGATGAAGGGGAACCGCCACACATTTCCAAGCCCTACGGCGCATCCGGCGGAAATCAGGATGAAACCCAGCCGGGAAGAGAAACGTTCTCTCTTTTCCATAATCAATATCCTCTTTTCTCTTATGATCTGCATGATGCATGAAAAGCTCCCTGCGCCGTTATCGTAGCGGGGGGAGTCTGGTTTTTACCATATCATAAATGAGGAATAAAAGCAAGAAGCCGGTTTCAGGTTTTGCCGGACTGTTATTGATTTTCTAAAATCAAAATGAATTTTTTGCGAAAGGCATTGTAAAGAGAATCGGAATATTGTAACATTTTTAAAAGGGATCAATGAAAGACAAGGAGCACCATAGATATGGAAGAAACAGGACAACAGATATGGCCGCTGCTTCTGACGGGCGCGGCAGTGCTGCTGGCAGCCGTCGTGATTGCCGTTGCCTTCCGCTATGCCCGCCGCCTGCGCAGACGCCTGCTGGGAAAGCGGCTGGATGAGATGGACGGGCATGACTTTGAGTTTTTCTGCGCGGATCTGCTGGAGCAGGGCGGTTTTTATGAAGTGGAGGTCACGAGGGGGAGCGGCGACTATGGGGTGGACGTGCTGGCGGAGAAGGACGGCGTCACCTACGCGATTCAGTGCAAGCGATACGATTCGCCGGTGGGCATCAAGGCGGTGCAGGAAGCCTTTGCCGGGCGGGAGTATTACGACCGGATGGTTGGCGCGGTGATGACGAACCAGTATTTTACCAAACCGGCGATGGAAGCGGCACGGAAACTGAAAATTCTGATGTGGGACAGGGAGTATCTGGAAGAGCTGATGGCTAAGGAGGAGGAGCGATGAGCTTTGTAGAATTTAAGGATGTCAAAAAGACCTATCACATGGGCGAGGTGGAGATCGAGGCGCTGCGGGGCGTCAGCTTTACCATTGAAAAGGGGGAGTTCTGCGTGGTGGTTGGCGCGTCCGGCGCGGGGAAAACCACAATTTTAAACATATTGGGCGGCATGGATACCCTTTCTTCTGGAAAGGTTATGCTGGATGGCAACGAAATTTCTTCCTATAACAGAAAAAAGCTCACCACATACAGGCGATATGATATCGGATTTGTGTTCCAGTTTTACAATCTGGTGCAAAATCTGACGGCGCTGGAAAATGTGGAGCTGGCTTCCCAGATCTGCAGGGAGCCGCTGGATGCGGCGACGGTGTTGGAACAGGTGGGCTTACAGGAGCGGGCAAACAATTTTCCGGCACAGCTTTCCGGCGGAGAGCAGCAGCGCGTGGCGATCGCCCGGGCGCTTGCAAAGAACCCGAAGCTTTTGCTGTGCGATGAGCCAACCGGGGCGCTGGATTATAATACGGGCAAGGCCGTTTTAAAAATTTTGCAGGATACGTGCCGCAAAAGCGGTGTGACGGTGGTGGTCATCACCCATAACCAGGCGCTGACGGCGATGGCGGACCGGATTATCACGGTGAGAAACGGCATGATCACGGACATGCGCCAAAATGACCATATCGTGCCGGTGGAGGAGATCGAATGGTAAAGACAACACTGCGGGAAATAAAAAACAGCTTCGGGCGCTTTGTCGCGATTCTTGCGATCGTGGCGCTGGGAGTCGGATTTTTTGCGGGGCTGATGGTGACCACGCCCGCAATGGTGCGGTCGGGCAGCGCTTATATGGAAGAAAAGGAACTGTTCGATCTGCGCCTTTTGTCCACGCTGGGCTTTGAAAAGGATGCGGTGGAGGCATTTTCCCAGGGGGATGGGGTAAAGGCAGCGGAGGGTGCGGTCTTTACGGATTTCCTTGCGGAGAGTCAGGATGGGGAAATTCAGGTCATGACAGCGCAGACGCTGCTTCCGGTACAGAATCAGCTGCAGCTTAAGGAAGGACGGCTGCCGGAGGCGTCCAACGAATGTGTGGTGGATTCCAATTGCTATTCGCTGGCGGCTATCGGCACGAAAATCCGGGTAGCCGGAGAAAATGATGCGGATACGGCAGACCTTTTTGCCCATGAAGAATATGAAATCGTGGGTGTGGCGCATGCGGTCTATTATGCCAATTATGAGCGGGGAACCTCCACCCTGGGAAACGGTAAGGTGAGCGGCTTTGTTTATCTGCCGCCGGAGGGCTTTGACAGCGATTTTTACACGGAAATATTTGTGCGGATGAACCAGGAATATGCGCTATATGGCGATGAATATGACGCTGCGGTCAAAAACTGGAAGGATTGGGCCAAGCCCCTGACCGAAACCGCCGCCGGGCAGCGCTATGACAGGATTCTTGCGGAAGCGAATGAGAAAATACGGGATGCGGAGGGGGAGCTTACAGAAAAGACCGCGGATGCCCGGCAGGAGCTTGCGGACGCGGAGAGGAAGATCGCGGACGGGGAGGCAGAGCTGGCGGATGCCAATGAAAAAATCGCGGACGGAGAAAGGGAGCTTGCCGACGGCAGAAGGGAAATCGAGGAGAATTTGCGGACGCTTTCCGACAGCGAAGCAGAGCTGGCAGACGGACGTATGCAGGTGGAGGACGGATTGCTGCAGCTTGCCCGGGGACGGGAGCAGCTGGAGGGCGCGCTGGCGGCGGCACAGGCGGCGTATGCGGCGGCACAGGATGCAGAGAGCAGCGCTGCCGTCATGCAGCTGACGGCGCAATTGCAGGCGCTGGAGGCACAGGAAACAGAGCTGAACGGAAGACTCGCCCAGATCGAGGAGGGTGAGAGGCAGGCGGCGGCAGGCAGGCGGGAGCTTGCGGATGCGCAGGAGGAGCTTGCGGCGGGAGAGACAGAGCTTGCAGAGAACCGGCAGAAGCTTGCAGACGCCCAACAGGATCTGGAGGAGGGCAGACAGGAATATGAAGACGGCTTAAAGGAGCTGGAGGAAAAGACGGCGGAGGCGGAGGAGAAAATTGCCGACGCGAAGGCAGAGCTTGCGGATTTGGAGGAGCCTGACATCTATGTGCTGGGACGGGAAACCAATATCGGCTATGCCTGCTTTGAAAACGATTCCTCCATTGTGGCGGGGATTGCCAGGGTATTTCCTTTGTTTTTCTTTTTGGTGGCGGCTCTGGTCTGCATCACGACCATGAACCGGATGGTGGAAGAACAGAGAACCCAGATCGGTGTGTTAAAGGCGCTGGGCTATAGCGAAATCGCGATTATGGGAAAATATCTGTTTTATTCCGGCAGCGCGGCGCTCATCGGCTGTGTGCTGGGCTTTGCGGCAGGCTGTATCGTATTTCCCTCCGTGATCTGGAATGCCTACAAAATCATGTATCATCTGGGAGAAATCAGCCTGATTTTTGATCCGGCTCTGGCGGGCATTTCGCTGCTGGTATCGCTTTTATGCTCCATGGGAACGACCTGGCTGTGCTGCCGGTATGAGCTAAAGAGCGTGGCGGCGGAGCTGATCCGGCCCAAATCCCCCAAGAGCGGAAAGCGGATTTTTCTGGAGAAAATTCCCTTTTTATGGAAACGGCTGTCTTTTCTGGTGAAGGTTTCCATCCGGAATGTGCTGCGGTATAAGCGGCGGTTTTTCATGATGGTGATCGGAATCGGCGGCTGCACGGCGCTCCTTTTGACCGGCTTTGGCATCCGGGATTCCATCATGGATGTGGCGGCGCAGCAGTACGGGGAGGTGCAGCTTTATGAGCTGGGCGTGATGCTTACGGACCCGATAGATGACGGGGAATCCCCTGTGATGCAGATGGCGCTGAAAAACGGCGCGCGGGAGGTCACAATCGTGTGCGAAAAGGCGCTGGACCTGACGGGACCGGATGCCGTAAAAGCCGCCAACATCGTTATTCCGAAGTATCCTGAGGAAATGGGAAAATATATCAGTCTGCATACGGAGGATAAAACGCCCCTTGCCTGGCCCCAAAAGGGGGAGGCAATCATCAACAGAAAGCTGGCGGAAAAGTGTGGCATCCGCGTCGGCGATGAGGTTTCTTTGCGCAATGAGGACGGGGAAAGGCTGACCGTGAAGGTGACGGGGTTATGCCGGAATTTCGTATATAATTATGTATACATCAGCCCAGACACCTGGGAGGCGGATAATGGCAGCGCGCCGGAATATAAAAGCCTTTATGTCAATGTTTCCGCGGATGCGGACGTACGGGCGCTTTCGGAAAAGCTGCTGGGCTGTGACGGCGTGTCCGCGATTTCGGACAGTCAGGATTTTACGGAGCGCGTTGCCAATATGATGAGCAGTCTGGATTATATCGTGGTGCTGATCGTATTCTGTGCCGGAGCGCTGGCCTTCATCGTCATTTACAACCTGACCAATATTAACATCACGGAGCGCATCCGTGAAATCGCCACGATCAAGGTGCTGGGCTTTTATCCGAATGAAACGGCGTCCTATGTATTCAGAGAAAATGTGGTGCTGACAGCGATCGGCGCGCTGGTGGGACTTTTCCTGGGCATATTTTTACACCGGTTTGTCATAGAGCAGATCGATGTGGATATGATCACCTTCGACATACGGATTTTACCCTTGAGCTATCTGTGGAGCATTTTGTTGACCTTCGTCTTCATGGTTGTGGTGGATCTCGCCATGTACCTCAAACTGGAGCGTATCAATATGGCAGAATCCTTGAAGAGTATTGAGTGAAGCATATCAGCTCGCCATACGGCGCTCGCTGATATGTCCCTCTTTCAGGCGTTTTGTCAGGTTCGTGAAATCGGAGGGACCTGCCTCCAGCACGAACCGGTGGAAGCGCAGGGGCGTAAAATCCTCCCCCCACTGTTGCTTCGCCCTGTTTTTTAATGCGGTCATTTCCAGATAGCCCACATAATATTTTAAGTAAGTGGCGGGGGCGGTGCGCAGATAATGATAAATCCGTTCCGCGCTTTCTTCGGGCAGCCCGAAGGAGGTCAGGGAGCGCAGAATATCCTCCCGGGACGCGCCGTAATAGTGCAGGGAGACGTCCAGCAGGGAAAAAAGGTTGATCTGCAGGTCGCGCTGGACGCTCGCCAGACAGCACAGAATGGCGGCGGAACGGGAGTCTGCGCTGCCCAGAAGGTCCGCCGCATAATCATAGGAAAGCTGCTCCGTATAATATGCCCAGCCTTCCACATAGCCGCCGTAGGAGAGCAGCTCCCGGATGGGCAGCTCCTTTTGTGCGGAAGCGTACAGGGAGGAATAGACGGTCTGATAAAGGTGCCCGGGATAGCCTTCATGGGCGAGCGTGGTATACAGCTCAAGCCCGTCGGAGGTGGAGGCGCGGTTTAAGCAGATCGTGTTGTGGTACAGATCGTCAATGGGCGGCGTCATATAAAAGGCGGGGCTCGTATAGAGCTCCAGCGCTGCATCCACATCCTTGATGGTGCAGCTTATCGATTCGGAGGAAAGGGCGGCAAGGGACGGAAAGTCCTCCTCCATTCTGCTTTGCAGATCTGACAGAATCGCCGTCGGATCGGAAAGGGGAAAACCCTCCGAAAGCAGGGAAAAATCGGGGGCATTCCCGGTCAGCTCCCGGTAACGGTTGCAGAGCGCCTTAAACTCTGCAAATTTTTTCTGAAAAGTCTTTTGCAGGATGGTATAGATGCCGTCCATATCCAGCATGGAGCCGGTGGTCCGATCGACCAGCCAGGCATAATATTCCCTGCCCTTTGGCGTTTCCCAAAGTCCGCCGTCATATTGCCCCGTTCCGGAAAGCAGCAGCATATCGTCCCCCAGCTTTTGATAGGCGGGCAGGACGGCGGTGGTGAGGATGCGGTCATTTTCTGTCAGATAAAAGGCTTTTTCTTCGGCAGAAAGAAGCTTTTCGTCATACAGAGCCTCCAGCCTGTTTGCAAAAGTGACCTGTAAAAAATGGGAGCCCGCATGCAGGGCGGTCTCATCCATGATCCTGTCACACTGGGAGATCACATTTTGGGCGTCCGCGGCCGTCATGAACAGACCGGCCTGTGCTTTTTCTGCCTCAAAATCGGCAAGTCCCTGCAGGTAGGGCGGGACGGATTCCAGCAGGGAGAGGTAGGTGTCCACATCCTCCCTGCTCCGCAGCGTGTATTCGGCAAACAAAATCGGAAGCTCACTCTGCATGCCGGAGGACGGGGAGAGCGGCTCCTCATAACAGGCAAATTCTTCTCCGGCAATTCTGCATTCCAGAAAGGAACAAAGCAGATCATAGGTGTAACGGTCCTGGTCCTTAAGACGGTCCGGATTGATGCGCAGGAGGCGGTCCAGAAAGTCCTGTGCAAATTCTGCGGACGCAAGAGACGCCTCTTTGGAATAAACCGGAAGAGCGGCATTTTTTAATGCGATGCCGTAGGACTCCGGGTCCGCCAGAGTAAAATGCAGGGTAAGCGCATCATTTTCCAGCGACCGGGTAAAATAAGCGTTTGTCATCCGGTGAAAGAAAAAGCTGTCAAACCCATGACAGACAAAAACGATGGAAAGAAGAAGCGGGACGGCCAAAAGTCCCGGAAGAAAACGTTTGATTTTTTTCAAAGCGATAACCCGAAAAGCTTTTTACCATCTTATGAGACACTTTCCCGTAATATGAAAATGTAAATCAGACAGGAAATTGCAGGAAACCATTTGACCGGATAATGGGAACTGTGGTAAAGTAAATACGTATGTTGAGTCTGGATGCGAAAGATGAGGTTATGTGCATGGAAAATATATTAGCGCCTTCGATCCTCGCCGCGGACGTGATGCGGCTGGGGGAACAGATCGGGGAAGTTTCGGATGCCGGAGCGAAGTATCTGCATATTGATGTGATGGATGGTGTTTTTGTGCCTTCGCTTTCGTACGGGGTATGCGTGGTGGAGTCCATCCGCAAATCCTGTGATATGGTGCTGGATGTGCACCTGATGATCGTGGATCCCCACCGGTATATAGAGGCCTTTGCAAAGGCGGGTGCGGACATCATCACGGTTCATCTGGAAGCCTGCAGGGACGTAAAGGAAACGATTGATTTGATTCACAGCTTTGGATGCAGGGCGGGACTGTCTGTCAAGCCTGGCACACCGGTGGAGTCGGTATCGGAGTATCTGGATCAGATCGAGCTTTTGCTGATCATGAGTGTGGAGCCGGGATTCGGAGGACAGAAGTTCTTTCCGGAGGCGATCGGACGTCTGCAGGAAGCGAAGACCCTGATTGACCAAAGGGGACTTTCCGTTGATCTGGAGGTGGACGGTGGCATTACGGCGGACAATGTACGGGACGTTTTGCGGGCGGGAGCGAATGTAATTGTGGCTGGCTCTGCGGTATTTCGGCATCCGGGCTCAGATGCGTCGGGGCTGATGGAGATTTTGCGCAGCGAGCAGAAGCAGGGATGAAAGGGCATAACAGTTCAGGCAGGTCTGAGCTGTTACAAAAGGGCTCCGTTTATCATGCCGGGAATGCATGCGCACAGAGGAGAGAGCGGCATGGGACAAAAGGCAGTGCGGCTGACGGAGGGCAATCCCTTCCGGCAGATATTCCGGTTTGCCCTGCCATTGATGTTCGGCAGTATTTTTCAACAGATATATACCTTTGCGGATACCATGATTGTGGGACGAAAGCTGGGGATGGAAGCGCTGGCGGCGCTCGGCGGTACGGAGTGGCTTTCGTTTCTGGTATTTGGCGCAATTCAGGGAATGACGGGCGGCTTCGGCATTATCATCGCCCGTTTTTTTGGTGCGCAGGATGAGAGGGGCGCAAAAAAAGCGATCCGGTGTGCGGGGATCCTTTCGGGGTTCTGGGCGGTTGCAATTTTGGCGGCGGGGGAGCTGGCAGCCGGGTTTTTGCTGAAGCTGCTTAAAACGCCGGACGGGGCATATGCGATGGCACTGCTTTATCTGAGATGGATTTATGCGGGAATTCCCGTGACCTTTGCCTTCTGGATGGAAGCGGCAATTCTGCGTGCCTTTGGAGACAGTAAAACCCCCTTTTTCGCGACCGCGCTATCCTGTGTCTGCAATGTGCTGATGGATTTGTGGTTCGTGATGGGGCTGGAATGGGGAATTTCCGGCGCGGCAGCGGCAACGCTGATATCGCAGCTGCTTTCCTTTGTCTTTGCCCATGGGCAGCGGCTGCGCCGGCAAAGGGATTTCGTAAAGCAAAATGAAAAGGCGGCAGTCAACGAAAGGGGAAAGCCGGCGGAATGGGCGCCGGTCATGAAAGAACAGCTTTGCCTTGGCGTGCCGCTTGCCCTTCAGAGCGTCATCACGGCGGCAGGCGGTCTGGCGGTACAGGCGGCAGTCAACAGCTTCGGCATTGTTTTTGTCGCAGGCTACACGGCAGCCAACAAGCTCTATGGTCTTTTGGAAATGGCGGCATCCTCCTACGGACATGCGACGAGCGCCTTTGTGAGTCAGAATCTGGGAGCCCAAAAAGGCGGGAGAATCCGGCAGGGCATGCGCAGCGCTGTTTTGTTGGGATTTCTGACAGCCGCCGCCATGTCGGTGGTGATGCTGCTTGCAGGCAGAGAAATTCTTTTGTGTTTTCTGGCGGGAGAGGCGGAAACGGTCCGGCAGTCCCTCATGATCGGGGAGCAGTTTCTGAGCGTGCTGGCGGTTTTCTTCGGGCTGCTGTATCTGCTCTATATTCTCCGCGCGGGCATACAGGGGCTGGGCAACGGCTGGATTCCCATGTTCTCCAGTCTGCTGCAGCTGCTGATGCGGGTCGGATGTGCCTTTTTTTTGACCCGCCGGATCGGCTATGCCGGACTGTTCTGGGGAGAGATCGCCGCCTGGGCGTGCGCGGATGTGTTCTTATGCGTTGCCCTGATGGGATTGCGAAAAAGACGGGGGTATTGACTTTATAGGAGATGCTTTCTGTTTTCATAAATGAATACGCCATAAGCCCTATGGCGGTGAAAGGAAGGTTTTTTATGGATATTACACTGGTAATCAGCCAAATGTGCGTCATGCTCATCATTATTTTGATCGGTTACGTCATGTTTCACAAAAACAAGCTCAACGACGTTTCCTCCAGCCATATTTCCGGGCTGGTCGTCAACATCTGCAATCCGGCTACGATTCTTTGCTCCGCTTTTGACAAGAAAGAGGCGATCACCATAAGCGAGCTCATGGGGGCGCTGTCTGTCACTGTTTTGGCGTATGCGGCTTTGATGCTGGCAGGCATGGTCGTGCCGCGGCTTTTGCGCATAAAACAGGAGGATCGCTATATGTATCATTTCCTGACTGTATACGGAAATGTAGGCTTCCTTGGCATCCCGCTGGTATCGGCAGTTTTGGGCGGGAATGCCCTTGCGTATGTTTCCATCAATTGCGTGGTTTATAATCTGTTATTTTATACGGCGGGGGTCAGCCTGATTAAAAAAAGGGCAGGGGAGAAATCGGCGGCAGGCATAAAAGAATTCCTTGTAAAAACCGTCAACATCGGAACGGTTTCTTCGCTGCTGACAATTTTGCTTTATCTTGTGGACTTTGACCTGCCGGCAGTTATCCTGGATACCGTTACCTATGCGGGACGGGCGACCACCTTCTTATCCATGATTGTGCTTGGCGTTTCCGTTGCCCGGATTCCCGTCCGGGAGCTTTTTTGCCATAAAAAGGATTATCTCTTCATTGCCCTGCGGATGCTTCTGCTTCCCATTGGCGGTGTGCTTTTGCTAAAGCTTTTTGTAAAAGATCCGCTTCTTTTGGGAACGCTGGCTCTTTTGCTCGCGGTTCCCAGCGGAAATCTTCCGCTGATGTGTTCGCGGGAGCATGGACTTTCTGCGGACGCGCTGGCGAGAATTATTGTCCTGACCACGCTGGTTTCTGTGGTCACAATTCCGGTGGTGGTTTTGTTTTTATGAGTAATTTCCCGATTAAAAGCCATATGATAAATCCGGATACCCATTGACAAATGCAGTTTTATTGTTCTAAAATGAATACAATTATTGTATACAAAATACAGACATGCATGTCACCCGGCAAAGGCGGAAGGCCGGGTGGAAGGGAGAGGGGAATGGATTCTTTTGCGATAGAGGCGAACGCCAAAATCAACCTTGGGCTGGATGTATTGCGCCGCAGAGCGGACGGCTATCATGAAGTGAAAATGATCATGCAGACAGTGGGGATTTCTGACAGGCTGGAATTTGCGAAGCTGTCTGACGATTGTATCCGGATATCGACGAACCGCAGGGAGCTGCCGGTTGGTCCCCAAAACCTGATTTATAAAGCGGCAAGGCTTGTGAAGGATACCTGTCAGATTGCGGAGGGCATTTCGGTAAAGCTGGAAAAAAATATTCCGGTAGCGGCGGGAATGGCGGGGGGCAGCGCGGATGCCGCGGCGACGATTCACGGCATGGACCGCCTTTTTGACCTGCAGCTATCGCTGGAGGAGAAACAGAAGCTGGGGATACAGATCGGTGCGGATGTGCCCTATTGTCTGATGGGCGGCACAGCGCTTGCCGAGGGAATCGGCGAGGCGCTGACAGCGCTTCCTGCCGTACCGGATGCTTATTTAGTGGTGGCAAAGCCTGATATTGACGTATCGACCGCATTTGTTTATAAAAATCTGCATGCGGACCGCCTGCGCAGCCATCCGGACATTGACGGCATGGTGGAGAGCATCAAAAAAGGAGAACTGTCCGGCATTACGGCCCGGATGGAAAATGTGCTGGAGACAGTGACCATAGCGCATTACCCGGTCATTGCGCAGATGAAGGAATTTCTAAAGGAGCAGGGAGCATTGAATGCGCTCATGAGCGGCAGCGGCCCTACGGTGTTTGGCGTTTTTGAAAAAGAGGAAACTGCGCGCGCTGCATATGAGGCGATGCGGCAGCGTAAATTTACGGAGCAGGTATATTTGACAGCGTTTACGGACTGACCAGGTTTTGGGAATAGAAAAGAAACATATTTTCCGGTGCATGTACATACAGACAGGAGTAGAAAACAAATATGAAGGATTTTGAACAGGAAAATGACAATGCTTATCTGCCGCTTCGGGATGTGGTGTTTCAGACGATCAGGAAAAGCATTCTGACGGGCGAGCTAAAGCCCGGGGAGAGGCTGATGGAGCTTCACCTTGCCGATAAGCTGGGGGTATCGAGAACGCCGATCAGGGAAGCGATCCGTATGCTGGAGCTGGAGGGGCTGGTGACGATGATCCCCCGCAGGGGGGCGGAGGTCGCCCAGATCACGGAGAAGAATCTGCGGGAGGTGCTGGAGGTCCGCAGCGCCCTGGATGCCCTGGCTGTAGAGCTTGCATGTGAGCGCATCACGCAGGAGGAGCTTGACAGCCTGAAGCGTGCGTGCGATCATTTTGCGGAAGAGACCAGGCAGGGAGACGCCAACCGGGTCGCACGGGCGGATGTGGCGCTGCATGACATCATTCTGGCTGCGAGCCGCAACGACAGACTCGTGCAGATGATCGGCAATGTTTCCCAGCAGATGTACCGCTATCGTCTGGAATATGTGAAGGATGAAAAGCATTACGAGCAGCTGATTACAGAGCACAGGAAAATATACGAGGCGATCCGTGACCGGGATAAAGAGGGCGGCGCCCGGGCAATCCGGCTGCATATCGATAACCAGGAAAAAGCGGTGATCCGCATGATCTCCGGACAAAAAAATAAGCAGGGCTGATAAGGAATAAAAGGCGTGTATGCAGGCGATACTTTTTAAAAAAGAGTATCGGAGGAAAAAAATGAAAAACCATCTGCGTACAGGCATATTATTTTTGACAATTATGATGTTCTGGGGCATCATATATCCGCAGTATGCGCTCACGGAGGATATGTACCGGATTGTGGGCAGCGGCCGGGAAGTGGACAAAGACTGTGTGACGGATTACAGAAATATCATGACAGCAAAGCAGGGGGAGGTGGAAATCCGGTTTGCTTTTCTGGAAAAAATAGAAGAATTGCTTGGAGAAAGGAAAGAGGATGGGCATAACAGAGAATGAATTGGAACGAAAAATGCCGATCGGTGTTTTTGACTCGGGAATCGGAGGCATGACGGTGGTGCGGGAAATCATGCGGCAGCTTCCGAACGAAAGGATCATATATTTTGGCGATACGGCGCGGGTGCCCTATGGAAGCAAATCAAAGGAAACGGTCACGCGTTACTCGAAGCAGATCGTACGGTTTTTGCGGTCACAGCATGTCAAAGCGATCGTGGTGGCGTGCAACACGGCGAGCGCCTGTGCGCTGGAGGAGCTGGAGCGGGATACGGATATCCCCTTTGTGGATGTGGTGCGGCCCGGCGCGAAGGTGGCGGCACAGACGACCCAGAACGGGCGGGTTGGTGTGATCGCCACCCGGGCAACCATCGGAAGCGACATTTACACTACATATATCCGCAGGATCAATCCGGACATTCAGGTGATCGGCAAGGCATGCCCGCTTTTTGTTCCGCTGGTGGAGGAGGGGCTCTGGCAGGATCCGGTGACGGATGAAATCGCGACGCGGTATTTAAGCGAGCTGATTGATATTGATATCGATACGCTGATTTTGGGCTGTACGCACTATCCGTTGATCCGTGCTACGGTGGGAAGAATCATGGGAGAACATGTGACGCTTGTCAATCCCGCCTATGAGACTGCAAGAAAGCTGAAGAAGGTTTTGGAAGCGCGCAGTCTTTCCAATCCTGAGCCGGCAGCGCTTGGAACAAGCCAGCATCAGTTTTTTGTCAGTGATGGGGCGGATCAGTTTATCCATTTTGCAAACTCCATCATCAAATACGGAATTTTAAGCGCAAAAGTGATTCAGATAGAGGATTATTGAGATGACAAAGGATGTAATGATCTCCATCCGGGGACTACAGTTTATGGAGAATGTCGCGGGGGATGATGTGGAAACCGTGCAGCAGGGAGAATATTATTTTAAAAACGGGAATCATTATCTGCTGTTTGACGAGTATATGGAAGGATTTCGGGAGCCCGCCAAAAATGTGATGCGCTTTCGGGAAAAGGAGCTTTCTCTGACAAAGCGGGGACTCTTAAATGTGCAGATGTTTTTTGATGAAGGGAAAAAAAGCTTAAGCCAGTACCGTACGCCCTTTGGAGGCATTATGATCGGTCTGGACACGGGGCGGGTGGAGGTCATTGAAAAGGAAGACGGCATTCGCCTCGAGGTGGACTATGCCCTGGAAGCCAATTACCAGTATGTGGCGGATTGCCGCATCGTGGTGGAGGCGACCGAAAAGGGGAGCAGCTTATGATTTGTTTTATTTTATGCTTGCATAACGGAGCGTTTTCGTATAGAATAGATACGTATGGAGAAGTACCCAAGTGGCTGAAGGGTCCGGCTTCGAACACCGGTAGGCTGTAACAGGCGCGAGGGTTCAAATCCCTCCTTCTCCGTTATGGCAGGCAGACCCCCGGAAGGGGGTTTGTTTTTTCATCATCACAGGAAAATAAGCCTGAATATTAACAAGTGAGGTGCCAAAGATGAAAAGTATTCGCACAAAAATCACAGTCTGCCTGATGGCGACAATCCTGATCGCGCTGGTCGCGGTGGGAGCATCCAGCATTACGCTCAATTACAGGAGCACGATCAACACGGTTGACCAGATGATGAGCGAGACGGCTTTACTCGCGGCAGAACGCATTGAGCAGGAGCTGACCGCCTATGGGAACGTGGCGATGGATGCGGGCTGCATTCCGCAGCTGTCCGACGCTACGGTGTCGGTGGAGGAAAAACGTGCCATTATCGATGAGCGCGTCAGCATGCACGGTTTTCAACGGGGCAATATCATCGGTCCGGACGGTCACAGCATTTTTGATGGGAATGATTATTCCGACCGGGAGTATGTGATACAGGCGATGCAGGGGAAGGTTTATGTGTCCGAGCCGCTTGTCAGCAAGATTACGGGAGAGCTTTCCATTATGGTAGCGGCGCCCCTCTATGAGGGAGGAAGCAGGGGCGGCAAAATTGTGGGCGTCGTTTATTTCGTGCCTACAGAGACATTTTTAAATGACATCGTTTCCTCCATTCGGGTCGCGCCGAGCAGCCGGGCGTACATGATAAACAAGTCAGGCGATACCATTGCGGACACTACGCTGGAAACCATAACCACTCAGAATATTGAGCGGGAGGCGGCAGCGGATGCTTCATTAAAGGGGCTGGCGGCGATCCATACAGCCATGCGGCAGGGAGAGAACGGATTTGGAAGCTTTCGGAGCGCAGACGGTCCCAGCTTTGCCGCTTATGCGCCGGTGGGCGGGACGGACGGCTGGAGCGTTGCTGTCACAGCGCTGCAATCGGATTATCTTGCCGATACATATTTTGGCATTGTCATCAATATCATTGTGATTGTTCTTTCCATTTTTGCCGCGATCGTGGTGGCGCTTCGGCTGTCCAATCATATCAGCGGTCCTATGCGCGCCTGCGTTGCGCGTATGAAGCGCCTGGTGGAAGGAGATCTGGAATCACCGGTTCCCCAGACGGACGGTCAGGACGAGACGGCGGAGCTGACCCGCTCTACTGCGGAGATGATAACCGGTTTGAACACGATCATCCATGATATCGAGTATCTGTTAAACGAGATGGCGAATCAGAATTTTGATATCCGCTCCTCTCATCAGGAGGCTTATGTGGGAGGCTTCCAGAGTATTCTGCTGTCCATGCGGAATTTGAAAATGGAATTGAGCGGCACAATGCGCCAGATCGATAATTCGGCCAGCCAGGTATCCTCTGCCAGCGGTCAGGTCGCGATCGGCGCCCAGACGTTAAGCCAGGGCTCCATTGATCAGGCGGCTTCCGTGGAGGAGCTGGCGGATACGATCAATGAAATTTCCGGAAGCGCCAAGAGGACTACGACCGCAGCCGAAGAGGCGGGACAGTACGTGGAACAGGCCGGTGCCCAGCTGGGCGTCAGCATAGAGTATGTGAAGGAATTAAATGCGGCGATGGAGAAAATTTCCGGTTCCTCGCAGGAAATTTCCAAGATCATCGCTGCCATTGAGAACATTGCATTCCAGACGAATATCCTGGCGTTAAATGCCGCCGTAGAGGCTGCCAGAGCGGGACAGGCAGGAAAGGGCTTTGCGGTGGTCGCCGGAGAAGTGCGCAATCTGGCATCCAAATCCGATGAGGCGGCAAAGGCCACGAAGGAATTGATTGAGGGCTCCATTGGTGCGGTTGCTGAGGGCAGCCGGGCGGTGGAAAAGGTGACGGAAGCCCTGGAGCAGACCGGCATGCTTGCCGGCAATGTGACAGGCAAGATGGGCATTGTTGTGGAAGCGATTGAGAAACAGACCGATGCCATCACCCAGGTTACGGTAGGTATTGACAGAATATCCTCTGTGGTGCAGACGAACAGTGCGACCGCAGAGCAAAGCGCGGCGGCAAGCCAGGAGCTGTCCGCTGAGGCGGCGAGCTTAAAACAGCTTGTGGACAGCTTCACCCTTGCTGAGGATTAAAAGATTTTCAACGACAGGTCTGTGCGTTCATTGCGCAGACCTGTCGTTATTTTTTTAAAGAGGGAACCATAAATTTCTTGTGCAACCGGAAAAAATAGTCTATACTGATAAATAGGAGCATGTTCTGATATGCGGGACATGGAATATGGCACAATGGACAAGGAGGGCTACTTATTATGAAGCGAATCGGTATGTTGACCAGCGGCGGTGACTGTCAGGCGCTGAATGCGGCGATGAGAGGCGTGGCAAAGGCGCTTTTCAACGGGAAAGAGGACGTGGAGATCTATGGCTTTTTGAACGGCTATCAGGGCTTGATCCACGGAAAATTCCGCCTGCTGACCTACGCGGACTTTTCGGGTATTCTCACAAAGGGGGGCACCTTCCTTGGCAGCAGCCGTACGCCCTTTAAGACCATTCAGGTGATTGAGGAGGACGGCATTGATAAGGTTGCGGCGATGAAGCAGACCTATTATAAGCTGCAGCTCGATTGTCTGGTGATTCTGGGCGGCAACGGCACCCATAAGACGGCAAATCTGCTGCGCGAGCAGGGACTCAATATTGTGACGCTGCCCAAAACGATCGACAATGACCTGTGGGGCACGGATATGACCTTCGGTTTCCAGAGCGCGATGGATATCGCAACGGATGCCATCGATTGTATTCATACGACGGCGGCCTCCCATGGACGGGTTTTCATTGTGGAGGTCATGGGACATAAGGTCGGTTTCCTGACGTTAAATGCCGGTATGGCGGGCGGCGCGGATATCATTCTGATTCCGGAGATTCCCTATGATATCGACAGGATTGTGGAAAAGATTCAGCAGCGCCATGAGCGCGGCAGCGCATTCACCATTCTGGCGGTAGCGGAAGGCGCGATTTCCAAGGAGGACGCAGCCCTCTCCAAAAAGGACTATAAGAAAAAAATGGAAAAATATAAATACCCTTCTGTTTCCTACGAAATTGCGGAGAAGATACAGAAGAAGAGCGGGCTGGATGTGCGCGTGACGGTGCCCGGACATACCCAGCGCGGCGGAAGCCCCTGCCCCTATGACAGGGTGTTTGCGAGCCGTCTCGGTTCCGAAGCGGGCAAGCTGATCTTAAAGGGAGAATACGGCTTTATGGTCGGTTACAAGAACCGTGAGATCGTTAAGGTTCCGCTCGAGGAAGTGGCGGGCAAGCTAAAGATGGTGGATCCCAAGTCATCGATCGTCAAGGAGGCGAAGATGCTGGGAATCAGCTTCGGCGACTGACAGGTCGGATTTGTAACAGATTCAGATGTATTCCCGGCAGTATTCTGCCGGGAATCTTTCGGTGGAGGAAAGGACATGTCCTATACGGCGATGTACAGACGGTTTCGTCCCACCCGCTTTGAAGAGGTCAAAGGGCAGGATGCGATCGTGACAACTTTGAAAAACCAGATCAAGGCAGACCGGATCGGACATGCCTATTTATTTTGCGGAACAAGAGGGACGGGCAAAACCTCGATTGCGAAGCTGTTTGCCAAAAGCGTCAACTGTGAAAATCCGCAGGACGGCAGTCCCTGTGGCGTTTGCGCATCCTGCAGGTCGATCGCGGCGGGCAACAGCATGAACGTGATCGAAATTGACGCCGCATCCAACAACGGCGTGGACAATATACGGGAGATCGTGGATGAGGTCTCCTATTCGCCGGCGGAGGGAAAATTCAAGGTTTATATCATCGACGAGGTTCATATGCTCTCTACGGGGGCGTTTAACGCATTGTTAAAAACGCTGGAGGAGCCGCCTTCCTATGTGATTTTTATCCTGGCGACGACGGAAGCGAATAAAATTCCGGTGACCATTTTGTCCCGGTGTCAGCGTTATGATTTCAAGCGGCTGACGGTGGAGCAGATTGAGGAGCGCATGCGGGAGGCGCTGGCCATGGCAGGGGAAGAGCTGGAAATTGAGGATAAGGCGCTGCGCTTTATCGCAAAATCCGCGGACGGCGCGATGCGTGATGCCTGGAGCCTGCTGGACCAGTGCCTTGCCTTTCACTTCGGGCAGCGCCTGACCTATGATAAAGCGCTGGATGTGCTGGGAGCGGTGGATACCGCCGTGTTTTCCGGTCTGCTGCGCTGCGTGCTGGACCGGGATGTGGCGGGCTGCATCGGGCTGTTGGAGGAGGTTGTGCTGCAGGGACGCGACCTTGGGCAGTTTGTGACGGATTTTTCCTGGTATCTGCGCAATCTTCTGTTGGTGAAAACTTCCGGTGACGACAGTGAAGAAGTGGTTGACATGTCCAGTGAAAATCTGGCAAGATTAAAGGAGGAGGCGGATATGGCGCAGGTGGATGCCATCATGCGCTACATCCGCAATTTCTCTGAGCTGTCAGGAAGGCTGCGCTACGCCGGGCAGAAACGGGTTTTGATAGAAATGGCGCTGATCCGGCTTTGCAGACCGGAAATGGAGGCGCAGGAGGATGCGCTTTTGGATCGCATCCGAAAGCTGGAGCAGACGCTTGCCAAAATAGAAAGCGGCGCGATTGCGGTGAGAGCATCCGGCGGGGAAGGAAAAGAAGCGGACAGGGAAGAAACAGCCCGGCCGACAGTCGAACCGGCCGCGCTGCCCAAAGCGATTCCGGAGGATGTGAAGCGGATTGTGGGAAACTGGCAGGCAATCACGGACAGCGCGTCTCAGCCCATGAAATCCTATCTGAAAAATGCGAATCTGAGCCTTGCAGGAGACAACAGGCTTTTGATCGCCCTGGAGGATGGGCTGCCCTTTGATTATTTCACAAAGGAGGCTGAAAACCGGGCGCTGCTGGAGGGGATGCTCTCCGAATTTGCGGGGAAACATGTGGAGACCGAGATAAGGGCGGTCAAAAGCCAGGCAGAATTTGAAGGCTCCTATGTGGACCTGACACAGATTATCCATATGGATATTGAAGAGGAATCGTGACGGTCCGGCAAATGTGGCGATAACAAAATATCCGGCCCGTTATGAACAATAAGGAGGATGAATATGGCAAAAAGAGGAGGATTCCCGGGCGGTATGCCGGGAAACATGAGCAATCTGATGAAGCAGGCACAGCGCATGCAGCGTCAGATGGAGGAAGGACAAAAGCAGCTGGAAGAGAAAGAATTTACCGCAAAGGCAGGAGGCGGTGCGGTGGAAGCGACCGTGAGCGGGAAAAAGGAGCTTTTAAAGCTTGCGATTTCCGAGGAAGCGGTGGATCCGGAGGATGTGGAAATGCTGCAGGACATGATCATTGCTGCGGTCAATGAGGCGATGAAGCAGGCGGAGGATGCCAGCCAGGAGCTGATGGGCAAAATGGCGGGCGGCCTGGGCGGAGGCTTCCCCTTCTGATGGATCTTTACAGCGGCTATATCAACAAACTGATTGAAGAATTGGCAGCACTGCCGGGCATCGGCTCCAAATCCGCCCAGAGGCTTGCCTTTCACCTGATCAATATGCCCCAGGGAAAAGTGGAGCGTCTGGCCAATTCCATGGTGCAGGCGAAGAAAAACGTGCGTTATTGCACGGAATGCTTTACCCTGACCGATACCGATATCTGTCCGATCTGTGCGGACAGCCGGCGGGACCATGGAACGATCATGGTGGTGGAAAACACCAGGGATCTGGCGGCATATGAAAAGACGGGCAAATATAAGGGCGTGTATCATGTGCTGCACGGCGCGATCTCCCCGATGCTGGGAATCGGGCCTCACGATATCAAATTAAAGGAACTGATGGAACGGCTTTCCGGGCAAAAGGAGATTGCAGAAGTGATCATAGCGACCAACTCCAGCCTGGAGGGCGAAACGACGGCGATGTATATCAGCAAGCTGATCAAGGCGGCGGGCATCCGGGTGACCCGGATCGCCAGCGGCGTGCCGGTGGGCGGCGACCTGGAATACATAGACGAGGTGACGCTTCTGCGCGCGCTGGAAGGGCGTACGGAGTTATAGCGGGAAATGAGGGAAACATGAAAAAAGAATTGTTTGGAAAAGTGGCGGACAGAGAGGTTTTTCTGTATACGCTGGAAAATGAAAACGGCGTAAAGGTCGTGCTGAGCGATTTCGGCGCGCTGATCATCAAAATTTGTGTGCCGGACAGCAAAGGCGATATGGCGGATGTCTGCCTGGGCTATGACACGCTGGCGGAATACGAAGTGAACGGCAATTTTTACGGCGCGGTGATCGGACCGAATGCGAACCGCATCGGCAATGCGCAGTATACATTAAACGGCGTGACCTATCAGCTGGATGCCAACGACGGTGTGAACAATCTGCACAGCCACAGACAGCTGGGCGTGCACAAAAGGGTCTGGGATGCGCAGGAAAAGGACGGCGGCATTCTCTTTACGCTGGAGGTAAAGGACGGCGAGATGGGCTTTGGCGGCAACAAAACCCTGCAGGTTTTTTATGAGGTAACAAAGGACAATGAGCTGCGCATCACCTATGATGCGGACAGCGATCAGGAAACGGTCATCAACATGACCAATCACTGCTATTTCAACCTGGACGGACAGGGCGCAGGCTCCATCGTATCCCATAAGCTGCAGCTTTTTGCCTCCGCATATACGCCCACGGATGCAGGCTCCATTCCGGTCGGCGAGATCGCGCCGGTGGCCGGCACGCCTATGGATTTCACCACAGAGCACAGGATCGGAGAACGGATTGACGCAGACTTTGAGCAGCTGAAAATGGCTGGCGGATACGATCATAACTGGGTTTGCGACGGCTGCGACGGCACGGTGCGGAAAATTGCCGTCGTCAAAAACGATGCCGAAAGCCGCACGATGGAAGTCTACACGGATCTGCCGGGCGTGCAGTTTTATGCGGGCAACTTCATGACGCCGGAAAAAGGAAAAGACGGATGCAGCTACGATTATCGGGGCGGACTGGCGCTGGAAACCCAGTTTTATCCGGATACGCCCAATAAGCCCCAGTTCCCGTCTTCCGTGTTCGGACCCGAAAGACACTATCATACCACTACGGTTTATAAATTTATATTTTAAGCGGTAACATATGCATCACTGGCATGGATTTGCAGGGCGGCACTCTCCCAGAGCGGGAGGTGCTGCCCTGTATATTTTTGCGGCAGTTTGGTCCAAACTGTTATATATTTTCCTTCCGTTACCGCGCCCTTCGACAGAATGCGCGGATTTTTCATGATAGGATGTTGTTATTCAGACAAGACTGCGCGCATGCTGCGCGGTCCGTGCGGAAAACGGGAGGGAAGACAATGATGCAGATACCGAAAAACGTGATGCAGATCGGGGAAGTAAACGCGCATACCAAAATCTACATGGAAGATTATGTCCACACTTTCCTGGAACGCCGGACAAAACCGGAGGAATATCTGGTGTTCGGAAAAAAAGAAGAGCTCAGTGACGTTTTATATTACTTTATATACGGCGTGGAAAAGAAGACGGACTGGGACCGGGGAAGCTACCCCTATTTTAAACAGCACGACAGAATCGGCACAATGGAAGGGACGGCCGGAAAGCTGATTTTCAAACCGGTCCGTGGGGCGGGCATCCGGCTGGACGGATATTTTATCTTTTATGAACAGAATGAGGACATGCAGTCTTATATGATCGTTGTGCAGGAAGCGGAAAACATTGCCGGCAATGAGGAAAAAGAAGCGGTGATGGAAGCTGTCAGAATGCATAAGGAGCAGCGGCAAAAGGAGCTGGAGGCAGCGCAGGCGCGCCCGGAGCGGCATATAGAGGGAGAGGACCGGCAGGAAAAAAAGGAAGCGGCGGGCAGAAGCGGCAGAAGATGGACGGCGTTTCAGACAGCGCTGCCCAGGGAGAGCATCGTACATACGCTGCAGAGAAAGGCGAAAAAAAACACGGCGCTGCTTTTTGGAAAAGGGACTGCAGAAAAGAAGGAACGACAGTCCCGGTTCAGCTTTGGCAGGCGGTCCGTGCACAGCCTGAACATACCGGATTTATGTAGAGGAGGAAGCATACTGCTTCTGCTGCTTTTGGTGGTGATGGGACTCACCTCTTTAAACCGGTATCCGGACATGAAGGCGGTGCTCAATTTATTTTCTGATGCGGCAAAAAAGACGGAGGAAGAGAATGCTTCCCAACAGCAGGAGGGAGGTCTGATTGTGGAAGAGGCCACAATCGGGCAGGAGGAAAGCGCCCTGGTGGCGGAAGCGGTGATCGATGAGACGGAGACGGGAGGGGAGCCAGTGCTTGCCGAAGACGGAAAAATCCAGTGGATGATCGGAGAGCAGACGGCGCAAAGCGGGCAGAAAGAGACGACGCTACAGGAAGAAAAGGCACAAAAACAGTCTTCCACCGGGGAGGATGCAGAAGAAAGCTCTCAGGAGAGCGGGATGCAGGAAACGGCTTCACAGCAGACCGGGGAAGAAGCGCAGACTGAAAGCGACACGACAGCGCAGACTGAAAGCGACACGACAGCGCAGACAGAGGAGACCGCTTTGGCGGAACAGGAAACGGAGGAGGAAAACGCAACGCAGGCGCTTGCCAGACCGGTGAGCTATGTGGTAAAAAAAGGCGACAGCCTTGCCGGAATTGCCCGTAAATTCTACGGGAATGCCTCCATGGTGCATGAGATTTGTCAGGTCAATCAGATAGAAAATCCGGACCAGATTCACCCCGGACAAAATATTTTACTACCATAAAGAAAAGGAATGTGATAAGATAGCGTATGGGTAGAGCGTTTGAAAGACCCCTGCGGAGAACGAGATGACGGATATCAAAGAATACAGAAACAACAAAAAAGACGAAAAAAGTCCGGAAGAATTCAGAAAACGGATTATGGCGCACCGGATCCGGAACCTGTTGCTGATTGTGTGTGTGGCAACAGTGGTCATATCCATTGCGGCAGGACTTTATATACAGATAAAAAACCAGTCATATTCCGCCTGCGTGACGATTGCCAGTGAAAAAAAGCAGCAATACAACGGGACGACGATACTGGCGTATCAAAACGGCTTTCTCACGTACAGCAAGGATGGCATCAGCTATACGGATTACAAGGGAAACGTGATATGGAACCAGACCTATGGCATGCAGTCCCCCATCGTTGCCGTGCGGGATAAATGGGTTGCTGTGGGGGATTATAACGGCCATATTGTATACAATATCAATGCGGACGGCAGCGCGCAGGAAATCGATACGAACCTGCCCATCCGTCAGCTGGCGGTATCGGCAAACGGTGTGGTCGCGGCGATCCTGGAGGATAGCAGCGTAACCTGGATCAAGGTGTATAACCCGAATGGGGAAAATGCGATCAGCATCAAGACGACCATGCAAAAGTCCGGCTACCCGATGTCCGTTTCGCTCTCCGATACGGGAAAGCTGATGCAGGTGGCTTATCTGAAGGCGGAAAGCGGCAATGTAAAATCTGTCGTAAGCTTTTATAATTTTGATGAGGTCGGACAAAACTATACGGATACGATGGTGAGCGTATATGAATATGCGAATTCCGTCATTCCTTTTTCGGCCTTTATGAATGCGAATACAGCCTTTTCCGTAGCGGATAACAGACTGGATATTTATCAGGATGCAGAGATTCCCCGCAGCATATATCAGGGCTTTTTGAATGAAGAAATTCAGGATGTATATTATAATGAAAATTACATTGGCCTTGTTTTCTACGATACCACAGGAGTAGAAAAATACCGGCTGGACGTATATGATCAGAGCGGAAAAAAGATCCTCGAAAAAAGCTTTGGGCTGGAATACCGGGACATCATTTTTACCAAGGATGCCATCGTCATTTATGATGAAGCGGAATGCATCCTCATGGGCTTCAACGGAAGAGAAAAATACGCGGGCGATATTGTGGATCAGACACTGTTATTAAAGCCGCTTGGCGGAAAGCGGTTCCTCGCCGTAACAGCAGAGGCTTTGGAAATTCTTGAGATGAAATAGAAACAGGGGTATACGGATGAATCTACTTTTAATAGTGCTGATCGTGCTGGTTTTGTGGAGAGGCTGGCACGGCATGAGAAATGGACTGGTGGAAGAGGCGGGCGGACTATTGCTTATGGTAATTACGCTGTTTGTCCTTTCCCTCGGCATTCTTCTATATACAAGTATAAAGGCTGGGAACACCAAAAACATCATCCTGTCCGTGATAGTCATGATTGTAACCGGGCTGGCAGTAAAGCTTCTCAGGCTGGTGATAAAGTCGCTTTCTGCCCTTGCGCATCTGCCGCTTATTGGCATCTTAAACAGCCTTCTGGGGCTTTTGGTCGGTGTCGTAGAGGTGGTGGTGACTCTCTGGATACTGTATGTGTTGATTGCGAATTTCGATCTGGGTTCTTTTGGACTTTGGGTGACGAAGCAGACGGAACAGAGCCAGATGCTGAAAAGGCTGCATGCGATACTATATTCCATTTCGCTGTCAGAGTGACGGAACGGTCACTTTTAAAAATAATGAAAATTAGTGTTGACAATTGGAAAAATCTGGTGTTATAATAAGGTTCCATCGCGGGATAAGCGTTGGAAAATATAAAAATAAAAAAAATTAAAAAAGTCCTTGACAAAGTCAAAACGGCGTGGTAATATAAATTTCGCTGCGGCGGACAAAGCCGAGGCAAAGCTCCTGAGAGGGAGCGGACAGCACCTTGACAAATAAACAGTAATGCA
>CAJUEL010000047.1 GCA_910585455.1 uncultured Eisenbergiella sp. | reverse complement strand
TGGCTGCGCCCTGTGGCGCTCAGGAATATCCTGATATTTTGAGGAATTTCCCGCTTCGGATATCGCGGCCGGAAACAGCCAGTCCCCTCTTGCCCCTCCCGCGCCTGTGTCCGCTGCCACCTTCCCGTTCTGTTCCGGTCGTCCGCCACGAAATGAAATGACATTGGGGCTGAGCTGTTGCTGAAATCATGTAGCGGGAAGGAGGAAAACAGCGGCATGCAGGTGATTTGTGAAAAACAGGACCTGACCTTTTTAACCTGGTCCAAAATACGGAATTCCTCCGGCACTGCCGGTTCTTTTCTGAAAGCATATTCCGAACTCGGCGGCAGAAAAATTTATTACAAATTGTCCAATTATGACTCCATGCAGGGGATTATCGGGCATGAGTGCGTCAATGAGATCATTGTGGACCGGCTGCTCACCGTTCTGGGGATCGAACATCTGGATTACCGCCTCATTCATGCGGACATTCTTCTGGATGGCAGGCGGCAGACCACATGGCTGTGCGCTTCCGATGATTATAAAAAGGCAGGCGAAACGAAAATTGCGCTGGAAACCTATTATCAGGCGGAGCGCATGGAGGGGGAAAATCCCCTCGCATTCTGCATTCGCAACGGCTGGGAGGAATATATTTACCGGATGCTTGTGGTGGATTTTCTGATCTTAAACAGAGACCGGCACGGAGCCAACATTGAGGTTTTGCGGAATGCGAGGAAAAAGGAGATCAGACTTGCGCCGCTCTTTGATCACGGTTTGTCGTTATTGTTTGGCTGTAAGACGGAGGAAGAGGTGGCAGCGGCGGATGGAATGGAGGATAAGCGGGTACAATGCTTTGTGGGTTCGGGCTCTGTGAAAGAGAATCTGAATCTGATTCCCCCAGATCACCGGTTTGCGCTTCCCACACCTGACGGGCAGATCAGGGAGTTTTTGTTTGAAGGGCTCACAGAGGCAGCGCCGCAGTTTTTGCTGAATAAAATCTGGCAGATGATCGAAGGAAGGTGGCACTATTATGAAGGCTTTTGCAATCCGGGATGGGGATGAGGGCGGCGAAAAGGATCTGGCCTATCTGATTTATTATGAAAAGGAAAAGCTTTTCTATATTGAGCTTTTGGAGGATGTGGACGAATGGGAAACGCCGCTGATCCTTTCCAGCTTTGTAAAGCGGGGGAAGAAAACGGTGAACGCTTATTTTAGCAGGCTCTGGGTGCAGCAGCGCATCGTTCCTCCGGACCGGCAGAACCTGGGGCAGATTCTGAGGGACAATGGGCTTTTAGTCTATGATGAGTTCGCCCTGCTGATGCTCGCGAACGGGCGCTGTGCGCAGGATGACTATTATCTTGTCCCTGTAGCGCCAGAGACGCTTTTTGAAAGATTCCCGGAACGGTACGCCCGTCGGGTGGAAGAGGTGATTCCGCTGAGCGACGCGGTTTTGCTGGTCTTTTTTAAAAACGGCGAAGCAAAAAAGTGCGATATGCGCAGGGCGGCGGGACAAAATGCGGCGCTTTCTTCCATTCTGAACAGAGAAGAGCTGTTTTGCCAGGTCAGCGTGCAGGTGGGAGGCTACGGGATCAGTTGGGGGGAAAATCTGGATGTGGAGGACGAAGCGCTCTATCGGATGGGAGAGAGCGCGGGGCTTGCTTATTCGGATTTTTTAAACTTCTTAAAGTACCGGGTCGTCAATGTGGCGGAAGCGGCAGGGCTTCTGGAATGCTCCCGGCAGAATATCAGCGACCTGGTAAAGCGGGGAAGACTGCATCCTGTGAAAACGGACGCGAAGAATACACTTTTTCTGAAATCGGAGATTTTACGGAGAAAGTGGGAATAGCCGGCGGCGCTGTGAGCAATAGCAATTCTATGCCGGATTTGGCAGAAAAATGAATAAAAAAGACAAACGCCGCGCACCCTATGCAAAAAGGAGGCAGCTTCGATGGATTATCTGAACGCTTTCTGGGTGGGCGGCCTGATTTGTGCCCTCGTCCAGATTTTAATGGAAAAAACAAAGCTGATGCCGGGGCGCATTATGGTGCTTCTGGTGTGCACGGGCGCGGTGCTGGGCGTGCTTGGCATCTATGAACCGTTTCAGGAATTTGCCGGCGCGGGAGCCAGCGTCCCCCTGTTGGGGTTCGGCAATGTTCTGATGAAGGGTGTGAAGGAAGGCATTGCGGAAAAAGGGTTTCTTGGCCTGTTTTCCGGCGGCTTCACCGCCGGAGCGGTGGGAACCTCGGCGGCGCTCATTTTCGGATATCTGGCGAGCCTGGTGTTCAATCCGAAAATGAAAAAGTGAGAGATCATAGCAGTCAGGAAAGGTCTGCGCGTTCATCGCGCAGACCGTAAGAAAGCGTGCCGGTAACAGCCAGCGCAAGGGCAAAGGCTTTCCTGTTTCCCCGACGTACCGTTTCCGTTTTCCTGTGGCGGGCTCATTTTTCCGTATAGGCAATTCCCTTTTTGGAGAGGAACTGGCGCATGGTCTTGTCCCACTGGGCGTCCAGCGTTTTGTCCATGACGAAGGAATGGAAGGCGGTTCCGGTGACGATGGTGGCGGCAGCGCCGTCATATTTGATCGTGAGGACCAGCGCCTTTACCTGATCCGGAGAAAGGGACTCATCGGCGCCTTTTAAGACGCCGGGTACATAGTCCGGCATCAGATGGAGCACGAATTTGAAACTGGAGGGCGTGCGCTTTCCACGGATCATCTCAAAGCAGATGGGGCGCATGGCGCTCCAGGCGGCGAAGTCGTGGGGGCAGATCTGCGGGTCCTCCAGCTCCTCCTTCGTATAAAATTCTTTATTGATGTGCCCGTCTATGGTATATTCTACAGAGGTCTTAAGATTCGCCTCCGCCAGAAGGAAGGAATCAAAACAGTCCGTTCCCAAAAGTCTGCCCATAAAATTTTTTAATTCTGTGATATGAAAAGAGGTCATCGGATATCCTTTCTGTGATAAATGATTTCGGGTAACGGTTCAGACCTGTCTGAACTGCTACGTTGGAATTGTCTCCAAACTGTGGCTGACCATTTCAGTATACCAGAATGCGGAAAAAAAACCAGTGCGAAAACTGTAAAAAACACGGAAATGCCCTTTACAAGATGGCGGTTTGCGTGCTATTATAAGTAGTAATGAAAACCACATTTAAAAATGTGGGGATACCTGGAGGAAGAGATGCGTTATAAAATCGTTGTGGATAGCTGCTGTGAACTGCCGGAAGAGTATAAGAAGGATCCCCGCTTTGAGATAGTCCCGTTGGCGCTCGAGGTAGGAGCTGACAGGATATGGGATGACGAAACCTTTGACCAGGCAGAGTTTTTGCGCAAGGTCGCCGCCTGTCCGGAGTGTCCGAAATCCGCCTGTCCGTCCCCGGAGCGCTATATGAAAGCGTATGATACGGAGGCGGAGCATGTGTATGTGGTGACGCTGTCCGCCAATTTAAGCGGCAGCCATAACAGCGCGGTTTTGGGCAAAAGCCTTTATATAGAACAGTATGGGGAGAAGCAGATCCATGTGGTGGATTCCTGCTCCGCCTCCTGTGGAGAGACGCAGATTGCCCTAAAGGCGATGGAATATGAAGAGCAGGGCCTTTCCTTCGAGGTCATTGTGGATAAGCTGGAGCAGTTCCGCAACAGCATGCACACTTATTTTGTGCTGGACAATCTGGAAACGCTGCGGAAAAACGGCCGTCTGACGGGGGTAAAGGCGCTGGTGGCATCTACCTTAAACATCAAGCCTGTGATGGCGGGTACGAGAGAGGGCACGATTGAGCAGATCGGGCAGGGCATCGGCATCAAGAAAGCGCTGCAAAAAATGGCGGACGCGGTGGCGAAGAATGTGACCAACGCGCAGGAGCGGGTGCTGATGATCACCCACTGCAACAACGCCGAGCGGGCACAGAGCATGAAAAAGCTGATTCTCGACCGGATATCCGTCAAGGATGTGCTGGTGATGGACACGGCTGGCGTCAGCAGCATGTATGCGAATGACGGAGGCGTGATTGTGACGATATAAGGAACTTTATGGCACATGCGGACGTGTGCATCAGGCTATAGCAATGACAAAGCCCCTCTCATGCAGAGGGGCTTTGCTGTATTCTGTGCCGGTAGCTTTCCAGATGCTTTTTAAGCGCTGTGGCTTCTCCCAGGGAAAGCCGCAGTACAGTGCCGTCGGTCAGCGTAACCTTCAGAAAGGAAACCTCACCGATGTACGCCATATTGACGACGGTTTTATTCGCCAGCGCCACATAGCAGTCGGAGTCGGCGAGAATATCGCAGAAGCCCAAAAAAGAGCCCTCCGCGATCTGCGTCCGGTTGTCGGTCAGATGCAAAAGCATGTGGTGCTCATCCTGATACAGGGCATAAATCAGTTCCTGTTCCTGCAGATAATAGGTTTCCGCAGTGTTGCGGAATTCCATCTTTTTTTCCCGGCAGCTCACCAAAAGCAGCAATTCATCAATCATGGACGAAAGCGCGGCGACCTGGATCGGCTTGTCCAGAAAAAGGACAGGATCGGGCAGATTTTCACAGGCGCGGTAATTGACCTTCCCGCTGCAAAAGACGATGGGAATGCGCGTGCCGTTTTGCCGCAGCTGCCGGGCGATTCTGACAGCGTCCGCGCCGTCCTCCGTCATATCCATAAAAATCGCGTCATAGATCATCGGTGTGGACAGAATGGAATTCTCGCTGCCGTAGGAATCCACATAAAGGACCCCGGTCGTGGGAATGCGCCGGTCGGATTCCCGCCCCAAAAGGCGCTCCATTTGTTTGCGGTCGGCGATATGGTCGTCACAGATTGCAAGATGCATAGGCTACCTCCAGAAGGATTCGATCAAAAGCAGGATCGCCACCTGTAAAATCAAAATAGCGGGCATGCCGAGCACGAAATACCAGTGCCGGGTTTTGTGCCGGAAAACATACATGCCTGCGATGGAGCCGAGGCTTCCGCCCAGAAGCGCGATGCCAAACAGGCGCGCCTCCGGAATGCGAAAGGCGCGTCGCCGCGCCTTTGCCTTATCGATCCCCATCAGAGCAAATCCTGCGATATTCACTATTATAACATAAAGTGTGAAAAAGGAAATAGCTTTCATGGTAATTTACTTTGTATCCTTCTGCGCTTCCTGCATTTTCATGGCGCGCACCTTGCAGGAGAGGCCGAACAGGTTGATGAAGCCCTCCGCGTCGTGGTGGTCATACAGATCGCCGGTGGTGAAGGAAGCGATGCTTTCGTTGTATAAGGAGTAAGGAGAGGTGGTGCCGGCTTTGATGATGTTTCCTTTATAAAGCTTGAATTTCACCTCGCCGGTCACATATTGCTGGGTGGTTTCGATGAACGCCTGCACAGCCTCCCGCAGGGGGGTGAACCATTTTCCTTCGTAGACGATCTGCGCCAGCCTGTTGCCCATATCCTTTTTGAGGGCGTAGCAATCGCGGTCTAAAATCAGCTCCTCCAGCTGCTGGTGCGCCTCCATCAGGATGGTTCCGCCGGGGGTTTCATATACGCCGCGGGATTTCATGCCGACGACACGGTTCTCCACGATGTCCACGATGCCGATGCCGTGCTTTCCGCCCAGCTCGTTTAAGGTGCGGATGATGTCGGAAACCTTCATTTCTTTGCCGTTTACGCTGACCGGCACGCCCTTTTCAAAGGTCATGGTCACGTATTCGCCCTCATCGGGGGCTTTCTCGGGGGTGGTTCCCAAAACGAGCAGATGTTCAAAGTTCGGCTCGTTTGCGGGGTCCTCCAGCTCCAGTCCTTCATGGCTGATGTGCCAGAGATTGCGGTCGCGGCTATAGCTGGAATCCGCCGAGAAGGGCAGGTCGATGCCGTGGGCCTTGCAGTATGCGATTTCGGATTCCCGGGAGTCCATCGTCCATTTGTCATTACGCCATGCGGCGATGATTTTGATGTCGGGAGCGAGGGCCTTGATGCCCAGCTCAAAACGGATCTGGTCGTTGCCCTTGCCGGTGGCGCCGTGGCAGATCGCGGCCGCGCCTTCCTTGCGCGCGATTTCCACCAGCTTTTTGGCGATCAGGGGGCGTGCCATGGAAGTGCCCAGCAGATATTTGTTTTCGTAGACAGCGTTTGCCTGTACGCAGGGCACGATGTATTCGTCCGCGAATTCGTCCACCACATCCAGTATGTAGAGCCTGGATGCGCCGCAGAACTTCGCCCGTTCTTCCAGTCCGTCCAGCTCTTCCTCCTGTCCGCAGTCGATGCAGACGCAAATGACTTCATAATCAAAATTTTCCTTCAGCCACGGAATGATCGCGGTCGTATCCAGCCCGCCGGAGTACGCCAGAATTACTTTTTCCTTCATGATTCCCTCCAAAATAATTTGCTTTTTTGCGTTGTTTGTGTCAAAATGCTTCTAGATGCTGGTAGAGAGACGGGGTGTGGTAACGGACGGTCAGGGATAGGAGAAACCTGGGCGGTCCGGGGATGTGGATGCCGGAGGAGGAACTGCGCTGCATAGCCCGGGAAAGGGATGGGGAGGCGTTTTCCCGTGGCGATATCCAAAGCGGGAACTTCCGGCAAAATGCCGGCGCATTCCTAAAACGCACCGGGGTGCAATAAACTCACTTCGTTCGGACAGTATTGCACCCCGGTGCAGGAATGCTCTGTCATTTTGGGAAGTTCTCCGCTTTGGATATCCAGCCACGGGAAAATGCCTCCCCATCCCTTTCCCGGGCTATGCAGCGCAGTTCCTCCTCCGGCATCCACATCCCCGGACCGCCCGGGCTTCTCCTGCCCCTGACCTGTGTATACACTTCCGTTCATTTACCAATATCTGATTCCATACATACTGTGCGCGATGTAGCGTTAGCAATATGTAGCCTTGACAATATGGAACCATACAAGACTATACACCAGATGGAAAAGAATTGCAAGTGAAAAAATATGCAAAAATGGATTGGAATATGCAAAATATTTGCATTTTATTCACAAAATACTTGCAAAATATGCAGAAGTGCTGTATGATGCACAGGAGCACGGCAAAAGCCTGGCTGCGCAATGGCCTGTTATGGCGGGTTCCACGGGTTTTTATCTGTAGTGGATGAGCCTGTGACGGTGCGTGAGGGTATGCTGTGACGGTAGTTTTTTTTAAGTACATACAGAAATGCGGCTGTCATAAGATCAGACAGCCACCAGAAGCGGGAAAATGCGGGCGGGGCCGGAGGGAAGGGGCGGTCTGGGACGGACGGGATGTCCTTCTCCAGGGGCGTTAAAAACACGTCAGTACTTAGGCGGCGTTTTTTGCCGCCTTACGTACTGCTACGTGTTTTTCGAGCGCGAGCGTCCCCAGGAAAGGACATCCCGTCCGTCCCAGACCGCCCCTTCCCTCCGGCCCCGCCCGCGTTTTCCCGCTTCTGGTGGCGTACGGTATCACAACATGAAAGGAGCAAAAAAACATGGTAAAAGCAGGAATTATCGGAGCGACGGGATATGCGGGAGGAGAGCTGGTCAGGATTTTGCTGGGACATAAGGACGTGGAGATCAAATGGTATGGCTCCCGCAGCTACATTGACAAGCGGTATGCGGATGTGTACCGGAACATGTTTGAGCTGGTGGAGGACGTCTGCCGGGATGACAATTTAAAGGAGCTGGCAGAGCAGGTGGACGTGATTTTCACGGCGACCCCGCAGGGCTTCCTCGCATCCGTGCTGGACGAGGAGATCCTTTCCAAAGTGAAGGTGATCGATTTGAGCGCCGACTACCGGATCAAGGATGTGGCGGTCTATGAAAGCTGGTATGGCATTGCGCATAAATCCCCGCAGTTTATCAAAGAGGCGGTCTATGGGCTGTGCGAGGTCAACCGGGAGCAGGTGAAGGGCGCGCGGCTTGTGGCGAACCCGGGCTGCTATCCCACCTGTTCGGTGCTGTCCGTCTATCCTTTAATAAAGGAAGGAATGATAAAGCCAGAGACGCTCATCATCGACGCCAAGAGCGGTACCTCCGGGGCGGGACGGGGCGCGAAAACCGACAACCTGTACTGTGAGGTGAATGAAAATATCAAGGCGTACGGGGTGGCGGTGCACCGGCACACGCCGGAAATTGAGGAGCAGCTTTCCTATGCGGCAAAGGAAACGGTGGTGCTGAACTTCACGCCCCATCTGGTGCCCATGAACCGGGGCATTCTGGTCACGGCGTATGCGAATTTGCAGGAAATCCTGCAGCCGGACGGAAGCTATGCCCTTCCCTCGAAGGAGCAGCTGCGCAGCGCCTATGAAAAATATTATGGAAAAGAGAAATTCGTCCGTCTCCTGCCGGAGGGCGTCTGCCCCGAAACCAAGTGGGTGGAGGGGAGCAATTATGTGGATGTGAATGTGGTGCTGGATGCCCGCACGGGGCGGGTGATCATGCTGGGCGCCATGGACAATCTGGTGAAGGGCGCGGCAGGACAGGCGGTGCAGAACATGAATCTGATGTTCGGCCTGCCCGAGGAGGAAGGGCTGGAGCTGGTTCCCATGTTTCCGTAGGGCAGCGGACGCCTGCTGCCGGCACGATTTGTTGCGGTCTGCGCGGTGAACGCGCAGACCCGTCTGAAATGTTACCTTATAAACCTTATAAATATCTTAAAGTTATGAAAGTGCCCTTGACTTTGGGCACTTTTCTGTTAAAATACAGACTTAGTGAAGGGAGAAGACCGCCTGGAGGAAGGTTTTCGGCGGATGAGATACGGGAGATTGTGATGGGGGAACAACAGATGGCTTTTGGCGCATGCCTTGCTTTTATCGTCAATCCGGCGGCGCATTCTGGAAAGGGAAGAAGACTGTGGGAGCAGACCGAGCATATTTTAAAGAAACACGGCGTATCCTATGAAGGATTCCTTTCCGAAAAAAAAGGCGATATTGCGGCGATTGCCAAAAGGCTGACCGCGTCCCTGGCAGAAGGGGAGGAGCGCACGCTCGTCCTGCTGGGAGGAGACGGCACGGTCAATGAGGCGCTGCAGGGGATATGCAATTTTGACCGGGTGCGTCTGGGATATATTCCCACCGGCTCCAGCAATGATCTGGCGCGGGACATGGGGATCAGCACGAAGCTGGAGGAAGCGCTGCGGCCCTTTTTGGAGGAAGGGGAGGAGTGCCGGATGGATCTGGGCTGTGTTTCCTGGCAGGAAAACGGCGTAGCCCGTAAACGGCGTTTTCTGGTGAGCTGTGGAATCGGCTATGATGCGGCGGTGTGTGCGGAGGTGCTTTCCTCTAAAATGAAGCGGTACTTAAACCGGCTGGGACTGGGAAAGTTCACCTATCTGGGCATCGGATTAAAGCGGATGCTGGCGGCAGAATATGCGAAGGCGTCCCTGCGGCTGGACAAAGAAAAAACAGTGCATTTACGCAGGATGCTCTTTACGGCGTGCATGCTGCACCGCTTTGAGGGCGGCGGGTTTTGCTTCTGCCCGCAGGCGGACGCGCAGGACGGCTTGTTGGATCTGTGCGTGGTGGACGGCGTGCCGAAATGGAAATTTCCGGTGATCATTCCCTTTGCGCTGCGGGGGAAGCATTTCCGTTTCCGGGGCGTAACCCCCTACAGGGCTTCGCGGATTGACATCCGGACGGATGCGCCGCTGTGGATTCAGACGGACGGGGAGGTTCCGGGAAAAAGCAACAGGCTTGTGATCACGAATGAAAAGCAAAAGGTGCGTTTTGTTGTTTCAAGGGTTTTATAATATGAAGGAGAGAGAATTGTGAACGCTTTTTACAAAAAATATAAGCATGGGATACCGCTGGTGCTGTATGGCATCATTTATCTGGTGTGGTTTTTCCTGCTGGAACAGAGGACTGCGCGATCTGCCATGGTGGTGCATATGAATATCGATGATTACATTCCCTTCTGCGAGGCGTTTGTGGTCCCCTATCTGCTCTGGTTTGCCTATGTGCCCGCGGTGCTTTTATACCTGTTCTTTCATGACAGGGACGGATATTGGAAAAATGCTGTATTTTTATGCACCGGAATGACCGTGTTTTTAGTGATTTCCACCTGCATTCCCAATGTGCATCATCTGCGGCTTCGGCAGTTCCCGAGGGAAAATGTTTTCACCTGGTTGATCGCGCGGCTGTGGAGCACGGATACGCCCACCAATCTGTTCCCCAGCATTCATGTGTTCAATTCCCTGGGCGCGCATTTTGCGGTGCTCAACAACGGAACGCTGCGCTGTAACAAAAAGGTGCGCTATGGCTCTTTGGCATTGTGTATTTCCATCATTCTGTCCACCATGCTCATCAAGCAGCATTCCATGTTCGATGTGCTGACCGCCTTCATCATGGGCGCGGTCATGTACGGAGTGGTTTATAATCTGGATCTGGTGACCGTGTGGCGTTACAGCCATTCTTATCAAAGCGTAAAGCGTGCGCGCAAACGTATCCGGATCAAAATCGGATGAGACAGCGCTTCAACTTATAAATGTCCCGTCAGGGAGACAGGAGGAACAGGAAGATGTATGCACTGGATGAAGTGAGAAAGACGGATCCGGCAGTTGCGGAGGCGATTGTGGCGGAGCAGGAGCGGCAGAGCAGCCATATTGAGCTGATCGCTTCCGAAAACTGGGTGAGCAAGGCTGTCATGGCGGCAATGGGCAGCGTGCTGACCAACAAATATGCGGAAGGGTATCCGGGCAAACGCTATTACGGCGGCTGTGAATGCGTGGACGTGGTGGAAAATCTGGCGATCGAGCGGGCGAAGAAGCTTTTCGGCTGCGACTATGCCAACGTACAGCCTCATTCCGGCGCGCAGGCGAATCTGGCGGTACAGTTCGCGGTATTAAACCCCGGCGATACGATCATGGGCATGAATCTGGATCAGGGCGGACATCTGACCCACGGCAGCCCGGTGAACATTTCCGGCAAATATTTCAACGTGGTCGCCTATGGTGTGGATGAAAACGGCTTTCTGGATTATGAGAAAATGCGCAGTCTGGCGCGGGAGTGTCGGCCGAAGATGATCATCGCGGGCGCATCCGCCTATGCCAGGACGATCGACTGGGCAAAATTCCGGGAAGCGGCGGATGAGGTCGGCGCCTGCCTGATGGTGGATATGGCACATATCGCAGGACTTGTGGCGGCAGGCTTACATCCCAGCCCGATCCCCTATGCGGACGTGGTGACCACCACGACCCATAAGACGCTGCGGGGACCCAGAGGCGGTCTGATTCTGGCGAATGAAGAGGCGGCGAAGAAATACAACTTCAATAAAGCGATCTTCCCCGGCATTCAGGGCGGTCCCCTGATGCACGTGATTGCGGGAAAGGCAGTCTGCTTTGCGGAAGCCTTAAGCGATGATTTTAAGACCTATCAGCAAAATGTGGTCAATAACGCGCAGGCGCTGTGCAAGGGCCTGATGGACAGAGGCATCCGGATCGTTTCCGGTGGGACGGACAATCATCTGATGCTGGTGGATCTGACGAATTTCGGTCTGACCGGCAAGGTGGTGGAGAAGCTTCTGGATGCGGCGAACATCACCGCGAATAAGAATACGATTCCCAACGATCCTCAGTCCGCATTCACCACCAGCGGCATCCGCCTTGGCACGCCTGCCGTGACAACCAGAGGGCTGTGTGCTGCAGATATGGACCGGGTTGCGGAAGCGATTTCCATCGTGATTAAAGAAGGAGAGGCGGGCGTTTCGGCAGCGCGCACGATCGTGAAGGAGCTGACTGACAAATATCCGCTGGATTGTTGAACAGGAATGAAAATGCGCGGGGCGGCATTTCTGCAGACACACTGAAGCTGATCGCCATGATCACCATGGCGGTTGACCATGTGGGAGCGGTGCTTTTCCCGCGCATGCTCATGCTGCGGGCGATCGGCAGGCTCGCCTTTCCGATCTATATGTGGCTTTTGGTGGAAGGCTTTGCCCATACCTCCAGCCGGAAAAAATACATGGGCAGAATGGCCATCTTCGCCCTCCTTTCCGAGCTGCCCTTTGATCTGGCGCTGTCGGGCAGGCTGACATGGCGGTGGCAGAACATCTATTTTTCCCTGCTTTGGGCGCTGCTTTTGCTGATGGCGCTGGAGAAGGTGCTGGATGCCGGTTCTTCCCTGCACGAAGCGGATGGAGGGACGGGCGGAGGTTTCGGGCAATTTGTCGGAAAACACAGGCTTGCGGCAGGACTGCTTGTGCTGACAGGCTTTATGATTCCCGCCAGGCTTTTACATTTCGATTACGGCTGTACCGGACCGGTGCTGGCAGCCATGTTTTACCTGTATTTCCGGACGGGAAGCCCCGGGCTTTTAGCGGGTTTTTTGCTCTTTTCCTTCAGCAATCTGTGCACGCCTCTGATCGACGGATTTCAAAAGGGCTGGGAAAGACTGATTGCCAGCCCTGCCATATGGGACAACGCCTGGCAAACGGTCTGCCTGGAATGCGTTGGTGTTTTTGCGATCCTCTTTATTGGCCGCTATAACGGCGTGCGAAAGTGGAAACGGGGCAAGCTGCTTTTTTACCTGTTCTATCCGCTGCATCTCCTGCTTCTGTATGCCGTCCGGCTGGCCATAGGATAGCGGCAGCATGCCAGGCGTTTAAGCCAGCCGGCAGGTACTGTTCACAGTGCCGCCGGATGCAGCGTGAACAGTAATTGCAGACAGGTGCATAGAACGGTTCGGAGAAGAAGAGAAGGCTATCAATCAATAGAGACAATGACGGACAGAAAAATGTCGTTGAGACATTTTTCTGTTTTTTTGTACGATGGGATTTTTATCATACAAAAAGCAGGAATGCGTGAGTACGTGGAAGAAGCTGTCCGACGGTAATAATGTCCAACTTCGTGTGTGCGCAGGGCGTATACTCTTGTATTTTTTCATGCCAATGTCAGTTGATTAGTCAGCGGAGAATGGGCGCTGTTTCATGGTGGAGAAAGGCCGGGAGGGACAGACGGGGGAACGGGGCGGAGGGAAGGAGGGCAGGGGCGGACACAGGCTGTTTCCAGCTGCTTTATCCGGAGCGGAGAAATTCCCAAAATGGCAGGCTATTCCCGGGACAGGGCGCAAAACTGTTTGAACGCAGTGAGTTTTTTTGCGCCCTGTCCCGTTTGGGAATAGTCGGTCATTTTGAGAAATTTCCCGCTTCGGATAACGCGGCTGGAAACAGCCTGTGTCCGCCCCTGCCCTCCTTCCCTCCGCCCCGTTCCCCCGTCTGTCCCTCCCGGCCGCCCCTTCCTTCCGTGAAAAGTCCCCTTTTTTGTGACTGCTTTTCTTCGTTTTTTTGTGGGACAAAATAAGGATTTTGGGTAAAAGTGATTTCCATCCGGTTCTTGAGATTTGGCGGTGATTTGATTATAATATCAGATGTCAGGAAGGAGAGGGGTCGATGCGCCTGGCGGAATGGAAAAACTGTGCATGTTATCCGCAGAGCATTTCCCATCCCGCCATAGCGCATCGGCCTCTGTGCTTTCTGACGCCGGATATTATATGCAAAGAGGTGTGATGAATGGGAGAAGGGAAAGAGAACAGAGAGAAAGGAAACTTCTGGCTGACGGTGGCGACCTTTATCGTCAACAAAAGAAAAGCGCTGTTCGTGTTGTTTGCGATTGCGATCATTTACAGCGTGGCGTCTGTGAGCAAGGTATCCGTCAATCAGGATATCACCAAATACCTGCCTGCGGACAGCGAAACGCGCCGGGGCCTGTCCCTGATGGAGGAGCAGTTTGTCACCTACGGGAGCGCCAGGGTAATGCTGGCAAACGTGACCTATGAAAAGGCGGACGCGCTCCGGGATGAGCTGGAGCAGGTTGCAGGCGTAAAAGAAGTGGCATTTGACGATTCGAAGGATCACTATCGGGGCGCCAATGCGCTCTATGACATCACCTTTGAGGGGGATGAGGACGCGCAGGTCAGCAAGGATGCCGTAAAGCGGGTGAAGGAGCTGCTTGCGGATTACGATTTGTATGTGTCCACGTCGGTGGGCGCGGAGGAGGAGCTGACGGAATCCTTAAATAAGGACATGAGCCTGATCCTCGTGCTGGCGGTGGTGATCATTGTGGCGGTGCTTTTGCTTGCCACAAAGGCATTTTTGCAGATACCGGTTTTGTTGATCACCTTCGGCGTTGCCGCCATTTTGAATAAGGGAACCAATTACTGGATGGGGACGATTTCCAGCGTGACGGATTCCATCGCGGTGGTATTGCAGCTGGCGCTGGCGATCGACTACGCGATCATTTTATGCGACCGGTTCATGGAGGAGCATGAAACGATGGGGGCGGAGGATGCGGTCAAGATCGCCCTTTCCAAGGCGATTCCGGAGATCAGCGCATCCTCTCTGACCACGATTTCCGGCATGGTGGCGATGATGTTCATGCAGTTTCGCCTGGGCTATGATATGGGCATGGTGCTGATCAAATCCATTTTGTTCAGCCTGCTTTCCGTATTTTTCCTGATGCCCGGCGTGCTGCTGCTATTTTCAAAAGGGATTGATAAAACGCGGCACAAGTGCTATGTGCCCAACATCACCTTTGCGGGGAAATTTGCGAATCTGACGAAATATGTGATTCCGCCTGTTTTCGTTCTTTTGCTGCTGTTCGCATTCAGGACCTCCAGCCAATGCGTCTACGTGTATGATACCGGTTCCGTGGAGAGCGCCAAAAAAAGCGAGAGCAAGATCGCATCGGAAAAGATCGAGGGAGCCTTCGGCGTGTCCAATCAGCTGGTGGTTATGGTGCCCAACGGCAATTATGAAAAGGAGGAGGCGGTGCTTTCTGAGCTGGCAAGGCTTCCCTATGTGGATTCCGTTCTGGGACTGGGCAATGTTTCCATCAATGACGATTATCTGCTGACGGAAAAAATATCCCCCCGGGATTTTGCGGAGCTGGCGGATCTGGACATTGAGGTGGTCCGGCTTCTTTACAGCGCCTATGCGTATCATCTGGAGCAGTACGGTCCGGTCTTTACCGGCATTGATGAATACGAGGCGCCGATCATCGACATGTTCCTGTTTTTGTATGACCAGTATCAGCAGGGCTATGTGAAGCTGGATGAGGAGCTGGATCAGGATTTAAACGATCTGTACGATACGCTTCACGATGCCCAGCTGCAGTTAAAGGGGGATACCTACAGCCGCTTTGTGCTGTCCTTAAGCCTTCCTGTGGAAGGGGATGAGACCTATGCCGCGATGGATGAAATCCGGGCGGTGACGGCAAGACAGTATGAGCTGGACAGCATTTTGCTGGTGGGAAATTCCACCAGCGCCCATGATCAGATGAGCTCCTTCGCATCGGATAATATGATCATCAGCGTGCTGACCGCGCTGTTTGTCATGATCATTCTGCTGTTCACCTTCCAGTCGGCGGGGCTGCCGATTTTGCTGGTTTTGACGATTCAGGGCAGCATCTGGATCAATTTCAGCGTGCCGTCCCTGACGGGAGGCAGCATTTTCTTCATCGCTTATCTGATCGTTTCCGCAATCCAGATGGGCGCAACCATCGATTATGCTATCGTCATTTCCAGCCGGTATCTGGTGCTGAAAAAGGAAATGCCGCTCAAGCAGGCGATGATCGATACGTTGAACCAGTCCTTCCCGACGATTTTTACCTCCGGCACGATTCTGACCGGCGCGGGCTTTTTGATCGGCAGACTGGCATCGGATTCCACGGTGGCGTCCATCGGCACGGCGCTGGGGCGGGGCACGCTGATTTCCATTTTGCTGGTGCTGTTTGTGCTGCCTCAGATTCTGCTTTTGGGTGACATCATCATTGAAAAGACTGCGCTGACGATGAACCTGTCCCGCTACAGCGCGAAGGATCTGAACGGAAAAATGGTGGTGAACGCACATGTGAAGGGCTACATACAGGGTGAGATTGATGCCGAGATCAAGGGGAATTTCAACGGAAAAATGCAGGCGGCTCTGGAAACGAAGGGGACGGTCAAAACGGAGCTGGCTTTGGAAATGAAGGATAGCGGGGAAAAGGATATGATTCGTTACGATTCAGACGTGTCTGAATAGTAGCTATGATTCTTCCGACAGGAGGCGACGGGCATGAAGAGCAGGCGTAATTTATGGAAAAGGGCAGCGGTGTTTTGTCTGGCAGGCGTTCTTTTGATGAGCGGGACCGGGCAAACTGCCGTGCGTGCGGCGGAAACGCAGAGGGAAGAACGGTCTGTAGAGGAAGGAGAGACCATCCGCATTTCAAGCGTGGAAGATTTTCTGGAATTTGTAAAAAACTGCAGGAATGATCTTTACAGCTATGGACGCGTCTTTTCTCTGGAAAAGGATCTGGAGCTGGATGGCGCAGAATTCTTCGGGGTGCCTTATTTTTGCGGTACCTTTGAAGGAAATGGGCACACGGTAAAAGGCGTTATGATCGCGCAGCGGGGATCGGATTACGGATTTTTCCGGTATATCGGGCATGAAGGATGTGTGCGGAATCTGACGGTACAGGGCAGCGTCAGTCTGGAAGGAGACGGAGAAAATGTGGGCGGCATCGCCGGCGTAAACGACGGGCTGATCGAAGCGTGCCGCTTTGTGGGCAGCGTGAAGGGAAAGAGCGCGGTGGGCGGCATTGTCGGGCAAAACCGGGGAGACGGCATTGTGTCCGGCTCGGAAATGACGGGCATCGTGAAGGCGACCGACCGGACCGGCGGAATCTGCGGGGAAAACAAGGGCATTCTGTTACAGTGTACGAATCATGCTACCGTAAACGGGGATGATTTAAAGGTGACCCTGGATCTGGACGGAGTGGATCTGGGGATGCTGAATCTGACCCAGAATGTGGTGACGCGAAATGACTGCGGCGGCATCGCCGGGCTTTCTGTCGGCACGATTACGGAATGCATAAACGAAGGGGAGATCGGCTATGCGCATGTGGGCTACAATGTGGGCGGCATTGTGGGCAGGCAGAGCGGCACGGTCATAAACTGCGAAAACAGCGGTCCCGTATGGGGAAGAAAGGATGTGGCAGGCATTGTGGGGCAGGCGGAGCCCTACCGGGAGTCGGAATATCTTTCCGAACATCTGGAGAAGATCCGGAATGACTTTTCTACCATCAACCGTCTGGTCATTCAGATGTCGGATGCCCTAAGCAGCACATCCACGGATACCAGAGAATATACGCAGGCGTTGCAGCAGCAGTACGAGAACACCATTTCCCGCCTCAACGATGAGGTCAATTCCTTAAAGTCCACGGTATCCGACAACAACGGACAGATCAGGGACTATATGAACAGCCTGAGCAGCTCTCTGGAAAATCTGGGGAGCATTGGAAATGATACGGTCAAAAAGATTTCCGACAGCATTGAGGCCAATGCAAAACGGATCGGTGACCAGGTGCAGAACGGAATCCGGGATAAAATAGAAGAGCTTGAGACAAAAGTGAGCGAGGCGGAAAAGCCGACGGAGAGCGAAAGCACGGAGGAAGAAAGCAGCAGCGCGGAAGAGAGCAGCGCGGAGGAAAGCAGCAGCACGGAGGAAAGCAGCAGCATGGAAGAAGGCAGCAGCGCGGAGGAAAGCAGCGGCGCGGAGGAAAGCAGCAACGCGGAAGAAAGCAGCAGTGAAGAAGAAGGCGGCGCGGAGGAAGGCAGCAGCCAGAGCAGCGACCAGGACAGCAATCGGGAAGAGGAGAACGTTTCCCGGATGGATGGCGACGCCATAGAAGAGGAGGCGGCAGAAGGCGCCTGGTTTGGCAGGGAGCGGGAAACGGTTATGGACGGGCAGGAGGAAGACAGCCGGGCAGATGATCAGACGGAAAAGCCGGAGGAACCGGACCATAGCGGCGGAGAGACGGGGGAGAGACCGGAATTTCCCACAGATATTACGTTTCCGGACGAAAAGCCTGAATTCCCCACGGATATCACGCTTCCGGATGAGGATGAGATTAAGGATAAGCTGGAGCAGATAGCGGGAAGCGCGAAGAAGGAAATCGAACCTATTGAGATTGTGCATGATGAGCAGATCGACCGGAATCTGGACAATATGCACGGGGAGCTGACCTCCATCACCGGAAATCTGAGGAGCCTGCAGGATACCCTGCTGGGAACCGGGGAATCCGTGACCGATACGGCGAGCAATATTTCCGGGGAACTGACACAGCAGAGCCAGGTGTCCGGCGATACCATTGACGGCCTGACGAATTCCGTGGACGCGGGAATCCAGTCTGTGACGGCGAATCTGAACAGCGTGATGAACCGGGCGCAGCACATTTCGGATTTTGTGAGTGATGACATCGATATTCTGATGGGGAACGGCAATTCCCTTTTGGACATTTCCTCGGAGACGGCGCAAAGAAGCCTGGGAGTCATATCCGGCTGCAAAAACATGGGCAGTGTGGAGGGAGACATAAACGTGGGCGGCATCGCCGGCAATATGAATGTGGAATATGACATTGACCCGGAGCTGGATCCGGATCTTGCCAGATTTACGGATGTGGAGGTGCGCACGGTCACAAATGACGTGGTGATCCACGCCGTCAACTATGGGAATATAAAGGCCAAAAAGAACAATTGCGGCGGCATCACGGGAAGCGAGGAGCTGGGGCTCATTCACGATTGTGAAAGCTATGGAGACATATCCACCGAAAGCGGCACGGCGCTGGGCGGCATCGCAGGTCTGTCCGGCAGCAGGATCAATGCCTGCTACGCATTTTGCAATATTACGGGAAGCGCGCTGCTGGGCGGCATTGTGGGGGATGGCTATGATATCAGCGGCTGTAGCGCCATGTGTACGATTCTGGGAGAGGAGCGGGAAAACATCGGCAGCATTGCCGGGCGGGTCAATGAAGAGGCGACCGTATCGGGCAATGTATTTGTGCAGGAAACGTGGGGCGGAATTGACAACATCAGCTATATCGGCAGGGCGGAGGAGATCACCTATGAGCAGATGATGGAACGGGAGAACACGCCCCAGGGCTTTACCACGGTCACGGTCATTTTTGAAAAGAACGGGGAGATATTAAAGACGATGGAGCTTGCCTATGGCAGCGTTGTATCAAAGGAGGATGTCCCGGATGCGTCCGGCGATACGGACTGCTATCTGGAATGGGACCGGACATTTCCGACAGAGCAGGTGTGCTCCAATATCCGGATTGAGGCGAGGGAAAAATATTACGTGCAGAGCCTTGCGGCAGGCGGGGAGGAGGATAAGCCGGATTTCATCGTGGAAGGGGTTTTTTATGAAAATACCCGCCTGATTGCGGAACAGATCCCAGCGCCACAGGAGCTGCCGGCAGATGCCTGCGCCTATACCTGGCGGCTGGAGGATGCGCCCGGCAGGGAGGAAAGCTACATACTGCATTGTAAAAGACCCGGGAAGGAGGGACAGACACAGGTATGGGTGCAAAACGGGGACGGCTGGGAGCAGATTGAAACAAAAGAGGATGGCAGCTACGTGACCGCAGCCGTTTCCTATGGAGCGGCCTTTGCTGTCGGGAATGTGCAAAAGAGGAACCTGCTTCCGGTTTACATAACAGGTGTCGTCTGCCTGGCAGCCCTTGCGTGGATCATTTTACGAATATACAAAAAAAATTCCAGAAAAATGTAACCATTTATGGTAAGGCGGGGATAAATTATAGAAAACTGCTTGACATCTTCTGGAAGGAAAGGCAAAATAGAAATATCCGGAAGAGGTTGTATAACAGGCTGGCTTTTCGCCAGCCTGTTTGATGAATCCCGAGCATAGAACATCAAAAAGCACGGCATAGCAGCTAATTTTAACGAGAGAGGGAAGATGTACTGTTATGGGAGAAGCAAATTACGGATTCGAAGCGATATACCGCAAGTATTACGACCTGATTTACCGGTATGCCAGAAGAGCGATGCGGGGAGACGACATGGAAGCGGAGGATGTGGCGCAGGAGGTGTTCTGGGTCGCTTTCCAGAAATGGAATGTTGTGGAGAATCATCCGAACATTGGCGGATTTTTGATGGTGGTTGCCAAAAACAAGATCAAGAAAAGAATGCTCAAACGCAGCCTTATTCTGTATAATGAGGAGGAAATGCTGGAGGCGCTCGCGGATAAACTCGACGATCTGGATGAATATTCCATGGTGGATCTGTGCGCCGCTGTGGAAAAGTCGCTTTCCCGTGAGGAATTGAAGATTTTGTTACAATACTACGGGTTTGGCCGTTCCGTGACGGAGATGGCAAAGCGGCTTGGAGTTGGAGAAAGCTGTTTTAAGGTACGGGTGATGCGGATGCGGGAAAAATTAAAGCATTGCATTGACCTGGTTATTGTGGTATTTATTTTTGGGAGCTGTTTGATCAGCAGATAAATGCGCCGGTCCGCTGTGGTCGGGGCATAACGGACATGTGGGGACGACTATGGCGATGACATATAAGACGATTCGGAATCTTTTCCTTCGGCAGAGCTATCTGGATGCCTGGGAGGATTACGAGCGCAGTCTGCAAAAAGAGAATTTTCTGAAATGGGATTATGTGATTTTAACCGCATCCAATGAAGCGCAGGCGGCGGCATACCGGGAACAGCTGCGCTACAGGCTGGACAACGGGCTCTTGCCTACAACTGCCGGATATGCGGTTTTGCCGGATCCGGACGGAAAAAGGGTTGGTTCCGGCGGCGCGACCTTCCAGGTGTTAAAATATCTTGCCGGTCAGGCGGCAAAAGGAGAGGATCCGTTTGCGGGAAAGCGGATACTGGTGATTCATTCCGGCGGGGACTCCAAAAGAGTGCCCCAGTACAGCGCGCTGGGAAAGCTGTTTTCGCCGGTGCCAAGGAAGCTTCCCAACGGGTTTTCCTCGACGCTGTTTGACGAATTCATGATTGCGATGTCCGGTGTTCCCTCCAGAATCCGGGAAGGGATGCTGGTGCTTTCCGGGGATGTGCTGCTGTTGTTTAATCCGCTGCAGATCGACTTTCAATACCGGGGAGCGGCGGCAATTTCCATTCAGGAAAGCGTTGCGGTCGGAAAAGAGCACGGCGTCTTTCTGGATGACGGAAACGGGTTTGTGGGCAGGTTTTTGCACAAGCAGCCAAAGGAGCAGCTTGTTAAGGCGGGCGCGGTCAATGAACGGGGCTGTGTGAATCTGGATACGGGAGCGGTTATTTTTGACGCGTCCCTGTTGCATGCCCTGTATTTGCTGATCAGCACAGACGGCGTCGTGGATGAGGAAAAATACCGGGAATTTGTCAACGAGGAAGCAAGGCTTAGCTTCTACGGGGATTTTCTCTATCCGCTGGCCAATCAGGTGACGCTGGAAGCGTATTGCCGGGAGGCGGCGGAAGGGACGATGAATGACCGGCTTGTGGCATGCCGGAAAAAGCTCTGGGAAGCGCTGCAGGACTTTTCCATGAAGCTCATCTGCCTTTCCCCCGCGCAGTTCATTCATTTTGGCACGACCAGGGAGCTTTTGGGGCTGGTCACATCCGATATTGGGGATTACGAATTTCTGGATTGGAGCCCCCATGTCATGACCACGGCGGAGGAAGGCGCAGCATATGCCGCGCATCGGGCGTATGTGGGAAAGCGCGCCCAGGTCTGCCGGGGCGCTTATCTGGAGAACTGTTATATTCTGGAGCACACGGCGGTGGGAGAGGGCGCTATTGTTTCGGGCGTCAAGCTGCGCAACGAAAGGGTCGGTGCGCATACGGTATTGCATGGGCTGCCTTTGCAGGACGGCCTTTTTGTCGTGCGCGTATATGGCGTGGAGGATAATCCGAAGGTCCGGTACGGACAAAATGCCGCTTTTCTGGGAACCACGCTGGAGCGTTTTATGTCCGAAAATGGTATCGCCTGTGAGCAGCTGTGGCAGGATGCAGAACAGTCTCTGTGGAACGCCCGATTATATCCGGTCTGCGAGACGATGCAGGAGGCGGTTTCATACTGCAATATTTTACAGCGGATGGCGCAGGGAGCCGCAGCGCAGGAAGAAATTGAGGACTGGAGGGGCTGTCGCCGGGAGAGCCTTGCTTCCAGCTTTATGCTTGCGGATACCGGAGAGGCGAACCGCTGGGAGAGGGAGCTGGAGAACCGGATTCTGGCAAGAAAATTTGTCAATCTGCTGGAACGGAATGTGTATTATAAGGAAGCCCTTTCCGTGTTCGGCGTGCGCGGCATCACGGAGGAAATCTACCGCACGCTGCTTGCGGACGCCGGGCAGAGTGATTTCAGCTTAAAAATCCGGATCTATTACGCATTGTCCCGGTTTATGAAGGATAAAAATGTGAAGTTTGGCGCCGACAGCTATGAAACGGCGGAGGAGCTTTGCTTTGGCGTCATACAGAAGGAAATTTATGAGGCGGCGGTCAGCACCATCAAAAGCGGAGAGGCGCTGCGGATCGTAAAGGAGCGGGTAAAGACACAGCTTCCGGTGCGGGTAAACTGGGGAGGCGGTTGGACGGATACGCCGCCGCACTGTAACGAGCAGGGCGGCATTGTGTTAAACGCTGCCATAAAGCTGAACGGGATTTGTCCGATTCAGGTGGAGGTGCGCAGGCTGTCCGCATACCATGTGGAATTCGAGAGCGCGGATGTGGGCGTACATGGCGTGGCGCATACGGTGGAGGAAATCCGGGATTGCCACAATCCCTTTGACTTTTTTGCCCTGCATAAGGCGGCGCTGATCGCGTCGGGGGTGATACCGCTAAACGGGGAATGCTCCCTGCAAGAGCTTCTTATGCGGCTGGGAGGCGGCATTTATATTTCCACAAGGGTGATCGGGATTCCCAAGGGCTCAGGGCTTGGCACCAGCAGCATTCTGGCGGGCGCATGCATCCGGGCGCTGTATGAATTTTTCGGAAAACCGCTGGATAATGATGAAATTTACGGCGTGGTTTTGGGGATGGAGCAGATCATGAGCACGGGAGGCGGCTGGCAGGATCAGGTGGGCGGATTAACGGAGGGCATCAAGCTCATCACCACCAGGCCGGGCATGGAGCAGAAAATCCATGTGGAGCAGGTGGCGATGCCTGCGGCTGCCAGGCAGGAGCTGGAGGAGCGGTTTGCCCTGATTTATACCGGGCAGCGCAGGCTGGCGAGAAATCTGCTGCGCAGTGTGGTGGGCAATTATATCGGGAACCGTCCGGCATCTGTGGCGGCGCTGCACGATATGCAGCCGTTGTCCGTTTTGATGAAATTTGAGCTGGAAAGAGGCGATATCGACGAATTTGCCCGCCTGTTAAACCGGCACTGGGAGCTTTCCAGGCAGCTGGATCCTTCCGCGACCAATACCTGTATCGAACAGATTTTCCTGGCCTGTGAGGATCTGATCGACGGCCGGTTCATCTGCGGCGCGGGCGGCGGCGGATTTTTACAGGTGATTTTGAAGCGGGGTATCTCCAAAGAGGCGCTCAGGGAGCGGCTGCAGGCCGTGTTTCAAAACAGCGGCGTGGATGTGTGGGAATCGGAATTTATGTGAAAAGAAGATAAAAAGTCGTTTCAGGCTTGTAAAAGGATGCGATCAAGGGTAAAATGGTAGCAGAATAAGCAAAAATACAATCGGAGGATATGATGAAAAAAGCACTGATTACCGGAATAACAGGACAGGATGGTTCTTATCTGGCAGAATTTTTACTGGAAAAGGGATATGAGGTACACGGGATCACCCGCCGGGCGTCCATTTCCAATACGGCGAGGATCGATCATTTGCTGGCAAAGCATGCGGTGACGCTCCATGACGGGGATTTGTCCGATTCTTCATCGCTGGTGCGCATTATCGGTCTGGTAAGACCGGACGAAATATACAATCTGGCAGCCCAGTCCCATGTCCAGATTTCCTTTGATGTGCCGGAATATTCCGGAGAAGTGGACGCGATCGGCGTGCTGCGCATTCTGGAGGCGGTGCGCATACTGGGACTGGAGAAAACGACGAAAATCTATCAGGCTTCCACGTCGGAGCTGTACGGCAAGGTGGAGGAGGTGCCCCAGAGAGAGACGACTCCGTTCCATCCCTACAGCCCGTATGCGGTGGCGAAGCAATACGGCTTCTGGATCACAAAGGAGTATCGGGAAGCGTATGGAATGTTTGCGGTAAACGGCATTCTTTTCAACCACGAGTCGGAGCGGCGGGGCGAGAATTTTGTGACCAGAAAAATCACGCTGGCTGCGGGACGGATTGCGGAGGGCCTGCAGGATCATCTGGAGCTTGGCAACATGGATTCCAAACGGGACTGGGGCTATGCGAAGGACTATGTGGAGTGCATGTGGATGATTCTGCAGCATGATACGCCGGAGGATTTCGTCATTGCCACCGGGCAGCAGCATACCGTGCGGGATTTCACGGAAAAGGCATTTGCGGCAAACGGCATTACATTGCGCTGGGAAGGAGAAGGCCTTGCGGAAAAGGGCTATGACGCCGCTACGGGAAAGATGCTCGTGTGCGTCAATCCGGCATGGTTTCGTTCCACCGATGTGGACAACCTCTGGGGAGATCCCACAAAGGCGAAGACGGTCCTCGGGTGGAATCCGCAAAAGACCAGCTATGAGGAGCTGGTGCGCATCATGGCGGAGCATGACAGAGGGCTGGCGAAGCAGGAAGCAGCCATGAAGGCGGTGCTTACACAGGATCAGAATTGAGGGAACCGTTTGGACCTGTCTGAACGGATATAAATGGAGAAAGGTCAGATTACGGAAATGGAAAAGGAAGCGAAAATTTATGTCGCCGGGCATCGGGGGATGGTGGGCTCCGCCATCGTCCGGGCGCTTTTAAAGGAAGGCTATCAGAATATTGTCACGAGGACCCACAAGGAGCTGAATCTGTGCAGGCAGGCGGATGTGGAGGATTTTTTTGCACAGGAAAGGCCGGATTATGTGTTTCTGGCGGCGGCGAAGGTGGGCGGCATCATGGCGAACCAGGAGGCGTTGGCGGATTTCATGTATGACAACATGACGCTGGAGATGAATGTGATTCACGAGGCGTGGAAATGTGGCTGTAAAAAGCTTTTGTTTCTCGGCTCCTCCTGCATTTATCCGCGGATGGCGCCCCAGCCGATGCCGGAAAGCTGTCTTTTGACCAGCGAGCTGGAAAAGACCAATGAGGCATACGCGCTGGCGAAAATTTCCGGGTTGAAATACTGTGAATTTTTGAACCGGCAGTACGGCACGGATTATATTTCCGCCATGCCCACCAATCTGTACGGTCCCAACGATAACTACCATCCCCTTCACAGCCATGTGCTGCCGGCGCTGATCCGGCGGTTCCACGAGGCGAAGGTGGAAGGCGCAGGGGAAGTGGTCTGCTGGGGAAGCGGCACGCCCCTGCGGGAGTTTTTATATGTGGACGACCTGGCGGACGCATGTCTGTTTTTGATGAATCATTATTCCGGAAACGAAACGGTGAACGTGGGAACGGGAAAGGAGCTGACCATCAGGGAGCTGACTGAGCTGGTCGCGAAGGTGGTCGGCTTTACGGGAGAAATCAAATGGGATCCGACGAAGCCGGACGGCACACCGCGCAAGCTTCTGGATGTCTCGAAGCTTGCGCAGCTGGGTTGGAAATACCGGGTGGAGCTGGAGGAAGGCATTCGGCTTTCCTATGAGGATTTCTGCAATAATCCCATGAGGGCGGAACGATAGGCATGAATATCATATTATTATCCGGCGGCTCGGGCAAGCGTCTCTGGCCGCTGTCCAACGATATCCGCTCCAAGCAGTTTATTCAGATTTTCAAGGATCAAAATGGCAGCTACGAATCCATGGTACAGCGCGTTTACCGGCAGATCCGGGAGGTACTGCCGGATGCGCGGGTGACGGTCGCCACCTCCAAAACCCAGGTTCCCACCATTCACAGCCAGCTGGGAGAGGATGTGGCGGTGTGCGCGGAGCCCTGCAGGAAGGATACCTTTGCCGCTCTGGCGCTGGCGGCGGCATACCTGCACGATGTGAAGGAAATCGGGCAGGAGGAGGCGGTACTGGTCTGCCCGGTGGATCCTTATGTGGAGCCGGATTATTTCCGGATGTTTACGGAAATGGAAGAGCTGGCGGCAAAGAAGGCGGCGGCGCTCGTCCTGATGGGCATTTCCCCTTCCTATCCCAGCGAAAAATACGGATATATTCTCCCTGCTGACGCACAGCCTGTGAGCAGGGTTATTCAATTTCAGGAAAAGCCGGACGCAAAGACGGCGGAGGCGCTCATGCAAAAGGGGGCGCTCTGGAACGGCGGCGTATTCGCGTTTCGGCTGGAGTATATGCTGGAAATGGCACGCAGGCATTTGGGCAGCCGGGATTATGAGGAGCTTTATGACAGCTATGAGAAGCTGGACGCCATCAGCTTCGACCGGGCGGTGACGGAGAAGGAAACGGATATCCGGGTTTTGCGCTTTGGGGGCAGCTGGAAGGATCTGGGCACCTGGAATACGCTGACGGAGGCGATGGAGGAAAACAGCGTCGGGGATGTGGCGATGAATGAAAGCTGCCGGAACGTGCACGTGGTCAATGAGCTGGATGTGCCGCTATTGTGCATGGGCTTACATGACGTGGTGGTTTCCGCAAGCCCGGAGGGCATCCTGGTTTCGGACAAGGCCCAGTCCAGCTATATTCAGCCCTTTGTGGACCGGATGGATCAGCGCATCATGTTCGCGGAAAAATCCTGGGGGAGCTTCCGCGTCATTGACGTGGAGGAAGAGAGCATGACCATCAAGGTGACCTTAAATCCCGGCTGTTCCATGAACTATCACAGCCATGAAAGGCGGGACGAGGTCTGGACGATCATTTCCGGCAGGGGAAGGACCATCGTGGACGGCATGGAACAGCCCGTGCAGGCGGGAGATGTGGTGACCATGCAGGCGGGCTGCCGGCATACGATTCTGGCGGACACGGAGCTGAAACTGATGGAGGTGCAGCTGGGCAGGGAGATCAGCGTACATGACAAACAAAAATTTGAACTCGAATAGCCGTCCGTTTTTGCTAAAGCCTGCGGGAAAGGATTACCTGTGGGGCGGAAGCCGCCTGCGGGATGATTTTTCCAAGGAGATTGATACAGAGCCGCTGGCGGAGACCTGGGAGTGCTCCACCCATCCGGACGGAAGAAGCGTTGTGGCGGACGGCCCGTATGCAGGCAGGACGCTTGACAGGGTGCTTAGAGAGCATCCGGAATTTCTGGGCACCCATCCCCGCACCAGAGGGGAGCTGCCCATCCTGATCAAGCTCATCGACGCGAAAAAGGATCTGTCCGTGCAGGTGCATCCGGACGACGCCTATGCGCAGACGCATGAAAACGGCTCTCTTGGCAAAACAGAAATGTGGTATGTGCTGGATGCGGCAAAGGACGCGAGGCTGATCTATGGCTTTTACCACGATATGAAAAAAGAGGTTTTAAAAAGGAGCCTGGAAAACGGGACGGTGGAAAAGTATCTGCAAAAGGTTCCGGTGCGAAAGGACGATGTGTTTTATGTGGAGCCGGGGACGGTGCACGGGATCGGCGCGGGAACGCTGGTGGCGGAAATTCAGGAAAGCTCTAACCTGACCTATCGGCTCTATGATTATAACCGGGTGGATAAAAACGGACAAAAGCGCACCCTCCATATTGAGAGGGCGCTGGAGGTGGCGAACTTAAAGGGCAGCGCGGCGCCCAGGCAGCCCATGCGGGTGCTGAACTATAAAAAGGGCTGTGCCACTGAGCTTTTGTGCCGCTGTAAATATTTTCAGGTGGAGCGGATGCTGATCAATACGGAGCGCTGCCGGGAAATGGCGGATTTTCAGACGGGAAGCAATTCCTTTCAGGTGCTTTTGTGCATCGGCGGCTGCGGGGTATTATGGCAGGAGGACGGAGAGGTGATCCGTTTTGTCAAGGGTGACTGTATCTTCGTGCCGGCATGCTCTGCGCCCCTTAAGCTGCACGGAAAAGCGCAGATGCTCAAGGTGGGCTGTTAGGGGGATGGCGGTTTGGACAAAACTGTGCGAGCCTGACGGTCCGCGGCAAAATATGGTGGTTATCAAACGAGGAAAAGGGTATGTATCAGAGAAGATCAAGGCTGCAGAATCTGGTCGTGATGATGCTGGATTGCATCTGTATCGCGGTCAGCCTGGTCGTGGCAAACTATATCCGAAACGGCAGATTTTTTTACAGTGACAACGAGCGGATGGACTTCGGACTTTTGCTGGGCGTCTGTCTGACCGTATATCTGGGGGTGAATCTGTTCCGGAATTTAAACAGCAATATTTTTCTGCGGGGACCGCTGCATGAGCTGTTTTGTATTGTCCGCAACAATGCGCTGCTGTTGGCGGGGAGCGCTGTCATCCTTTACTTTATGAGCTTTCTGGATGCCTACTCCCGGCTGGTTTTTCTATATTTTATTCTGCTCGACTGCCTGCTCATGTTTTTGATCCATCAGCTGTGGAAACGGGTGCTGCCTGTGTTGTATCAGTATTTCGGGGAGACCAGGAAGCTGCTTTTGGTGGCGGATTCCGAATATGCGGAGGCGCTGGCGCAGGACATGAAGGGCATGAAGGATTACAGCTACGAGCTGACCGGCATTGTGCTGATGGACCAAAAGACGGAGGAGGAGACGTTTGAGGATATCGCGGTGGTCTGCGATGCGGCAGGGCTGATTGAATATTGTAAAAATGCGTCTCTGGATGAGGTCATCGTGGCGGTGAAAGGGGTGGAAGGCGCTTCGACTGCCGGTTTTTCGGATGGGGCCAAGCTGCTGTCGGTTCTTACTATCATGGAGACGCTGGCGGAAATGGGCATCACGATCCACTATCGCATTCCCGTGCCCCGGCTGGCGGGGGCGCATCAAAAGGTGCTGTCCCAGTTCGGACGCTTTTATACGGTGACCTATGCCAACCGGGTCGTGCCGGTGGGACAGGTGCTCATGAAGCGCATGCTGGATATGGCGGGGGCGCTTGTGGGGTGTGTGGTTTTGGCGGCTTTGACGCTCATCGCGGGACCGCTCATCAAGCTGGAATCCCCCGGCCCGGTCTTTTTTGCCCAGAAGAGGGTCGGGCGCAACGGCAGAATTTTTAAAATGTATAAATTCCGCTCCATGTACGCGGATGCGGAGGAGCGGAAAAAGGAGCTCATGTCCCAAAACGAGATGGACGGGCTGATGTTCAAAATGGAGAATGACCCGCGCATCACGAGGGTGGGACGCTTTCTGCGCAGGACCAGCCTGGACGAGTTTCCCCAGTTTCTCAATATCTTAAAGGGGGAGATGAGCCTGGTGGGAACCCGGCCGCCCACGCTGGACGAATTCGCCCAGTACAGCCCCTATCATAAAAAGCGGCTGAGCTTTCGTCCGGGGCTGACCGGCATGTGGCAGGTGAGCGGCAGGAGCGATATCACGGATTTCGAGGAAATCGTCCGCCTGGATGTGGAGTATATTGATAACTGGTCCATCGGACTGGATATCAAAATTCTGTTAAAGACCGTGCTGCAGGTATTTCAGGGAAGCGGCGCGAAATAGAGGGCTTATGGCTTGCGGATCCGGAAGGTGTCCTCCAGCAGAATCCAGTTGGGGGCAAAATAGCGCATGATCTGCCAGTAGACGGCGCCCCGCAGGTTGTATTCGCCAATCAGGGCAAATTTTTCCCGGAGGCTGCGGACATCCTCAAACCAGACCTCGTGCTCTGCGCCGTCTTTGGTGTAATGGAAGAAAGGAGACATGGCGACCTGATCGAATTCGATGACCGCGTCATTTTCGATGGCGAGCTCCACCGCGTGCTGCAGGGAGATCGCCGTGGCGCGGGATTCTCCCTGCACGAAGGGAAGGGTCCAGTCGTAGCCGTAGTTGGGGATGCCTAAGTTTATTTTATCCGGCTGGATTTCGGAAACGGCATATTCCACCACGTGGCGCACCTCGTTGATGGGGGCGACGGCCATGGGGGGACCATAGGTATATCCCCATTCGTAGGTCATCAGCAGCACGCTGTCCGCCGCCTCTCCCAGACCCGGATAGTCCTTTCCCTCATAGAGCGTTCCCCGCTGCTCGGCGGAGGTTTTGGGCGCGAGGGCGACGGAAACCTCATAGCCGATGGCATTTATGGCCTCCCGCACCTTTCGCACGAAGTCCACATAGGGCAGCCGGTCCTGGGGCAGGATATATTCAAAGTCCAGGTCCACGCCCATAAAGCCCTTTTCCAGAACGGTATCCACCAGGTTGTTGACAAGCCTTTCCACCGTTTCTTCATTGTTGATCACCTCATGAATCAAAACATTGTTAAAGGCGTTGTTGGCATCCCGGGGCGTCAGTGTCAGGATGGGGTGGACCGAGGCGTCCTTTGCCATGGCAATCATAAAGGCATCGTCGGGATACGGCGGCAGGAGCGCGCCTTCCGTAGAAAAACCGTAGGAAAAAACGAACAGTCCGGTCAGCCAGGGCAGCGTTTCTGTCAGAATATCCGGATCGATGTAAGGGTAGGCATAGCCGCCGGAAAAGATGCTGCGCCTGGGCAGCGGCTCTATACCGGAGGGGGAGGGAACCAAAAGCGCCTGCCCGACGGCGAGCCGGTAAGGGGATTTTAGCTGATTGTTGTAAATGAGGGATTCGACGGGGACGCGAAAAAGGGCGGCGATGCTGTCCACAGAGTCGCCCGGTTTTACCACATAAATTTCCATAAAATTCCTTTCAGGTCGAAAATTTTGTACTTTTCCATAATATATGCAATTCGGCTATAAATTCCTGTTGTTTTTTTTCTCATCATTGGATATAATAGACTTAACCTGAAATGAACGAGAACCTCTGTTGTTTTGAACCTACATTTTCTTTAAACGGGATTCCTATATTGCCGGGTAGATGTCAGGCCTCCATTGCGCAGGGGAAGGCAGAAGCGCCGGTTGCGGTTACCCACCTGGCCCAGGCTAGGAGTCGAAAGACAGGGGGCGTCATTTTGGGGATACAAAAGAAAAGGGCAGCCCTGGAGGCTGCCCTTTACTATGAGAATCCGTCCGGCAATGATCGCATGCGGCAGTGCAGAAAAACAGGCTTTCATTGACGGTATGGCGATACAATATCAGCACCGGAGGTCATTTTGGCAGAGCGATTGTACATACAAAACAGAAGAAGGCGGGAAGAGAAGAAAAGACGGCTCCGCCTGGCCGGTAAGCTTGTGCTGCTTGTTGGCGGCTGCGCGCTTTTTTTATTTTTGCTGGGGCGGACGGTGGTGAAGCTTGTTGCGCCGCCGCAGGAGGAGGCAGGAGAGTATGTGCCGCTGCAGGAGGCTGGCAATCTGGTATGGCTTTTGGCGGACACGGCGGATCAGGGACAGAAAACGGCAGTTTCCGGACAGGAAACAGGGGAAGAAGAGACCGGCGATCGGGAAGAAGGGGACGCCGGCCCTGATGGGCAGGCAGGGCAGCAGGCGCTGCATTTTGCAGAGCCTGCACGGATACTGGATGCCCTAAAGCGTCTGGACGCTGCAGAAGGCGACGGATATCTGACCTGTAGGCAGGCGGCAGAGCTGGCCTCCTGGCTGCCGGATGTGTCCGGGGAGGTTTTTCAAAAAGGAAAAAAGAAGGAAAAGGTGGACGCCAGGACCTGGTATGACTGGTTTGACAGGGCGCGCGCGGTCTATGATTCCCAGGGGCGGATTCAGGATGTTTCGGTGACGGTGCTGGCGACGGGACGCGATGTGATAAAAAGCGACGGCATCCGGCTTTTGGATGGTCAGCTTGTGACCACGCAGGGAGAGTGGAATTTTTATGCGGTGCGCTTTGCCCAGAAGGAAATGACGGGCTGCCCGCTGACCGCCATCGGGCGGGAGGACGGCCTGTATGCGATCCGCAGCAGGGTAGAGGAAAGCAGCCTTGTGTTGGATAATGTCTGGATCATGCAGGCGAAGGAAGCGGAAATCGTCTGTTTCTGGAATGATTATGAAATCTGCCTGCAGCCCTTTTTGCCCACGGAGGAAGAAAAGGCGGCGGGCATGCGGGCGGCTGTGGAAGAGGAGAGAAGCGACAGCGTCGCCCGGCTCACCTTTTTGGACGGCTGTGTCTCCCATGTGGAATATAAAACGGATAAAATATCCGGCAGGCTTTTGCGGGTGGCGGACGGCGGCGCGGAGATTGAGGGGCACGGATTTTTTCCCTTTGCGGAGGAATTGAAAATTTACCGTCTCTATGGGCGGATGAAGCGTCTATATACCAATGATCTGTGCATCGGCTATGCGTTTACGGATTTTGTGCTGGAGGACGGGCAGATTGCGGCGGCGCTGGTGCCACAGGAGGAGAAGATGGAGTATATCCGGGTGCTGGTGAAAACCTCCAATTTCGGCAGCGCCTATCATGATTCCGTCACCTTCCGGGCGGACTGCGACTGTACGGTTTCGGGGTATGGCATGGCGGAGACAAGGCTTGCGGCAGGAGAAGAGCTGGTCATTTCCAGGGACAGCGATTTGTTTGGCGGCGGGGACCGGATCTGGCTTAAGCCTGACATTCTGACCGGGCATATCAGCCTTGTAAATGTGGCGCGCGCACAGGGCGTTCCCGCTTACCGCGGCAGCTTTGAGCTGATCAAAAGCCAGGACGGAGTCGTTTTGATCAACGAGGTGCTTTTAGAGGAATATCTGTATGCGGTGGTGCCCAGCGAAATGCCCGCTTCCTATCCGCTGGAGGCGTTGAAGAGCCAGGCTGTCTGTGCCAGAACCTATGCCTATGCGAAAATGTGCCATGCGGGACTGCCCGCCTACGGCGCTCATGTGGACGACAGCGCCGGCTTTCAGGTTTATCAGAATATCGGGGAAAATCCGGAAACCACAAAGGCGGTGCGGGAGACGAAGGGGCAGACGCTTTTTTATGAGGATGCGCTGGCGGAGGTCTATTATTATTCCACATCCTGCGGTTACGGCGCGGACGCGGGAGTATGGCAGAATGGCAGCGCAGAGAAATATCCCTATCTGGTTTCCCAGGCCATCGGGGAGGGGGATCATTTTTACGAGGAGGAGGAGCCCTGGTATCGCTGGCGTTATGAGGTGACGGCGCTGGATGCAGACGTGGTCAATCGGGCGGTTTTGAAGCGGTATGAGGCGAATGCGGACGGTGTGCTCACAAAGCAGCCGGACGGCAGCTTTCTTTCCCAGAAACCGCCCAATACGGGAAGAATCCGGGAAATATCCGTGGAGCGCTACGGCTCCGGCGGCGTGGCGCAGCAGCTTTTGATCGAGGGGGAGAAGGCGACGCTGCTCATAAAAACGGAGCATAACATCCGTTATGTGCTCTGCGACGGCACGACCCAGGTGGTGCGGCAGGACGGCAGCAGCGTGAATGCGGCGTCCATGCTGCCCAGCGCCTTTATTTCTATAGAAACCGCAAAGGAAAACGGCTTTGTGACGGGCTATGTGCTGTCCGGCGGCGGTTTTGGGCACGGCGTGGGACTGTCCCAGAACGGGGCGGGCAATATGGCAAGGACCGGCCTGACGGCGGAGGAGATTCTTGGATTTTTCTTCAAAGGATGCCAGCTGCAGAGCATCTATTAGCAGGATACGGGCAACAGTCTGGGCTGTTACGGCGGCGGATTTGTGTGATTACCGACAGGAAAGGAGAGCGTGCATGATGCAGCGCTTAAAGAAACTGATACGGCTGGGAAAAGGCTTTACCCGGCATATGTCCAGAGCAAATGTGAACGCCTATGCGGCGAGCGCCGCGTTTTTCATTTTTTTATCCCTGATTCCCATCATCATCGTATTTTGCTCCCTGCTTCCCTATACGCCGCTGCAGAAATCCGATCTGCAGCAGGCGGTGAACCAGGTGATGCCGCTGCCGATGGTTTCCTTCATGCTGCCTCTGATCGATTCCGTGTATAACAGCACGGTGGGCGTGCTGAGCGTTGCGGCGGTGGTGACGGTCTGGTCCGCGGGGAAGGGAATGCTGGCGCTGATGCGGGGGTTAAACGCCATGAACGGTGTGGTGGAGGACAGGAATTATGTGGTGCAGCGGGCGCTTGCATCCCTCTATACAGTGATCATGCTTCTGCTTTTGCTGGTCTCGCTGGTGGTCATGGTGTTCGGAAACACGCTGGTGCGGGTGCTCAACGAATATATCCCCATGCTGGATGAAATGCTGGAGTTTCTCATGCTTTTTAAGCCGCTGTTTTCCTGGGGGATTCTGACGGGGGCGTTCATGCTCATTTATGCATATGTGCCGAACATCCGTCTGAAGGTGAAAAACCAGTTTCCTGGCGCGCTTTTTGCGGCGATCGCATGGAATGTGTTTTCTGCCGGTTTTTCCATTTATATTGAGACCTTTAACGATTTCAGTCTTTACGGAAGCCTGTCCGCCATCGTCGTGATCATGCTGTGGATTTATACCTGTATGTATCTGCTTTTGATCGGCGCGCACATCAACCGTTTCGTGGTCCCCTTCCGGCGGGAGATCCTGGGGAAAACCTGAGGCACCGCAGGTGTTGGGAATGGCGGCGCACACAGGCGAAGAGAGACGGACAAAAAGGAGAACGGTGCGAAAACGGCGGCGAAAAGCTGGCGGCGGACGGGGGAGAGCTGCGGGCAGGAGGAGACTGGCTGTTTCCGGTTGCGATATCCAGAGCAGGAAATTCCACAAAATGGCAGAATATTCCTAAACGCCCCAGGGCGCAATAAACTCACTTTGTTCGGACAGTATTGCGCCCTGGGGCAGGAATCTTCTGTCATTTTGGGAATTTCTCCGCTCCGGATAAAGCAACCGGAAACAGCCAGTCTCCTCCTGTCCGCAGTTCTCCCCCATCCGCCGCCAGCTTTTCGCCGCCGTTTTCGCACCAGTTTCCTTTTTGTCCGTCTCCCTTCGCCTGTCTCCGCCGCCGGCCCTCCGCTGTCGGTTCCTCTGCCTGTCGGTTCCTTTGCCCGGTGCTTAACAAAATGGAGATGTCTGTGAGCAGTAACAAAATGGGAATGGTTCAGGCAAGTATGCGCGTTGCCAAAATGCAGGTGGTTTTCAGAAAATAGTTAAAATTCACTTGACTGTAAACCCTGTTTATACTGTAATCTGGCAATCGTGCAGACAGCAGGTAACAGCACTCAGGTTGGTGTCAGGCGTTGGTGTCGTTGCGGAACGGAGTGCCATTGGTTCAGACAGGTCTGCGCAGAGAGTATGTATGAAAATGGGATGGCGATGGATGTCCATCCTGTCGTGCGGCAGTCGGAATGGATGGCCGGGCGCGTATGACATGGTGTTCATGCCGGGGAAGGAGACAGGGAAAATGACGATTAAAGATGTGGAGGAGCAAACCGGATTGGCGCGTTCCAATATTCGCTTCTATGAAAAGGAAAGGCTGATTCATCCGTCCCGAAATGAGGGAAATGGCTACAGGGATTATTCGGACGCAGATGTGGAGGAGCTGAAAAAGATCGCATACCTGCGTACGCTGGGAATTTCCGTGGAGGAGATCCGCAATATCATTGCCGGAAACAGGCCGCTTCTGGAATCCGTCAAAAAACAGAATGATGCATTACAGGAACAAATTGCGGATTTGCACAAGGCGAAGCTTCTGTGCGAAGAAATGCTGCGCGCAGAAAATATAACCTATGAAGCCCTGCGGGTGGAACAGTACGTGACCGGACTGCAGGATTACTGGACGGAAAACCGGTCTGTTTTCCGGCTGGATTCCGTCGGATTTCTGAACCTGTGGGGCAGCCTGTCTGTCTGGATCGCGGTCACGGTTGCCTGTCTGTTCGTCGCCATTCTCTTCTGGGCAAAGCTGCCTCTTAGGATTCCGGTGCAATGGAGCGGGGGAGAAGCGGTTTCTTTTGTGAACAAAAATTTCATCTTCGCATACCCGGTCGTATGCATCGCCATCCGCTTTCTGATACGGCCAGCCATCTATGCCAGGCTGCGGATAAATAACTGTTACGGCGTACGCATCACGGAATACCTGACCAACTGCCTGTGCTTTGTCGCCCTGACCGTAGAGGGCTTTTCCATCCTGTATGTATATGGTATGGTAAAAAATATCATCCCCTTTCTGGCGGCGGACGCGATCATATTACTCAGTCTGTTGTTTGCGGGCATTGCTTTTCAGCGATAGAATGGGGAAGGATCCTGAACGGAAGCCGGCAGCATATCAGGAAAAGTCGCCTGGGAAATCCCCCGTAGCAGGCGGCGGCTTTTCGACCTCCTGATCTACGACCGCTAGCTGTGCCTGCATAGAGATAGACACCGATGTCCAGTGTGAAATTAACGGCATTTCTCGCTTTGTGTCGTATTCTTCAGCACCAGAAAAAGGTAGTCTGTATGTGAAAGGAGGAAAACTTGTGAATCCAAAAGAGATAGGAGCTTTCTTGAAACGGCTTCGTAATGAAAAAGGAATCACACAGGAGCAGTTGGCAGAGATTTCTGAATACTACGATGTGGAAATCAAAGAAATTCTAAATGGAGAAAGGAAAAGCGAGAATATGGA
>CAJUEL010000046.1 GCA_910585455.1 uncultured Eisenbergiella sp. | reverse complement strand
TCCCCGCTACTAATGCCCAGATAGCTCAGTTGGTAGAGCAGAGGACTGAAAATCCTCGTGTCACTGGTTCGATTCCGGTTCTGGGCATTTTTTTTATGTCTAAAAATGACATACAGGTATTTTAAGGCAGGAAATGATCGGTTTGGCCGAAAGGAGGGATTTCATCATGAAAGTATTGGTAATTAACTGTGGCAGCTCGTCTCTGAAATATCAGCTGATTGACAGCGTGACGGAGGATGTGCTCGCAAAGGGACTGTGCGAGAGGATCGGCATCGATGGCAGCAGCGTGACGCATCAAAAGGCAGGAAGCGGTAAGGAAAAAACACAGATGCCAATGGCGGATCACACGGATGCGGTGAAGGTGGTTATTGAGAAATTGACGGATCCTAAGGTGGGAGTGATTTCCACGCTTCAGGAAATCGGTGCGGTCGGACATCGCATTGTGCATGGCGGAGAAAAGTTTAAAGGCTCTGTACTGATAGATGACGAGGTGATTGATGCTATTACGGAATGCAATGATCTGGCGCCGTTGCACAATCCGGCGAATCTGATCGGCATCCACTCCTGTGAAAAGATTATGCCCGGCGTGCCAATGGTTGCAGTATTTGATACGGCATTCCATCAAACAATGCCTGAAAAAGCATATTTGTATGGGCTGCCCAGAGAATATTATGAAAAATATAAGGTGCGCCGTTATGGTTTCCATGGCACCAGCCACGACTTTGTATCGGATCGCGCTGCCAGGATTTTGGGAAAGGACAGGAAGGATTTGCGCATCATTGTCTGTCATCTGGGCAATGGAGCATCCGTTTCTGCGGTGAAATACGGGGAGTCGGTGGATACCTCCATGGGACTGACGCCACTGGAAGGCTTGATCATGGGAACGAGAAGCGGCGATATGGATCCCGCTATTGTGGGCTTTCTTGCGGAAAAGGAAGGCATGGATGCTGCGGCGGTTGTCAATGTCTGCAATAAAAAATCAGGTGTGCTCGGCCTGTCCGGCGGCTTTTCCAGTGATTTCAGGGATTTGGCGGAAGCAGCGGCGGATGGAAATCAGCTGGCAAAAACCGCGCTGGAAGCGTATGCGTATCGTGTAGGAAAGTATATCGGTTCCTATGCGGCAGCGATGAACGGTGTGGATGTGATTGCCTTTACGGCGGGAGCTGGGGAAAACAATGCGGAGGTCCGCCAGCTGATCGGGCAGTATATCGGCTTTTTGGGGACAAATATTGATGCGGAACGCAATAAGATCCGCGGAGAAGAAGTGATCCTGTCTGACGAGGGAGCAAAGGTGGTGACCATGGTAGTGCCCACCAATGAAGAGCTGGCGATTGCCCGCGAAACCGTGCGGCTTGTGGAAAAGCAGTGATGCAGGAAGACAGGTTTATCGTTACTGTTTGCGCAGGCAACGAAGGGTGACAATTCAGACTTGTCTAAGCTGTTCCAATGAAAGGAGATTTTCATGGCACAGAAGAGAAAAGAAGCGGCTGTTGTGGTGAATCAGCAAGCCCTGGCTCCGGGCATTTATGACTTGACTTTACGGACCGGATTGGCGCAGGAAGCGCGCTGCGGTCAGTTTGTAGCGGTGTATCCGAAGGATAAGAGTACCTTGCTGCCCCGCCCGATCAGCATTTGCGAAGCGGATCCGGAGGCGGGTACGCTGCGTCTGGTTTATCGGGTGGCAGGAAAAGGGACAGGAGAGTTTTCCGGTCTGACGGCAGGGGATCGTGTGGATATTCTGGGAATATTGGGGAATGGTTTTCCGGTGGAGCAGGCGCGGCCTGATATGACAGCGCTGTTGCTGGGCGGAGGGATCGGCGTGCCGCCGATTTTGCAGCTGGCAAAGGAGCTGTCCTGTGAGAAAAAAATTGTGGCAGGGTATCGGGATGCGCAGTGCTTTTTGCGGGAGGATTTCGAAGCGGCTGTTTCCGGGGGACAAAATGCAAAAGGAAGCGGCGCGGTCTATGTGGCGAGCGAGGACGGCAGCGTAGGCACAAAGGGAAATGTGATGGACGCGATTGCCGAAAATGATATCAGGGCGGACATCATATATGCCTGTGGGCCTATGCCTATGCTGCGTGCGGTCAAAGCATATGCCGAAAAGCAGGGCATTCCCGCCTATATTTCTCTGGAAGAGCGCATGGCGTGCGGCGTGGGCGCATGCCTGGGCTGTGTCTGTAAGACGACATCGGTTGACCCGCATTCGCATGTGCATAATGCGAGAATCTGCACGGACGGACCGGTTTTTGAGGCGCGGGAGGTGGATATCTGATGAATACAAGGGTGACAATCGCCGGCGTGGAATTTCAAAATCCGGTTATGACGGGCTCAGGCACTTTCGGCTCCGGCATGGAATATGGGGAATTTGTGGATTTAAACCGTCTGGGGGCGGTGGTGACAAAGGGTGTTGCCAATGTGCCCTGGCCCGGAAATCCCACGCCCCGGGTGGCGGAGGTTTATGGCGGTATGCTCAACGCGATCGGTCTGCAGAACCCCGGTATCGATGTGTTTATAGAGCGTGATCTGGCTTTTTTGAAACAGTTTGATACGAGGGTCATCGTGAATGTCTGTGGAAAAACCGTAGAGGATTACGTGGAGGTTGTGGAAAAGCTCGGGGATACGGACGTGGATATGCTGGAAATCAACGTTTCCTGTCCGAATGTGAAGGAGGGAGCGATCGCTTTCGGACAGAAGGCGGACGCGCTGTTTCATATCACATCCTGTATCAAAAAAGCGGCGAAGCAGCCTGTCATCATGAAGCTCAGCCCGAATGTGACGGATATTACGGAGATGGCGCGGGCGGCGGAAAGCGCCGGAGCGGATGCGATTTCTCTGATCAATACGCTGACTGGCGTAAAGATCGATATCGAAAAGCGTAAGTTTGTGCTTGCCAACAAAACCGGAGGCATGTCAGGACCGGCGATCAAGCCCATTGCGCTGCGCATGGTCTGGCAATGCGCGAATGCGGTGAAGATTCCGATCATCGGCATGGGAGGCATCGCTACGGCGGAGGATGCCGTGGAATTTCTGATGGCCGGGGCCACTGCGGTTGCGGTTGGCGCGATGAATTTTGTCAATCCCTATACGACGGTGGAGGTGGTTGACGGCATAGAAGCCTTTATGGACCGGCATGATATTGCAGATGTTCATGAGCTGATCGGATGTGTGAAGTGATGCCGCTATAGGAAACGGCAAAAGATGGGATCATTACAGGTTTGATCATAAAATACCTTTTTGCAGCATATGGTTTAGTACAATGCAATGCTGCAGGGAGGTATTTTTTTTATGGAGCTGATACAGAAAAATATACATATGGACCGGATCAAATGCCAGGCATCCACACAGGTGACGATCGAGGATGATATCAATATTACGGATGCGAAGCCCGATGTCTATCAGCTGGTGATGGAGCAGGGGAGCGCGGATATTGAGGAAGTCCGTGCGGTGGAGGACCATGTGCATGTAAAGGGTGTTCTGAAATTTCAGGTGCTCTACCTTTCGGACGAGGAGGTACACCATCCTGCGTGCATGGAAGGAGAGCTGCCCTTTGAGGAGCAGGTTTTCATGGACGGTGTGAATGCGAATGATAATGTGACGGTAAAGGCATCGCTGGAGGATCTGAGCGTGGGGATGATCAATTCCAGAAAGCTTTCCGTACAGGCGCTTTTGGACCTGCAGCTTTCCGTGGAGGTGCTGCAGGAGATGCAGGTCGCGGTTGGACTGGAAGATGGGGAGAGTGTGGAAATGCAGAAAAAGACGCTGCAGACACTGAACCTTTGCATCTCCAAAAAGGATATTTTCCGCATCCGGGAGGAGCTGGAGCTGCCAAACGGCATGCCCAACATTTTCAGCCTCCTGTGGCAGTCCTGTCAGCTTAAGGATGTCACCTTCCGGATTATGAATGAAAAAATGTCCGTGCAGGGTGAGGTATCCCTGTTTTTTATCTATGAGGGAGAAGGGGAAGAGCGGCAGGTGATGTGGTATGAGGCGACGCTTCCCATTTCTGGAACGGTGGAATGCCAGGGCATGCGGGAAGGCATGCTGGAGGACATCAGCTGCAGCATCGGTCATAAGGAAATCGAAGTAAAAGCGGACGGGGACGGAGAGGACCGCAAGATTTCCGTGGAGCTGGTTCTGGATCTGGATATGAAGCTGTATGAGGAAGAGCAGGTGGAAATGATCTCCGACCTGTACGGCGTAACAAAGGAGATCGAAGCGATCAGGCAGAATGGACAGTGCAAGCAGCTTTTGGGAAAAAATACCGGAAAACTTAAGGTATCGTCGCATTTCAAGGTGGCGCCAGGATTGCCTAAAATGCAGCAGATATGCGGGTGTTTCGGTGAAATCCAGATGGGCAGTGTGGAAACCTGTCCGGAGGGGTTAAAGATCACTGGCGCTGTGCTGGTGCGCGCGGTTTATACCACAGTGGATGCGGATGTTCCGATCTATTGCCTGAAGGGGTCCATTCCTTTTTCCTATGTGCTGGAGGTGGCAGGGACGGGCGAGGACTGTGTCTATGAGGTGGAGTCTGCGCTGGATGAGCTGACCGTATCGATGCTGGATGGCGACGAAGCGGATGCAAAGGCGGTGCTTTCCTTTAAAGGGATTGTCAGCAGAATCCATGAGGAGCCGGTGATTGTGGACGTGAAGGTGACAAATCTGGATCCGGAAAAGCTTGCCGCATTGCCGGGAATCGTCGCCTATATCGTCAAGGGCGGCGACAGTCTGTGGAACATCGGGAAAAAATATTATGTGCCGATTGCCCGGATGAAGGAAATGAACGATCTGACAAGCGACGAGATAAAGCCTGGCGATAAGCTGCTGGTAGTAAAAGGATTTTAAAAAACTGCGGGCTGTAAGAACAGAATTTTATATATTCTGTTTTTACAGCCCCGCTTTATGCATGCGGGCAATGGTCCGGGTGACCGTGCCTGCGTAGGCAGTTGGCGAATGGAGCGGGAATCAGCCTCTGATGCCTGTGGCGTTTCAAATTTCAGGTACCGTTACTGGCAACGGGACTATCTGGCTTGCGCTCTGAAAAGCAGATCCAGGCCTTGTGAGCAGACTGGGGCAGACGTTCTGAATATATTTTTCCAGCGAGGTCTGATCGATCAGGGCGGGCACGATGCCCTGCCGGGAGATGCAGAAGCCAGCGGCATAGTTGGCGATGCGGATGGCGGCGGGCAGGTCGTAGCCGTAGAGCAGATAGGAGGTCAGGGCGCTGATGAAGGCATCGCTGCCGCCGGTTTTGTCCATGGGGATGAAATCGGCGGCGGGGAAATGCATGGATCCGGTCTGGTCCTTTAAAAAGCAGCCGTCTCCGCCCAGCGTGATGATGACCGCGCCGGTTCCCTTTTGCAGAAAGCGGTCTGCCTGGCGGCTTAAGTCTTCGGGTGCAAAAGCCGGCGCTTCGTTGCACAGAATCGCCATTTCCGCCCGGTTTGGCAGAAAGATGTCTGTGTTCTGCAGCAGAGCGTCGGGCAGGCTGGTGACGGAGGAGGGTTTTAAAATTGTCTTTACGCCCTGGGAGCGCGCGATGACAGCGGCAGCCTCGACGGCCTCCAGGGCAACCTCGGTTTGCAGCAGGCAGTATGCGCAGTTGTGAAACATCTGCCGGTTGTCCTGGATAGCTTTGGCGGACAGGGTGCCGTTGGCGCCGGTCAGCAGAGTGATGGTGGATTCGCCGCTGTCCTGTACCTGAATATATGCCCTGCCGGTATCGGAGGATTTGTCCTTCTGGATACCTGCCGTATCAATGCCGTATTCTTTTAAACAGGAATAAATCAGCCCTGTTTCCAGATCATTTCCCACATTTCCCAGAAGCATGACCTTGTGATTGAGCTTGGCGACGCCGACAGCCTGATTGATGCCCTTGCCGCCCGGGGTGATGGTGTGGCGGGCGGTGGTGATTGTTTCGCCCAGCTTGGGCAGCCGCCCGATATTCAACGTCGTATCGATGTTGATGCTGCCCACCACAATGATGTGGGGGAGCTTGACGGTGGGAGGCACGTCCAGCGTGGCGAAATGTGACGGGACAGCGTCAGGCGCGAACGGGGTGTATGTGGTCTTGTGTTGCTCGCACTGGTTAAGAAGGTGGGCGCACAGGTGTATGCCGAACTGGTAAAAAGGAACAGGGAGGGTGGAAACGGACTCAGAGAGCACCGGCTCTGTCGCGTCGTCTATCATAGCGAGGACGGAGAAATCATTCGGGACCTGATACTGATATTGCTCCAGAAGCGCCAGAAGCTGCAAAGCATGCTTGTACTCCATGCAGATGGCTCCCGTCATGCGCATGGATTTTATTTTCGGGATCCAGTCTGAAAAATTGCCGTTGAGAATGTGGTCGGCGTCAAAGGGCAGCTGATTGTCAAAAAGAGCCGCCTTGTATCCGGAAAGCGCGGCGGCATAAGCAGAGTCGTCGGGAGACATAAGCAACGAGAAATTTACATGCTTTTGCGCAATAAACTGTTCGGCGGCGCGTTTGACTAAAATCCGGTAGTCCATCAGGAAAGAATCCTCCTGCGCTGCGTTGAGAAAGGTGATGCATGCGTTGATCTCTTCAAAATATTTTTTTCGGGGTAGGCTTTCCGGACAGACAGGCTCCCAGATCACGCCGTCCACCTTAGCCTTGCACAGGGCTGAAATGTGTTTCAATTCTGTTTCGCTGTCTCCATGGCTGCAGCATGTGATAATGCGATAACCATGTTGCTGCGCCTGTTCCAGGATACCCTTTAAAAGCTGGCCGTATCGGAAGCAGTCCGGCATAAGGACGCCAAGAAGAAAGGTTTTGGAAACAGACGCGTTCTGGGCAAAGGCATAGGGGACATAGTTGTATTCCTTTGCGATCCGCAGAACTCTCTCTCTGGTTTCCGCTGTGATGTTTTGATCCTTGTGGTTCATAATTTTGGAAACGGTGGAAATGGATACGCCTGCCAGCCGGGCGATTTCATGAATGGTCATCTATAATCCCTCCAATTATGTGAGCATGAAATTCATGTGCTTTATGTATAGAAAAATACAGGAAAATTTATTAGAAAAGTACTTTCTTGTACATATCACACATTATTAATTGACTTTACTATAAAAGTATGTAAAAATCAAGTCAGTAAAGCGTTTTATTAAAATAATTTATCAGTGACATTCTGGAAAACGGGATTATTACACTACAGGGGGAAGAATAGAATGGGAGATATCCTTGTGATCGGAAGCATGAATGTGGATATGACGGTCCGGGTAAAGGAATTGCCAAAAGCCGGAGAGACCATCCTTGCGCAGAGCATGTCCTATGGTCTTGGAGGAAAGGGGGCGAACCAGGCATTTGCGGCGGCGCGGCTGGGGGGCAGGGTGCGAATGCTGGGATGTGTGGGAGACGATGATTTCGGAAGGAAACAGCTGCAGGCGCTTTCGGGGGAGGGCGTGGATGTTTCCGGCATCAATGTTGACCAGACGGTGGCGACGGGAAGCGCATTTATCTGTGTGGAGGAAAACGGAGGCAATTGCATTGTCGTGAATCAGGGCGCAAACCTTTCCTGCGATGAGGGTTACCTTTCCAGGCAGAAAGAGATGATTCTGGAGAGCGATATTGTTCTGGTGCAGATGGAAATTCCCAGAGAGGCGCTGTATCAGGCGATTGAGGAGGCCAGCCTGGCGGGAAAGAGAGTTATTTTAAATCCAGCGCCCGCACCGGAATATATTCCCGACGGGATTTACCGGAAGCTGGATTATCTGACGCCGAATGAAACGGAGCTGATGCGGCTGAGCGGGGGAAAGGAAGACCTGACGGGGTGTACAGAATATGAGGAAGCGCTTAAGGCGGGGACGCAAAAGCTTTTGGATAAGGGGGTTAAGACGATCATCGTGACAATGGGGGATAAGGGATGCGGTGTTTTTAAAAAGGGGTATACCGCATACTATCCCGCAAAATCCGTAAAGGCGGTGGACACTACGGCGGCGGGAGATTGCTTTAACGGCGCGTTTGCGGCAGCGCTGGCGGAAGGAATGGCAGAAGCTGATGCGGTGGAATTTGCAATCTGCGCATCCGCGATTGCCGTAACGCGCTGTGGAGCGCAGGAATCGCTCCCGCTGCGCAGCGAGGTGACGGCGCTGGCTGCGGCCGCGCGGGAAGCGGTATAAGAGAAAAAATGTCGTTACCGGACAAGCCGCAGGCGGTGGCAGAATTTACGGACAAAAACAGAGAGGGGATAACGGGATGGGAAGAAAAATTATTTTTGATACGGATATCGGCTGTGACTGTGACGATGCCGCAGCGCTGGCGGTGGCGTTGGAGCTGATGAATGTGGGAGAGTGCGAGCTGCTGGCAGTGACGAGCTGTACGGCATGCGTAGGGGCAGCGGGATGTATTGAGGCGATTCTGAGCTATTATGGACATCCGGAAATTCCGGTGGGGAGCTTTGACGAAAAGGAAGGTCTTTTGCCGAATGAATGGCATGACGTATATGCGTCGGATACGGCATTGCGGTACGATACACGTTATAAAAGAGGCGAGGAATATGAAAACACGGTGAGGCTTTTGCGCAAAACCCTGTCCGAAACGAAGGAAAAGGTGACAATTGTGGCCACCGGAGCATTGACGAGCCTGGCGAAGCTGTTACAGAGCGGACCGGACGAATGCAGCGAGCTGACCGGTACGGAGCTGGTGCGACAGAAGGTGGAGACGACAGTCTGTATGGCGGGACGTTTTTTTGAAGCCTGGCGGGAGCCGATGGTTACAAAGGACAGATACAGGGAAGAGCCGGAATGGAATGTGAAGTGCGATATCAAAGCGGCACAGATCGTTTGTGACCTTTGGCCGTCAGAGCTGATTTTCTGCAGCTTTGAGATTGGGGCGAAAATAATCACCTGTAAGGATTTGCAGATAAGGGGGCCGGTGAATAATCCGGTGCGGACCTGCTTTACATATTTTAGCGGCAGGGAAGGCGGCGGCTCCATCGGCCGGGAAACCTGGGACGGCGCGACAATGCTTTATGCGATCCGCCCGGATGCAGAATACTGGGAGCTGCATCCATATGGGAGAATTCAGGTAGACGATGCAGGCGTAACCTCCTGGCATGGGGAAGCGGGCTCCAGACAGACTTTTTTCGTGGAAAAAATGCCTTGTAAAGAGGTGGAGGATATCATAGAGGAAATTCTCAACAGAGATATTGCGCGCGAAAATTGATGGTATGCAGATGAAGCGTAATCATTTAGGCAGAGCTGAATGGTTATGACAGTTCTGCGTAGTAAGAAAATGTAATTTGAGATTTTAGAAAGGGGAAGGCATGCAAAAAAGGGGAAAGCGCCGTTTCAACTGGCAGATTTTTGCGATGGCGATGGCGGGGGTTCTGTATCTGCTGGTGTTTAACTATATTCCGATGTTCGGCATTGCGATCGCTTTCAAGGATCTGGATTATTCCATGAATATCATGAAGGACCTGATGGAAAAGCCATGGGTGGGAATGTCCAATTTCATTAAATTCGTGACGGATGCCCAATTCGGAAGCGTGATGTACAATACGCTGGTGCTGGGAATTCTGGAGCTGGTGATCACCTTTCCGATCCCGATTATGTTCGCGCTGCTTTTAAACGAGCTGCGCAGTCAGCGATTCCGTAAGGTGGTGCAGACAACGACTTATTTTCCGTATTTCATTTCCTGGGTAGTATTTGCGGGTATTGTGCAGATGTTTGTGAGCTCGGACGGTGGCTTTATCAATGATGTGCTGATGCGTTTCCATGTCATCAATCAGCCGATCCCGTTTCTTTCTCAGCCGGGGTATTTTTATCCGATCATCATTATCTCATCTGTCATCAAAGGAACCGGCTGGGGATCAGTGGTTTATGTGTCCGCCATTGCGGGCGTGGATCAGGAAATTTATGAGGCGGCGCACATCGATGGGGCGAACCGCTGGAAGACGGCGCTTTATGTGACGATTCCCTGTATCATGCCCACGGTCATGGTCATGCTGCTGCTGGCAATAAGCGGTATTCTGGGATCGGGCTTTGACAGAATTTACATGCTGCAAAATCCGCTGAACCTGGTCAGAAGCGAGGTGTTGGATACTTATGTATATAAGGTCGGCATCGCTGACCGGCGCTATTCCTATACGACAGCGGTAGGCCTGTTTCGCTCTGTCGTTGCGGTTGTCCTGCTGGGGAGCAGTAATTATATTGCCAAAAAGAAGACGGGCAACGGCATTTTTTAGCGAAAGGGGGAAGAAAAGAGATGAGAATCAAAGTCGGAAAAAACGGCGGCAGGGGGGAGAAGCATCTGGGGAAAAACAATGTCTGGGACTGGGTGATCATAGCGCTGCTGGCAATGTTCACGCTGATTTGTCTGTATCCGTTCTGGTATGTGGTGGTCGGTTCCTTTAACAGCGGCTCCGATTATCTGCGCGGCGGCGTTTTGTTCTGGCCCAGGGTGTTCAGCATGGAGAACTATCGGGTGGTCATGGTGGATTCCCGGCTGTGGATCGGCTTTCGGGTTACGATTGCCCGGACGGTCATCACGACCATCTGCCATCTGGGTTTTACTTCCATGGTGGCGTATGCCATGAGCAGGGACGATCTTCCCTGCCGCTCCGGGATTTACTGGTATTGTATGCTGACCATGTTTTTCGGCGGCGGATTGATTCCGTTTTATCTGCTGTTAAAGACGCTGCGGCTTTTGAACAGCTTCTGGGTCTATGTGATTCCCGGCATGTTTTCCGTCTATAACATGATCATCATTTCCAACTATTTCAGAAGCATCGCGGGGGAAATCCATGAATCGGCCGTGATGGATGGCGCATCTGAATTTACGATCTACAGCAGGCTTTACCTGCCTCTGTCCAAGCCGGTGCTGGCTACGGTAACGCTTTGGGTAGGCGTCGGGCAGTGGAATTCGTTCTTTGACGCCATGGTTTATACGACGGACCGCAATTTGCAGACGCTGCAGCTGTTTTTGTATAAAATGATCAAAACCTCGGAATTTACGAGCACAGCGGAAATGGGAGGTCTTCCTTCCGATCTGGTATCGAATATTTCCACGACGAATGTCCGGTATGCGACCATTGTGGTCAGCACCATTCCGATTTTGTTCATTTATCCGTTTCTGCAGCGGTTTCTTGCAAAAGGCATCATGCTGGGATCGCTGAAAGGGTAAAGTCCGGAAATAAATTTCCATGCTATCAATTGGTATGTGTATCAAAGCGCACAAGAGGTATGAGCATGAGACAATGGCGTGGATGACAGAGGATAAAAGCTGCCGCCCGGCGGTATCGCCTTCATCAGAAGCGGCAAAGGGCGGACAGTTTTTACGGCGGATGGCAAAAATGCGTGCTTGCCGTTCGCGATAGATGCATAAAATCTGGACCCGCAGGATGGGGAGAGATTTGGGGAAAACAGTACACAAAAAGGAGGAAAGGGTACGATGAAGAGAAACAGGATTGCGGTATTGTTGGCAGCGGCGATCGCGGCATTTTCGCTTGCGGGCTGTGGCAACACCCAGGCGCCTGCCACGGCAGGCGAGACGGCACAGGGGAGCGAAAACGCTCCGGATGCAGGGCAGGAAAAGGAGGAAGACGCAGGTGCGGCAGCGGAAAGCGCGCAGACGGTGGACAAGATTACATGGTATCTTTCAGAGCCTTCTTTCACGGTGAACGTGGAAAAGTGGGGGAAGGACAGAATGACTGCCGAAATTCAGGAAAAATTCGGCATTGAAATCGAATTTGTTACGGCGGCGGACGATTCCGGGACCCAGCTGTCCGCCTATATTTCAGCGGATGACATTCCGGATGTGATCACGACCAACGGAATCTGGGATTCCAGCTATACGAACCTGATCCGGCAGATGGCGGAGGCGGACATGCTGTATTCTTACAATGAGCTTCTGGAGACTTATCTGACGGAGGAGGAGCAGGCGAACTTCCGCAAGGATATTGTGAACTGGTATGCGTTAAACGACGGCAAGACCTATGGATATCCGAGCTGTGCGTATTCTTCCGAGGATGTGGAAGAGGGACAGGGGTATCTGCCCAACCGCTGTATCGTTGTGCGCGCCGATATGCTTGAGCAGCTGGGCAATCCCAGCATGGAATCACCGAAGGATTTTCTGGACGCCTGTGAACGTGCCGTGAACGAAATCGGGACCTACGAGGGTATGGATATCATCGGCATCCAGCTGAACGAGAACGGAAACGAGGCCTATGGTATTGTGAGCGGATATTTTGCGGTGCCCTGGGAAACAGAGGACGGACAGGTTTATAATACGTGGCTTGCGGGCACGAACAAGGAAACCTATGAATTTTTGAATGAGGCATATCGCCGCGGGCTGATTCTGGATGCCAATTATACGGATACCCGGGACGGCGTAAAGGAAAAGGTCGCTGCGGGGCGCGTATTTGCCCTGATCGCCGCACCGCAGGACTATGCCGAATCCATGCGGACCTTGCTGGATACGGATGAAAATGCGTATTATGTGCCCGTTGTCCTGCGCAATTCCAACGGAGACGATCCCACATTGTCCGATCTGTCAGGCTGGGGATATCAGCAGACCATCATTTCCAAAGACTGCAACGCCGTGGATAAGGTGATTAAATTCATCAGCTGGCTGTGCAGCGACGAAGGCGCGATCCAGATGAAGATGGGCTGGGAAGGAGAAACCTTCGAATACCAGGAGGACGGTCTGATGGCGTGGACGGATGCGTTTAAGGAAGAGATGGAGAGCAATCCCAATGCCCAGAAGGAGCTGGGAATCAACAGCATTCCGCTTTTCGTAAATCCGGCGGCGCATGACAAGCTCGTTGCGGCAGAGGATTTGAGCACATGGGAGGGACGCCGAAGCTACCTCACCAGCGATAAGGCGCTGAAAGAAGGAATGGAGAAGTACTCCTATCAGCCCATGCAAAGCATTGCGGATCCCAACGACCCGAACCTGACGAAGGTGCGTGAGGAGAACACGAAGCTCAACAGCTATATGACGATTGCGGAAGCGGAGCTTTTGACGGCAAAGACGCCGGAAGCCTTTGAGGAAAAATATGCGGAAATACAGCAGACGCTTCCTACCGTGTGCGATCTGGATCTGATTACCTCATACAGCAATGATAATTTACAGCGCGCCAAAAAGCAGCTGGGTGTGGATTTCTTTTTCCCGCCTTATAAAAACAAATAAAACGAAAGAGCACTCTGTGGCATTGGCCGTGGAGTGAACAACAGGCAACCTGGAGCCCGGGCGGAGAAAAATACCGTCCGGGCTTTTTGGCATTTATGGTTTTTGCAACAGACTGGGGCAGACATTCTGAATATACTTTTCCAGCGAGGTCTGATCGATCAGGGCGGGCACGATGCCCTGCCGGGAGATGCAGAAGCCAGCGGCATAGTTGGCGATGCGGATGGCGGCGGGCAGGTCGTAGCCGTAGAGCAGATAGGAGGTCAGGGCGCTGATGAAGGCATCGCTGCCGCCGGTTTTGTCCATGGGGATGAAATCGGCGGCGGGGAAATGCATGGATCCGGTCTGGTCCTTTAAAAAGCAGCCGTCTCCGCCCAGCGTGATGATGACCGCGCCGGTTCCCTTTTGCAGAAAGCGGTCTGCCTGGCGGCTTAAGTCTTCGGGTGCAAAAGCCGGCGCTTCGTTGCACAGAATCGCCATTTCCGCCCGGTTTGGCAGAAAGATGTCTGTGTTCTGCAGCAGAGCGTCGGGCAGGCTGGTGACGGAGGAGGGTTTTAAAATTGTCTTTACGCCCTGGGAGCGCGCGATGACAGCGGCAGCCTCGACGGCCTCCAGGGCAACCTCGGTTTGCAGCAGGCAGTATGCGCAGTTGTGAAACATCTGCCGGTTGTCCTGGATAGCTTTGGCGGACAGGGTGCCGTTGGCGCCGGTCAGCAGAGTGATGGTGGATTCGCCGCTGTCCTGTACCTGAATATATGCCCTGCCGGTATCGGAGGATTTGTCCTTCTGGATACCTGCCGTATCAATGCCGTATTCTTTTAAACAGGAATAAATCAGCCCTGTTTCCAGATCATTTCCCACATTTCCCAGAAGCATGACCTTGTGATTGAGCTTGGCGACGCCGACAGCCTGATTGATGCCCTTGCCGCCCGGGGTGATGGTGTGGCGGGCGGTGGTGATTGTTTCGCCCAGCTTGGGCAGCCGCCCGATATTCAACGTCGTATCGATGTTGATGCTGCCCACCACAATGATGTGGGGGAGCTTGACGGTGGGAGGCACGTCCAGCGTGGCGAAATGTGACGGGACAGCGTCCGGAATAAAGGGAACATACTCCGTCATGTGCTGCTCACACTGGTCGAGAAGGTGCTTGCACAGATGCCTGCCAAATCGATAAAAGGGAATCGGCATCACAGAAAGGCATTCGGCCAAAACAGGCGCCTCCCTGTCATCCACGATGGCGAGAAGGGAAAAATCATCCGGCACCTTATACTGGTACTGCTCCAGCAGCGCCAAAAGCGCTGTGGCATGTCTATAGTCCATGCAGATTGCGCCGGTCAGACCCAGAGATTTTATTTTCGGGATCCATTCCATAGAGTCAATATTCAAAATGCTGTCCGTGTCAAAGGAGATCTGGTTGTCAAAGAGGGCAGCCTTATAGCCGGCGAGCGCTTCCATATAGACGGGATCCTTCGGGTCCGTGAGCAGGGAAAAACGGGTGTGCTTGTGCAATAGAAACTGTGCTGCCGCATCTTTTATGAATGCCTGGTAATCCATACGGAAGGAATCGGCTCTGGGCGCGTTGAGCAGCGTGACGCAGGCATTGATTTCCCCGAAGTATTTTTCGCGGGGGAGACTCTCTTCGCAGACAGGCTCCCAGAGCACGCCGTCCACCTTCGCCTTGCACAACGCGGCAATGTGCTTTAATTCCAGGTCCCTGTCCCCGCAGCTTGTACACACAATGACGCGGTAGCCGCATTGCTGCGCCTGCTCGATCGCACCGTCCAAAAGCCGTCCATATTGCAGGCAGTCTTTTATGAGAATGCCGAGAAGAAAGGTTTTGGAGGCGGAAGCGTTCTGCGCGAAGGCATAGGGCACATAGTTGTATTCCTTCGCGATCTGCAGCACCTTTTCCCGGGTTTCGGGCGTGATATTCTGATCCTTATGATTCATGATTTTGGATACGGTGGAAATGGATACACCGGCAAGTCTGGCTATTTCGCTGATGGTCATCGGAAGCTTCCTCCATGGTTTTGTTGTTTGCGGGCAATGGCGTGTATGGCGGCGGCATTGCTGTGCAGAATTGACAGTCGCAATTTCATGTGCTTTATGCACAGAAAAAATAAGGAAAATTTATTAAGAAAATACTTTCTTATGCATTATGCACATTACGACTTGACTATACAATAATTTTGTGCAAAAATCAAGTCAGTAAAACACTTTACTAAAGCATTTTATCACATAATCGTGACAGCCTGAAAAGAGGACTGTTGCAGTACAAGGGGGAGGAATGCGATGGGTGATATCCTTGTGATCGGAAGCATGAATATGGATATGACGGTCCGGGTGAAGGAATTGCCGAAGGCCGGAGAAACCATCCTTGCACAGAATATGTCCTATGGTCTCGGCGGAAAAGGGGCGAACCAGGCATTTGCCGCAGCACGGCTTGGGGGGAAAGTACGGATGCTGGGCTGTGTGGGGGACGATGATTTTGGCAGGAAGCAGCTGCAGGCGCTTGAGGGGGCGGGTGTGGATGTTTCCGATATCAAAATCGACCGGACGACATCGACAGGCAGCGCGTTCATCTGTGTGGAGGAAAACGGAAGCAATTGTATCGTGGTGGACCAGGGCGCGAATCTTTCCTGCGACGAGAGCTATCTGACGAAGCAGAGAGAGGCGATCTGCGCCAGCGATATCGTGCTGGCACAGATGGAAATTCCGGAGGGGGCGCTGTATCGGGCGATTCTGGATGCGGAGCAGGCGAATAAGAAGATCATTCTGAATCCTGCGCCGGCGCCGGAGCGGATTCCGGATGAGATTTACAGCAGGATTGACTATCTGACGCCGAATGAGACAGAGCTGATGCGCTTGAGCGGAATGGCGGAAATACCGGCAGACTGTGATGATTACAAAGAAGCGCTGCAGGAGGGGACGCAGAGGCTTTTGGACAAGGGCGTGAAGACGATCATCGTGACGCTGGGGGACAAGGGATGCGGTGTTTTTAAAAAGGGGTACACCGCATACTATCCGGCAAGGCCTGTGGAAGCGGTGGACACCACCGCCGCGGGGGATTGCTTCAACGGCGCGTTTGCGGCGGCATTGTCCGAAGGGATGACGGAAGTAGAAGCGGTGGAATTTGCGATCAGCGCATCCGCGATCGCGGTGACGCGAAACGGCGCGCAGGATTCGCTTCCCCTGCGCAGCGAGGTGGAAAGCCTGCTGACAGCAGAAAAGGAAGCTGTTTAAAAAGGGGACAGGCCACAGAGTGGCCGGTAACGAAAAGGGGGTGGAAATTCTGGCAAAGTTTTATCATGAGGACAATGGGGAATGCTTCTCCAATCCGGGAATGGGATGGGTGATCCATCATGACATCCGGAAGGGGAAAAAGGACGGAAATGAGCCGGATCATTATGAAAACCTGGACAATGTGGCGCTGCTGTCCTGGTGGGCGCACCTGCAGCAAAGGGAAGAGGACTTTACCTTCGAGGATCTGGACGCCTCCGTCGCGAAATGGAAGGGGCTTGGCAAGAAGCTGCAGTTTCGGATTTCCTCCGATCCCATGCTCTATGACGGACAGGGACAGGGAGCGCCGGACTGGCTGTATGAAAGGTACGATGTGCCTTTTCAGGCAGTGCAGGAGGACGGTTATAAGACCCGTTACCCAGACTACTTAAATCCGGATTATCAAAAGGCGCTGCGCAGATTTTTATGTGCGCTGGCGGACCGGTACGGCGACGAGGAAGCGCTGGAAACGGTGGATCTGCGGGCCTATGGAGCCTGGGGGGAATGGCACAGCGGCTATCAGCATCCGACCTACGCCCAGCATGCGGCGGCGCTGCGGAGCCTGATCGACGCCTGGGAATATGCTTTTTCCGGCAAAAAGACATTGATTCTGTCCTGCTCCTATGAGTGGATGAAGGATCGCAAGCCGCCGCTGCACGCGCCAAAAAGCTATGAGGAATATTTGTACTGGTCGGGCTTTGATTACGCCATGACAAAGCCGGGGATATCCCTGCGAAGGGACGGCATCGGCGGCGCGGTGAAAATATGGGACGCCAGGCTGATGCGGGAATTTTACCGTTCTGGCAAACGGCTTCCGATGATCGCGGAGTATTTTAACGGCTATACAATCAAGAATTCCGATGCGGGCAGCAGGGGGTATTTCGTGGAGGATACCGTAGAGGAAGCGCTGATGCTGCATCCCAATTATATGATGCTGATGTGGGACAGCGTACAGTTTTATGAGGAAAGACCGGATCTGATCGAGCATGGCTTAAGGCGCATGGGCTACCGACTGCTTCCCGAAAGCGTGGAAATCCCGGAGGTTTGTGGAGAGGAAGCGTACATCACGCTCGTACACAGCTGGGTCAACCGGGGTGCTGGCAGATTCTGTGCGGACGGGCATTTGAAGATCAGAATCGCGGGACAGGTCACGGAGGAAAAGGGGTTTGATCCGGGGGCGCTGTCCGAAGGGGAGAGGAAGGTGTATCGCACACCCGTAAAGGCGCCGGAGCACGTAAATGACGGCGTTTATCCGGTGGAATTTGCAGTCTGCGGGTACGGAGGGCAGAATATCCGCCTTCCGCTGGACGGCAGAAGTGAGGATGGCTATTACCCTGTAGGGAATTTGATAATAGCAAGGAAAAACAAGGGGATGTAGAAAAGGAGGAAACTATGAAGGGTAATTTGAAAAAACTGTGGAGTGTCATTTTAGCAGGGACGATGCTTCTGGGCGTGACCGGATGCGCGGCGCCGGCGCTGCCGGGAGAAGAGACCACACCGGCCTCTGCGGCACAGGAAGCGGCTGCGCCGGAAAGCAAGGCGGCAGAAGCGGATGCAGAAGGAACCGAAGCGCCTGCCACAGTGAACGCAGGGGAGCAGGATTTTACCGGCGTGACCGTGAAGGTGTGGGGCGCGAATGATATTCTGAATAACGCGGATTTTGAAAAGTATGTGGCGGAGAACGGGAACGGTCTGACCTACGAAATCGTCAACGCGGACGAGGTCAAGCTGATGAGCATGGTCGCCACGGGAACCGCACCGGACGTCTGGTGTCTGTCCGCATTCAGCCATGGCGCGATGTATGCGGCAAGAGGCTTGTATGAGCCTTTGACCGACTATATCGCAAACAGCGATGTGTTTGACGAAGCGAATTTTGAAGACGTGGAAAATCTGTACCGCTTTGACGGCAAAGAGGTCGGAGCCGGTCCTATTTACGGCATTGTAAAGGACTGGAGTCTGGATAACCAGATCTGGGTGAACAAGAAGGTGTTTGCCGATGCCGGTCTGGAAATTCCGGATCCTGAAAAGATCTATACCTGGGACGAAATCAGAGACTGGGCGAAGGCCTGTGTGGAATTTGACGCAAACGGCGAGCAGACCCGCTGGGGCATGGGAACCACCAACAATCTCTACCAGCTGATCACAGGCATGATCTGCTCCGTTGGAAAATCCATGTTCTCGGATGACCTTTCCGAGGTTTATATCGATACGCCGGAGGTCCGTGCGGCTTTTGAGTACTGGGGAGACATGTATAAATCCGGCGCGGCGATCAGCGATATGAGCACACCCGGCGACTGGGGCGGCGATTCCTTTGCGCTGGACAAGGTTGGCATGCTCTGCTGCGGTTACTGGTTCGGCAACGGCACGCTGGCTTTCAATGAAAACGCGAAAGACCGCATGGATGATTTCATGCTGATTCAGGCTCCCAGCCTGGATCCCGCAAACAGCGCAAACGCATGTATGGCGGGAGTTGGCGCTTCCATTTGGAGCGGCAGCAAGAACAAGGAGGCTGCGTTTAAGTTCATCGAGCTGTACAACGGCGGCGACTGGGCGAGAGACAGAGCGATTACCGGTTATGGAAATCCTGCGCAGACAGATCTGGTGGAGCTGCTTCCCCAGAACACCGAGTTCCAGAAGCAGACCTATGAAGCGAACAAGTTCGGCATGAAAAATATGATCACATTGAAGACCAATCCCTATATCACCGCACAGGGAATGGAATCCACCTTCCAGCAGTTCTTCTATGAGGTTTTGTATGAACGCATGACCATGGACGACGCCATTGTCGGCATGCAGGAGCAGTTTGAAACCCTGCTTGCGGAGGGCAAGGAAATCTGCGGTGTTGAGTAAGAGACCATAAAAGATATGATGTGCTGTCCGTCTGATGGCGGGCAGCACAATTTTTCAGAGGGGAAATAAAAGAAGAAGGAGGTCCTGACGGTGTCGGAAAAGAAATTCTGGAATGCAAAAAGAAGGGAGATCGCGCTTTTCTATGTGCTGGTAGCCCCGTTTGTAATTCTGTTTATTGCAACCAAGCTGGTCCCGTTTGTAAACGGTCTGTATTTGAGCCTGACAAATTATACCGGATATAATTATGACAGAGTAGAGTTTGTAGGATTGAACAATTATGTGCGTGTGTTTACGGACGCACAGGCGATGGCGTCGCTGGGGCGGACCTTTTTGATCGGATGCATCACCGTACCGTTGGGGCTTGCGGTAGGGCTGGGCTGCGCGCTGCTTTTGAACAAAGCGCGTAAGGGTCTGGGAGTGTTTCGGACGATCATCTATATGCCGTCCATCATTCCTACGGTCGCGGCAGGTCTGATGTGGCGTATCATTTTTAACGCGAACGAGGGAATTTTAAATAAAATTCTGGGCGTTGTGGGAATCAGCCCGGTCAACTGGCTGGGATATGACCATATCCTTGCGGCATTGGTCATCATGATGACCTGGGGCTCCACGGGCGGACTGCTTCTGAATCTGGCGGCTCTGCAGGGAATACCGGAGGATCTGTATGAGGCTGCATCGCTGGACGGGGCAGGCGGATGGAAAAAGTTTACCAAAATCACCATCCCCATGATTTCCCCGATCCTGTTTTTCAATCTGGTTATGGGCATCATCGGCGGCTTCCAGCTGTACGCCCAGCCGGTTCTGCTGGCGCCGGGCTCTAACGGCGTTCTGAATCTGCCCTTAAAGCCCACCTATACCTATATGGTTCACGCATATCAGCAGATTCTGGGATATTCCCGCTTCGGTTACGGGCTCGCTATGATGTGGGTGCTGGTATTCATCATCAATATCCTGACGGTGGTTGTGACAAAGACACAGAAATACTGGGTATTTTATTCGGATTGAGGAGGCAAGCGTGAAGAGATTTTCTAAGGCGTCTAAAAGACGCCGCCTAAGAAAATCTAAAGCTTCACGCCGAAGAATGCCTTGAAAAGCAGGCATTCTTCATCCTGATTTGAGTCGCCGCCTGGCGGCGACATGGAGGTTGGTATGAACAGAAAAAAAGAGATACAAAAATATATGGCGTATGCGTTTCTGATCCTGCTGAGCGTTATTTTCCTCTATCCGCTGGTCTTTCTCGCGTCGAATTCGCTGCGCCCGTATATTGCCAAAAAGCCGATTCTGTTTTTTACGGAATGGCATGTGGAGAACTACTATTTTGCGGTGGCGATGATTCCGTTTTTTAAATATCTGCTCAACACGATGAAGCTGGTTTTGATCAACGTGTTCGGCAGCCTGGTGATGGATTTTCTGGTGGGTTATGCCTTTGCCAGACTGCGCGCGCCGGGGAAGGAAGGGCTGTTCAAGCTGGTTTTGCTGCAGCTGATGATTCCCTATATCGCGATTCAGATTCCGCAGTTTGTGTGGTATAACACGCTGGGGCTGATGGATACCTATTGGATTTTCATTCTGAACGCATTGGGCGGCAGCGCCTATAACATATTTCTGGTAAAACAGTTTATGTCCTCCTTCCCCAGGGAGCTGGACGATGCGGCAAGGGTGGACGGATGCGGATTTCTGCGCATGATTCTGCAGATCGTGATACCGCTTTCAAAGCCTTTGTATGCGCTGCTGTTCTTCAACGCCTTTGTGGGGGCGTGGAACGATTACATGGGTCCGCAGATGTTTTTGACGGGGGATAAGTATCCGCTGGCGACGGCGATGTTCGGCAATATTTATTTCCTGCCGAATAAGCCGGAAATCATTCTGGAGCCCGTCATGATGGCGGCGTGTGTGCTGTTTACGCTGCCGGTCATTATCATCTTCTTTTTCTTCCAGAAATATCTGGTACAGGGAATTGTGACATCCGGCCTGAAGGGCTGATGAGAGAGGGTAACAGTCTGGATCTGTCCGGACTGTTACGGGAAAGGAGCTTTGTGATTATGGGAAAAAAGATTATTTTTGATACGGATATCGGCTGTGACTGTGACGACGCGGCGGCGCTGGCGGTGGCGCTGGAGCTGATGAACGCCGGGGAATGCGAGCTTTTGGCGGTGACAAGCTGCACGATGGGAGAAGCCGCGCCGGGGTGCATCGAGGCGATACTTGGCTATTACGGGCATCCGGAGATTCCCGTAGGATGCTTTACGAAGGAGGATGGACTGCCGCCCAGCGAATGGCATGACGTATATGCGTCGGATGCGGCGCTGCGGTATGATACCCGCTTCCGGCGTGGCGAGAGGTATGAAAATACGGTGAAGCTTCTGCGGCGGGTTCTGGCAGGGACGCAGGAAAAGGTCACACTGGTGGCGACCGGCGCGCTGACAAGCCTGGCGAAGCTTCTGGAGAGCGGTCCGGACGAATGCAGCGCGCTTTCCGGCATAGAGCTGGTGCGGCAGAAGGTGGAGACGGCAGCCTGTATGGCGGGACGTTTCTTCGAGGCCTGGCCGGAGCCGGTCGTCATCGGGGACAATTATGTGGTGAACGCGGAGTGGAATGTGAAATGCGATATCAAAGCGGCGCAGACGGTTTGCGACCTCTGGCCCGCAGAGCTGGTTTTTTGCAGCTATGAAATCGGGCTTCCGATGATCACCTGCGGCGGTCTGCAGACGCGCGGTCCGAAGGACAATCCGGTCCGGACCTGCTATGAAAGCTGGAGCAGCAAGGACGGCGGCGGCGCAGTGGGCAGAGAGAGCTGGGACGGCGCGACCATGCTGTATGCGATCCGGCCGGAGGCAGGCTATTGGGATCTCTATCCCTATGGCAGGCTGCGCGTGGACGATGCGGGCGTGAGCAGCTGGCATGAAGAAGCGGGCGGCAGGCAGACCTTCCTGACGGAGAAGATGCCTTATAAGGAAGTGGAAGCGATCATCGACGGAATTCTGGAGCGGGATATTGCGCGCAGGGGCGAAGGAAAGTGAACGGCCATCTGGGTGTATGCAGCAGAGAATATCATCTGATCGGGGGGTAAAGTCTGGAGGTATATAATGGAAAAAGGTCATAACTATACAAAGTGAAATATTTGAAAAATATTGACGTACGCAAGAACGTACGGTAAAATATAACAGAAAGGAGATGATGTTATGACCGCAATCAGTGTAACCAGAGCAAGAGAAAATATATATCAAATACTGTCCGAGGTTAATAGCAGCAGCCAGCCAATTACAATCACGAATAACCGTGGAAAAAATGGCGTACTCATTTCGGAAGAAGACTGGAATGCCATTCAGGAAACATTATATCTGAATTCTATACCAGGTATGGCAGAAAGTATTATTGAAGCCGGAAAAGAAGCGCTGGAAGAATGTTCTGTATATGATCCGGACGGGGAGTGGTAAATGTATATAATCAGATTTGGTAGTCGGGCTGACAAAGACAAGAAATTGTTGAAAGGGGCAGGACTTGATTCAAAAGCAAAAAAATTGTTAAACATGATAGCAGAAAATCCTTTTCAAAATCCGCCGCCATATGAGAGACTGGTGGGAAATCTGAGCGGATACTATTCCAGAAGGATTAATATACAGCATAGATTGGTTTATCAGGTATATAATGAACCGGTTGTCATCAATGGAGCAGAATATGAAGGAACGATAAAGGTTGTTCGTATGTGGTCACATTATGATACTGTGAGATAAAAACGGAGCATCAACGGATGAAGGAATCATCTGGAGATGCTCTTTCTTTGTGCCGTGCTGTTTGAACTGTAACCACTCCAAAATGAAATTATTGTGAAATGCCGTACACTCCTTGAATTTACGCACTAAAAATGCTATGCTGGAATCACTGATACAGAAAGGATTCACAGATGGCAAATATATATGACGGAGCGTTCCGTACAATTCTAAACGACTGCCGGAAGCTGGTTATCCCCGTAATCAATGAGATTGCACAGAAATATAAAAATGTGCAGGAAGGTGTGGGTGATATGATGAGTGGAGAGTTGCTTGAAACAAGTGCAAGAAAAATAAAAAATGAAACAGAAAATGAAACTAAAAAGAAAACAGCGCTTAGAATGTTGAAAATGGGAAAGCTGACAATCGAAGAAATCGCGGAATGTTCTGAACTCAGCGTGACAGAGGTAGAACAACTTGCAGGACTTCAAACAGTGTAAGATGCTGTGACAGAAAACTTAACATTGTAACTATAAAGCAGGGAAACAACTGATTGTTCAGAAGGTTTCTCTGTTTTTTATAATTGCACTGATACAAATGGGTTAGTCTGTTAAGGACAGAGAAAATAAAAACACTGAAAAAGCTGATAAACAGGGCATTTTCGGGGAAAGGAACAAATCTCTATGTCAATCAAAATCACAGCACTTTATGAAAGGCTCTCACGAGATGATGAAATGCAGGGCGAGAGCAACAGCATCAAGAACCAAAAAGAATACCTTGAGGACTTCGCAAGAAAGAACGGTTTCCGAAATATCCGACACTTTACAGACGACGGAGTAAGCGGCATCACATTCGAGCGTGAGGGTTTCCAAAAAATGATTGCCGAGGTTGAGGCAGGAAATGTCGATACGGTAATCGTAAAGGATATGAGCAGATTCGGGCGCAACTATCTGAAAGTTGGCTTTTACACAGAGATGCTGTTCCCCGAAAAGGGCGTGCGGTTTATCGCCATTAACAACGGAGTTGACAGCGAAACGCAGGGCGAGAACGATTTTACTCCATTCCTTAACATCATGAATGAGTGGTACGCAAAGGACACTTCCAAGAAAATTCGCACCATGTTCAAGGCGAAAATGCAGGAGGGGAAAAGGGTTTCCCCAAGCGTTCCCTACGGATACCTGCGTGACCCACAGGACAAACAGCGCCTAATCATTGATGAAGAACCTGCAAAGGTTGTCAGACGGATTTATCAGATGACGATTGAGGGGCATGGGAAACGTGACATAGCAAGGGCGTTGACAGAGGACAAGATACTCATTCCTGCCGCCTATGCAGCGGAACACTGTCCCGAAAACTGCCACAACCACAGTTACGCCAGCCCCTATGAATGGTCTTGCACCGCCATAGGCTATATCTTTGAAAAGCAGGAATACATGGGGCATACCGTTTTAGGCAAGACAGTGACGGACAATTTCAAGACCAAAAAGCGCAGGAAAGCAAAGCCCGAAGAACTGATGATATTCAAGAATACCCATGACGCAATCATTGACGAGGAAACATGGAACAACGCACAAAGGCTAAAGAGGACTGTCCGCAGAGAAGTCAAGAACGGAACATACAAGAACCGTCTGACAGGCTTGCTATTGTGCCGATTGCGGAGCGAAACTGACCTACCGAAGCCCAAACGCAGCACACCGCCCCGACGGAAAGACTTATGACAGCGACAATTCCTTTGTATGCGGCAGTTACCGCAGTCTGCACCGAGATTGCACCATGCACTATATCAAGGTGTCAGTGGTTGAGGAACTGATAAAAAAGGCAATCCATACTGTCAGCAGTTTTGCCATAGAGAACGAGGGGGAATTTATCAGACGTTTGGAGGTGCTTTCAGACTTCCAACTGGAAACCGCCATAAAAGAAAACAAAAAGGAACTCTCTACCGCAGAAAGGCGTGTAAAGGAACTGGACGGACTTATCAGAAAACTTTATGAGGGCAACGCAACGGGGAAAATTCCCGACAAGCACTTTGAGAGAATGTTAGCGGAGTATGACAGCGAGCAGAGCGCACTGGAAAACAGGATTGAGGAAATCAAAAACTCTCTTACAGAGTATGAGAAAAACACAGTCCGCACCGATAAATTCATGGAGGTTGTGAGGAAATATCAGGGTTGCGGGGAAATCACAACACCAATGCTCAACGAGTTTATCGAAAAGATTGTCGTATATGAAGCGGACAAAAGCGGGGGCAGACGGAACAGAAAGCAGAAAGTTGACATCTATTTTAACTTTGTCGGGCAGATTGATTTATCCGAACCGACCGGGCAGGAGGAAAGCACAGCAAAGCCGACCACAAAGAAAAAGGCGAAAGTTTCATAAGGCATACAGAAAAGGTTATGACGGCAACTGTTATAGCCTTTTTTGTTACGGTAATTACCGCAGGAAATGAAACCGACTTCTGACAGGCAGGGAAATATCCACCGCCGACAATGCACTTGCAGAACACCCGACAATTAACGGGCGGAAAAACCTTAAAACGCCACCCAAAGACGCACGACCAATCCCCATGCTTTTATCTGTTCCACTTCCCTATCCCGACAGGCAGAGGGCAAAGAGAAACAGAAAAGCAAAAGAAAGAACCAAAGAAAAGTAAAAGACGAAGAGAAACCTAAGTTAGTTATATATCAATCCTATCAATCATCATTACTGTAAATATTATACAGGATATACCACCACAGGAGAGGGCAAAGACCATGAACAGAGAGCAGGAACAACAGCTTTTAGACTATTACAGCACCGCTGACAAATATATCCGCAGCCAGTTACACTCCAATGCGCATCAGAGCGTATTCACCAAAGAGAATGACAAATACCAGTGGCTTGTGTTGGAGCAGAAAAGCCAGTCCGAAGTCGAGGTAAGACAGACTGACAGGCATGGAACAATCACCGCAAGGGATAACTACGAACTCACAAGAAATATCCCTAAGTGCGTGAGCGTGGAGCGTATATGTGAGGGTGCAAATTTTCAGATACCCTTTAACGCTGATGAAATCAATCTGATTTATCAGTTTGGGGAACAGAGCAAAACGGAAACGTGTGCAAACTTATCTGCCATTCTTCCGCAGGTAAAGGACAGCGGCACAAGGCAGATAGTAAAATCGACTTTGAAAAAATTAAATGCTTTGTCGGAGGAAACGTGTGCGGAACTGACCGCCACCACCAAAAGACGGAAAATTGCCGAGCGTGACCATTCCATAAGGGCAAGGTTAGCAAAAGCAAAGGAACAGTCAAAACAGCCGACAGTTGCCGAGCAAAAAAGGCACAGAACAAACACTAAGGGAAAAGGGGATAAGGCGGTTATGAGGAAACTTGACACGCTTGTTGCTGACTTCCCCGACACATACAGCCTTATAGGGCAGGACGAAGTATCTAAGACCTATTCCTTTCCGAAATCCCACGTCAGCTACCGCAAGCCGAGGGCAGTCAGCACAGAGCAGAGAGAACGGGCAAGAAAGCAGATGAAGAAAATCAATAAAAAATTGTTGTCGGTAATCAATTATAATTAAGCTACCGGCAAGGAAAGGGGGTGTATATGCCGACGAAAAAACGGGGGCGACCGTTTGAAGAAAACCCAAAGGATATACGTTTAGATGTACGGGTAACAAAAGAAGAATTAGAGATACTTGACGATTACTGTAAACGGAAAGATGTTAAGCGTCCACAGGGTTTGCGTGACGGGATAAAAGCCCTTGAAAATCTGTAAAAGGAAGTGGCGCTACCGACAAAGTTATTTACGCCACTTCCCATACGCCACCCGCCCAAAGGCAGGCACACAAATATTATACACTGTATGCTTCTGTCTCGCAAGCGGCGTGTAGCTTAAAAATGGAAAGGATATGTACGGCAGAATGGGAAAGATTTTAGACGCATTTGTAGACGACCAACTCCATGTAAACGCTGTAACCGAAAAAAGGACGAGCCACCACCAGTATCTTTGTGAGCAGATAGAAATACTTCAAACCAGACTGGAACAAAGGCTAAATGACGAGGACAAGGCACTGTTGAAGAAACTTGCGGACACATATTTTGATGAAAGCTGTTGTGACGCACATAACAACTTTGTCCGAGGTTATCGGTTGGGTGTCCTTATGACTATGGAAGTATTTGAGGGGCAGGACAGCTTTTTGGGAAATGACGAATAAAACAAACTGAATATCGGTGCTTATGGTGGCGGTTTATCCTAACGGAAAATCAGCCACCTTTTTATTTTTTGCAACTATTAACGTATCACAGAAAGGAAACGGGATAAGGTGCAGGACATTGACAACGCTAAAAACATTTTGGAACACAACAGCATAACCACGTTTGCACAGTTGGAGAAATTCAAAACAGATAAGGGGAAAGAGTTTGACAATCGGGAACAGATTTTCATACCCAAGTGGAAAAGATTGGAACAGCTAAAAGAACTTGCAAAAGCCTATGCCGACTATGAGCCATACAAGGCAGTGCATGACATGAGCAGGTCATTAAGCGGTCTGAAAAAACTGAAATACGATAAGGAGCATGAACACGAACTTATAATGTATGAGAACACAAGAGCCGATTTGAAAACGCTGCTTGCCGAGGGGGAGAAAATCACACCCAAAGCATGGAGGACGGAAAAAGAACAGCTTGAAAAGGAAGTGCCAACACTTCGGAGCGAAAGGGCGAGGGCGTGTCACGACCTTACATTTGCGGAAGTGATAAGCTACAACAGAGCCAATCTTGAACGTGTGTAACAGAACGAGAGCCGTCAGCAATCTGTCCACAGGACAGATGACAGACAGCAAGGCAGGACTAAGCGGAGGGAGGAAGAAGTTTAATGAAAATGCAATAGAAATATGAGCATGATTGTGGTATTCTATTAGAGACACAAATCAACAGTTTAAAGGAGATGATGTTTATGAAAGCCATATTGACAAGCTCTCTTGGCGGTTCAAGCAAGGTTAACAGAACTCGTATGCCATCAATTCTGATTCAGAAAAATGGATTATTGGAAAACCTAAAATCAATATGGAAGCCGGATGCGAAAGTGTTAATTATTTGTGCGAATCCCAAGGACTACGAAAAGAACGATAGTGTTTGCGACTGCCTAAAGCAGTCTTTTCCTATGAGTGGACTAAGTGTATCGACTGTTGAGAAATGTGATGGTAGAAATCCTGATGCGGTTGTTGATTTACAAAACATTGATGTTCTTGTTTTAACAGGCGGTCATGTGCCAACGCAAAACAAATTTATGAAGCAACTTCAGTTGAGAACTCGTTTGTTGGACTACAAAGGGATTGTCGTTGCTTGGAGTGCTGGTTCAATGAACTGTGCCGATGTAGTTTATGCAGGACCCGAATTTGAGGGTGAAGCAATAGACCCTCTCTATGAGCGTTGGATTTCAGGGCTTGGAATCACTAATGTCAATATTCTTCCGCATTTTCAGAGTCTCCGAGATGAGCATTTGGACGGTATGCATCTCATCAAGGATATTACTTATGCAGACAGTATGGGGCATGAAATTCTCGCATTGAATGATGGTAGTTATATCATGCTTGATGATGAAAAAACTATTTTGCATGGTGAAGCATATTTGATTAAGGACGGAAAACAAAGTCAAATCTGTAATGATGGAGAAATCTTGGAATTATAAAAGAAATTCAAATTTGTTGGAAAGAAGTGTGTACCACAATCACAGCAAAATAATAACACAGCGTCAGAGCGTATAGAAATCAAATCTATACGCTCAATTTTTATGTAAAGGAGCAGAGAATGAAGAAAGCAGACACTACCAAGAGGGCGCAGGAAAGGCGTAAAGGCTTTACCAAGAAAATAGGCAACACCACCTATGAAGTATCATTCCATTACAGCCAACAAAGCAGGGAAAGCATGAACAACAAAATTATCCGTCTGATAGAGAACGATATGCATGGCATGAAAAATAATTGAATTTGTGTATTGTGGGAGTGCTTGAAAATGCTTGATTTTCGGGCATTTATGCAGTTGATACGGTGGCGCCGTGAACTGTTGTTACCATATTCGGTAGCTTTTCGCAATCAGGTTTTGACAATACCGCAAAAAAAAGGTAAAATAGAAAAATATAGCTTTGGGGGGCGGAAGGTGCAACGGGAGCGTAACAGCCTGGGCTTATCAGAACTGTTACACGAAAGCAGAAGAGGAGAGGGCATTGGAGAAAAAGATTCTTGACATCAATGTGTACGAAGCGCTGCAGGAACGTCTGGACTATATTTTTCAGGAGTTTGACAATATTTATATTTCTTTCAGCGGAGGAAAGGACAGCAGCCTGCTTCTTCACATTTTAATGGATTACATGGAAAAGCATAAGATCCGCAAGCGGATCGGCGTATTTCATCAGGATTTTGAAGCGCAGTACCAGGTGACGACGCAGTACGTGGAAAAGGTGTTTGACATGTACGAAAAACGGATCGAGCCCTATTGGGTGTGTCTGCCCATGGCTGTGCGCACGGCGATGAGCAACTATCAGATGTACTGGTATCCCTGGGATGACAAAAAGCAGGAAATCTGGGTGCGTCCGCTGCCACGCAAACCCTATGTCATACATATGGGAAGGAATCCGTTCCAGCTGTACAAATACAAAATGCTGGAGGAGGATCTGGCCAAGCAGTTTGGCAGATGGTTTAAGCAGATTCATGCAAACCGGAAAACAGTCTGCCTGCTGGGGCTTCGGGCGGAGGAGTCGTTGCATCGTTATAACGGTTTTTTGAACAAAAAATACGGCTATGAAGGGCAGTGCTGGATATCCAAGCAGTTCAAGGATGTGTGGACGGCATCGCCGATGTATGACTGGACCACATCGGATGTATGGACGGCGTATTTTAAATTCGGTTATCCCTACAATAAGCTGTATGACCTGTACTACAAGGCGGGGCTGACCCCCGTCCAGATGCGCGTCGCGTCGCCTTTTAACGACTATGCGAAGGAAGCGCTGAATCTGTACCGGATTCTGGAGCCGGAGACATGGACAAAGCTGGTAGGGCGCGTGCAGGGGGCGAATTTCACCTCCATTTACGGGAAAACGAAAGCGATGGGCTATCGGGATGTGAAGCTGCCGGAGGGACATACCTGGCAGTCCTATACGATGTTTTTGCTGGACACGCTTCCGGAAAAGCTGCAGAAAAATTACCGGAAAAAATTCCAGACCTCCATCGATTTCTGGCACACGACGGGCGGCGGGCTGTCGGCGGAAACGATCCAGGAGCTGCGGGATCATGGCTATCAGATCGAGCTAAACGGCGTTTCCAATTACACGCTGGATAAAAAGGCGCGGGTCATTTTCAAGCAGGATATTCCGGATGACACGGATGATATTAAGACGACAAAGGATGTTCCGTCCTGGAAGCGTATGTGCTATTGTATTTTAAAAAATGATCATCTTTGCAGGTTTATGGGCTTCGGGCTCATGCGCGAGGATAAGAAGAGAATTGACCTGATCAAGGAAAAGTATCAGGGAATGGAGGGAGTATAAATGCCGTTTCGCAGTCCGGTTTATGACATTATCAGGGTTCCTTTTGAAAAAATAGAGCCCAACAGCTACAATCCGAACGCGGTCGCCCCGCCGGAGATGAAGCTTTTATATGACAGTATCAAGGAAGACGGCTATACGATGCCGATCGTGTGCTATTATGACAGAAAAAGGGATATTTACATCATCGTGGACGGCTTTCACCGTTACCGGGTGATGCGGGATTATCCCGACATTTACCGCCGGGAGGAAGGCAAGCTGCCGGTCTCGGTCATCAATAAGCCGCTGGATCAGCGGATGGCGAGCACGATCCGGCATAACAGGGCGCGCGGTTCCCATGATGTGGAGCTGATGAGCAACATCGTGCGGGAGCTGCACGATATCGGCAGAAGCGATAACTGGATTTCCAAGCACCTGGGAATGGACCGGGATGAGATTTTGCGGTTGAAACAGATCACCGGTCTGACCGAGCTGTTTCGTGATACCGAATTCGGCAAGGCCTGGGTGCCCGAGGAGAAGGTTGCGGATAAATAGCTGACGGCCCCGGCGTGGTGTAGGGCATCGGAGACGCTTTGCAGATGGCGGGAGCATCACAAGGGCTCAAGGAAGCTTTGCGGCATCCTTCGGGGAAACGCCGAATTTGGCGCGGAAGGCTTTATAGAAGCAGGAATAGTCGGTAAAGCCGCAGGAAAAGCAGGCCTGGGTGGCGGACATGCCGGATTTGATGTGCTGTCTGGCGAGGAAAAGCCGTTTTTCCGTGATGTAGCGCAAAATGGAAAAGCCTGTTTCAGCCTTGAAAAGGTGCATCAGGTGGGAACGGCTTACATGGCAACGGTCAGCGAGCGTGTCAATGGACACGGCGGCGGTGATGTTGGCGTTGAGATAATCAAGCAGCTGCAGAATGAGCGGATTAGAGGCGGCAGGGCTTTGGTAATGGAGACTGCCGTCCTTTTGCAGGCGGTTGAGCCAGATCAGGAAAGAAAGCACCAGCGTCCTTTGAAAAAGCGGCGCCGCATAGGCGGCGGCATTGAGGGCGGCTTTCATCTGTCCGGCAAAGGTTTCCAGAACGGGGATATCCGGCCTGGGAAGGGAGACGAGATTGGAGCCGGTGGAGGCTGCGGCATCAAAAACCGGAGTTAAATCATAGCCCTGCTGTGCTGCGGGCGCTAAAAAATCCGGCGACAAATACAAAATAATCCGTTCATAGGGATTGCGGTCATGAGGAATCGGACGGTGAATTTCCCCCGCCCTGACCAGAATGATATCCCTGGGGCGAAGCTCATAGGAACGCCCCTCCACACCATAGCCCACATTTCCTCCCAGAAAAATTAAAACCTTATGAAAAGCATGATAATGAAAAGAAAAATCCTGCTCTGTCACCTCCCGTAAATAGAACAGACAAAAATCTCCTTTCATATAACCGGTTTCCGGATAATTCGTTCCCATAGAAATCCCCTTTTTCAATACATGGCATCGCCTGCGGGCAGCAGCTTCCTGTTCCTGTTCATTTTACAGCACTATTTGCAAAGAATACAACTCTATTTCCATATTTTCTTTAAAAAAGTCCGCGTATAATGATGCATATGATAAGTAAAACGTTGCCATATAAACGGAATGCCATTTCTGGATGGACGCCGGTGCGAGAAGGAGGATACATATGCAGCAGATTTTTGAAGCCATTAACAGGGTATTTGATTTTGTGGTGCCGGTTTCGGACTTTTTCTGGGACTTTCCCACCAATCTGGCGTGGTATCAGCGGATTCCGCTTCTGGGAAATTTTTCCCTGGCGATCATACTGCTGGTGGGCTCCGGAATCTTTTTTACCGTGAAAACCGGTTTCATCCAGGTCACACATTTTAAAAAGGGTTTGAAAATACTGGCGCGCAAAAAAAGCGAGGAGGCAGGCCTTTCTCCGCTGACGGCATTCTTTTTAAGCTCGGCGATGCGCGTAGGACCCGGCAACATACTGGGCGTGACGGGGGCAATCACGGTGGGAGGCCCGGGCGCGCTGTTCTGGATGTGGATATCGGCGTTTTTTGGCATGGCGACCGCTTATGCGGAGGCGGTGCTTGCGCAGATTTTTAAGGAAAAAAAGGAAGATGAGCTGATCGGAGGCCTTCCTTTTTACGGAAAAAGGCTTTTAAAAAACAGTGCGGCAGCAGGCGTATTTTTGTCCGTGATGTTCATCGTCTATGCGATGTGCTGTCTGCCGGCGCAGGGCTACAACGTGGTTTCTTCGATAGGAGAGATGGCGCAGCTTGTGAGCGGCCGTACGTTTTCAAACGACGCCTGGTTTTATTATGTGATTGCGGTTATTCTGATCGGCGTGACGACATATATCGCTTTCGGCGGCATCAAAAAGGTGACGAAGGTGACGGATAAAATGGTGCCGGTCATGGCGGTGCTGTATGTGGCGACTGTGCTTGTGCTGATCCTTTTAAACCTGAACCGGATTCCTTATTTCTTTGCGGCGGTGTTTGGCGGAGCGTTTTCGCCGGAAGCGGTGTTTGGCGGCGCATTCGGCACGGTTCTGGCACAGGGCGTGAAGCGTGGGCTGATGTCCAATGAAGCGGGGCAGGGAACAATCACCATGGCGGCAGGCGCTGCCAACAGTGAGCATCCCTGTGAGCAGGGCGTTGTGCAGTCCATCGGCGTATTTCTGGACACGATGGTGATCTGTACGTTGACCGGGTTCGTGGTGGTCATGGCGCATTTATGGTCCGGGAGTGAGGGCGAGGCGTTCATGGCGCTGGATAAGCTGCCTAAATTTCTCGCCTCCGCCAAAGAGCTGACCCCTGGAACGGCGATGAACGCCGTGATCGCCTTATCCATCACCGTATGCTTCTGTCTGTTTGCCTTCACCTGCCTGGTGGGAATGATCAGCTTTTCGGAAATTGCGGCGAACCGGATCACGCGGAAAAAGGGATTTATCAATGGCGTGCGGATTTTGGGAATTGCCATCACGGCGTTTGGAATTTTCTGCTCCATTGCCGGCATCGATTTGAGCAATCTCTGGGCGATTTCCGACCTGGGAAACATTTTGATTGTGTTTGCCAACATTCCGCTTTTGTATATCGGTACGAAATATATTCTGCGGGCGACGCGGCATTATAAACAGAAAGATGGCACACCGTTTACATCAAAGGCGGTCGGAACGAAATGCGGGTATTGGGATCTGCGCAGGTGAGAAGCATTCTTTCGAAGCCGGGGAAAAGGAAAGGGCGGCAAGCCTGGAAAAAACAGGAAACAGCAGTTTGACGTATTTGTCAGGCTGCTGTTTTCGTTTCGGTAAAGGCAATTTGCTGCATTTATCTTTGGAGTACTCCGGAACGATTCGCAATTTATCCTATAGAGAGTGAAAATGATACCGGATTCCATGAATATTATTCCAAACGGAGCCACAGGACAGGGGGTGATGATTTAAAAGAGGGAAAGTATTGTGTATAGTACACAAAAACAAGGGTGAAAATTTGTGGAAAAAGTGAAAAAGGCGCGATGGGAGGAATTCTATATTGCAAAACCAAAAACAAAGTGCTATGATAACTTTACTGAAAGCGATTGCAAATTAATCGCAATGATAAAACAAGGAGGGGATGGTCACCTATGAAAGAAAAAAAAGCATCGAAAAAGGGCGGTTTTTTCTACAACCTGTTCAAGTACCGCACACTGACGCTGATGTGTGTACCGGCAATCATATTTTTCTTCTTATTTAACTACATGCCGCTGCCGGGCATCTATGTCGCATTCGTCAATTTCAACATGAAAGCGGGCATTTTTAAGAGTCCCTTTATCGGATTTAAGAATTTCGAATTCCTGACCGCTTCCGGCAAGCTCTGGGAGCTGACAAGGAACACGATCCTGTATAATGTCGTTTTCATCGTGCTGGGCAATGTCTGTGCGATCGCGACGGCAATCCTGCTCAACGAAATCCACAGCAAGTATTTCAAGAAGGTTTCCCAGACGCTGATGCTTCTGCCTCATTTCATTTCCCAGGTTCTGGTCGGCCTGCTGGTATTCAGCTTACTGAATTCCGATACCGGCATGATCAACGGAATCCTGACCAGTATGGGCAGGGAGAAATGGATGCCTTACGCAGACCCGAAGGTCTGGCCATTCATCATTCCGTTAGTAAACCTGTGGCAGAATGTGGGATATGATTCCATCGTGTATTTCGCGGCAATCTGCGGCATCGACGCGGAGATGATCGAGGCGGCGAAGGTGGACGGTGCAAACGGTTTCCAGAGGATCCGCTACATACTGCTTCCCTCCTTAAAGCCCACCATCATCATCCTGCTGCTGTTCGCGCTGGGCGGCATCATCAGAGGTAACTTCGGTCTGTTCTACAATATCATCGGCACGAACACCACGCTGTATCCGACCACCGATATCATTGAGACCTTCGTTTACCGCAGCACGATGAAGGATCTGAACTTCTCCACAGCTTCCGCGGTTGGTCTGTATCAGTCCGTTGTCGGGTTTGTGATGGTTATGACTGTAAACTTCGTCGTGAAGAAGATTGATCCGGAATATTCCTTATTCTGAGAAAGGTGGGGACAGATATATGGCAAAGAACAGTATTTTAGAGGAACAGGGCACCAAAGTAAAGCTTGGCGCATCCGATTTGTTCATCCGGGGCTTTGGCTACATCATCATTACCTTATATGCCATCGCCTGCGTGATCCCTTTTGTGATGATTGTGAGCACCTCCTTCACCTCGGAGAGCTACATCCGTAAATATGGCGTTACGATGATTCCGAGGGAGTTCACCACACTGGGCTATGAGATGGTGGTAAAGGGGAACATGATCTGGCAGTCTTATGGGCTGACGATCGCAATGACCCTGGGCGGAACCTTCCTGGGGCTGGCGATCATTTCCATGACAGGCTACGCCCTGCAGAGAAAGGATTTCCCTTTCCGGAATGTGATTTCCTTCTATATTTATTTCACGAGCCTCTTCGGCGCAGGTCTGGTTCCTTACTACCTGCTGATGACGAGCACCTATAAATTAAAAGACAATTACCTGGCGGTGTTCGTGCCGCTGTTGATGAGCCCCTGGCTGATCATATTGATGAAGAACTTTGTGAAGTCGATTCCCCATGAGATCACGGAATCGGGGAAAATCGACGGCGCGGGAGACATGCGGATTTTCATATCCCTGATCCTTCCCATGCTGAAGCCCGCATTGGCGACCATCGGTCTGTTCCTGGCGCTGGGATACTGGAATGAGTGGTATAATTCCTCCCTGTTCCTTGGCTCGAAGGTTCCGGTAAAGCCCCTGCAGTACACGCTGTATGAGGTGGTGAACAAGGCGGCGGCGCTGAAGAATTCTATGGCATCCCAGTATGTTTCGCTGGGCGACCTGCCGACGGAGAGCGTGAAGATGGCGAACGCGGTGCTGGCGACCGGACCGATCGTGCTGGTATATCCTTTCGTACAGAAGTACTTCATCGGCGGTATTACGGTTGGTTCCGTAAAGGGCTGATGGCGCATACAGAATAAAGGCGGCAGCTTCCAAAGAGAAACCGCCGCCCCAAAACACAGGTCACTGTTCTGTGAAAAGCACAGAGTGATAATAAATCAAAGTGGAGGTAAACTATGAAAAAGAAAGTACTTGCAGCATTGCTGACCGCAGCGATGGGGGTGTAGATAAAAAACTTTGGTTTTTTCATACTACAATGAAAAGCAGCAAATGC
>CAJUEL010000045.1 GCA_910585455.1 uncultured Eisenbergiella sp. | reverse complement strand
GCTGGAAAAGGGACTCGAACCCTCGACCTACTGATTACGAATCAGTTGCGCTACCAACTGCGCTATTCCAGCAAAATCTCAACAATCGATATTATAACCGCTCACACTGCATTTTGCAAGCATTTTTTGCATTTTTTTAAAACAATTTTTTCCCCTTGCCAAGAGCGTTCCATACAGGCCGGCATACGGAGGTGTCCGTACCAGGAACCGGGGAGGGCGCAGGCGGTTTGTATGCCGCCGCACCCTTCCCTGAAACACCTTGCAATACCTGACGCTTGAAAGCGATGGAGGTTACAGCCTATTTCACAAGGCTGTCGATTACCTTCACCAGATTCCCGATTTCCGGCTTGGACAGCTGCGCGTTCGCCCCCAGCTCCTCCCCTTTTCTGCGCATCTCATCATTGACAAGGGATGAGAAAATAATGACCGGCAGATGCTTGGTCTCGTCGCAGTCCTTGATCAGCTTTGTCAGCCTGTGTCCGTCCATGAGCGGCATCTCAATATCGGTTATGACACAGCGCACATTTTCGTCCAGCGTTCCCTTATCCCGAAATCCCCGGATCACATTCCACGCCTTCTGTCCGTCCTCCGTGCGGATCAGGTTCTGATATCCCGCCTTCGTTAGCGACTGTGTGATCATCTTATTGAGCAGCGCGGAGTCCTCCGCGATCAGGATCGGAATATCATTCCGCTCCCGCTCTCCAAGGGCATCGATTTCGGCCATCTTAAGCCCGGTCTCTGGATCAATATCCGTTACGATCTTCTCAAAGTCAAGAATGACGATCAGCTTCTCCTCCAGCTTGACAATGCCGGTACAGATACCGTCCTCCGGCGTGGACACGGCAGTGCTGGGCTTGATGATATCCTTCCAGGATACGCGGTGAATGCCGACAACCGAATCCACATGGAACGCGATATCCAGCTTGTTGAAATTGGTCACAATAAACAGTCCGTCCGTTCCGGATTTCACTCCGCTTAAGTAATGGCGCAAATCAATCGCCGTAATCAGCACGTCCCGCGGCATAAAAATTCCTTCAATGCTCGGATGGGAATTCGGAATCGGCGTAACCTCTTCATAATTGATGATCTCACGTATCTTGGCAACATTGATCCCATAGACATTCTTATCCAGTGTAAATTCCAGCACCTCGAGCTCGTTTGTCCCGTTTTCCAATAAAATATTTGTATCCATGCTCCACCTCTCCACATATCTTTTTTGCATGACAGCTATTAGTCATTATAGCATATCTTTTTCAAAAAACCTATAGTAAAACGACAATATTTTCAAAATTCGTAACAGTTCAGACATATCTGAACTGTTACTCAAATTCCGCGGCGGCACAGGAATTATACCATGTGCACGTCAATCTGGTTATAGGGAATCTGAATGCCTTCCTCGTCAAAGGCATATTTGATATTCTCCAGCATTTCGCACCTGGCCTGCCAGAAGTTTTCCCTTTTCGCCCAGAAACGGATCGCCAGCACGACGCTGCTGTCTCCCAGATTATCAATGAATACGGAAACATCCCGCTCCTTGCTCACCAGCGGATGCTCTGCCGCCAGCCGTTCCACCACCGCCCGTGCCTGCCGGATATCCGCTTCATAGGAAATGCCGACGGTCAGATCAATGCGCCGTTCCGTTTCCTGTGTCACATTGGTCAGACTGCTGTTTGCCAGCGTGCCGTTGGGAATGAGAATCATTTTATTGTCATGGGTGAACAGCTTTGTATAAAAAATCGTGATTTCCCGGACCACGCCCTCGTTCTTATAGGTATCCTCAATGATGTAATCCCCCACCTTAAAGGGCTTTAAGGTGAGGATCATGATGCCGCCGATACAATTCGCCAGACTTCCCTGTATCGCCAGGCCGACAGTCACGCCCACCGAGCCGATCACGGTGGCGATGCTCGCCGCCTGCACGCCAAACAGCTGCAAAATCATGAAAATCAGGATCACATAGAGCAGCGATTTCATTGCCGAATCCAGAAACTGCACCGCCTCGGTGGTGGCATTGGAACGGGAAAGCGCCCGTTTTATGAGCCTGCGGATCAGGGCGATGATCCGGGTGCCGATGGCAAATAACACCAGCGCCAGCACCACCCGGACCCCCAGCGAAAGCAGCTGGTCCGGCAGCTCATTGAGCCGGCGCTCCAGAAAATCCAGCTTTTGTCCCACCTCTTCCTGCTGCATGACCGCCGTCAGAAAAATCCCGTCTCCTTTGATAAGCGCTCTCATGCCTTCGCCTTTCCTCTTCCGGCGGCTGATTTCGCTCCTTTTTTCACAGGCTTATCCTTTCTGTCAGACGCCTCCTGCTTACCGGTCCGTTTCTTCTCCTCCGAATGCCCCGGATCACCAGCCCCTTCACTCTGTCCCGTCGTTTCCCGCACATCCTTTTGCTTCTCCCCGGCAGCAGCCTGGGGCTGCGCATCCTTTTTCGCCCGCGGACCCGGCTTTTCCGCTTCCGCCTTCTTTGTCCGCTTTGCGGGCTTCGGCGTCTCCCGCCCTTCCGCAATCGCTTCGTCCGCCTTTTCCACCTTTGCGGAAAGCTTTTCCTTCAAAGTTTTTTTCCGGGCAGGCGCAGGCTTTTTGCGCTTTTTCTTTGCCGCCTCTTCTTCCGCTCTTCTCCTCGCCAGCGCTTCCTCTTCCGCTTTTCTTCTCGCTTCCTTTTCCGCTTCCGTATACGGAGTATAGGAGAAAACGCAGATCCCTAAGGGCGCCTGGTGAATCCTGATGGCGAAGCTCCTGCCGTCAAATTCCATTTTTTCCGCTTCGATTACATCCGCATTGACGCGTCCCTGGCCATGGAATTCCAAATCGTCGGAATTCAGTATTTCCTGATATTTTCCCTCAAAGGGCACTCCCACATAGAAGTCCTCTCTGTCCACATTGGCAAAATTCACGCAGACCAGCAGCGTGTCCTCCACCCGGCTCGTCTTTCTCAGATAGGAAAGGCTGCAGGAATTGGAATCGATACAATTAATCCACTCAAACCCCTCCCAGCTCGTATCCTGCTCATACATGGCAGGTCTTGTGCGGTAAAGGGCGTTGAGCTTCTTCACAAACTGCTGCACCCCTCTGTGCTTTTCTTCCTTCAAAAGCTCCCATTCCACGCTGCGGTTCTCGTTCCATTCATCATACTCACCGATATCCTGTCCCATGAAAAGAAGCTTTTTGCCCGGATGCGTCATCATGAAGCCATAGCTGGCCTTTAAGTTCGCAAACTTATCCGCTTCCTCTCCCGGCATCTTGCCGAGCATGGAAGCCTTGCCGTGCACCACCTCATCGTGGGAGAACACAAGCATGAAGCGTTCGCTGTAAGCATAGATCATGGAAAAGGTGATTTCGCTGTGATGGTGGGAACGGAAATAGGGGTCATTTTTGATATATCCCAGGAAATCGTTCATCCAACCCATGTTCCACTTTAAGGAAAAGCCCAGACCACCGTCATTTAAGTCTCCCGTGATCTTCGGCCACGCCGTGGATTCCTCCGCGATGGACAATGCGCCTCTGCCGCGCTTTTGTATCATGCTGTTCACATGCTTTAAAAATTCCACCGCTTCCAGATTTTCATTGCCGCCATACATATTGGCGACCCACTCGCCGTCCTGCTTGCCATAATCCAGATAGAGCATGGATGCCACCGCGTCCATACGAATACCGTCTACGTGGAACTGCTCGATCCAGTACAGCGCATTGGCGATCAGATAATTCCGCACCTGGGGCCTGCCGTAATTATAGATCAGCGTCCCCCAGTGAGGATGTGCGCCCTGCCGGGGGTCCTTATGCTCATACAGGCATGTCCCGTCAAAGTTGGACAGGCCGTGCACGTCTCTGGGAAAATGCGCCGGCACCCAGTCTAAAATCACGCCAATGCCCGCCTTGTGCAGCGCGTTGACAAAATACATGAAATCCTCCGGCGTGCCATACCGCGCCGTAGGCGCATAATAGCCCAATACCTGATAGCCCCAGGAGCCGTCAAAGGGATGCTCCATCACAGGCATCAGCTCCACATGGGTATAGCCCATATCCTGCACATAGGAAACCACCAGGGGCGCCAGCTCCCGGAAGGAGCAGTACTCCCTGCCGTCCTCCGGCTTTTGAAAGGAGCCGGGATACATCTCATAGACACTGACAGGCTCCCTGTCAAAATCCTTCTTCTCCCGGGCACAAATCCATTCCTCATCCTCCCAGCCAAAGCCGTCGATATTTCTGACTACGGAAGCGGTCTCCGGACGCAGCTGCTGCCCGAAGGCGTAAGGGTCCGCCTTTAAATAGGTCAGGCCACCCTTCAGCTTCAGCTCAAATTTATAATTTTCCCCTTCCGAAACGCCGGGAATGAAAATCTCAAAAATGCCGGAATCCCAGAGCCTGCGCATCTGATGGATGCGCCCGTCCCAGCTGTTGAAATCGCCGACCACGCTGACCCGCATGGCATTCGGCGCCCAGACCGCGAAATGCACCCCTTCCACGCCATCCAGACTCATCAGATGCGCGCCCAGCATCCTGTATGCCTCATAATGAATGCCCGCGTCAAAACGCGCCGTATCCTCCTTCGTGATCACCGGCTCAAACCGATAGGGATCCTCTGCCTCCACCTGCCTGCCGTCGCTGTAGGAAATCCGATAGATATAGGAACCGATATTTTTCTGCGGAATGAGAACGGCAAAAAAGCCAGCATCGTCCGCCATCTCCATTTCATACTTTTTCCTGTTTGACAATACCGCTGTAACGGACACGGCATCCGGAAAAAATGCCTGTAAAAGCGTCCCGTTTCCCTCTCCATGGGGACCCAAAAGCCGGTGCGGATCATCCTCCTCAGAATAGATGACCGCCTCGATTTCCGGCCAGTTCATCAGCTTATAAAGCTTTTCATTCATCCTTCATTCCCTCCTGTCGTTGATCTGTCTATCCAGGCGCAGGCCGGACAGGTTCCTTCCCCTGCCGCTATCCTGTACATGAATGCTCCATAAAAGCTGCCACACAGCTATCGCTTACGCCTCAATCAAAACGGTGTAATAAAAGCCCGCTGCGAAGCTTCGGCTCAAACCAGGTGGACTTGGGCGGCATCAGCCTGCCCTTGTCCGCCACGGCAAACAGCTCTGCCATAGCCGTGGGATACATGGAAAAGGCCACGCCTCCATACTGATCCGCAAGCTGTTCCAGCTCTGCAAGTCCCCTGCTTCCTCCCACAAAGGAAATCCGCCCGTCCGTTCGGGGCTCCATGATGCCGAGTATGGGGGCAAGCAGCTGATTTTGTAAAACCGATACATCCAGTCCCTCCACCGGGTCCGCATTTTTTTCCTTTGCCAAAAGCCTGTACCAGCATCCCTGCACATACATACCAAAGCACCCCTTCCGGTCAGGAATAACCGCCTGCCTCCCGGACGCTTCCACCAGAAAGCTTTCTTCCATACGCTCCAAAAGCGCCTCTGCGCTCAGACCGTTTAAATCCTTCACCACCCGGTTATAATCCAGAATTTTAAGCTCCTCATCCGGGAACAGGACCGACAAAATAAAGTTCCAGGGCTCCTCCCCCGTATATCCGGGATTTTCCTTTCTCTTTTGCAGCGCGCAGCTTACGGCCGCACTGCAACGGTGATGCCCGTCCGCAATATAAAACCGGGGAACCTCCAAAAAAGCGTCATAAAGCGCCTCGATCTCTTCCACATCCTGCACACACCAGAGACGATGCCGCACCCCGTCGGCCGCCGTAAAATCATAAACCGGCTCTGCCTTTTCCTTATGGTCCTGCACAATCGCGCCGATTTCCTCCCGCTCCCGGTAGGCGAGAAAAATCGGTCCGGTCTGCGCCCTGCACGCCTGCACATGACGCACTCTGTCCGCTTCCTTGTCCGCCCTCGTATTCTCATGCCGGCAGATCGTCCCCGACAGATAATCATCCACCGATGTCAGCGCCCCGATTCCGGTCTGGCTTCTGCCTCCCGCTGTCAGCTCATAAATATAAAAGCCCGGCAGCTCATCCTCTGCAAAGTATCCTTCCTCAATTCGTTCCTGTAACAGTCTGCCCGCTTTTTCGTAAATATTCTCTCCCTGCCCTGCAATCGTCTCCGGGCGGTCTATCGCCAGAAAGGAAAGCGGCTCCCTTTCCACCTCGCATCGCGCCTCCTCCAATGACAAAACATCATAAGGAAGCGCCGCAATCCTTGCCTCAAAGCCCTTTTGGGGCCGCAGCGCATAAAACGGCCTGATCTGTGCCATATCTTATCCCTTTGTCGCTGTTTCTCCCGTAACCGGCAGCACGCTTCGCGCCGGCCGATGAAGGAACAGCAACACCCCTTCTCTTTCAATCTCTCTTTGTCACTGTCCGCTCCACGCCCAGTAACCTTTCTTTCTATTTTACATTTTGACAGCATAAAGCGCAAGTGCTAAAATGGTCTGGACAAATATATTATGGATTACCGGTTGCAATGATCCAAACCGTACGGAACCGGTAATGGAAAGAAGAGGAACTTCATATGGCTATGAGTAAAGAAGACAGAGAATTTTTAGACCGCATCACCAGCTATGCCAATGATGCCATGCCCGATCTGGATCCCCAGAAAACCCGGGTTTCCATTCAGCTGGATAAAATGAGACCCGTCTTTGAGGAAATCGCGAAGGAGCAAAATGCCAGCGTAGAGGATATTTTCATCCGCTATATGGATCTGGCGAACGAGGCTTTCGTGGAAAGCGACCGGAAAATGCGGGAGGCGATGGAGGACTTAAAGGATAACGATTCTGTTTTCCGCTTTGACTGATTCCTTCCTGCCCATCCCCTCAACAGAATCATCAATCCGGATATGAAATCCGGGATATAAAAGGCGGACCGCTTCGGCATGTCAAAGCGGTCCGTCCGTCTGTATTATCAACCGTCTGTTATTATCAGCTTCTACCTGATCACCCGCACCCGAAACACGCCGTCGATCGTCCGCAGCTGATTTAAGATGCTCTCATTCGCTAAAGCCTCCAGATCCAGCACCGTGTACGCCACATCACCCTTTGATTTGTTGATCATGTTGGTGATATTGATGTTGTTCCAGCCCATGACAGAGGTGAATTTTGCGATCATGTTCGCGATATTCTTATGGAAAACCGCGATTCTCGATTCCGAGGTACAGATTCCCAGATCGCAGTCGGGATAATTGACGCTGTGGGAAATCGTGCCGTTTTCCAGATAGTCCTTGAGCTCCTTGACCGCCATCACGGCGCAGTTCTCCTCGGATTCCTCTGTGGATGCGCCCAGATGGGGGATGACGATACAGCCCTTTTTCCCCGCCGTCTTCGGATTGGGAAAATCGGACACATACCTTCTGATTTTTCCGGATTCGATGCCGGCAAGCACCGCGTCCTCCTCCACCAGAAGATCCCTCGCGAAATTTAAGATCACCACGCCGTCCTTCATGCGGGAAACCGCGTCCGCATTGACCATGCCCTTTGTGGCATCCATCAGCGGCACATGAATCGTGATGAAATCGCATTTTTCATAGATTTCGTTCACGTCCAGCACATGCTTTACATCCCGGCTTAAGTTCCAGGCGGCAGTCACGGAAACATAAGGATCATAGCCATATACCTCCATGCCCAGATGCCGCGCCACGTTTGCGACCTTCACGCCGATCGCGCCCAGACCGATGATGCCCAGCTTCTTGCCCATCACTTCCGTGCCGGCGAAGTTCTTTTTCGCCTTTTCCGCATCCTTCGCGATGTTTTCATCCTCCTGGTTTTCCCGCACCCAGTTGATGCCGTCCACCACATCGCGGCTGGCAAGCAGCATGCCCGCGATCACCAGCTCCTTGACGCCGTTGGCGTTCGCGCCGGGGGTATTGAACACCACAATGCCCTTTTGGGCGCACTTATCCAGCGGAATATTGTTCACGCCCGCGCCTGCCCGCGCTACGGCGAGCAGATTTTCGGGCAGCTCCATTTCATGCATGGATGCGCTTCTGACCAGAATGCCGTCCGCTTCCGCCGCCACGTCGGTTTTTTCATATTCTGCGGTGAAATTTTCCAGCCCCACATCGGATATCGGGTTTAAACACAAATAACGATACATAATCTTCTCCCCAGCCCTGATTATTTCAGGTTTTCTTCCTCAAATTTTCTCATGAACGCCACCAGCTTTTCCACGCCCTCGATCGGCATAGCGTTGTAAATGCTCGCCCGCATGCCGCCCACGCTGCGATGCCCTTTCAGATTTTCAAAGCCCGCCGCCTTCGCTTCTTTGACAAATTTTGCGTCCAGATCGGCATCGCCCGTCACGAAGGGAACGTTCATCAAAGAGCGGTCCTCTTTCCGGACCGTGCCACAAAAGAGCCGGCTTTCATCCAGAAAATCATAGAGAACTTTCGCTTTTCTTTCGTTATATTCCTTCATGGCCTCCAGGCCGCCCTGGGCTTTCAGCCATTTAAACACCTTTCCGCAGATGTAAATGCCGTATGCCGGCGGCGTATTGTAGAGGGAATCCGCGTCCGCATGGGTTTTATAGCGCAGCATGGTGGGGGTGCCGGGCAGCACATCCTCCGTGATCAGATCCTCCCGGATGATCACAATCACCACGCCCGCAGGTCCGATGTTTTTCTGCACGCCGCCATAGATCACGCCATATTTGGTCACGTCAATGGGCTCTGACAAAAAGCAGGAGGAAACATCCGACACCAGCGTCTTTCCCTTCGTGTTTGGCAGGGTTTTGAACTTCGTGCCGTAAATCGTATTATTTTCACAGATATAAACGTAGTCCGCATCCTCATCGATGGGCAGGTCCGAGCAATCCGGAATATAGGAAAAGGTCTGATCCTCGGAGGAAGCGACCGCCTTCGCCCTGCCGTAAAGGCAAGCCTCCTTGTACGCCTTTTTCGCCCACTGCCCCGTGACAATGTAATCCGCCACGCCATTCTTCATCAGGTTCATGGGAATCATGGCAAACTGCTGGCTCGCGCCGCCCTGTAAAAACAGGACCCTGTAGTTGTCCGGAATGTGCATCAGGTCGCGCAGATCCTGCTCCGCCTCCTGAATGATCGTTTCAAACATTTTGGAACGATGGCTCATTTCCATCACGGACATGCCGCAGCCTTTGTAGTCCAGCATTTCCTCCGCCGCTTCCCGCAGCACCTCCTCCGGCAGGACTGCCGGTCCCGCCGAAAAATTATAAACTCTTTTCACGCTTCTACCTCCCGCCCGTCTTTGCGGGCATCATCATCCCTTCGCCGCCAGATCATCGCCGTCAAACACTTCGCTGATCGCCGCGCCTGCGGGCACCATCGGGAACACCTTGTCATCCTTGGGGATCACGCACTCGATCATCACAGGCTTCTGCAGCGCGATCGCCCGCTCAATGGCAGGCGCGACCTCTTCCTTCTTCGTCACGCGGATTGCTATGCAGCCCAGGCCCTCCGCCACCTTGCAGAAATCCACCGCATCCTCCAAAACTGTCTGGGAATAGCGCTCTCCATAAAACAGGGTCTGCCACTGGCGCACCATGCCCAGCACATGATTATTGATAACGATCTGGATGATCGGAATGTTGTAACGGCTGGCAGTTGCCAATTCGTTCATATTCATGCGGAAGCACCCGTCGCCCGCGATGTTCACGCAGATTTTCTCCGGTCGTCCCATCTTCGCCCCCAGGCAGGCGCCCAGCCCGTAGCCCATGGTTCCCAGCCCGCCGGAGGACAGGAAGGTGCGGGGCTTCGTATAATGGTAAAACTGCGCCGCCCACATCTGATGCTGACCCACATCCGTGGTTACGAGCGCCTCGCCTTTGGTGATGCGGTCCAGCTCTTCCATCACATAGGGACAGCTCAACGCTTCCTGATCATATTTGAGCGGATACTTTTCCTTCAATTCCCTGATATGGGCAGTCCATTCCGGATGGGACGCCTGTTCCATGCGCATACACAGCTCCGAAAGAACCTGTTTTAAATCTCCCACGACGGCAACGTCCGCATGGATGTTTTTGTTGATTTCCGCCGCGTCGATGTCGATGTGGAGCACCCTGGCGTTGCTGGCGAACTTCTTCGCGTTTCCCACCACCCGGTCGGAAAAGCGCGCGCCCAGCGCCACCAGCAGATCACATTCGCTCACGCCCAGATTGGACGCCTTCGTCCCATGCATGCCGATCATGCCGGTATAAAGCGGGTCATATCCATCATATGCCCCTTTCCCCATCAGTGTGTCGCAAACGGGGGCATCCAGTTTCTTTGCAAAAGCGCGCACCTCATCCGCCGCATCGGAAAGAATCGCGCCGCCGCCCAGATAAATAAAAGGCTTCTGCGCTTTTTGGATCAATTTAAGCGCCTGCCCGATATCCTCCTGCGTATATTTGCTTGTGCGCTCTGTCTTTGCAGGCTCCATCGGCTCAAATTCGCAGGTATTCGCCGTCACATCCTTCGTCACGTCCACGAGCACGGGACCCGGTCTGCCGGATTTTGCGATAGCAAACGCCTTGCGGATCGTCTGGGCCAGAATGTTCACATCCTTTACGATATAGCCATGCTTGGTGATGGGCATGGTCACGCCCGCAATGTCCACCTCCTGGAAGGTGTCTTTTCCCAACAGCGGCAGATTGACGTTCGCCGTGATCGCCACCATCGGCACGCTGTCCATGTAGGCGGTGGCGATGCCGGTGACCAGATTGGTCGCGCCGGGACCGCTGGTCGCCATACAGACGCCCACCTTTCCCGTAGCCCGGGCATAGCCGTCCGCCGCATGGGCAGCGCCCTGCTCATGGGATGTCAAAACATGAAAAATTTCATCGCTGTGCTTATAAAGCGCATCGTATACGTTTAAAATGGTGCCGCCCGGATATCCGAATACGGTATCCACGCCCTGTTCCTTTAAACATTCCACAATGATTTCCGCACCTGTCAGCTGCATATGTGTCTTCCTCCTTATTCCGCCATAGGGCGCTCAGATTTATTTAATCTCCAGCACCGCACCGCGGTTACCGCTTGTGACCATTTCCCGGTATCTGGCCAGATATCCCGTCGTCACCTTCGGTTCTCTGGGCTGCCATTTCTCTCTTCTGCGCTGCATTTCCTCATCGGAAATCTTCACGTTCAGACTGTTATTGGGAATATCGATGCTGATGATATCCCCTTCCTCCACCAGCGCGATGGGACCGCCCACCGCCGCCTCCGGAGAAACATGTCCGATGGACGCACCTCTGGATGCGCCGGAAAAACGTCCGTCCGTGATCAGGGCAACGCTGGAGCCCAGCCCCATGCCCGCAATGGCTGAGGTAGGATTGAGCATTTCCCGCATGCCCGGTCCGCCCTTGGGACCCTCATAGCGAATCACCACCACATCTCCGGAAACGATTTTGCCGCCCTTGATCGCCTCAATGGCATCCTCTTCACAGTCAAAAACCCGGGCGGGGCCTTCATGCACCATCATCTCCGGCACCACGGCGCTGCGCTTGACCACGCCGGTATCGGGAGCCAGATTTCCTTTTAATACCGCAATGCCGCCGGTCTGGGAATAAGGATTTTCCACAGGGCGGATGACTTCCGGATCTTTATTGATGCAGCCGGCGATATTTTCTCCCACCGTCTTTCCCGTCACGGTCATCAAATCCGTATGAAGCAGATTCTTCTTATTCAATTCATTCATCACCGCATAGACGCCGCCCGCCTCGTTCAAATCCTCCATATAGGTGGGACCTGCCGGCGCAAGATGGCAGAGGTTCGGCGTCTTTGCGGACAGGGCGTTTGCAATTTCCATATTCAGCTCCACGCCCGCTTCATGGGCGATGGCGGGCAGATGCAGCATGGAATTCGTGGAGCAGCCCAGCGCCATATCCACGGTCAACGCGTTCATGAAGGCCTTTTCGGTCATGATATCCCGGGGCCTGATGTCCTTTTTCACAAGCTCCATGATCTGCATGCCCGCATGCTTTGCCAGACGGATTCGCTCGGAATAAACCGCCGGAATCGTGCCGTTGCCCTTTAAGCCCATGCCCAGCGCTTCTGTCAGACAGTTCATGGAATTCGCCGTGTACATGCCGGAACAGGAACCACAGGTAGGACATACCTTTTCTTCAAATTCGGCAAGCGTCTCCATCGTCATAGTGCCTGCCGCCACGGAGCCCACCGCCTCAAACATGGAGGAAAGGCTCTTTTTCTCTCCCTTGACGCGTCCTGCCAGCATGGGACCGCCGGAGACGAAAATGGTCGGAATGTTGACCCGCGCCGCCGCCATCAAAAGGCCGGGCACATTTTTATCACAGTTGGGTATGCAGACCAGACCGTCAAACTGATGGGCCAGCGCCATGCATTCGGTGCTGTCGCAGATCAAGTCCCTCGTCACCAGAGAATATTTCATGCCCACATGTCCCATCGCGATGCCGTCGCAAACCGCGATCGCCGGAAATACCACCGGCGTGCCGCCCGCCATGGCGACGCCCATTTTCACCGCTTCCGTAATCTTATCCAGATTCATATGGCCGGGCACAATTTCGTTATAGGAGCTGACAATGCCGATGAGCGGTCTGTTCCGCTCCTCCTCCGTATAGCCCAGCGCGTTAAACAGGCTTCTGTGGGGCGCCTGCTGTACCCCCTTTGTCACGTTATCACTTTTCATGCTTATACTCCTTCCGCGCTGACGCGCTCTGTGAGCAGATCGCCCATTTGCTGACAGCCCACCTTCACACACCCATCCGACATGATATCCGCCGTCCGAAAGCCGTCCTTTAACACCCTGCGCACCGCGTTTTCGATATCGTCCGCTTCCCGGTCCAGATCAAAGGAATAGCGCAGCATCATCGCAGCGCTCAAAACGGTGGCGATGGGATTGGCGATATCCTTCCCCGCGATATCCGGCGCGCTGCCATGGCTGGGCTCATACAGACCGAATCTGGTATCATTTAAGCTCGCTGAGGACAACATGCCGATGGAACCGGTGACCATGCTCGCCTCATCTGACAAAATATCCCCGAACATATTCTCCGTCAGAATAACGTCAAACTGTGCCGGATCCTTCACAAGCTGCATCGCACAGTTGTCCACCAGCATATGCTCCAGCTCCACATCCGGATAGTCCTTCGCCACCTCATTGACCACCGCCCTCCATAAGCGGGAGGAATCCAGCACGTTCGCCTTGTCCACGCTGGTCACCTTGTGTTTGCGCTTCCGCGCGACCTCAAAGCCCTTAATGGCGATTCTTCTGATCTCGTTTTCATTGTAGGTCAACGTATCATAGGCCTTGCGCACGCCGTTTTGGGTCACGGTATTGCGCTCCCCGAAATACAGCCCGCCGGTCAGCTCCCGCATGATCAGCATATCAAAGCCTGCCTTGCTGATCTCCTCCTTTAACGGACATGCCGCCGCAAGCTCTTCATATAAATATGCCGGACGCAGATTCGCGAACAGATTCAGCTCCTTGCGGATCTTTAAAAGCCCCGCCTCCGGCCGTTTGTCCGGCGGAAGCTGATACCAGGGCGAGGTATTGGTGTCCCCGCCGATGGAGCCCATCAGCACCGCGTCCGCCGCCTTCGCAGCGGCGATCGCCTCGTCCGTCAGGGGCACACCGTGTACGTCGATGGATGCGCCTCCCATCAGGATATCCTGATATACGATGGTGTGACCGTATTTTGACGCCACTTTATCAAGAACCTTCTTCGCCTCCCGCACAATCTCGGGACCGATCCCGTCTCCCGGAATACAGGCAATATGTAATTCCATTGTATAAAACCTCCTTTTGCCGCCCTGCCCTTTTCTCTTCTTTGACAGATATAAGAGCCCTGCAGGATATTATTAAATTTCATTCTATCGTATCAGCACTGTTTTTTCAACTGTTATTCCAAAAAGACCATACCCATTCGGTATGGTCTTTATAACCTGGCGGAATAAAATTAAGTTTTGACATTCCTCACAGGCATACATGATGCGCATTTTCTTCAAACGCATGCCCTGCCGGATTCCGAAAAACGTGGACCGCAAAAGTGCAAAACCGACCATGCTCAAGCTTTCTTCACCTGCCAGATGCACGCCTCATAGCCTGCCAGCACCCTTCTTTGGGCAACTGTCTTCTCCCCCGCCGTATCATAAATGAGCCTTTTGCGCCCCTTCGGCAAATATGCCCGGCAGGATTTGGCTCCCAGATTGCAATCCACAATAAACGCGCGGTTTCCCAGCGTTCTTTCGTATACAAACCGGTCCTTTCTTTTACATAAAAGAGTGAACTCCCCATAGACAAAGGCCTTTTCCCTATGCCGCAGGGCGAGCAGCTCCTTATATGCCAAAAGCACCTCTTTCTTGGGCGTCTGCTGCAGCCCCACATGACAGGCGGGAAGGGTTTCATTCCATGGCAGAAGCACCCTGCCATGCTCCCGGGTTCCGGCGAGAATGGCGGCAAATACCCGCTCCCTGGGTTCCCGTTTAATGTGCTCTTCATAATATCCCTTCGCCTCCACATCCGTGATCTGCTCCATGGAGGTAAAGGCGTAATTGGAAAGCCCCATTTCATCCCCCTGATACAAAAAGGGCGTTCCCTTTAACGTCAGCTGCATGACGGCCAACAGCTTCGCCAGCGCCGTATGACAGGAAGTATCCTGACTGATTTTGCTGATCATCCGGGGATTATCATGATTATTGTAAAAAAGGGACATCCAGCAGTTATTGCCGTAATGCTCTGTCCAGTCGATCATATAATCCCTGAAATAATTCAAATCATAAGCATATTCTTCAAAGCGCACATGCCCCGGCGTTTCCAGATGATCAAAGGAAAATACCATATCCAGCTCCCTGCGCTCCTGCCCCGTGATGAGCTGACACATTTTCATGCCCAGCCCCGGCGTCTCCCCCACGGAAAATGCGCCGTGGGGTTCAAAGGCCTTTTCCCGGATCTCTTTCAGATACTGATGAAGCTTCGGTCCGTAATAATAATGCTCGATGCCGTAAAAGCCCATCAGCTTTCCGATGGTTTCATCGCCATCCGCAAGTCCCTCTTCCTTGGAAATGTAGTTGATCACATCCATGCGGAAACCGTCCACACCCTTGTCCAGCCACCGGTTGATCATGGCGATCACATCCCTGCGGACATCCGGATTTTCCCAGTTTAAATCCATCTGCTTTTTGGAAAAAAGATGCAGCGCCCAGCTGTCAGTTTCCGCCTCATATTTCCATGCCGGACCGGAAAAGAAGGAGGTCCAGTTATTCGGCGGCGTGTGGCTGCCATCGTCCTTTCTGAAAAAATAATAATCCCGGTAAGGGGAATCCGGCCGCTTCGCCTGCTGATACCAGATATGCTCATCGGAGGTATGGTTGATCACAAGATCCATGATCAGCCGCATTCCCCGCCTGCGCACCTCCAAAAGCAGCCTGTCAAAATCCTCCATGGAGCCGAACTCCTCCATGATTTTGTCATAATCCCGGATATCATAGCCGTTATCGTCATTGGGCGAATCATAGACCGGGGACAGCCACAGCGCGTCCACCCCCAGCTCCTTTAAATAGTCCAGCTTACTGATGATGCCCGGCAGATCGCCGATCCCATCCCCATTGCTGTCACAGAAGCTGCGGGGATAAATCTGGTAAAATACCGCTTCCTTCCACCACTTCGGCTCGATTTCCTCCCGCAAAGCACAGGGCTCGTCCTGTTCGCTGTTGACCAGCCGCAGCAGGGCGTCAAAAAACTCCCCGCCAATCTTTTTGGACAGCAGGCCGGCGAGCGTTTTAAGCTTCAGGGAGGAAACCGCCCGGTTGGTGATCACCTTTTCCGGCAGGCCAAGCTGCAAAAGCACCCGGGCGAGAGCGTCATGCCCCACCGGATTGCGGTACAGCTCTCCTATCGTGCTTTCATAGGTGAGCAGGTTCTTCTTTTCCTTCATAAAACCCTCCATTCCGCCGCCAGGCCGACAGCACAGCCAGTAATGAAGCCTGCTTTCTTTCACAGGATTCCTCCATCTTCCGGGCAATTATGCGTTTTTCTTTAATATCCCGCAAATCCGGTCATACTCTTCCTCGTCCAGCTTATATTTTTTCCGGTATAAAAAGTAAGAAACCAGCATCAGCGCGCAGGGAAGCACCGTCATGAACAGCAAAATCCCTGTGCTCTGCCACGTCAACACCCCGCTGTATACGCCGCCCGTCGTACCGAAAATCACGCCTGAAATTTCCGAAAGCTTCTGCGCCTCGGAAATCATCCCCTAGGCACACTGCTGCTCCAATTCGGAAATCCGGTTCGTATAGCCGGTGACGCCAAAAATCAGATAAGCGCCAGAGGTGAGCGCCACGATGAATGCGGATGCCATCTTTGTGATAAAGGGACGCAGGGAGGTGATAATGCCCTCCTGCCTCGTGCCGAAGCGGTACTCATTATACTCCACCGTATTCATGATGGAAATCATCATAATTAAATAGAAGCAATACTGCCCGAAATTGGAAAGCATGTAACCGACCATGAGCGGCACAAATTTGCCCATCCCGTTTCCGGAAACAATCAGGGATGCGATCATCAGCGCATAGCCGGTGACCGAAATTTCCAGCATGATTCTCATCAGTTTTTTGCGCCTTATCCGTCTGGAAATGGCGGGATAACAGATCATCAGCACCGCCGTCGCCGACATACCCACCGTCGTGAAGAGCGAATACAGCCCGCCGTCATATCCGAATATGAAATAGATGTAAGCAGACCCCAGCCCGCCGCCGATCAGACCGTTCCCCACCTGCTGGATCAGGAAAATCACCGCCACCCACACAAGCTGGTCGTTTTGCGCGATGATGTGAAACACCTGCTTTAAGGAAAATTTTTCCTTTGGCTTATTTTCTATAGATGTCTCCCTGTGCTCCCGCACGCCAAAGAGCGTAAAGAGGATGAACAGCGGCGCCAAAATGCCGACGATCAGCGCAATCCGCCCGTAGGCGACCGCCGTGCTGCCGCCGATCGCCATGGAACCGGCAGTGAACATGGGAATCAGGATCGACGCCAGCACGCCGCCGATTCCCGCAAAGAGCGTCGCGCGGGAGGTAAACTGGTTTCTGGCGTCCGCATCGGAGCCCAGCGCCGGAATCATGCCCCAATAGGAAATATCGCTCATCGTATAGGTGATGCTGAAGGCGAAATACATCAGCCCAAAAAACCACACGAAGCGCCAGCCCTCCAGCCGGACATTGAACAGCAGATAAATTACCACCGAGGTGGACAGCCCTCCGGCAGCCAGCCATGGCTTGAACTTACCGTATTTCGAACGGGTCCGCTCGATGATGTTGCCCATGACCGGATCATTTAGCGCGTCAAATACCCGGGCGGCAATCATGATGCCGGTGATCGCCGCGATCTGCGCGCCGGTGAGGGAATGCGTGAACAGCACGAAGGTCAACAGATAGCTGTTGATCAGGCTGTACACCGCATCCCGTCCCACTGTCCCTAACGGAAAATACAGCAGGTTTTTCTTTGTCGTCTTTTCATTCTCCATCTTGCTCCCCCTGTGCAGGCTCGCTCCATCGGCTCTGCCCTTTCAGACATTATACCAACTATTTTTCGAAATAACAAGAATTTCCGCTTCTGGAGTTTCCTGTCACGCCGATCAGTACGCCGGTACAGATCATTGATACAATCCGCAAATGGAAAGAAGAAAAGCATCAAAAAAGCAACCGCTCCTGACCAAGGCAAAGGTTGCTTCTTTGATGCTACTGTAAACTAATGTCATCCGTTTATCTGGTGGCATTCTCTACATTTATAAAATAGCATGAATAAAAAATGGTCAATCAAAAGTCGTTCGTGTTTACTAATTATCTGAAAAATAACAATGTAATTTTCTTCCTGTCCACAAATCAAGTTCTCTGTACAATCGCCTCAAACCGTTTGAAATCAGCCTGGGTGGTGATTTTGAAATTATTTTCATCTCCCGGTATCATGGCAATATCCATCCCCGCCAGCACAGCGGGCTCGGTGGAGCCGTTTATCGCATAAATCCTGTCCGGCAGGAGCCGGTCGTTTGCCTTAAAATACTTTCCCAGCCGGAATGCTTCCGGCGCCTGACCTGCAAACAGCTTCCGCCTCTCCAAAAGGGATGTGACCGTCCTTTTGTCCTCACTGAAATACACGGTGTCCTTCATCGGCAGCACCGGGAGCACGCCGTCATATCCATCCAGGGCGGACAGGCAGGCGGATATCAGTTCTCCGGAAAGCAGCGGCCGCGCCGCATCGTGGATGAGGATACTGTCCGTGCCGGAAGCATATTGCAGGATGTCCCTAAGGCCGTTTAAAATGGACAGCTGGCGGGTTTTGCCCGGTGCGGAAAAGCCACGGAATTTATCCCGGAAGTCCTCTGCATCTTTCAAAGCCGCAGACTTTCCCGGCGGCGTTCCCCTGCTTTCACTGCATGCAGACGCTCCAGCCGATAAGTCCATGCTGTCCTGACACGGCGGCAATTCAGGAGATGATGTTTCGTCCTCCATACAGAAAGATGACCCGGAAAGTACTTTTCCGGCATGCGGATGAGAACATGCTCCGGAATGCAGCCCCATGTTTTCCATGCACGACAGAATCAGACCGTGCCAGGCGCTGTCCGCCACGATCTGTACCGCATCGATTTTTTCATGTGTGAAAAGTGTTTCCAGGCAGTATACAATCACCGGCTTTCCCCCCGCCTCCAGATATTGCTTGGGCACAGAGGATGCCAGCCGGGTTCCTGTACCGCCGGACAGAACCAGTGCGATGTTCATCAGAATTTCAGCTCCCGGATGTCTGACAGGGTTTCTTTGTAGGGTTTTCCTTTCCCGAATAAAAGCGTGGTGCCCAGCACGAAGCCGTCCACGCCCCGGGGCGCGTATTCCAGTATCTTGTCCGCGCTGCACGCGCCGTCCCAGACCATTTCAAAATCCAGCTCTTCCTTCAGTGCAAGCAGCTTCGTGATCTTTTTTCCCACGTAGGGCAGGTACATCTGTCCGGCGTTACCGGGGTTGACAGACATCACAAGCACGCTTTTTACAATGCGCAGCATTTCCATCACCGTTTCCACCGAGGTGCCGGGATTTAAGGCAATGCCCGGGACCATCCCGGCGTTGATGATGCACTGGAGCGTGGTGGAGGGGTGGTATTCCGCCTCCGGGTGGATGTAGACTGTGTCCCCAGGGCGCAGTCTCTCTAAAAAGAGCTGGATGCGGTTGCAGGGGTGCTCGATCATTAAGTGGACGTCCAACGGCTTTTTCGTGGTTTTGGCAATGTATGCCATGTCATTTAAGGACATGGCGAAATTGGGGACGTAACGGCCGTCCATGATGTCGATGTGGAAGGAGTCTATGCCGGCTTCCTCAAGGGTTTTTACTTCCTGCTCCAGATGGCCGTAATCGGCGCACATCATGGAGGCGGTTAGCTTGAAATTCATACAGATTCTCCATTATAACTGCAAAACGGATGATTCCTCACTGACTGTAAGAGGTTTTATCCATCAATCTTATTTATTGTATCAGGAACTGCAGCCATTTACCGGACAACTGTGTTTCCCAGACCCATGGCAGAAATCTGCCCCGTATATATGCTATGCGGGCATATCCAGCCATTCCGGCCCGGCATATGCTTCTGCCGGGAACGGGGCAGGTAACTGCCGGCAGGCATCTGGCGACGGCAGGAACCGGATCCCCTGTCTCCGGAACGCTGCATATCTGCTGCCTGCGGCGGGGTTCCTGATTTCCCTGCATTTCAGCTCAGGAAATTTTTATCCGCATAAACCACTCTGCATCCGGACATGCGCTTTTCAAAAAAATACGTGATAAGACGCTCCGAAATGAATCCCGGATACCGGTTCATATACGGATCAGCCTTTTCCCCTCCATGAGCCCAGACAGCGTCCAGTATGGGAAACAGCCAGCTGCACAGCCTGTCCAGCACATCCCTGCGGGTTATGAACATGTTGCAGGGGGAATACAGGTTCCCGGAAAAGAATTGTTCCACATCCCTGTATTCCTCCGGCAGCTCTGCCCTGAAATATTCCATCAGGAAATCCCAGTCCGAAGCCACATGCCTCTCCCGGTAATTCCCCGCGATATCCGGCGCGACGTACAGCGGGACCGGCAGGAGCACATCGATCCGGTTTCTTTCCATCCGTTCTGCCCAGTCCGCCGGGAGCAGGAAATGCCGCCGGTAATGCACGAGCCCCACATAGTCCTCCCGCGCATGCCTCCAGATCCAGTACAGCCCCGTCAGCTCGCAGTACTGCCTGTTTCTTTCCGAGATGTTCTCCCCTGCACAGTCCGTGATTCCCTCCGGGGACAGCCGCTTTGACGTCAGCGAAGCGCCGACCTGTAAAATCCGCTCTTCTTTTATCAGCTCATATGAATCCTGTAACGGCGCGTCAAAGGCGGAATGAGCCACATAGACCGCTGCGGTTTTCTTCCGCCCGCCTGCGGGGAGGCTGTCTGTTTTCTCCCACCTGTCCACAGGAATACTGTCTGTTTGCCCGTGGATGCCCGCAGACAGGATGTCTGTTTGCCCCGGTTCTTCCGCAGGCAGGCTGTCTATCATCCGGAACGCCTTCCCTTCCGCTTCCCTGCGGCAGCGCACGTAAGCATTGCGCAGCTTCCTGTCCAGCTCCACCGTCACGGGAATGATTTCCTTCATCCCCACAGCGCGCAGGCTTCCCGCAAGCTTTTCGTGGGAAACGCCCCGCGTCGCCAGGTACACCGGATAATCCACGCACAGCCCCTCTTTTATCAGTTCCACCGGGATGCCGTCAGCCATTTTGGGATTCCCGGACATGTCATCCACAAGGAAGGCTTCCGCTTTTATCTCCGGGCACAGATATTCCAGATATGCTTTCAGTGTCCGCCCTCTGGAGTGGGCGCCGACGATATATACCTTCTTTTCCATCTCCATTTTCTCCTGTGCCTGCAGCCGCGCTTCCTGAAAACTTCCCGGTTCCGCAAAGACATATCCTGGCTTTTTCATGGTTCAGCCTCATAAATCCGTTTCAGCACCTTCCGCACCCCTGACTTATCAAAAGGATCGATCTTATGGTTTGATACCGTATTTTCCGTATAGGTGTCATACAGGCCGACAGTGCTCTCCGGCATCAGCACTTCTTTCGGCAGGCAGACAAGCCCGTTTATCTTCTGGTATCGGTTTTTCAGCTCATAGCCTCTGCTGAGCATATGGCGCGTTTCATACCAGGTATTATATTGCAGATTGTAGCTGCCATCTTCATTGACAAACCGTTCTTCCTCATATACCTCCATCAGCTCCTGCATCATGGGATGGCCCGCCACAGAGCCCAGCCCGGATCCGGAATTCAGCTGTCCGCCGTCCTCGATCCCGATAAAGGCTTCATTATACAGCAGGGCATCCAGCGGTTTTATCAGCTCCACATCCGTGTCCAAGTATATGCCGCCGTACCGGTACAGTATGTCCTTTCTCACATAGTCCGTGGCATACATATACTGCTTTGCCCTGTACGCCTCCCTTGTGTAGCGGTTTCTGCCAAAATCATAGGATTTTTCATCCCACCGGATAATCTCATATCCGGGGCAGCATCTTTTCCAGCTTTCGATATTGGCCACATCCCCCTGCGGCATTGGCTTTTCCCCGATCCAGATATAATGGATCCTCCTGGGAATGGCCGGCCTGTCAAGGCTTTGCAGGGAAAAAGGCCCCGGGGGCTTCCTGGCCGTTATCAGTGCGTACAGATAGGCCTCTGCACCATCAAGCTGCGTGACCCTGTCCAGCTCCTCCACGATCCGCAGCGCTGCAAAAGGCGTTATCAAAATGATAAACCTGCTTTTTACGGTATCCCCATATGTTTCCAGGAAACGGGAAAGGGAAATGACCGGCACGCTTATGCCGTCCGTTACCCTGCAGGATGTCCCGTCCAGCGCATCGTTTTTGTCCACGGCAAAAGCGATGCGCTCTTTTAAGCCTTTCTTATAAAATGCCTGCAGGATCAGCTTCGCCGATGCCCCCGCCCCGTACAGCACAATCTGTCTGTCCGCCTGGAACAGCCCCCGTATGTCATCCGCATCATTTTTTACACGTAACATCCTGCCTCCCCGCCCCTGCGTCATACCGCATATAAAACCGTCTCCGCATCACGCAGGGAATAGTGCCTGATGTAAAACCGGTAGTCCGGGCATATGTCCAGGATCAGCCCCGGCAGCTCCCAGATGTCCTCCGGCTTATGGTATATGCTGACCGCCAGCTTCGGCCTGCACCTCCGGATTGTCCCTGCCGCGCCGGCCAGCGCTTCTCTTTCTGCACCTTCTATGTCCATTTTTAAAAACGTGACATTCTTCTCCCCCGCCACATCATCCAGGCGCACCGTCCCGATCTGCACCTCACCGTTTTCTGCAATCGCCGAATCCGACGCTCCCGTTTCATGAAAGGACAGCGCACCGCTGCTGCTCCATAATCCTTTCGGGATGAGCGTCAGGTTTTTTACGTGTGCCAGCTCTTTCTGGCAGGCGTCATGGCACTGCCTGTCCGGCTCAAACGCAATGATTTCCCTGTATACGCCCTCCGACCACTTCAGAAATCCCTTCACCGACAGCCCGTCAAAGCACCCTGCATCGACAAACACTTCATCCCTGCCCGCAGTCAGGAAGGGCAGGTCAAAATACTGTTCTTCAAACAGCTCCTGCATGAGCTTCCCCGCATTTACGATCCTTCCCAGCTCAAAGTGGTATGACATAAGCTGCCTGTAGATATCCCTCTGCCAGAGTATCGTGGAGATCACTACTACCGCATCCCTGCAGGTTTCCCGGAATCCGTCCGCATCAAGGACAGGCAGGCCGTCCTTCTTTTCCTCCCTGCGGTAATTGTCCACGTATCCCGCCCAGTTTATTTCCGGAAACCCCCGCCGCAGGTAATCCGCGCAGAACCCCGTGCCCCAGATCCAGACCGGTTCTCCGGGGAAGTCAGCTATCTGCTCCCTGATTTTTTTTGCTGCCGCCGTGCGCGCTGCTATTCCGCATATTTCCCTGTAGTCGCCTGTCAGGCTGTAAAGAAGCCGTGCCTTATAGATTTCCCTGGATTCATAATCCGCCAGATGTCCATATATTTTGCTGATAGATTCCATCAGTTTCCGGTCCTGCATACTCTTTTCCCTTTCTGTCCGTAAATACGTAAGAACCCTGTCCGCATCGCAGCTGCCCCGCATCAGCATGATCCCCGCACATTCCCCGCCAGAATGGCTTCCATATATGCGGGCAGCTCCATATTTTCAAGCTTCTCCAGCCTTACATGGTCTATCCGGTCTGCAGGAACCCCTTTCTGTATAAGTTCCTCTTTGATCTGCAATGCCAGACGGATATTCAGTATCGCAACCACAATCACATCGAATTGTGTCTGACAAATTTCCTCCGGTGGCTGCACCCACAGACCCTGGGCGGCATAATATCCATGCCGCCGGTCAAACCACCCTGTCAGCGCAATGCTCCCGTTTTTTCCGCCATACTCCCACATCACTTTCCCGAAGATCCCTGCTCCATATACGGCCACGCGCATCCCCTCTTTCACTTTTTCAAAGGGGAACAGCGCCATGGGGGAACTGATCTGCCCATACTGCTTCAAAAGCATCGCGTGAAACATGGAATACTGCAGCTGGCGCATCAGGCTTTCCTTTAATGGATGGGCAGAAAACGCGTTCCCCAGCGTTGCAAAAACCCCGGACAGGCTGTCTGTATCAACGCTTCCCTTCACCATGGACCCCGGACGGACACGGTAATGGTAGAGCGGCTCATTGGAAACATAAACAGACCTGGCTTTCAGCAGGCATGGATACACGCAGGCGGCATCTTCGGCATAGCTTACGCTGTCCGGCACCGCCATCTGGCATTCCATGAGCAGCTCCCGTCTGACCAGCTTCGCCCACAGGTAGGTCAGCACGCCGTTTTCGTAAAAATTCCCGTTGACCATCATCTCCTGATAAAGCCGGTACCGATCTCCTTCTTCCTGGTACAGCCCTTCTTTTACCGTATTCTTTTTCACGCTGCACTGCCCGCCTGCCCCGTATTCCTCAATTCCCGCAAAGGCGATCACGTCCATGCCCGCACCCATGGAAAGGAGCTTCTGATACATCCCGGGCGCAATCCAGTCGTCACCGTCCACACAGGATATGTATTCGCCATTTGCGGCGAGCAGTCCCGCCTTCCTTGCGCCCACGAGCCCGCCGTTTTCCTTATGGATGACACGGATGCGGCTGTCCTTTTGGGCATATGCATCACAGATTTCCCCCGAATGATCGCAGGAACCGTCATCCACCAAGATGATCTCCAGTTCCCCGTCCGGCTGGGCAATGATGCTTTCGATGCATTCCCCTATATATGCTTCAATGTTGTATACGGGGACTATGACGCTGATACCTGTCATGGCCTCTCCTGCCTCTCCGGAACCCTTTTGAAATATTTTTCAGTCAGTTCCTCCCTTGCGGCTTCAGCCTCCTTCATCATCCGCCTGTCCTTTTCCGCAAGCCATGCCCCGTTGTGCCAGTGGATCCCCAGTCTTGCCTCCTGCACCGGGCTCCCCTTCGATGCGCATGCGATATAGTCATTCGACAGTATGAGCCTGTTCCCGGATACCGCGGAATCATGGCCGATCCCGATCCCGTGCCTTTTGAAAACACCGCTCAGCCATTCCGGCTGTGCCGTCATGTCCATCCTCCCGTCTTTCAGGAACAGCTTCCTGTCCCTGTATGTTTCCAGCATCTCCCCGATCAGCGGATCGCCCGCTTTTGCCCCAAACCCGGAGCCCAGCTCCAGGCAGCCGTCCTCCTGCCTGCAGAAAAAGCTTTCCGCAGAAAGAAGCGGCGTAAGCGGAGCGAGCAGCTCAACGTCCATATCCATATAGATTCCGCCATACCGGTATATGACATCCAGCCTGGCATAATCCGAGGCAAACGCCCATTTTCTGTGCGCAATGGCCTCTTTCATATACCCGTTCTTTGTCACATCATAATTTTCCATGTTCCATTCCATGATCTCAAAATCCGGGCAGTATCTGCGTCTGCTCTCCATGCACCTTTTGTACAGTTCCGGCTTTTCCTCTCCGCTGAACCAGAAGGTATGGATCACAGGCCTGTTTGCCGCAGCTACATGTTCCCTGAAATATTCCTCCACGCATGCATTGTCCGCTTCCCTGAAGCTGTAAAGCATCAGCGGCAGGGAATAGCATTCTATGCCGGCTGCCAGTCCCAGCCCTGACAGCTGTTCACAGATCGCCTTCTGGTAAGCAAGGCTCACCGTGACCAGAATAATAAAATCGCTGCATTCCATCAGGGAATCCACACTTTTTACCGGAAACCTCCTTCCCGCAATTTCAAATGTCTGTCCCTGCTTCGCAGCATCATTGTCCACAATGAAAGCCGTATGATCCAGCACCTCTGTGGGAATGTCTGAAAAAATATTCATGTAATAGTTCCATACGGAAGCCGCGCCGAAATGGATGATTTTCTTTTTCCCTTTCCTTTTTATAAATTCCCCATATGGGACATTCAGAAACTCCATAGTACGTTCCTTTCCTCAACTTATGATCCGGATCCTTTCCACACCGTTTCTGAAAAGCGTATCCGCCATCTCCACGACATGCGCATAATTTGCGATCACCACGGATACGTTTTCCGTCCTGCACACTTCCACCATTTCCTCCACTGACATCACCGCAAAGCCGCCAAGGTTCAGCCCACGCTTCCTTCTGTCCGTATCTGCCACACCGAGGATGCAGGCCCCGTATGTTTTCAGCTCCGCCAAAGCTTTCTGCCCATAATGTCCCGCACCGTAAATCATGACCGGCGCCCCTTTAAACACCCGCTCCCGCTGTGCGGATGGAATGAAATACTTCCGGTATATCCGGTTTTTGGGCGAGTCCAAGTCTCTGAGCTTTTTCTTATATGGCATGCTGTCCGGCATGTCCCAGACCGTCCCGCTGACATAAGCGTCAACAATAACCCGCTTTAAGTGCTTCCGCTCTTCTCCCTCAAAAAAATACTCCACAACCCCGTCCAGGCCATACAGGATCCGGCATACCCTGTCCAGTGAACCGTTCGTTTCTTCATCCGCATAATTTCTGATGATTTTTTCCGGCATATACAGATAAACCGCACCGTCCAACAGCGTCTGGATGTTCATGTACATCTGGATAAAAATGGTGTCCATTTTGTCCCGGAAGCGCTCCCGGCGCGCTGCCCAGCCCTGCCGCCTGAAAACCACATTCGACAGGAACCCGAAGAGCCCGCTGTTATGCCTCACGGAAAAGACAAGCTCCGCAAGCTGTTCCCGGACGGATGTATCAAACAGCCTCTTTCCCTCTGTCAGCAGGGGATGGACCGTCTGCCTCACTTTTCCGTCCTCACCGTATGCGTCAAAGGGGGTTACGAGGATGTCCGCCTGTTTTTCTGTCTGTAAAATGTCAACTGTCCTTCGGATACCGCCTTCCGCAGGCAGGTCGTCGTTCCCGATGATCCAGCAGTATTCGCTGTCCGCCATCATGACGCTGTGCAGAAAGTTATAGTCCATCCCCCGGTTTTTGCTGCCCCTCTCATAAAGGATTTCCACCTGCGGGTTTTCCTCCCGCAGCATGGAAACGACGCTGTCCGGATTTTCGGCGGAACAGTCGTCACTGATGCAGATCTGAACCAGTCCTGTCAGACGCGCTTCCCTGATCTGGGCCGCTGATTCCCGCACAAGTCTTTCCAGCTTATCAATCCGGTTGTAATTCGGTATGCATATGGCAAGCAGTTTCATTCAGCTCCCCCTCAATCCTTTCTGTCAGCGAACAGCAGCGCCTTCCTGAAATCCGCCTCATCCCTCTCAAGCTCCCATTCCCCAAGGCAGACCACCAGCCCCCGGGAATTTCGCACACGATATCCCCTTTCCCTCAACCAGCTGCCGATCCGCTCATTATCCGCTCTATGATGGTAGACACATACCGCCAGCGACATGTGGTTATCCAGAATCAGTTTTTCCGCACCCTGCAGCGCATCCAGCTCCATCCCCTCAATATCCATTTTCATAAAGTCAATTCTTTTCCCATGAAAAAGGGTATCCAGTCTTGTGCAGCTGTCCGAATCTTCACTCCCGATGAATCCGCGGATGATCGTCACCCTGTCCCGGTAAGGCTCGAAGGTATACCGTAACGCCTCTGCCCACTGTTCCTCCGCTTCAACCAGATAGATATGCTCTGCCCGGTCAACCATCCCAAGTGCAAAAATTCCCTCTGCCGCACCAACATCAATCCCAACACCCCCAAAAGCCTGATGCAGCTTTCCATCATTCCAATAGCAATGGGGCGACCTGGTATCCTGTTCCATTGTGATCGCATTAAAGTATGCCCTCGCCTTTGCTTCTGTATCGAAGCTTCTGGCAAAATACAGCTTCCTGCCCATGTACTTCCCATAATAAAGAGATTTTTTCTCATCAAAATACATCTCTGTCTTCCTGTTCAGATATTCCTCATAGAATGGGTAACAATACATGCGGAGCGGATTATCTTTTAAATAAGACAATACCGCTTCCATTCCTTCCGGGACAGGCTCCAGCCCCTGCAGCTGGTTTCCATATTTCTTCCTCAATCTGTACTCCAGCACTGGCGCAACCGGCTCTGTGAACCGTATTTTATCCTTTCCGATCCCGCAGCTACTGGCAAGTTGCTCCATAATTTCTTCATAATAGACCGTACACACCCAGATTTCATCATATGGGTGCGCAGAAATCGCCTGCGGCTCTATGACAGGTATTCCCCTGTAGCTTTGCGTGGATGCATGGTTATCCGCAATGGCTGTGACGGAAACCCCGGTGTCATACGCAAGGCACTCATCAACCAGCTTCTTCCCCCGCTCCCCGAAACCGAACACTATGACTTTTTTCATTTCCGCTTCCCCTGTTTTATTCCTGAAACGTTTCCAGAAATTTTCCCGGACAAAAAAACAGCTCCAGATTTTCTTCTATTTTTTCAGGCGTCCAGTCCCACCATTTTATTTTCAGCAGCTTCTCCCGTTCCTTCCTGGGAAAACGATATCTGATCAGCCGGGCCGGGACTCCACCGACAATCGCATATGGCTCCACATCCCTTGTCACCACTGCCCCGGCGGCAACAACTGCCCCATCTCCTATCGTTACGCCAGGAAGTATGCTGACATAGCCGCCGATCCAGACGTCGTTTCCTATGATTACCGGCTTATTGTTCCGGATCTCACTGTCCTGATACGGCGCGTTTTCCCTGTGTGTCCCATACCGCTGTATGTATTTTTCATGCTTCTCAAAACTGTCCAGCGTCAAAAAGGGGAACTCATCCAGAAATGGATGGGTCGTCACGCATTCCATCGGATGATTATTCCATATCCTTGCCGTACCGTTGATGGAGCAGTATCTTCCAATTGATTCCGCAATGGGAAAACCCTCCAAAAGCCCCTGATATCCATATGTATACCTCCCAATACGGCATCCTTTATAGACGGCATCCTCCTTGAAATATGGCAGCCCGTCATATTCAAAAAGATAGCAGATGTCCTGCTGCAGGGAATACCCCCTGTCCAGAAGCTGCTTTAACACATCGCTGTTGAAATCCATCAATGACACGACGACAAAAATTTTCCGGGCATCCAGTACTTCTGTCCCCGACACCGGCAAATCCAGAAAACGTTTCAGTTCCTCTGCCCTCATGTCAATAAAGCCTGCGGCCGGGACCCCATGGGACTTTAAAACGGAATGCGCGATGGTTCCTCCATTCCCTGCCCCCCAGATGAATATCTCCCTGCCCCGGCACATTTTTTTAATCAGGCCGCACTTTTGTTCACAGAGCGCCCGGAATTTTTCATTATCCACAATACACGTCCCATCTGACCTTCCTGTTTCTTACAAACGCGGGATAGCAGTTGTTTTCCCGGAATCATACTTTTATCCAGCCATCCGGCATGATGTTCAGCCTGCTGCCCGAAAACCATCTTTGGGGGCCTACCACAATTTTGTCTCTGTCCGTGTTCAGCCAGGCTCCCCACCAGCTGAAGGTGCTGTTGGCGATGATATGATTCCTGCACCTGCTCATGATAAAAAGCTCTTCATAATCCTCCAACCTGCGGTTTTCATTCACAAAGTACACATGGCTGCCAAAGCGCAGATTCCTTTTCACCCAGCTTATGTCGTCCGAAAATACCAGATAAAAGGCATTCTCCACACGGGCATCCATGGATTTTAACGCTCTTTCATAATACTCCCTGCCCAGCAGATTCCCATACCGCTTATAGTCCGTCCTGCGGACATGCACGGAAACCGTATTGGAGGAATCCAGGATGCGCTCCAGCTCATCGGGAACTTTTACCCTTCGTTTTGGTCTCAGCTCCCTCCGGATTGCTTCCTCACAGTCTTTAAAATATTTCTCATTCTGCACAAAACCACTGATGTAGCAGTTTCCCCGCAGGTGCTTTAGCCTCTCGCAATACCGGACCTCCTTCTCTTCGATGAAGCTGTCCGGCTTCATTTTATTGGAAAACCTTTTTACCGTTTGCTTTACCGCTTCATGGCGTTCCAGAAACAGCGCTGCCTTTTCCGCTTTCCGGTCCCTGTCAATCTGAATGTTCAGCCGGTCCAGGCCATACTGCCGGACAGTCCCTTTTCCCTGCTCCGGAAGAAAACAGAGCCGGACAGCCTCGTGGTTTTGCAGCTGCAGCGCCCTTATGAATGCGTACTGGAACATCTGATTCCCCAGTCCGCCCCAGATCCTCATATATATCATATAAGACCTCCACGCCTTACCTCCGGCACTTTCCGGCTATGTTCATATGTCATACAGCACATCTTCCAGGGAAATGACCGGACAATCCACCTTCTCCGAGAGTACTTCCTCGATTTCATCAAAGAAGGTGATCGCCGTCACAACGACCGCATCCACCTTTTCCAGCTTCTCTTCCAGGGAAAAAATATCGATGTCCGCATAAATGGAATCCGCATTTTTATCAATGCCGTACTTTACATTGATGTCAGTTCCCTTCAATTCATTCACCAGTGTTTCCCCGGCATAACTCATGCCGTAAATGGCAATATTCTGATAGCCTTCACGCTTAAAATATTCTGAGAGATTTTTTCCGTCCTGCTTTACCCTGACCCACTGGTTCATCATCTGGAAAAGCGCCAGATGCTTGTCAGACATGGACTGGATTTTACTGGTTTTTTCCAGTGCTACTTTTCCTGTTGCACCTGCACCAATTAGTGCACCTGTCAAAGCAGATATTCCTGAAATTACTATTTTCTTCACTGTAAGTTCCTCCTCATTCTATTTAATCATTTACCAAGTAGATTCAACTATTCATGTTTACTCTGACCGACTATTCTCACGTTATTTACTATATCATCAAAAAAAAGCTGTGCCGCTTTCTTATAATCATATTTTTTCATATATCGATATTCTATATTCTTTACGTAATAACTATAATTTGCTCTTATCTTCTCAACAGCATCCCCTAATTCACCTAAATTTTCTATAACGACTCCAAGATTATATCTTATGATCTCTTCTGCCAATCCTGGTACACTATTTACAATAACAGGCTGTCTCAAACTTAAATGCTTGAAAAATTTACCGGATGCCAAACCTATATTGTAGATATTATCATCCCTTTCATCCGAATACCAAAGCAATGCTATATCATATGCACTGATGAACTTTGTATACGCGTCCTGCGAAAGATTTTGTCTTATAATATTTATATTTGGGCATTTTGTAAAATTAATATTTGGATAATTCCACCCAGCTATTGTTATTTCAACATCTTTTATTTCATCCACATGTTTCAAAAAAGATCCCAGCATATCCATTCCTACTGATCCAGAATATACAATTCCTTTTTTATGCGGCACATCAGGTTTCTGTTGTACATAATAATATGAATTAGGTATCATCCATGTGAACGGATGGGAAATGCCATGCTTTTGTAAAATCTTTTTTCTGAGCCTGTCCTGTATTACTATAGAACGGCATCCCTTAACGTATACTTTTTCTTTTCCCTTATTCATTTTATATACAATTTTCTTCAAGTAACGCTCAATGAAATTATGCTTCTCATTACCCACAGGAGGAACATATATCTCCAAATTATAATAATAAAAATCAGTATTTTTCATTATATGTGGTAAAAGAAAACAAACCTTTATGTCTTCAATTGTAGAGCAGATCACAATATCCGGATTTATTTCCTGTATTTTTTTCTGTATGGTCTTATTTTTCAATTTCTTTGTATTAACAATTTTTGTTACCTGCTTTCTCATTTTTCCATCCACATTCCCCGGAAAAAAAAGAAACACATCACTTCCACGCTGTTTTAATTCGTTTATCATCTGAGTCCTGGCAGGCGAAACCTGAAAGGGAATACCCTGCTGACACATTAATACTGTTATCATTTCTTCTTTTCCTTTACCGTGCTCTGGCTATAAAATAACTCGTCCAGGAGTCAAACGATGTTGTCCCCAACGTTTGACAGTCTAAATTATCAACCAGTTCAAAATCCGCTTCCTGTAGCAGAAATTCTATTTCCGGTCTGAAAAAATACCGCATCTTATGCAGTTCCTGGATTACCTTGGTTTTGCCTGTCTTCTTATCAATCACAAGTATTTCATAAGAGACATCCACTATGTTCTGTTCTTCATGCATAACCGGCTTTGCAATTCTGATAAACCGATCATTTCCTTCCTCAATTTCTTTTACTCTCACTGCAGGTCTGTCACTCAACACTCCCGGACCATACCATGCATCAAATATAAAGATTCCATCCTTATCCAAACATTTTCTGGCGGATGCCAACGTTCTTAGCACATCCTCATTACTGTTTTGATAACTCATAACATGAAATAAAGAAATAACTGCATCATATTTTTTTTCTGCTTTATAAGCTCTGATATCTGCTACCGAAAATTCTATTTGCTTTCCTGACACCGCTGAATTTTCTCTCGCTATTTCTATCATTGTTTCGCTGAGATCAACCCCTTCACATTGATACCCCAAATCAAACAATTCCAGGTCATGCCTTCCAGTGCCGCATCCAAAGTCAAGAATATGTTTGACATTCTTCCCATATTTTTTTATCAAAAAGTCGATTTTCTCTGCCTCGCCTTTGTAATCTTTATCCCCATAAAATGCATTATAATAATATGCATAGTCTTTAAACACTTCCACGATTCTTTTCCCTCAATTTATCCTAAAAATCTCTCCTATTGTCTTTATTCTGTTTCCATCCTCCAAATCAACCAGGGGCATATCTTTCATTACTTCAAGCTTCTCTTTCCCCTTTAAGTACGACCACTTTCCTGCCTGATCCAGACTTTCCCTGTACTTCGCTGTAACAAATTCTTTTTCCGGATTTCCTGATATCATGGAAATATCAAAATACTCTCTTTTTACAAAAAAGGCATTATTTCCCGCACTGTTGCTACCAACATAATCATATCCCCTCGCATTTAAAAGTTTTCTGAACGCCGGTAAGGATGCACCCCAGTATAAATTACTGTAGTGCTTTCTGGTTCTGTCAAAGGTTTCATCATAGGGAACACTTACAGCATAGTCATTCCCGAAAGTATTATTATATTCGCAAATAATGATTCTCGGTTGTACTATCGAAATATTCTCTAACACCCAATAGTCTATTCCATCTATATCTACGCTTAAAATTCCGATATCTCCCCAAATTCCGCTTTCCTTTATTAAGGCATTGATATTATCCTTTGTAATAAAACAATTTTTTGCTTCCAGATCATATAACCAAAGCCTGCTCCAGTTCCTGATTTCCGCTATATCTTTATCACTTCCATCCATGACCAGTCCAGACCAGTTATTGTTCATCAGCAGAAATCTCGTATTGGACTCTATATAATTGCTGACTCCAAACTCGACAAAAACTTTATTCTCGATTTCAACATTGTTGATTAACCACTGAATAATACCGTCTTCCCCAAATTGAGAAAACACTTTAAACTCTGCTTCCGAAAGGTTATTAATTCTGCGTTTTCCTATCTGATCGGCAAATATTCTGGCTGATAAGAACAAATTTCGCTCCGCCAATTCATTGCCTGTTTCTATTTCGCCACAGATACTCCTGTATAATTCAAAACGACCATTATACCTGATCTTTTTTATCTCTTCCACAGAAGAAATGGATATAATCTTATCTGCTTCTATTCCCATGCTGACAAGCTGCTTTTCTATGTCATAAGCATGTGCAGTTGTTATGACAATCCTGTCATAATCCATTCCGATCATTTCAGCAGGTGATATGATGCGTATACCGTCATTCTGTATTTTGTTCCAGACCTCCGGATTATTGTCTGATAATGCGATAATTTCATAATGTGACCGGGAATAGCATTCCTTAAAAGCTCTGCATATATTCCCAACGCCAAATACGATGATTTTTTCCATCTCAAACGTCCCCCTCGTTTTTCTTTTCTTGTTAACCACTTTTTTGTGGAATAACATCAATGTTCATACGCTTCCTGATCATTAATTCCCGAAAATCTTATTTTATCGTTTTCTCCGACATATGGTCCCTGCTTCACTTCTATCATTTCCAGTTCTTCCAGGGCTTTAAAACCATGCCCCCCAGATATCAGAAGAATCACATCTCCTGCATTCAGTTCACGGCTTTCCAGATAATCTTCATATTCATCATAAAAATCTGCCCTGAGACGCCCCTTTTTAATAAACAGCACTTCCTGTGTCATTACCACATTTCTGTGCACAATATTGTGTCTGTGCGCATCGATTACCCTTCCCGCCGGATGATGCATGTAGGCAACCTGCTGCGAATATACATCCGGTGTAATGAAATTTACGCCTTCGCATGAATACTCATTCCGGATAATTAATGCTATCAGCTTATTTTTCTTTTTTATTTCCTCAATCTGTCCCATGGTTCCTCCCTATATCTGCCCGCTTTTAACCTTTTCCATAACTCTGCCAACCGCAAGCACTACATTCTCCATCTGTTCCATGGTCAATGCCAGACCACTCGGAACATAAAAGCCCTTCCTCGCCAGATATTCTGCATTCCCATAACTCTCATTCTGGAATAATCCTGCTTTCCGGTATACCGGCTGTTCGTGCATACACCAGAAAAATGTCCTTGTTCCAATCCCCTCCGCTGCCAGAAGCTTCTGCATTTTCCGGTTATCAACCGTAATATCATCCTTCAGAACCAATCCATACACCCAGTAAATATTTTCTGCATAATCCGTATTTGTAATTGGCAGCATCAGCCCCTCTATGTTCTTCAGCCTTTCCGTATAATATCTGCCCATCTCTCTTTTCCGCTTTACAAATTCCTCCAGCCTCTCTAATTGCGCAAGACCAACTGCCGCCTGTAAATTGGTAAACCGGTAATTGTCACTGATTTCATCATGCACATACCGCACATCTTTTCGAAAGCACAGATTTCTGACCAGACGGCATCGTTCCGCCAACTCCTCATCATCCGTAACTACCATTCCTCCCTCACCGGTTGTGATATGCTTGTTCGGATAAAAGCTGAAAGTACTTATATCTCCAAAACTTCCGCACGGTTTTCCCTTATAAGTCTGCCCATGCATTTCCGCAGCGTCTTCGATCACCTTCAGATTATACTTCTTTGCCAGTGACAGAATTTCATCTGCCTCTACAGGCAGTCCATACAGATGTACCATCATGATTGCCTTTGTTCTGGAAGTAATCTTTGCTTCTATTTCATTCACATTCATATTCCATGTATACAGATCACTGTCTACCAGCACCGGAACGGCTCCCACCTTCGTAACCGCCATTGCACAGGAAATGATCGTGAATGTTGGCATAATGACTTCATCACCTTCTCCGATTCCCAATGCCTGAACGGCCACTTCCAGCGCCGCTGTTCCATTCGATACGGCAATACCGCATTTCCGACCGACAGATGCACTCATCTTCTGCTCAAATTCTTTTACAAATGGTCCTTCTGACGAAATCCAGCCAGTATCAATACATTCACATAAATATTTTTTTTCATTGCCATTTAAAAGAGGTTCGTTTACTGATATTAACTCCATTTCATCCCCTCGTTTCATATATTCATTTTATTTATAAACAACGCAACTTCTCATGCAAAAAACAAATGTACTCCCGCCATAATATACTTCACACAATACTTAATAACTCTTTTGTCTTTATAACGCATGCAGTTTTTTAGTAGTTCCTTGTAACGTCTCTGTAATCCCTTAATTCCAGTCTGTCGCAAAATTTCATATTTAAATTTTTCCGTTATGTACTCCATTCCATCAATATATTTTTCAGTATTTTTTGAAATAGTTTCATCGTCATGCAAATGATAAACAAATAACGGTTTGTGAATATAAATAAATTCATATTTCTTCGCCAGTCTGATCGCGGTGTCCCATTCCTGAAAAGACGGGACCCTTTCATCAAGCAGGCCAATTTCAAGCAGGTTCTGTTTCGATGTTAACATAGCCTGAAACATGCAAAATGAATCTGACAGGATAGCCTTATATACATGACCACTTTTCCCATTCATCTTATATATCTTTCTCTTTCCTTTTTTGAACCCCTTCTCTTTTCCTTTGTATATCTTTGGGATTTGCTTCTCCCAGTCTGTTTGAATAAAACCATCACAACAGATTACTGCATCTCTGTTCTTTAACAAAGCCTGTATTTGTATTTCTAATTTATCAGGCACCCACTCATCATCAGAATCCAGAAATGCTATATATTCACCTTCAGCCGCCCTGATACCTGCATTGCGTGCAGCCTGCGCCCCTTGATGATTCTGCCGGATGACTTTCACAGAAGCATATTCTTTATCGATAATCTGCAACATCTTATCCCTGGAGCCGTCATCAACCACTATAATCTCATATACAGGATACGTTTGATTAATAATCGAATTAATGCATCTTCTAATCGTTTTTTCTCTATTATATGCAGGTATAACTACCGATACCCTATACTGTTTTTCCATGCTATCAAAATTGTTCTCTTTCATCTCAGATTCAATCCCACTTTTTATATATTGCTGTCCGTATTCCTTTCCATTCACATTCATACCCAAAATTTCTTAAATATTTATAAATATTACTTTTTACAAGTTCTTGAGCGGATATATTTTTCTGTTCTATCAAAATATAGCTGGGGCGGTATCTTTCCCAATCGTTAGATTGAAGCACTTGCATTTCCATTCCTTCCACATCAATATTCATAAAATCGATATTATCTACCCTATACTCTGCAAGAATCGATTTCAATGTTCTAACTTCAACATCAATGCTTTCCTTTGGGATTCTTATCCCACGAAATTCATTTTCATCAAATGTATTAAATGCTGGCTCCTCAAATCTATAATACTTCATTATCCTTTTTTCATTACTTATTCCACAGTTTATATTAATATCTCTGCTCCTCACCTTATTAAACAGCTGAATCACATCTGTATTAGGTTCTATATTGATTCCTTTCCATTCTTTCGCATATGCCCAATAAGTATTCGAAAATCTATATGGATGATGTGCACCTACATCTACATAAAAACCTTTATAATCATAAGAATACTGCTCCTCAAATTTTTCACTTAAATAGATATCTTCTGCGTCCTGTCCATATACACGCATTGCATAAGGATTAGAATCAAAAACATAGCTGCCATAAATACCTACTATTTTATTTTCAACCTTCAATTCCATGCAAACCTGAATCATCTCACGCCAATAGTCTGTTGCTAACATAATTTCGCAATTTTCAGTTTGAATCATTTTCCTGAAGTCTTCATATGTAAGCACTAATATACCATATCTATACGAACCCTGCTTTTTTAAATCATTATCATAAAAATATATTTTTTTATTTGGCCAAATAGCCCCTTCCGCTAACATATTCTGATAGACCAATTTACCTATTCTTCCAGCCCCCAGAATTATCAAATTTTCCATGAACAATCACTCCTCGTATAATAAGTTTGTAAGCAAGAAAAACAGCTTACAGACTTATTC
>CAJUEL010000044.1 GCA_910585455.1 uncultured Eisenbergiella sp. | reverse complement strand
TTGTTTTCAGGAAAGGGGTACGTTTCCTGTCACTACATATTATCTGTTACACATTTCGTTACTTTTCACGGCGCCGCCGGGCGCGGAATGTCAGCAGTCCTGTCCCATTGGCGGTGATCAATATAATAGCCCGGAACCTTTACAGGCTCCGGGCCAAATATTGCTCATAGATCGGTCAAAAATCGACCGGATTAATTTTCTTTGCGCCTGCGAAGCGTCAATACTGCCAGACCACAGGCGGTCAGAAGAATTGTGACATACCACATAACGGAAATATCACCCGTCTGCGGAACGTTTGCCAAAGGCACATCCTCGTCAAAAAGGTCTACCAGTTCTTCACCGGGAACTGCTGTCAGGGGAACGATCTCTTCCGGAATATCCGCCAAAGGAACAATGCCCTCGGGAATATCTGTCAGAGGAGTCGGTTCGTCCGGAATCACCGGGTCAGGATCGGGTGTGGGATCAGGATCAGGCGTCGGGTCGGGATCCGGAGTCGGATCGGGATCAGGCGTCGGGTCGGGATCGGGTGTCGGGTCAGGTTCCGGGGTCGGATCGGGATCAGGCAAATCAAGCGTATAATAGTTATAAACTACTTCGCTCTCTTCATCCCATGTACGCACGGATTCAACATCTGTATTTTCTACAACATTCACAACGCCCGGATCTACATTCAGCGTCAATGTGAAGTTTAAGTCCACATCGCGGGAGCCTTCCTCCACGCCGACAAATGTCTGATGATCCTTATGTCCGTTTGTGGCTGTAATCAGGTAAGCGCCCTTTTTCACTTCCTGGGAACCGACCAGATTGATTTTAATGCTCTGTCCGTTCGAAAGCATAAGCCCGTCTATGGTATAAGTAATGCCTTTGCCGTCACTCACCGCGGTAGCTTTTCCGATTGACGCATCATCGTTGCTGTCATCACCGGCTACGCGGCGTGTGGTAATCAATTCACCAGTAACCGAATCATAAATTTTGACCAGCAGATCGCCGTTTAAGCGGGCCTGTTCAACAGTCAATACAAAGCTTACATCCGCTTCATATACATCGTTGCCGCCTTCATCCTTTCCAACCGCCTGCTTGACGTTGGTAACCGCTTCTACGATATCGGAAGGCTGGATCAGGTCGGTGGTTTCGTTCACGGTCTCGCCGGTGATCTCGTCCTTCTCCGGTTCCAAAGATACCAGATACTTATAAACCGCTTCAATCAATTGCACTTCTTCGGAATCCTTTGAATACCCATTTCCACCCACTAAGGAGTGCGCCGGATTATTCAGCCAGCCATCCGGAAGGAGCTTGATATATGCCGGATAATACTTGGGATAAGTAATCTTTGTGATTTCCTGAGTCTCCGGATCGCGAGTAACCGTAACTTCTGCACCTTCAGGCAATATCAACTTTGTTGTTTCCGTAGTTATGGTTGTTTTTCCCGTCTCTTCGTCATACTCGGTCTTAATCCGTGTGATAATACCTGTCTCAGGATCATATTCAAGCTTTGAATTCTCGGTCGCTGCTTCCTGCATTGTTCCCGTCTGAAGAACAGCAGGATTCAGGCTAAGGCTGTTGCCATACTTCCAGATAGCCGCCTGCGTCGCCGTCAAAGCCTGACCGGCTGTCAATGAACTGATCTGTTCTGCCGTAAGCGCATCCAAAGCCGGGTCGCCGGCTTCCTTGGCTGCAAGAAGCTTTTCCACAAGTGCGGACAGGCTTCCGGTTCCCTCTGCAGTGCCCCAATAACCATTGGTGGCAATTTCCCGCAGGTGCTCTCCGCCAGTTGGATCTTTTTTACCGTTGTTCGAATTCGTGTAGTAATCCGCATCCTCCGTATTATTCAGATAATACGTTGCGCCATTTTCTGTCATAACAGACATATCGGCACAATATACGGGATGCTCGTTACCATCCTTATCCTTGACAATATACTGCCGGACCGGCCATCCCTTCGTATACTTTATCCAACCGCCATTTTTATTCTGTGTATACATGATGGTCAGATTGTATTTCGAAATGAGGCCAATGCCGGATACAAACACCATGTCGTCATCCTTCAGCTGACTCAGATCGACAGTTCCCACGGTTCCCGTGGGTGCAACCAGATCATTATCCGCTGTCGGCTTATCTGTAATCTGCAGACCATGCGTATGAAGCGCGCCATGGTTTTTCCCTGCCGTCACTCCGCTCATGCCTACCGTAACATTGGCACTGGCATTCGGGTCAACGGTCTGGGTTTTGGTGGTCGTGGTCGTCGTGGTCAGAGTTGAAGAGCCGGAACCGCTTACCGTTTTTGTAATACTGGAAATCAAAACACCATCTTCATTGTACATCTCGATGGTTTCCGTGTAGCCGGTAACTGTGCCGTTTTCATCCCTGTTCACTGTCACAGTGGTAATGGAACCATCCGCATTTTCCTTCGTTCCAGCCTCAGGCGTCTCGATAGGTGTCTGCGTAGTTTCCACCGTAGTGGTAACTGTCTGCGTGGTGTATCCGATGGTTTTGCCATTGTCATCCCTGACATCTGTCACGGTAGTCGTTACAGACCCGTTTTCCGTGCTCTCGGTTTTGCTGTGGGAACCGTCCTCATTCTGGTTCCACCCCTCACCCGAGGTATCCGGCTTCAGGGACTCTATAATGGCATCCGCATCCGCAGTGCCGGTGCCGGGCGTAGTCGGCGTAGCGGTAACGGACACATTGCCAACTCCCACTTCCTCAGACGTGCTTTCACCGGCGCTTTCCGACGTGGTCTCCGAACCGCTCACCTGTGTGGACTCCGCTACGACATTACCCGCTTCATCCGTCGTCGTGGTTGTCGTGGTCTCAGTCTTTCCGGAGCCGCCTTCTGTATCCCATACATCCTCCGTGATATCGATAACGGTGGTCGTACCGTCCCCGTTATCCACGGTTTCTGCCTGCACAGCGGGTTCTGAATCCGGAACAATAACATCAACAACTGTAGCTTCCTGTTCAGCGGACACAGGATTTTCCTCACTGTCCGCCACAGCCTCCTCCGCAAAAGCGGTGAGTGACATGCTCATACACAGCGTAAGAGCGAGAAACAGCGCAAGACCGCGCCTGCGTAAAACTTTAAAACGTTTTTTCATAATATTTTTTCCTTTCTTTGCTAAAATTCGGAAGCAAAGTTTCCGGCGGCCGGGCTGGCATAGCATCTGTCCGCCGCTTTCTGCGGCATCCAGCACCTTAGCCCCCAATGGCTTTGCGTCCCACCGTTTCCGATGGTTTGCTAATTATAATCAGTAACCGGGCTGGCATGGCTCTTCCACTGCCTGTGCAGCATCCGACGCTTTAGCCCCCAATAGCTTTGCGTCCCGCAGTTTCCTGCGGTTTGCCTTTTATAATCAGCAACCAGGCCAACATAGCGATCCCAAAATTCAAATCGCCTTAGTCCCCAAGCTTTGCGTCACGCCCTTTCAGACGTTTTGCCAATCAGGTTGTTACCCCTCTTTTCTGCAATCCGGACGGCAACGGGGCAGCATCGTCAACCGGACCTGTTTCCGCAGTATTCACCTCCTTTAAACTGTTCAACAAATGCATCGTGGTATTTGGCTTCCGCCGACTTTCTTGCCGCGACCGCATCTTCAAACCGTACAAATTTTCCAAGATAAAGCCGTCTTCCCTGAAAGCAAATGGTAGCCCGCCATCGCTGTGCGCTTTTCAGCCATTCCACACCGGTAATACCGCTGGAATTGTTCTTCCGCACAGTTTTAGCCATCAGCATCTCCGGACAGGTTCCTTCCACCAGCGTCAGCCGACCTGCAATACTTTCACAGCCGCAGGTTCCTACATGACCGCCGCGCAGATGCACCGTTTTCCTGACCACTTCCCTGCCACAGTCACACCGGCACAGCCATGCCGTTCTTTTTCCGATATTTTCCGCCGGCGCAAGGACAGTCAGCCGTCCAAACCTTTGACCGGTCAGATCGACCTTTCTCCGGCTATGGTTATTATGCTGTTTTTCTGCTGCGGTAAACGTTTCCATGCCATTCCTCCCAGAGAATAACAAACCGCTTTGTGAAAAATGTGCTTTTTCACAGTCGGTCCCTTATCTTATATCAAATAATATCACGCAATATGCTGTTTTACAAGGGTGCTTTCTCCGATTTTTCAAAAAAATCTATGCACAGTTGCTGTCCACGGCGTCATTACGTCGTTTTCACAATCAGGGGAATCCTTTTTCACTCCCAGCGGTTCATCGCTTCCTGTTGCAGATTGGAAATTGATTCCCTGTTTCGCGATTTGTAATGCTTGACAGCCATTTTCGCAAAATATATAATATTTTGAAGGTATACATATCCAAAATCAACGCTCAAATATGCAGGAAGGAGAAACATCAAAAATGGATGTTGGAAAAAGAAAAAAACGAATTTTCGGCGCCGTTATTCTGCTTTTGATGGTCACACTGGCTATAGGAACAATGGTTCTGGCAAACTCCGATGGCTGGGAAACCAGCGGTTCCTATTCTCTGCTCATCCAGAAAGCGTTTGCGGATAACACGCCGGCTACCGCCAAAGACCAAACCTATACATTTTTGATCAACGGCACAAGAACCGAAATAGATCATAACGGGCAAAAAACAGAGGTCCCCATCAATGCTACCGTTACCCTCCCTGACCAGAATGGAAAATGGGAAACCACGCTGTACTCCTCCGGACCTTTTAACGTAACGGTGACCGAGCTGACGGATGACATACAGATCAGCGAGGACGGCAAGGATTACAACATGAGCGGCAGCCTGTGTACCACGCAGGCATTGATGCTGGGTTCCAAGGCACATCAGATCCAGCTGAAAAACAATGCTGAAATCACCATCTGGAGACCGTCCAAAATCAATAACGGGAATACGCCTCTGACCACCGCCACCTGGTTTCACATTTACAACGAGCCGTATCCCGGTCATCATACGGTTATAAAGCCTCTGGATGAATATTTCTGCCTTGCGCCGGATGACACAAAGAAGGTTTTCAGCGGACTGTCCGCAGGCATTTATACCATCGAAGAGCTGAGAGCGCCGGACGGTTATTCCATTCTGGTCGGTCCACGGACAGAGCATGTTCCGGTGGCCGCGGACGGAACCGCCATCGGTCATTTTCATATTAACGGCAATCCCGGCAGGCTGACCGTCACGGCGGGCGGTACGACCGGAGATGGGGCGACACATTATTACCGTCTCGACCGGGCCTTGGGCAATTCCAATGACAATGTAGCGTTCACTCCCAGAATTTTTCGCGTTGATTCCGGCGAACAATATGTGATTGACGATCTGCCCAAGGGTGATTACACCGTAACGGAGCATACCTACGGCGGCAGGAGCGGCTATACATTAACCACCACACAGCAACAGCTGATCCAGACCATAAACACGCGTTCATCCGCATTGTCCTATACGGATAGTCGTTCATGGAAGAGCTTCACCGCTTCCAGCAACGCCGATTATGTAATCCTTACGGGCTTTGGACCGCTGTATAACGGAAACGGCAACAAGCTGACAAATTCCATCACCTATAAAAACTTTTATTATGGAGTATCCACAGATGATGGCCAATATGTGAATCGTCTGGGCGGCTATACAAATTCCACGCCTTTTCAGGGTTCTTTGTCATACACCCCCCGAAACGCACCGGATATCGTGTTAAGCGCGGATAAAAAGCTGTATTTTTCCATCACCGGCGTCAACGACGCGACAGCTAAAAAAATCGGCGTTTCCTGGAAAGAATATGCCGAAAAGGAAGTGACCAGCAGCTGTACCAACCCCTTCGGAAGCCCCACTACCAAAACGGTGGACTTAAGCGGCTGGATGATTTTTGAAAAGGACCCGGACAACAACGAAGGCGCCAATGAGCTTGTTTACCATTACACTGTCGCTGCCAGCGATAAATCCTTTGCCAGCTGCACGGTCACGGATCCTGACGGAAACCCGTTAAGCGATGGTAATATCCTGCAGATTGCGGGTAATGACAAATCGGCAACGATTTCCCTCAAAGCCGGCCAGAAGATCAGGTTGAACGGTTTGCAAAAGGGGACCTATACGATTACCGAAACCGTTGACACCGATCAGGCGGACGGCTTTACCATGGAGATTGTCGGCTGTGCCGTGAGCATTACCGAGGCGGGCCAATCCTCTGAAATTATCACGCACGGACCGCGCAGGCTTACCATTAGCAAGCCGAAGTGTCTGGATAACGCTGACGACCATGGCCGTGACTACACCTTTGAAGTAGCGCAAAATAACACGGTCCTGAAAACTGTCACGCTGCATGCCGGAGAAAACGGCTACATTGACCTTCCCGGCGCCGGTACTTATACCGTCAGACCGACCAACGAGCTACCCGAGCCCTTCCAGATGGTTTATACAGACAGCTCCTCCGTGAATGGTCCGGCGCAGGGTTCTCCCAGCGCTACGATAAAGTTTACCAACGCATTTTCCACGGGCGACGGCGGTTATCGCTATATCCACGAATATTACCTGAAAGAATCAAATGGCAATTACCGCTATGAAGGCAGCAGCGAAATGAAATATGTGCGCGGGCGTCCGCTGGATGAGTTCTATCAGGCATTGGATATCGACCAGGAGCCGATGTTTTCCGTTGACGGCAAGGCCTACGAGTACACGCATTTCAGCGAAGGCTACGGCACAGTGGATGTCACGCAGAGCGTAAACAGCCAATCCGATGCCCTTTCTGCCGAAGAAGAAGCTTTGACGGAAACAGAAACAATGACGGAAACCACGACAGAAACCTCTTCGGAGACAGAAGAACCGGAAACGTCCCCCGATGATACTGCCGGGGCAACAGAAGCAACAGAAGAAACAACGGCAGACAGCACGGAAAGCAGCATCGAAGCATCTTCCCCGGCTGATGTCACAGAACCCGAAACGCAAACACAGCCCTCTGCCGATCCTCCGGAAACCGGCGCAGAATCTTCCTCACCGGCAGAGACAGCAGAGCCTGAAACGCAGGAGCAGACTTCATCCGTCTCCACGGAAGCCGGGACAGAGACAGAGCCTTCTTTGGAAAATGAACCGGCTGATGAAAGTCAAAACCCTGACAGCCCAACCGGACAGCCTGCCTATTTCAGCAAAAACGATATATCAGATATCGATACTGATCCGGACACAAAGCCAACGGTTCCAGCCGAAACTTCCAGTGTCCTGGACGAAAACGATGACGAATCCACTTCGGTTGTATCACCGGCAGAAGATACATCGTCTGAAAATGAGCCGGACACTTCCAGGGAGGAAACAGAAGCGTCCACAGAGGAAACAGAAAGCACGGTCGAACAGACCGGCAATACGACGGAAGAAACCCCGGACACGGAAGAGGGGAGCATCTCTCCCGACGAAGCTCCCGAAGATGAGGAAGCTTTACCGGAAACCGAAGAAGAGACTGCAACTGCCCCGGCAAAACCGGATTTATCCGCAAAACCGGCATCCCATGCCGCCGATTCCAGAGCAACGGCGACGGGCTCCGATGGAATCCTTACCACAGGAGACGGTCTCGGCTTTGACAATATCAGGCGCAGCTATACCGTCAATCCGCAAATGAACCGTGCCGATGTCACGCCGGACGGCAGCAATATTATCATTCTGCGCTATTACCGCGAGGTTCCACAGGAGATACAGGGAGGTTATAAGGTTATCCATGTATACTATCTGCGGGATGAAGCCGGTGACCACCGGGAAGGAATCAGTGAGGTCATAGACAGAGAAGGACAGATCGGACATTCCTACACCGCAACGGGCGAGCCGTTAATCACTGCGCCCACCAATTTCGATGTGGATGGCAAGCATTACACCTACACCCATGATCAACGTCCTCAATATGGCGTATTGCTGCCAGGCGACAATACCCAAGGCGACCAGGTCACCGGTAATCCTCTGGATGGATATACCCTCAACGGTTATCTCTATCGTCCGGATACCTCCTGGAGCTCGGTGAAAGCGACGAAAGACGGCGATCAGATCATTATCCTGCGGTATTATCGGGAGGTGGGCGGCTATTATAATATCATTCATGAATACTACTACCGACGTCCCGGCTTTGACGGCGGCGATATAGAGGAAAATCCTGATGGCGGCGAAACAGAATCAAAGGATAACACAGGGAATCCATCCGAAACTGTTTCCGCAGCGCGAAACGATTCCCGCCTTGCGGCATCTCCCTCCTCTGCCGGCGGAACCCTTGCCGACAGCAGCCAATACATTTACACCCTTGAGGGAATCCGCCCGGTAACACAAATCCGTGCCCCGCTGGGTTCCATTCATCAGGGAGAGGTAAGTGACCGTATCCTGGATTATGGCTCCAGACGGTATGCCTGGCACAGCGTTGTCTATGGCGAACTGAACGACGCCGGGCAATACAGCAGTATTATAAATAAGCAGTGGGCTGTCGCAACGGAGGACGGACAGCAGATTATCATTCTGCGTTACTATCGGGAGGACTCTGCTCCGGATAAGCCAACGCCTCCTCCGGAAGAGCTTCCGCCGCCGCCCGAAAATCCCGGAACAACACCGGAAGAGTCAGAAACGCCGCCCGAAGAGGAATCGGAGACTCCCCAAACCTGGCCCAAAGAAACCGAAACCACGACGGAGGAGACCGAAACCACCACAGAAGATCCGGAGAACCCCGGCTATCCCACCGAACTTCCTGATCCGAATGATCCGGACAGCCCGGACAGAATTACGATCTGGGAGGACGGCGTGCCCAAAACCTACATCAGGATCTGGGATCCGGATAATGAGGAATATGTATATATTCTGGATGAGGATCCCCCGCTGGCTCCCATGACCGGCGATGAAAGTCAATCCGCCCTGTGGATGGCGCTGATGCTGGGATCACTGACCGCCCTGTGCGCGTTATATGTCACACGATCCCGCAAAAAGCAGGGAAATGAAGCACTGGAAAATAAAACAGGCGTATAAAGGAAAAAAAGGCATTGGAGTTACATTCCAATGCCTTTTTCCTGCGCAATTTGCGTATTCTTTTTCCGTATGCCTGCCTGATATCGATATCACGGCGACAGACGCACATCGTCCGTTCTTCCTACTGACACCTCTTTTTCACAAACTGCTGTGTTTCTTCCTCCCAGCAGACAATCGAAACCGTAACCTGTGCCCTGGGATAAGAGAAGGAAAAGCATACCACACTGTTATCCCGTTCCGTTTGAAAATGTCCCTTCGGGCCGGAACCGCTTCTCGGAAAACGATCCGTACAGTATGTCGCCGAAAGCGTGCCGCAGACAGAAACCGCATAATCATACTCCCCTGCAAAGGGGATCACCACGGAAAGCGTATAGGTGTTATTTCCCACATAATACATCCGCGTGACGGCGCTGTTGGAATCATTCAGCGCAGCGCCCACATAAGGCTGAAAGCTTCCGTAGACCACGACCTCCTCCGGCAGCTTAAGCCCTGTTTCCGGATCGTATTCCTCCTGTGCCCCGTAACGGATCAGCTGCTCCGGATTTCCGGCAAGCCTGCGCAGCGCATGTCCCCGCTTCCAAAGCCGCTCTGCCGCATCCTCCTGCCCAAAGCCCATGGGACAGGCATCCAAAGGGCTATTGATCTGATAATTCTCCTGCCTGCTCCTGCTGCCGTCCGGACGCGCCATCATGACGGCGGCATCGCTGAGCATGCGCCGGAAGGGCAGCTCGAAATAGGCGTTTACATGATTGACCTCCGTCCAGTAATAGGTATATTCCAGAAAATGGTTCCGCTCTCTTTCTGTCTGATTGGCAAACCAACCGATCTGGTCATAGCCCCACCAGTCCTTTTTCGCAAGCTCCTCCCTCGTATATGCCGCCGGGTCATCCACCGCCAGTCCGCCCCAGTTGTCATATTCCATCAGATAAGGCATCACGTCCGCGCTCCAGCCGTTGGGATTTTGTCCGCCCTCGCTGTAGCCCTCCCGCACCAGAGCAAGGCACGTTCCTTCCCGCTCCATGATCGGTTTACCCGTAAAGGGCATCGCGTGATAATCAAAAAGCAGCTTTCCGGCGATGTTGATCCCGTGGGTATGGGCATCCATGAGCACCCTGTGCCGCCTGCCATGCTGCAGCGCATAGGCGCGGATCTTTCCAAACAGCTCTGCCGTCTTTCCAAATCCCGTGTCGTTTGCCGCATACAGATGCACCTGTCCCATGTGCAGCGCCTCATAGCCGCAGTCGATATAGCGGGTCGCCCGATAGTAAAACCACATCTGCGCTTCCACGCGGGAAAGATCGGGAATTCCGCCGTTTTTGCGCGGATCGCCGCTTTTATGGATAAATCCCCAGGGCGCTTCCAAAAACAGTGTATCCTTCAGGCAAAAACAGCGCTTTTGCGGCACAAGTCCAAAGGCCTCCTGCACATAGGCGGGAATTTCCACCTCTTCAATTTTCTGCGTGATCATTTCAAAAATACACGCCTGTAAAATGATTTCCGGATCCTGCGCATGAACCTTATCCGCCAGCTCCTTCGACAGGCGGAAATGCTCCTCATCCTCCATCATCATATACCAGATGCCGGAAGCGCGTCCCAGAAATTTCACGCCCAGCCTTTTGATCGCGCGCAGATCATCCTCCAGCGTTTCGCTCTCAAACAGCCCCGCCGCCGTCACCGCTCTGGAAAGATAATTTTCCAGCACCTCTTTTGGGATTGCCCCGTCAAATGTAAAATTCACCGTAAACCTCCGCTCTGCTCAATTGTGTAACAATCCGGACAAGCCTGAACCGTTATTAATTTGTAAAAATGCCGCCGTAGGCTTCCTCGTATTTTGCAACCAACTCTTTGGCGAGGGAATAAGAATTTACCAGCGGATGCAGCATCAGCGCGTGGATCGCCGTCTCCCGGGAACCAGTTTTGACCGCCTCCACCGCTTTCTTTTCATACATCTTGATCAGGCGCATCAGAAGGTAACAATGCTCCGGCACCTCCTCCACCCGCACCGCGCGGATGCCGTCCTGATTCACCAGGCAGGTGGTCTCCACCACATCCTCGTCCGCAAGACCGGGAATGCTCCCCTGATTCTCCACGGAAAGCACCAGATATCTTCCCTGCTCACTCTGCATGCCCTCGATGCAGTCCAGCATCACGCCCGCATAGCCCATGCCGTCCGGCACCTCCAAAGAGCCCTTTTCCAGAAGGGGGCGCTTTTCTAGCCCGGATTCGATGCTCATATAGGAATTTTCCCGAATCTGCATGTAATACAGGAAAATCTGCAGCGCGCCTTCCGGGTCCGCATCAATATCCATAGACTTTAATTCCTCCATCATCTGCCGGTTGACATCCTCGATCGTCTTTCCCCTGGTGTTGCCGCCGGATTTTAAAATGTTGGCGAGCGCCTTTTCCCGGTGATAATAGTAGTACAGATATTCGTTGGGCAAAAAGCCGATGGAACGCAGAAGCTGTGGATCAAACATGGAAAATTCCTGAATCCGCGTCAAAAAGCCGTCATCCGCCAGAAGCTTCGGCAAAAGCTCTTCCCCCTTCACCTTCACGCTTCTGATCCAGGAAAGATGGTTCAGCCCGAAAAATTCCACATACAGCTCCTCCTCCGTCACGCCCAGCTCCTTCGCCATACGGAATTTCGTGCTGCTGGGCGCGTCACAGATGCCGATCACCCGGTCATAGCCCGCGCTCCGCAGCGCCTGTGTCACAAGCCCGGAGGGATTTGTGAAGTTGAAAATCCAGGCATTGGGCGCATATTCCCGGATCATTCTGCAATACTCCATCAGCACCGGAATCGTCCTCACCGCCATGGAAAAGCCGCCCACCCCGGTGGTTTCCTGTCCGATCACGCCCAGACTTAAGGCGATGCTCTCATCCACCACGCGGGAATGATCGCCTCCCACCCGCAGCGTGGTCACAACATAATCCGCTCCCCGGATGGCATCCTCAGGCCGCTCTGCTACGGACACCTTAAGCGTTTCCCGCTTGCGGTCCACCACATGACGGCAGAGCTTTCCGATGACGGAAAGCTTCTCCCTGTCAATATCATATAAAACCACCTCGTCAATATGAAGCTTTTGATAACGCGCCAGAAGACCGTTGATAAAAATAACCGTCCGTACTCCCGCGCCGCCGATCACTGCAATTTTCATCCTGTATGCTCTCCTTTCAAAAATCTGTCACTGTTACAGGAAACGACAACCGTTCTGTCGTTTCCTATCGCTCCGCAACCTGTGCTCCGTTTTCTTCCCCGCTCTCCTGCTGCCGGATAAACGCCCACAGCCCTTCCTCCTCCGGAAAGCCCGCGTTGCCGCCCAGCGCCGTCACGGAAAGCGCGCCGCAGCCGTTCCCGCAGGCCAGGCATTCCGGAATGCTCCTTCCGGTCAGGTAGCCGTAGATAAATCCCGCATTGAAGGAATCTCCCGCTCCCGTGGTATCCACCGCGGTCACCCGGTAAGGTTCCTTGTGATAACAGCTTCCCTCCGCAAAGGCGACAGAGCCCTTCGCACCCAGCTTGATCACCACCACCGGACAATGCTGCGCAAAGGAAAGTCCCGCCTCTTCGGCAGTATCCGTCCGTCCGTAGTGAATCGCCTCTGTTTCATTCATGAACAGCACATCCACCCAGTCAAACAGCTCATAAATCTCTTTTTTCCACTCTCCCGCAGAATCCCAGCCCAGATCGAAGGAAACGGTGGTATCGGTTTTTTCCTTCACCGCTTTTAAAAAGCGCAGATAGGCATCGTGGTTTTTGCTGCCCGCATAGCCCGTCACATGGATATGCTTCGCCTGTGCCACCGCATCCAGCTTCACATGGGAAACATCCAGATTTTCATTCGTCCCCCGCATGGTCAGAAAGGAACGGTCCTTTTCATTGGTGAAGCTTAGGGAAATGCCCGTCCTTAAGGTTTTGGATACCTCCAGCAGCTGTGTGTCCACATGGCGCGCGGTAAATTCCTCCAGAATAAAGCGCCCATACAGATCATCCCCCACGCTGCCCTGAAACACCGGATGGAGTCCGAGCTTTCCCAGCCCCAGCGTAAAGAGCGCCGCGCCGCCGCCCACCATCGTTTCCATGACCTTTGTCTCATCCTCCTGCCCCGGTTCGGGAAATTTTGTGATCCCGGGAATGACCAGATCGATATTCACATCCCCGTATACATAGACGTCCCATTTCTTGTTGTCCATCCTGACAATCTGCCCCCTTTCTTTTTTCTTTTATTGTTTTATTTTACCACCTTTTCCTGCCCGATACTGCTGCGGCGTTACGCCGGCCTCCTTTTTGAAAACCCGGAAAAAGTAATTGCAGTCTTCATAGCCCACATTCCGGGCAATTTCCACCACGCTTTTGTCCGTCCTCTGCAAATATTCCATGGCCTTTGCAATCCGCAGATTTGTAATATAAGCGACGGTTGACTGCTGCATTTCCTTTTTAAAAAGTGAGGAAAAATAGTTAGAGCTCATGCCGTAACGTTCCGCCAGCTCATTTACCGAAATATCTTCATTATAGTGCTGATCGATATAATGAACCGCAAGCTGAACCTTACTTCTGGCATTGGCCTCTCCAGGGTTCTCATCTCCCATACAGTCAATCACCAGCTGCACATATCGATCCTGCAATTCCTCAATCCGGTCAATTTCCTCCGATACCGAAAACCCATCCAGCATCTTTTTGACAACTTCCGGGCGGTTTGCGCTTTCTCCCAGATTGTGAATCAGAAGATTCAGTATGCGAATCCAGATCATGCGCACATACGGGGCATGATATTTTAAAATTCTTTCCCCGGAAAAAATTTCCCATATCATGACCCGGATATTATCCAAATCTCTGCGCTGCAGATACTGCTGCAACAGGTTCAATTCCATCACCGGAAACTGTATCTTTTGAATCATGAGCATATCCTCATAAAAATACAGATTGGAACGTCCATATATGACTCTCTGATAGAGCGCCTCCTTCGCTTCCCGGCAGCTGCTTTCATTGACATGCGCAGAGGCGCTGCTGACGCCAAAGGTCAGGTAAAGGGACATTTTATATTCCAGAAGGCTCTTCATCTTCAAAAAAATCCGCTCCACCTCTCCCCGCAGCTGTTTTTCCTGCTTTCCCCAAAACAACGCATACAGCTGGTCCTTCTTGTTCAGATTATTCACGATCACTTTTTCGCAGGGGCTGGGCAGTTCATCAAAAACGTTCCTGATGGCAAACCGCAAAAGCTCCCGGTCTTCCCGCTGAAACCTGCTTTGCTCATAGCTGCGCGCGTCAATATTGATGATGACAACAAGAAATTTCCCCGCTCCGCCATCCAGCATCTGCGGACAGCGTTCATATAACGCCGGATAAATATCTTTCTCTAAATACGGCTTTTCCCGTTCTCCCAGCAGACCGTTAATTTCCGTTTCCAGCAAATATTCCTTCCGTTGATTTTCCAGCTTCGCCTGTTCGAGCAGCGTTTTTCTGACGCTGTCCTCATCACGGATTGCAGTAAACAGCTTTTCCATCACGTCCTTTAAGGCATCATTCGATATCGGCTTCAAAAGATAGGCGGACACCCCAAGCTCCAGCGAACGCTCCGCATATTCAAATTCCGCATAACCGCTGATTACCACAAATTTCATCAGCGGCCACCGCTTCCTCGCCTCTTCAATAAAGGCAAGCCCGTCCATATCCGGCATCCGGATATCGGTAAGCACAATGTCGGCCGGCTCCTCCTCCAGCAATGCCAGCGCCTCGCGCCCTCCGGCCGCTTCCTGGGCATCTTCCAGTTCAATCCGCAGGTAGTCAAGCCGTGCCAATACCCCCTTGCGAATCAGCTCCTCATCATCTATGATCAATAGTCGGTAGCCCATATCCCGTATCTCCCTTATTTATAAAAGCGGCAGCCACAGCTCAAAGCAGCTCCCCTGATGAAGCGCGCCAGAAATCCGGATTCCGAATTGTTCTCCACAGGCCATTTTTATCCGCTGATGTACATTTCTCACGCCGATACTGTGCTTTTTCTCATCGAAGGCCTGCGCAGCGTCTATATATTTCCGGAGCTCCTCCATTTTCTCCAGGCTCATCCCTACCCCGCTGTCTTCAATGCCAATCACCAGGCATTCCTCCTCCATGCGCGTCGAAATTTCCAGCACGCCTTCCTCCGGCAGGTTCGCCAGCCCATGCAAAATCGCATTTTCCACAATTGGCTGCAGGATAAAGCGGAGGACCCTTTTTTGTGAAAGGCTTTTATCCAGATGATAAACCACCTTAAAGCGATTGGAAAACCTGATCTGCTGAATAAAAATATAATTCTGCGTATGATGAATTTCCTGCTCCACCGTCACAAATTCATCATAGTTTTTCCCGAGACTGTATCGGAAAACCTCCCCCAGCTTCTCACATATATCGCAAATGGCGAAGGAATGATTGATCGCCGCCATGGAGCTTATGGTCTCCAGCGTGTTATACAGAAAATGGGGATTGATCTGCAGCTGCAGGTTCCGCAGCTGCGTTTCTTTATTTTCCAGCTGCTGAATGTAATTTTTCTCGATCAGCCGGTTCAGCTCGCGCACCATGTGACCAAATTCCTTATCCAGCGCAGCAATTTCATCATTTCCCTCAATGGACTCCCGCACGCATAAATCACCGCTTTCCACACTGCGGATTTTTCCCAGCAGGAGCTGAACGCGCTGTGAAAAATTTCTGGTATAATAAAAGGACATTCCAATGACCAGAACGGCAATCACAAAAATCGCCGGGAAAATCCAGGAAAACACCTCTCCTCTGATGCCGAGCAATTCGCTGTTTTCGAACAGAAAAAGCAGCCAAATCCCGTAATCCTCCAGGCATTCCTGATAGATGATATAGGGCTCCAATATGACGGGGCTTTCGCTTCCGCCATTCTCCCGTTCTTTGCTTTTCAGAAACTGCGCAAAAACGTTCTCCTCCAGTCCATCCGAACGATACACCTCCGTATCGGAATCGTCATACAGCAGCACAAAAAAGCTGTCGCTGTCATTGGCCTTCGCCGGTTCAAAAAGCTCCCTGAGCCTGATGTCCAGCTTTACGATTCCCAGCTTTCTCACACTCAGATCGGTATAATCATAGCTGATGATTTCCCGCACCATGGCGAGCAGACCCGTTTCTATTCCCCATGCATAGTACGTATACCAGCCGTTTTCCAGCGCTCCGTCCTGCCGATACCACCCTTCCCGCTGCGCATTGGAGATCATGCTCACGCGCTTTCCATAGACCGGAAGCTCCTCAAGCATGGAATAAACCATACAGCTGCTCACCTCTCCCGTCTGCTCCAGCATCAGATATTTCGTCACCTCTTCACTGATCCGCGCGCCTTTCGTATACGGGTTCGCTTCCGCATTCAGCATTTCCTCCTGTATTACGGTGCTGTTGGAGGTCAGCGCAATTTTGTACTGGTACTGCGTCAGCTTTTCCTCCACGCTCTTCATATATTGGGAAATCACCTGCTGATGCGAACGGATCATTTCCTCCTCCGCCATTTTCTTCATTCTGTCAAACTGAATGATGCTGATGATGATAAGAGGCACAACGCCGATGAGCAGGGTGAAGCTTACCAGCTGCTTAAAAATTGTATGTGAATATCTCCCTCTCAGCTTCATATAAGCATCCCCCAGACATATACATCCCGCGATGCGCGCCCGCTTCGCCCGGCGCCGGCACGATATCTATTGATATTATACCTTAAACGCCGTGAAAATGGAATCTTCATCTTCTCATGATTCAAACAAAGCGGTGGAGCCCCTTTTCTCCACCGCCCTGCCGTTATTTTTTATTTACCCCTTTACCGCTCCAATCATTGCACCCTTTGCGAAATATTTCTGCACGAAGGGATATACGCATAATATCGGAACCGTTGTAATCACAACTGCCGCCATTTTCAGGGAATCCGACGTTACCATATTCGCCGCCTTTGCGATTGCCTGTGACGCGGTCATCTGCGCCAGATCCTCTCCCGATTCCGCCGCCATCGCCCTGGACAGCATTTGCTGTAAAACGGTCTGTACCGGCCACAGCTTGCTGCTCGTCATATAGAAAGCGCCCGCAAACCAGTCATTCCAGTGACCTACCGCCGTATAAAGACCGATAACCGCCAAAACAGGTTTGCTCAAGGGAAGGATAATTTTCCAAAGTATCTTGAAAAAGCCGCATCCATCCAGCTGCGCAGATTCCACCAGACTGGACGGAATCCCCTCAAAAAAGGTGCGCACCATCATCAGATAGGTTACGCTCACAAGCCCGGGAACAACATATACCCAAAAGCTGTCCAGCAGGTGAAGATTGTTGTACTGTATATAGGTTGGAATGGTACCGCCGCCAAACAGCATCGTAAAGGTAATCAGCATGGAAAGGATCCTTCTCCCCGGCAGCCCCTTATCCATCAGCGCAAAGCCGGCCAATACGGTAACCGTCAGGCTGCAAAAGGTTCCGATCAGCGTTCTCGCCAGGGTAATCCCGTATGCTCTGGTGATGCTTCCGTCCGCAAAAACCTCTTTATAATTTGCCAGGGTGAACACCCTCGGCCAGAACCATACCCCGCCCCGGGCAGCATCTCCCCCATCGTTAAAGGATAAAGCCAGTATATTGACGCACGGCAGCAAAATGACCGCGCAAAGCGCAAGGATCATGATATAAATAATCACCTGAATACACTGATCAACCGGGTTTGTTTTAATTTTTCTGATTCGTGACGACTTTCCTTTGGCATGCATGTTAACACCAATCCCCTTCCTGTACAGATTAATTATGAGGGATAAAGTTTATTGCGGAAGGATCCTCCGCATAAACCTCTTCCAGATGCGCTTCAAATTCCTCCACTCCTGCAGCCTTGAGCTGAGAGCGGAAATTTTCCACAATTTTTGTCACCTCTGCATCATTCTTCTCAAAAATCGCCTGCACAAGCATTTCGTCGTAATTCAATAATTCCAGATTCGCCTTCACCTCTGCCAGCTCTTCCGTATTTAAATATGCCATCGCATTCAGCCCTTCCAGAAGCTTCATTTCTCTCGGATACTCCGTTGCCAGTTCGACGGCACGGTCAAACGTAGCGGTCGCGCCTATGCCGGGCCGGCTTTCACCGAAATTGTCAATGTTGTTCCGGTTTGTGACTAAAAATTCCAACGCCAGGAGCCCGTCGCCTCCAAATCTTGCGCCGACTACATCGCGCTGATATTCCTTATCGCCGGCTTCTATTTTTTCCTTCACCTCATCCTTCAAAACGGGATAGCCGTCCACCATATCATATGTCACGCCTTCGATTCCATAATAAATGAGCAGCTGCCCCTCATATGTGGACAAATAATCAAGAAATGCCAGGATTTCCTCCGGATTTTCGGCTTCTGAGGAAATTGCCGCAAAGCCATAGCCATTCTTACCCTTATAATAGCTTCCGTTAAAATCATCTATATCTTCCAGCGGTCCTAAAGGCAGCCAGTCCTCATTGCCATAAATCACATCCACATAAGAATGTACGTTAGCGATGATCGCGGAATTCTTGCTCTTGGAAACTTCTTCTGTACGGGTCGCATCCATTGTAAAAAACTCCGTATTTACCAGATTTTCATCCAGCAGCTTCTTGTAAAACGCAATCTTTTTGTATACATAATCCGTCTCCGCCTCATGAAGCACCTTGCCGTCTTCCGTGATGTTATAATCGTCGCTCACACCCCAGTTGTCATTTTTCGCGAGCAGCTCCTGGCTTTCCGCATTACCACCCCAGTATCTGGGTCCCATGGGCCATACCTCATTCCCATTATCATCGGTATATCCGGCCTCCTTGATCCGAACCAGCAGATCATACAGCTGATCCTGCGTTCGGATGGACGTGGGATCGATTCCCAGATCATCCACGATGCGCTTCTGAATGTACATGCCGCCCAGCAGACTTTCGTTCGGATCCCAGATAGCGCTGCGGTCCTCCTCCTGTATCTGCAAATGAAGGAAATATACGGCGCCTCCGAAATCATCCCGGAATACAATATTGTTATAGGTATCCTTCGGCAGATAGCCGTCCTCATAATACTTGCTATAGACTTTGGTATTCTTCATCATTTCAGACAAATCTGCAAAAAGTCCTTCTCTTGCGGCTTTTGAAATGATCGGAAACTCTTTTCTTGTGGAGTCATTCAGATATCCAACAATCATATCCGGAATGTTTCCCGATGCCAGCTGCGCCGCCATGACCATGGAATCGCTGTCCCCCGGCGTATAACGCACATCAATCTTGATGCCCGTCCTTCTGGTCAGCTCCTGCATGACGAGCGTATCGTTCACATTGTCGGGCATATCATAGCCGATATCGTCCACATAGACCTGCATGACGATTGTCCTGTCCGCGATCCAGGTATCCGGTTTATCCGATTCCGTCTGCTCCGCTTCCTCATTCTGCTCTGTACTCTGCTTCGCTGTTTCCCCTGCAGCATCGGCATTGCCGGAATTCCCGCTTTCCTTTTCACCGCAGCCTGTCAGTATAGACAGTGTCATAACCGCAGAAAGACCAATCGCCAGCATGCGCTTCCATTGTTTTGCTTTCATACCCTTCTCCCTTCCTGTTTGTGTTTTTATATCCATGCAGACATATATGACTGCAAAAATACCGCCGTCTCACCAGAGGCTGACTTCCGTCATCTTCTTGCTGATTGTATTACAGACCACCACCATGACCAGTCCCACAATTCCCTGTATCAGACCGATTGCGCTGGCATACCCGAACTGTCCTCCCTGCAGGCCGATCCGCACCACATAGGTGTCCAGCGTATCCGCCAGCGCCATGTTACCGGGCGTCCGCAGCAGCCAGATCTGATCGTAGCCGGATGAGAAAATGCCGCCGATTCCCATAATGAACAAAAGTCCGACCGTTCCCTGGATGCCGGGAATTGTGATGTGCCACATTTTCTTTAACTTGCCGCACCCGTCCAGCTCGGCCGCTTCATACAGCTCCGGATCCACCCCGCTGATCGCCGACAGGTATATGATGGAGCCCCATCCGATTCCACGCCAGATATCCATCAAAAACAAAATTCTGTAAAAATAGTTCGATTCCATCAAATAATAGGTGCTTCCTTCGCCGCCAAATATTTTGATGATCTGATTTAAGATGCCGATATTGGGCGCCAGCACTCTCTGCAGCATCGTAACAACGATAACCGTTGACAAAAAGTGCGGCAGATAGGTGATTGTCTGCGATATCTTCTTGAATTTCATATTCCGGATTTCATTCAGCATCAGCGCCAGAATCAGCGCAAAGGGAAATTCGAGAATTGTCTTGATAAAGCCAATCGCAAAGGTATTCCTGATCAGCCGCCAGCAGTCATAGCTGTGAAAAAACGTTTTAAAATATTTCAGCCCGACCCAGTCGCTTCCCCAGATTCCCTTGCGGAAGGAATAATCCTTAAACGCGAGCACATTTCCGGCCATCGGCACATAGCAGATTACCGCGTAATATACCACGCACGGAATCAGCATTATATACAGCGGCCAGTAATGGCGCAGGAGCACCTTCCATGACTTTTTTTTACCGGATGACATTCTCGCTTTTTTCCCTGATGCTGTTTTCACATCTTTTTCCTCCTCTGGAATGGATAATCCTATTTTATGGGACAAAAAGCATTATAACAATGGACAAATATTCAAACGGCACTAGCAATTTCTACAAAAGCAAAAATCCCTTTTACAATGCAAAATACTTTTTGTACAACTTCTCCATTCTGCCGGAAATAAACCGGAGTCCTTCCCGGGCATCCTCCTCCCTGGCCGCCCAGGCCTTCATCAGCCTCCCCTCTTCAAAGCACAGCTCATCGTGCAGGGGCATAAATTCATCCAGTAAAAAACGGGCATATTTCACCAGTCTGAAATCCCCCACCAGGCGATATTCCCTTGAAATCGTGTCCACCGCCACGGAATATTCTTCCCTGATCGCGGAAATAAGCGCGTGCTTTTCATTTTCCGCCGCAAACACAAGGGTGGAGCAAATCATGGCGTTGCGGTTATCCTCTAAAATGGAATTGTGGCTGTCCGTGGAGCCGACGATCGGATATTGGATTCCCTTTGCGCGGTCTTCATAATACCGCAGAATCTGAAACCCGTTTTGCTCAAAATAATTTTCGCCGCCCAAAACCTCGAACGCGTCAAAGGGATGCGTCTTTGTCAGGTATTCGCCAAGCGTTTCCGGCACATGATAAGGACCGTCACACTTCCAGTAGGGGTGCGGATATATCCCTAAGCCCCCGCCGTTTCTGATATGGTTATATGCCCATACACAGGAAGCATAATTATATTTTTCAATGCCCTCCGGAATATCCAGCGTTTCCATCAGCGCATCGACCTCGGCTCTATATGCCGCTTCGGTCAGCACCGGCGGCGGATTATCGATGACGGCGCGCCTGTCGCTTTCCCGGCTCTGATCCGTACAATCCAAAAGACCGTTCACGCTGTAGTCGCTTCCGAAATTCACAATGTGGATATCATTTCCCGGCAGATGAATTTCCTCCCCCTCCACAATCGCCATCCCGATGGGCACATCCCGATAGGCGTCGATCGCTTCCAGGGACGGATAATATCTGCCATGGTCGCTGATGACGGTGAAATCATATCCGTAACGCCGGTAGTTAGCCACAACTACCGCAGGGGACTGGGCGCCGTCCGAGCGGAAGGTATGCATATGCAAATCCCCCCGGTATGGGTATCTGCCCCGCATATCCTCCTCCAACGCATAAACCGACAATTCAACGATCGTTTTTTCTCCCCGCATCAGACGAATCAAATATTCGCTTTCCTCCGGAAAGCTGACGGAAAACCGGATACAGCCGTCCGCATCAGGCGATGTAGAAAGCTCCCGGTAATTATCCCTGTCGGCATAATGCTCCTTCAGCCCATGCGCCATGGACAAAATCACAATCCCATAGTCTCCCGAAAAGGCCGCATGCTCTCCAAGCGGCTTTATCGTGATCCTTTCCGTTTTATGTACCAGTATCACCTTTGGAAAAATATCATAGTTATGTAACGCTGTTTTCATTTCACATCCTCCTGTGATTTTTCATTTTTGCACCTGAAAAGTCCGGCTATATTCCTTGATGTGATATTCTCAACATCCCGTTCCAGCCAGATTTTCAAATCCCGCTCTTCGTTCACCGTCCAGACCGAAATGCCGGTTCCCAATTCCTTTGCCCTTTCCCATATCCTTTCGGCAATCTCAAAGCTCCAGTTGATTCCTGCGGTCTCATATTCCTTCATCTCAAGCAGCACCTGCTGTAATGCCTCCCGTACCGCCTCTTCCTCCATTCCTTCCTCTATCCGCTTTTCAGCCTCCGGTCTGAACACCTCCAGATTCGCAAACCATAGCACCTGCGGGAATACGGCTTTTCCCTTCACAAACAGCTCCGGATTCACCCTTCCGGTAAAAATCAGCTGATTTTCCACCCCGTATTTTTGGGCAAGCTCCACCACATCCCGTTCCAAACCGGATTGCTTTAAATCACAGTTTATTTTTTTCTCCGGATGCTCATGAAGCATTTCAAATGCATCTGCCAGAAATACAACCGCTTCGCTGGCAGGATCGTGCGACAGAAACAGCGCGCCCCGCGCATCCCTTCTCACATCAACCTCAAAGGCATCAACGGGAAGCTCCATTGCGTGTAGCAGGTATTCCCTCGAATTGTCCGCTGTACCGTTACAGCCGGAATGTGCAGTAATCATAAATTTTCTCCTTTCCCCTGATTCCATCTCAGTTCCATTTCCCATAATGATTTTCCAGCCGCATATTTTCCCTCCTTTCTTCCATCATGGTAGCATAATTTTCCTCATGGTAAGAATGGATAATTCTATTTTTTTAAATGGATAAAATGTTACTGTTCCCCGCAGTGTTAGTCGGTTTAGTGCCGGTGACGAATGCAGGGCAAGGAATCGGGCAGAAGCGGCGGGATGCCATATCGACATTGGGCGTTTTTCTGCCACAAGACAACAGGGCAGATGCATTCCTCGCATGGCATCTGCCCTGTCCCTTTTTCGCGGTCTGATATCGGTTCGTTTACAAAACCGGATCTGCCGATCTTGCCTTTAAGCGGGTATAACGACGATCGATTTCCTTTTGCAGCGCGTCGGTCACCCCGTTGTATTGTTCTTTCAGAAGATGCTTTGTCCTGCCCATGCGGGAAAGCCAGTCGGTCACGGGAATCTTTTTGCCCAGCGCCTCCGGATCATAGCTTAAGCGGGTGATGCCCTGCTCCACCTCATAGAGTGGGAAAAAGCAGCAGTCCACCGCCGCCGAAATCGCCTCCCGCCCGGCTGCAGGCTCACTGTTCCAGTTTAAGGGACAAACAGAGAGAGCTTTCACATACGCCATACCGTGCTCCTTCGCGTAGGCGGATGCCTTTGCGGCCTTTTGGATGAAATCTGCAGGATTGCTCTCCGCCACGGTCGCCACATAGCAAACACCGGCTGCCGCCATGATCTGTGCAGTGTCCCTCTGGAAAAAGCTTTTTCCGAACTGCTCCTTTCCCACATGGGAGGTGGAGCTTTTGGCGCCGTAGGGCGTGGAATAGGACAGCTGATAGCCCGTGTTCATATAGCCGCCGTTATCATATTCGAACAAAATCATTTTCTGGTTCCGGCATGCCGCGCCAAGGGCGGAACCGAGACCGATATCCATGCCGCCGTCGCCGCTCACCATCACGAAGGTGATATCCCCTTTGGGCATTTCCCCTCTTTTCTGCTTTTCTTCGAACACGGCGATGATGCCGCCCATGGTCGCCGGTCCGTTCTGAAACAGATTGTGCACGTAGGGCACCCGGAAGGAAGTCTTCGGATAAGCGGTCGTCACCACCATACCGCATCCGGTATGAAAAACGAAAACCACATTTCCCTCAATGCCGCGCATCAAAAGGTTTAAGTTGACCGGGATGCCACAGCCGGGACACGCGCCGTGTCCCGGCGAAAGGCGTTTGGGCATCGCCAGCGTGTCCCTGACCGTGCCTCCCTTCACCTGCATCTGCTGCTTTTCCGGATCGTAGGTGCAGACGGTGAGCTGACGCAGGGTCTCTTCCGGATCCAGGGCATTGCTGACCATCTGCCCGGCAGCCGCAGTCTGACCCTCAGCCGGAAACTGGCCGCTGGCTGCTGTCCGGCCGATAGCCGCACTTAGACTGGCACCCGTGCCTTTACCATCCAGCCCGCAATGGGCTCCTGCCGCATCCTCCCGGGCAACTCTGCTGCCGCTCCCTTCCGCCGCCGTTTCCCGTTTCACACAGGTCTCCCGCTCTTCCTTTGCAACTCCATAATATCCGAAATCCTCTGCATGCTCCTGCCTGCAAAGCGCAAACAGCTCCAGCGCATCCTCCACAAAAAAGTCCGTCCCGCCAAGCCCGTACACCCTTGCCCGGATCTTTCCGGAAAATCCAAACCGCTGCAGCGCTGCCCGCACCTCCAGAGACAGATTGCCGCCGCCAGCGCCGTAGCTGTCCTGCCTGTCGCCCACCAGAACGCATTTCGCATGCCGACATATTTCCCATAGCTCCTTCGCAGGAAACGGGCGCAGCACCTGCAGGGTCAGCGCGCCCGCCCGGACGTTCTGGCTGCGCAGCCTGTCCACCGCCTCCTTCGCCGTTTCAAAAGAGGAACCCAGCAGCACGAGCAGATATTCCGCATCCTGTGCGCGGTAGCCCTCCACCTTTCGGTAGCGCCGCCCTGACAGCCCCTCATATTCAGTAAACAGTCCGTCCAGACGCGCATCCGCATACTCCATCATCTGGTGCAGCTCATACTTGTTTTGTAAAATATCCTTTTCTCCCATATAAGAGCCGATCGTGACCGGATTTTTCAGATTGAGGGCGGTATCGGTCCTTTCCCATTTTCCGATATAGTCCTGTACCGTTTTATCCTCTTCAAAAACCAGACATTTCCGTTTCTGATGACTGGTGAAAAAACCATCGTAGGCGACCGCCGCCGGAAGGCAGACCTCCTCCGCCAGCTTAAGCGCCATCAGGTTCATATCGTAGACCGCCTGCGGTCTGGGCGCAAAAAAGATCAGCCAGCCCGCGTTCAAAAGATACATGATATCGCTGTGATCCCCTTTGATGCAAAGCGGTCCGGATACCGTACGGCACGCCACGTTCATCACCATCGGCATCCGCGTGCCGGACTGCACGGGCATTTCCTCCAACGCATATAAAAGCCCGTTGGCGCTGGTGGCTCCGAATACTCTTCCTCCCGCCGCGCTGGCGCCGTAGCAGACGCCCGCCGCGCTGTGTTCCCCCTCCGCGGCGATCAGCCGGATATCGCACTTTCCCTCCGCTCTCCATAGATCCAGGTTTTCCGCCACCTGCGTGGAGGGCGTGATCGGATAATAGCCCATCACATGATACCGGATCTGCCGGGCGGCACAGGCGGCGAGTTCATTTCCGTTTGCGAATAAAATTTTCTGCTTTTCCATGTTCAATCACCTGCCTTTCCTTCCTCTGTGGCCGTTCGCCGTTCTACCGCTTCCAGCCAGCCTTCCCTGCGCGCCTTTTGCTCCTCCTCCTTTGTCAGCGCCGCCACCGGACACACGCTCACACAGCGCAGGCAGCCTTTGCAATATTGATAGACCGGGCCCTGATTGATCATGGTTTTCATGCCCTTCCATTCTCCCGGTTCAAACCGGAATACCATGTCCGGACAGGTGGAATCGCACAGCCCGCACTGGATGCATTTTTCCGGATGAAAAACAGGCACATAGCCCTCTCTGCCCGCGGAAAGGTCGTTTTGCACGCTGTTGCCCGGCATCGGATTGACGCCTCCGATCATCCCCGCAAACTCCCCGCCGTATGGCTCTGCCATGCTGTCCAATCCACAGCCCGCCGGAGATTTTGGCAGGTTATCCACATTTGTATCCTCTACATGGCTCATGCGCAGCCCCTTCTGCCCTGCCACGGCTTCATAGCCGCTTCTCATACCGGAAAGATTTGCCGCCAGCAAATCCGGGTATTTTTTCCCAAGACTGTCCTGACACAGCTTTTCCAGACCGGAAAACGGCAAAAAGCCGCTTGCCGCCGCCAACGCCCCCAGCATGACCATGTTTAAGCGGCATTTGTTTTGTCTGGCCAGCCCGCCCGCGTCCAGGCAGTACAAAACGCCCGCTGGAATCCGGTATTTGCCCGCCGCATCCTCCTTTGTAAGCCAGGTGTTGAGCACGATCTGCGTCTGATCAAATACCCCTGCGAAAACGGGATAGACCTTCGCCATCGCCTCATGAAAAACGCCCAGCAGATGGGGACGGATCACCGGCGCGTTGCGCAGGATTACTCCCTCCCCCTCCCGGTATCGGACGTAGGCGCGCACCGGCGAGCCCTTTTTTTCTGACCCATAACTGGAAAAACCGGACGCATTTAACCCCATGGTCAATGCCCCCAGTTCTCCCAACATTTTTCCGGCGAGATTCGCGCCCAGACCGCCAATGCTCTCCAGCCTTATTTCATAATATCCGTTTTCATCTGTACAGGGGAGCATTGCCTGCCCCCTGTCTTTCATCGCTTCTGTTCCCATCGCACATCTTCCTTTTTTCTTTTTATTATGTACGGGGAAACAGTATTTTATAGCTAACGTTGAAAATCTTTTACTATTCAGACACGTCTGAATAGTAACGAAAATCTTTTCTTTTTTCGTTGCGATTCAGGCAAGCCCGGACAATTCAGGATACTCTCCACTCAAACCCGACCGCATTCAAAAACGCCCGCGCCAGCAGCATCGCGCCGACCTGATTGGGATGTACCCGGTCCCAGGCGATATAATCCGGATGACGATGCTTAAAATATTCGTCAAACACCTGCTGGGTATCCACGCAGGGCAGGTTATATTCCGCCGCCAGCCTTTTGACGATCGCGCCCAGCTCATCCATCGCCTTGCGCATGGGATCCTCCCGGTTCGGCTCCATAAAATAGGGCGTCATCACGATCATGCCCTTGACATGGGGCAGCGTGCGCGTAATAATATCCCGGTACGCGCTTTCGTACTGCTTGGGCGTTACATGCCCTTCAAACACCTCCGGCTCATCAAACCTGCGCCATACATCGTTGATGCCGATCATCATGCTTACCCAGTCCGGCTTCAAATCCAGCACATCCTGCTGCCAGCGCGCCTGCAAATCCAGAATATTGTTGCCGCCGATTCCCGTATTGGAAATGCGGATGATCTCCTCCGGATACATGGCGTTGATCATGGTATGAATCAACCGCACATAGCCGGTTCCGACTCCTTCCCAGAGCCCTTCTCCCACCGGGCGCTTCCGGTCAAAGTCCGTGACCGAATCCCCCGTAAAAACAACACGTTCTCCATTTTGAAACAGCATTTTATTCTCCATTCCGGAGCCTCCAGGCGGCTCCTCAATCACAAAGCAGCATTTCCCAATGCATATTTTCTTCGTTCAACCGGTACTGCTCCAGAAGCTGCGGCCCGCAGGAATTGCTTCCCACGCCGCTCATGGCATAATCCAGATGCAAAATCACATGCCCGGACTGCTCCAGCTCATAGTTATGCGCTTTTCCTGCCAGCTCCTCCACCGTATAATGGGAGGCGTTGAAGGAGAAGGGTCTGCTGCCCGCCGCATGGAAGCTGCCCACCTGCACCTCATGGCAGTTGTAACGGCTGCCGTTTTCCTGCGGCTTGATATAATCCTCATGCAGCCCTGCAACGGTCGTTTCAAAGCGGTCCATCCAGGACGCACGGCGCTTATCCTGATAGCTTTCAAAGGGACCATAGCCGAAATAGCGCACCGCATCTTCCTCTTTGGGCAACGTAAACGTCAGGCCAAAACGGGGCAGGAACGGGAAATCCATGTCTTTTTTCGCATCCACGATCAGCTTCACCGCGCCCTGAGCGTTCACCGCCCATTCCGCTGTCGCGCGCAGGAAGGGCTGTCTGTAGGCGCTGGCGATCGAAAAGCTGCAGGAAATCCACACCGTCTTTTCATCCGCCTCCGCGCTGCATTCGTAAACCTTCACCCAGGGTTTGTCATAGCCCGCCTCTTCCCAGTTCATGCGGCAGTTCATGTCATTGTCCGTGGGCGCGCGGAACACGCACCATTCCACAGGCTTTTCAATGATCGCCTTACCGTCCTTTTCCATGGAAATAAAGGCGGCTTTCTTCTTCCCAAAGCGGTAGCAAATATGGTCGGATTTGATCACAAAGCTGTCCGCCGTCTCTTCTAAAGTCACGCTTCCGCATTCTTCCAGCGTCAGCTCCTTTTCCGTTTCCTCAAACAGGGCAAACTGATCAAAGCCCAGAATATGTCCCTTTTGGGTCAGCGGCGCATCCTGCTTCTGCACATAGGTGAGCTTAAGGTAAGTCCTATCCTCCGTAAAGTCCTGCAGATCGGGAATCTCGATCGCCGTCGTCTCATGGGAGGCGCAGGACAGGTCCTCAAAGCTGCCCTCTGTCAGCACCTCGCCGTCTCTTTTCACCTCATAGCGCACGGTCACAGTGTCGGAAAGATCGGCAAAATCCTGCATATTTTTCAGGATGACCTGCCCGTCCGAAAGCTGCGCGCGCACGGGACGGATGGCGTTCCCCCACTCCCGCAGTCCCACATGGGGCGTTCTGTCCGGATATACCAGTCCGTCCATGCAGAAATTTCCGTCATGCGGATACTCGCCCGCATCGCCGCCATAGTGGTACATTTCCGTGCCGTTTTCCGCTTTTCCTTCATAGGTCGCATGGTCGCACCATTCCCAGACAAAGCCGCCGCAGAACTTGTCATATTTGTACATCTGCTCCATGTAGTCCTCGATATCCCCGGGGCCGTTGCCCATGGCGTGGATGAATTCACACTGCACAAAGGGCTTACGCGTGCGGATATCCTCGCAATATTGTTTTACCCACTCCGTGGACGCGTACATGCGGCTCATCACATCCAGCATGGAAACGTCATTTTTATAATCCTTACTTTCCCAAATGCTGGATTCATAGTGCACCAAACGGGTGGGATCATAATTTTTCACCCATTTTCCCGCATCCTCAAAATTCATGCCATAGCCGCTCTCATTGCCCAGCGACCAGAAAATCACGCTGCACTCGTTCTTGTCCCGGATGACATTGCGCTGCTGTCTGTCAAGCGTCGCCTTCGCCCAGTCAGGATTCTGTGCCAGCAGTCCGAAATTATCATGACCGGTATTCTCCGGGGCATAAATCGTGCAGGTGCCGTGGCTTTCCAGATCCGCTTCCGCAATCACATAAAAGCCGTATTCGCTGCACAGCCCGGGAAACCAGGGCGCATTGGGATAATGACTGGTGCGGATGGCGTTGACATTATACTCCTTCATGAGGCGCATGTCCTGAATCACATCTTCCCTTGTCACCGTCGCGCCGGTCACAGGATGGCTGTCGTGGCGGTTTACGCCCTTAAACTTCACCTGTTTGCCGTTGATAAAAATGGTGGCATTTTTCACGGAAATATCCCGGATGCCCACCTTCTGTTCGATCAGCTCATCTTCGGTGGTAATTTTCAGCACATACTGATAGGGCTGTTCCGCATTCCACAGCACGGCATCCCTGACCGGAATGCTGACCTCCGTTCCGTCCGTCGTTCCCAGACACAGGGAATTGCCTTCTGCATCCAGCAGTTCATAATTGATGGACGGCGTCCCTTCGATCCGGTCAAAGCGCACATTCACCCTGCCGCTGCCATCCTCCAGGTTCACAGGCGTCATCACCGTGAAATCCTGCACAAACTGCTCCGGACGCAAAATCAGGCTGACGTCCCGGAAAATGCCGGAATAGCGCAGCTTGTCCTGATCCTCAAAATAGCTGCCGTCACACCATTTGAGCACCAGCACACAAAGCCGGTTGTTCCCTACCTTCGTCTGATCGGTGATCTCAAATTCGCTGGGGCTGTGGGAAACCTGACTGTAGCCCACAAACTCCCCGTTCACCCACACATAAAAGCAGGAATCCACACCCTCAAAGTATAAAAACCGGCGCATGCCCGCTTCCTTTTCATCCAGTTCAAATTCCTTCACGTACGCGCCGCAGGGGTTCTCGTCCGGCACATAGGGCGGATCGTAGGGGAAGGGATAGCGCACGTTCGTGTAATGCTTCTGATCATATCCCTTCATCTGCCAGCAGCTGGGCACCTCCATGTCCACGAAATCTGCCGGTTCAAATTCTGCCGCCGCAAAGTCCTCCGGCGCCGCCTCCACATAGGGGAAATACGCGAATTTCCAGTCCGTTCCGCTAAGCAGTCTGCTGCGCGCTTCTCCGTTCGCAGACCGGGGCACGTAGTAGCACCTGTTTTCCACGGTGCCGACATGCAATGTCTGCGGGTCCTCATAAAATCTTTCTACCTTCATATACCCTCCTTACATATGGCGGCATGCTGCCGCCGCTTTCAAAAATATGTAGATGTCTTCATCTTATGATATGGAGGGGGAAAAGTCCAGTGGTTTTCTTAGAAAATTATTTCCACGGTCTGACGCTGCCAAGCCAACCCTGTTTGGCCCAATATTTACCATCAAGGTATTCAGCGTCTGCTTTATGCAAGGCTTTCTGCATAAGCCTGCAAAATACAAACTTCACTTTTGTAATGAAGTTTGTATGTGCCGCTTTTGCATAGTCAATGCGAGCGAATTTTTGTGACAATCTCTTTACCTTGTTTGTAAGCCCGGACTGTTTCTTTTGTGGTAGTTTGTCCCAAACGATATCGCTCATCAGTTTACCCGTAAATACGCCGATTTTGGAAATTCCCCACCAGGATAAACTGTGCTTTATATCTTTCGCCGCAGATTTTGCACCGCCGCCTAAACATTGCGTTATGATGACTGCCCGCTTCCCAAACATGGCAGGAGCAGGGCGGTGCGGCATCCAGTGGTAAGCAAAATGGTCAAGAAATGCTTTCATTGCTCCCGTGGCATGAAACACATAGGCAGGCGATGTCATTACAATCAAGTCTGCTTCTAAAAGCGATTTATCAATTCTTTTGATATATTCTGCGTCCTTGCAAGTATTTTCACCCTTTAATGTGCAGTTCAGGCAACCGACACAGAAGCCCGGACAGTCCTTAGGAAGATAATATTCCGTGATATTTGCTTTATCCTTAAACTCTGCTAAAAATGTCTCTTTCAAGCGATAGGTAACGCCGCGCTTTTCTGTTCCATTTATAACTGTAATATTCATTGGCTATACCTCCAAAATGTCGTGTAAAACCTGTGCATGAAACATCTTACGGTTTTCTCTCTTGCCAAGGTCAATCCCCAACGTCTGCGACATAGTTTCATATCGCAAGAACATTTGCTGCATAATAGTAATCAAATACAGTGTCTTTCGATTTATTGCCGCTTCATCAAGGTCGGGGCGGCAGGCTGCAACAAGAGGCAAATATGCCGCATAGGTTCTGTTGGTGTTGTCATTGGCTTTTGGAGTCTGCATATCGGCAAGAACTGAAATTCTGGATACAGCGGAATGTTCAAATAGAAAATCCAGCGTCATATTACCAAGATATTCTAATTTTTCAAAAGGCAAAAGTGCTTCTGCTTCCTCCCGCATATTCCGGAAGCGTTCTACGATTCCATTTATAATGCGTTCCACGCACATTTCGATCAGTTTTTCTTTACTGCCAAAATGATAATTTACAAGCCCTAAACCAACGCCCGCATTTTTGCATATATCACGGACGGTTATTTCCTCTAAATGTTCTCCCTTTTCTTCAATAAGCGTAATTGTTGTCTGTATGATTGATTCTTTACTATCCATAGTACATCTCCTTTTTGAACAACGTTCAAACGCATTATACTGAACGTTGTTCAGATTTTCAAGATGTATTACAAAAAAACATATTTTGGATTTTTAACTTCCGCAAGCGAGAGATTATATATCCTACAACAATAGATTTTAAATCGTTTCACAATTATTATCCGTAAAACCCTTGTGTTTGTTTCGTCTGCTCTGTGAGCGTTTCAAAAAATTTATAGGTATCAGGAGTTTTGCCCCTGACAAGCGAATTTGGCTGACCAAATTCACTGCCCGATAAGGCATAATCCGTCATAGCGATCTTTAATAGCCTAGCAACCATTGAGTACATTTAATTTGCTTTATATGGTCAAGTATGCTCAGCGTTTTCTATTTAACTACCCACTTTTCAAATTTAAAAGCGTTCAGTTTGCTATTATTGACTTTGAACAAAAAAACGGATATAATATAGTAAAGTACCCTATTGATAATAAGAAATCGGGTCAGTTAAGTAGAGGTGGAAAAATGCTTCTGAAAAATGATATCGAAATTATGAGAAAGCTGTTTAGTAAACACAATTATATTATGACTACCGCTGAACTGACAGCTTCAAAGCTATATTACGCAGATATAAAATTACTTTTAGATGAAGGTCTGATTGAAAGAGTAAGGCGGGGCTACTATCATTGGATTGAGGACTTTGGAGAAAGCGAAATCGTAATTATCAATCGTCTGTTCCCCGATGCAGTCCTTTGTATGGAAACAGCTCTTTTTTACTACAGATATAGCGACCGAAATCCTTCTGAGTGGAATTTCACAATTGATAAAAATGTTTCAAAATTGCGTACTAAAATTGATTATCCATTTATTAAAGCGTACCGCGTTGAGCCTGTATTGGTTACACTTGGAGAAATCAGAGGAAAAATTGATTTTATTGATGTCCGTATTTATGACCGAGACCGTACCATTTGTGATGTACTGCGAAATATGAATAAGATGGATAAAGAAATTTTTAATAAAGCAATACAAGGGTATGTAAAAGACCCGAAGAAAAATATCCCCAACCTAATGAAGTATGCCCAAGTGCTACGGGTGCAAAAGAGAGTGAAAGAATTGATTGGAGTGTGGTTGTAATGGCAGATAAGGCGGCTTCTGTTCTTGCGAAGCTCAAAAACAAAGCAAAGGCGTCTGGTATCAGTTATCAGCAGTGCTTACAGCTTTTCGTGCAGGAGGAATTCCTGCGTAAACTTTCAAAATCTGGATATGAGAACAATCTCATTCTCAAAGGCGGCCTGTTTATTTACACCCTTACCAATTTTGAGAGCCGGGCTACGATTGATGTGGACTTTCTTCTTCGGGCAGCTTCTAATTCGATTGAAGACGTAAAGGTGCTTATAGAGAAGATCATCAATACGTCTACAGGCAATGATTATATTTCTATGACCGCCAAAGGCTTTGAGGAAATTTCACCGCAGAGAAAATATCACGGTATTAGTTCACAAATTATTGCTCAGATGAAAAATGTCCGTGTTCCCTTTAATGTGGATATAGGTGTGGGTGATGTCATTGTGCCTTGTGCCGAGGAACGGGAAATTAGCACACAGCTTCCTGACTTTGAACCTCCTATTATCAAAACTTATTCTCTTGAAAGCACTATCGCAGAAAAATTCGATGCAGTTCTTCAACGACTTGAGCTAACAGGCAGAATGAAAGATTTTTATGATATTTATTATCTTGCAAGGACTTTTGATTTCGATGGAGCGAAATTGCAGACAGCAATTTTTGAAACCTTGCAGCGGCGTGGAACGCCCTATGATAAGGATAGCTTCAAACGGATTGCTTTGCTTGCCGAAGATGAGGATATGCTGAAACGATGGAGATATTTCTTGAAGAATATTAAGGATGATTCGCTTGAGTTTCCTGTTGTGATTGATGAAATACGGGTATTCCTTGAGCCTGTATTTGAGGCAATAGTAAATGAGGATGAATGGCAAAATAGTTGGGACTCTACAGTAATATGTTGGAGGTGCTGCTGATAAAGGCAGAGATGGTGTTGCACATCACAATGATGGCGCGTGCCCTGCATTTTTGGGCAGGTGGAATTCATCAATAAAATTTTGAATCCTTTGCGTTACCAATTCATTCCCCGGCATATTTTTCAATTGCTTCTCCGTAACCCATTTATAGGCGACTGTTTCACCTTCCTGCAGTACAATACTGTTTTTTTCAATGTTTGTATGACACAAATATTCCACGTAAATTGTTTTATGGCTATCGTGTAACACTTGCCCGATTTCTATAAGCCTGTCTGCCAGAATGCCCGTTTCTTCCTGTAATTCCCTGATTGCACAGTCTAAGGGGCCCTCTCCCTGCAGCGCCGATCCTCCCGCCGTTGCTTCCCACATTCCGCCGAAATGCTTTCTTCTGTCTCTTTGCATCAATAAATAACTTCCATCATTGTGCCTGACTATTATTTCGCTGACAAGATGAAAGCACCCATCAGGTATCGGTTCCCCGCGAACCAATGATATACCTGCGATTTTGTTGAATTTTCTATCGTAGGCATCCCATATTTCCACTGTAATCCCCTTCCCGCCGCCAAATCGATAACATATAGGAAACGACAAAAAGATTGTCGTTTCCTATAAATATAAATTCATCCCTGTCCGGTTTTCCCGACAATGCCTTAATTCAGACCTGCGAACTCACTTATCCATATGCACCTGAAATATGTAGAATTTCAAATAATAAGATTCCTCCGCCGCCCAGAGGATCGGGTGATCCGGCGCCTGTGTCCGAAACTCCACCTGCCGAAGTCTCCTGTGCGCCCCATGCGCCGCCTCCCGGATGGTTTTGGCAAACAGCTCCGGATCCATGAAATGAGAGCAGGAACAGGTCACTAAAAAGCCGCCATCCCGCACCAGCTTCATGCCCCGCAGGTTGATTTCCCGATATCCCTTCACCGCATTTTTGATGGAATTGCGGGACTTGGTAAAGGCTGGCGGATCGAGGATCACCACATCATAGCGCTCCCCCTCCCGCTCCAGCTGTGGCAACAGCTCAAACACGTCCGCGCACTGAAAAAGTACCCTGTCCGCCAGACCGTTTAAAGCGGCATTTTCCTGCGCCTGCCGCACTGCGGTTTCGGAAGCGTCCACCCCGAGCACGCTTTGCGCGCCCGCAATTCCCGCATTCAGCGCAAAGGAGCCTGTGTGGGTGAAACAGTCCAGCACCCTTTTCCCCGGGCAAAGCCTCTGGATCGCCTGCCGGTTGTACTTTTGATCCAGAAAAAATCCGGTTTTTTGCCCGTCCTCCACATCCACAATATATCTTACGCCGTTTTCTACGATTTCCACCCTTGTATCAAAGGGCTCCCCGATAAAGCCCTTGAACCGCTCCATTCCCTCCTGCAGGCGCACCTTCGCGTCGCTGCGCTCATAGATGCCCCGGATCTCAATGCCATCCTGCGCCAGCACCTTCTTAAGCTTGTCCAGAATGATCGGCTTTAGCCTGTCGATGCCCAGCGCCAGGGATTCCACCACCAGCACGTCGGAAAACTTATCGACCACGATGCCCGGCAGCCAATCCGCTTCCCCAAAAATCAGACGGCAACATGCGGTGTCAACCGTTTGCTTCCTGTATTCCCAGGCATCGCGCACCCGCTTTTCCAAAAAGTCTTCCGTGATTTCATTTTCCCGCCTCCTGCTCAGCAGGCGCACAGAAATCTTCGATTTCGGATTGTAAAAGCCCCAGCCCATGAAATAACCGTCGAAATCCTCTACCGCCACAATATCGCCGTTTTCATATGCTCCCTTTACCTGCGCGATCTCATTATCAAAGATCCACGCGCCGCCGCTCTTTACCGTACGGCCTTCTCCCTTTTTCAATACAATTGTTGCGCTCATATACTTTTACCCTTCATAATCAAAATCCTTTGGATATGCCATGCTGTCTGGCAATCTCATCTGCCATAACAAGAATTAACCGTATTCCGTCCTCAGGCAATTTCATTATTTTCTCATACGCCTCTTGCTGTATTGTCATATTCTCTACTCCCTTCCGCATTGCAATTTATACGTTTTCTTAAGTCCCTTTTCGGAAAAGTGTTCCCACTGCTTAAATTTTGAAATATAATGCATATTTTTACATATAGTTATTGATTTTACATTCAACTGACAATTCTTCAAACTGGAATTTATGTCAATACAACCGATATGAAACTCATTGTCGAAAAGAGATTACATAGACAATGAAAATAAATACTGATATATAAATTCTTTTTCTTATACGCCACATACGCAACTGGTGCAAATGCCAATACACGAAATACATTGCTAAAAGGAAGCCAAAAGTGATATAGTGAAAATAAAACAGCTATCATTACTGGGGTAAATGACTTTTGCGTTTCATAATGCGATGTTAAGTATCCTCTAAAAAACAATTCCTCTGTTATCGGTCCGATTAATACATTGAAAATACCATAATAAACACAAGTTATAATCAACATGGGGTTTGAAAAAGTTTTCATATACTCATAATTTGTCCAATCAAAGCCTCTTGGCAAACGATTAAGCATATTGCTTCTTATCTCTGCAAAAACTTGATTTTCAACAGGTGCAATAAAAGCAGACAATAGACCTGCAATTACGAAAAACACAAACGCAATTATCAGCACCTTCCAAATTGCACTCTTTTCTTGTTCTACCAATGCACTTTGAAGAGAATACTTCCCATATTCACTTTTACTTGCTTTCAGAATAATACCTGACTCTATTGGCACCAGAATAACTGTTCCCAAAATGCAAAACAGTAAAATATGGGGTATCCTACAAAAATGCCCTAACACCAAATAACTTAAACTCAAAGCTATTGCAGGTATAAATATTCTCAACAAAAGTCCTTTGGTATCTATTTTATTCATCTTGATTTCCTCGTTAGTCGATTTATAAACTTGATTATATTATATTTACCTGTTGCTTACAATGTATATTTATAAGCTTGATTTTTAGTGGGTACGCAATTCCAAAAAGGGAGTTTCTTAATGTTTATTGGGAAAAAGGAGATGGCGCTACCATCTCCTCTCCCATTCTCTTTTCATTCTCCGCTCATCGACAGCACCCTGCCGTCCTTTAAGCAATTCCCTGTTTTTTATTATATCCGCTTATTCTGGCAAAAGCAACCGAAACGCAATATATTTATCAAAACGCATTTCATCCGCGTTACTTTTCACGGGGTGGGGAGAAAGGCCGGTCGGACAGACGGAACAGGGGGACGCGGGACGATGGGCGGGCAGAGGACACAGGCTG
>CAJUEL010000043.1 GCA_910585455.1 uncultured Eisenbergiella sp. | reverse complement strand
AATGGGCAAACCATTACTTTTGTAACTTTATTGTAACTTTATGCGGTTATCCTGTTTGGGCGCACAGGTTTATTGCATTTGGAAAAAGGATATGTTAAAATAAGACAAATCAGGCAATAGAAAACAGACGGAGGCATAAAAATGACATTGAATGATAAAACGATTCTGATCACCGGAGGAACAGGGACTTTCGGGAAGTGCTTTACGAAATACGTGATGGAGCGCTACCAGCCGAAGAAGGTCATCATTTATTCCAGAGACGAATTCAAGCAGTGGATGATGGCGAATGAATTTCCGGAATATGAGGACAGGCTGCGCTTTTTCATCGGGGACGTGCGTGACCTGGAGCGGCTGCGCCGCGCCTTTGACGGTGTGGATTATGTGGTGCACGCGGCGGCGTTAAAGCAGGTGCCCACCTGTGAATACAATCCCAACGAGGCGATCAAGACCAATATTCATGGCGCGATGAATGTGATCGAGGCGGCGCTGGATAAGGGTGTGAAGAAGGTGGTTGCCCTTTCCACGGACAAGGCGGTCAATCCTGTGAATCTCTACGGCGGCACCAAGCTGGTGAGCGATAAGCTGTTTGTGGCGGCGAATGCCTATGCGGGCGCGAAGGACGTGAATTTTTCCATCGTCAGGTACGGCAATGTGGCGGGAAGCCGGGGCTCCATCATTCCGCTGTTCCGTCGTCTGATCGCGGAAGGCGCGAAGGAGCTTCCCATCACGGACGTGCGCATGACCCGTTTCTGGATCAGCCTGGAGGAAGGCGTGGAGCTGGTCATCAAGGCGCTGGCGGAAGCGAAGGGCGGGGAGACCTTCATCAGCAAGATTCCCTCCTTTAAAATCACGGATCTGGCGGAGGCGATGCTGCCCGGCTGTCAGATTAAGGAGGTCGGCATCCGTCCGGGGGAAAAGCTGCATGAGGTGATGGTCACGCCGGAGGATTCCTTTACAACCTATGAATATGAGAAGCACTTTATCGTATATCCCCAGATGACGTGGAATGACAGGCAGCAGCCTGACCTGAGCGGCAAGCGGGTGGAGGAGGGCTTTTCCTACAGCTCCGGCAACAATACGCAATGGCTTGGCGTGGAGGATATCCGCCGTTTATTAAAGGATGTGGCGGTGGAAAAATGAGAACCTTACGCGGGAATAAGAATCTGTGGTCTGCCCTGATCTGGGGCAGCGCCACAGTTTTTACGTTACTATATCTTTCTCTGATTTTTAATCAGAATGTGTGGACAGACGAAATTTTTACGATGAAGCTTTTGGAAGGAAATTTCCAGGAAATTATAGAGGGAACGGCAAAGGATGTTCATCCACCGCTATATTATTTTGTGGCTAAAATCGCGCAGATCATTTTCGGAAAAAGCCTGCAGGTGCAGAAAATTGCGGCGCTGATTCCGATGTCCCTGACACTTGTACTGGGAGCGACAAAGGTGCGGCGTCTGTTCGGCGATGCGGTTTCCTTTCTGTTTATACTTCTTTTGGGGTGCATTCCGTGTTCCATGGAGTTTGCTGTTCAGGTGCGCATGTATTCCATGGCGCTGCTTGCGGTGACGGCATGCGGGCTCTATGCCTGTGAATGTTACTTTCAAAAAGAGGGAATGCGCAGGGCGGGATGCTGGATCGGGCTTGTGGTGTCCGCTTCTGCTGCAGCATGGCTGCATTATTTTGCCTTTGGTTCCGTGATCATCATACAGGGATTTTTGTTCCTGGTGTTGTTGTTTACCAAAAGAGAAAAGCTCAAAAAGTGGTTTTTGGCAGCAACTGTGATGGTTGTGTCTTATTTGCCGTGGATCGGGATTTTTGCCAGGCAGGTGAAAGGGGTTTCACAAAGCTACTGGATTCCGCCGATCACACCGGAAACAATCTGGGGATATTTTGAATGGACCTTCGGCATTCATAAGTGGAGCTGGCCCTGCCTGCTGGCGGTGGTGCTTTCCGTCTGCGCCGGAGCTGCCGCGTTGTATGGCGGCACAAAAGGGCAAAGGAAGGATGCTTGTGCGCTCCTTTTTATGGCGGTGCCCGCGCTGACGGCGGTTTCCGGCGTGGCGCTGTCGCTGCTCATCCGCCCGGTTTACCGGGATCAGTATATATTTCCCTCCATCGGCCTGTTTTGCCTGTTCCTGGCGATTGAGCTGTCCCATATCAGGGAGAAAAAATGGGCCTTTTATCCGATTCTTCTGTTTGCGCTGTTTCTGGGTGCGGTACAGTATCTGGAAACCTGGCGGCAGGAATATAAAAGCACGCTGACCGACCAGACGGTCGCCTTTTGGAATGAGCATATAGGGGAAAAGGATATCATTGTATACAATCTGGAGATTAACCGGTTTTGCTATACTTATTACTTCCCGGAGGATAAGCTTTTTTATGTGCGGGATGTGGATCTGGAGCAGGATTTTGACGCCATCTGGTTCCTTGATACGGCGTACGAGTGGGAATTTGTGCCCGACCAGATCATCCCCTATGACTTACAGATAGAATACCAGGGGCATTTTGGGATCGAACACAATGAATTTGACTTGTATAAAGTAACGAAGGGACCGGGCACCCGGTGAGCTGTTCACGATAGTGCACACACGTTCTGGCACGTCCGGATTGTGTTACTGTTTACTCCGTGACCGGCAACGAACTGTTACAGGCTCGTTTCTATATATTACATTTCTATTGTAGAGTGGGAATGGTTTGTGATAAGATAATGAAAAATACCCAGGATTTTTCTGTAGAGGTATGGCAGCGGATTTCGGGAAGGAGGAACTGAGAATGAGATATGCTTCGCCTTATACTCCCGGCGCAGGTGCAATGCCTTTCTGCCTTGCCGGACGTGATGATGTATTAAGGGATGCGGAAAAGCATCTGGAAACACTGGTCAGAGGATATTCCGTGCAGCCAATTATTTATTATGGCCTCAGGGGCGTGGGAAAAACTGTGTTGCTGAATGCGGTAGAGAATCGGGCAGATGAACGGGATATCGTTTATGCGCATATTGAGGTTGCGGAGAAGAAGAGCTTTTTGGTGCAAATTGCCAATGCATCTAAAAAGCTGATACACAAAGTGAGCGCAGGGGAGGCCTTGCGCAGCATTGGGAAAAAAGCTCTGGGGATGCTGCAGGCATTCAATGTGACCTATAATCCTTCCGATCAGACATTTTCTGCAGGGCTGTCTGAATTGCCTGAGGATGTGGCAACCGGAGTTTTGGCGGATGACCTGACGGACGTGCTTGTGGAAATGGGGAAGCTGGCGGCAAAGGCAAAGAAGCAGATTTGTTTTTTCATAGATGAAATTCAGTATATGAAGAATGATGAGATGGAGGCGCTTGTGAACGCTTTTCATCGAACAAGTCAGCTAAGGCTTCCCGTCATGATGTTTGGGGCGGGATTGCCAAAAATACTGCGGATTATGGGAGAAGTGAAAACTTATTCTGAAAGATTGTTCAAGTTTGTATCTGTTGCGCAGCTTTCGGAAGGGGATGCCAGACAGGCGATCGTGAATCCGGCAGCTGATGCAGGCGTGTCTTATACGGAGGATGCCGTGGCGGTCATTCTGAAATGGACAAAAGGATATCCATTCTTTATTCAGGAATTTTGTGCGACTGTGTGGGAGTTTACCGATAAAGAGATTGTAGAAAAGGAAGATGTAGAGCGCGTGGTCAATACTTTTTTGGCACGTCTGGATGAAAGCTTTTTCCGTGTGAGGTTTGAACATTGTACGAAAAAGGAACATGATTTCCTCTTCGCAATGGTAAGATGTGGAGAATTGCCCTGCACGATTTAAATCGCCGCGAAGCGGCGACATGGGGGTTAGATGGGATGAACGGTCGGCAATCTGTTTGGCAGGCAGCGCTGGTCTGAATGAAAGTCATTATTGAAAAGTGCCAGAAAATGGATTAAAATAAAAAAGAAAACCGTGTCCTGCACGGCAAGCCTTGGAAAGGGGAAAGACTGTATCATGGCAAAAAGCATTAAGACAATTGGAGTCCTGACGAGCGGCGGCGACGCGCCGGGCATGAATGCGGCGATCCGTGCGGTGGTCAGGAAGGCGCTCACAAACGGCGTGAAGGTGAAAGGAATCAAGAAGGGCTATCAGGGGCTTTTGAATGAGGAAATCATAGACATGGACGCCCGCAGCGTATCGGATTCCATTCAGCACGGCGGCACGATTCTGGGAACGGCGCGCTGCACGGAATTCACCACGGAGCCGGGACAGCAGAAGGGAGCCGATATCTGTAAAAAGCACGGCATTGACGGCATGATCGTCATCGGTGGGGACGGTTCCTACAAGGGAGCGCAGGCGCTGTCCAGACATGGAATCAACACGATCGGCATTCCGGGCACCATTGACCTGGATATCGCCTGTACCGATTACACGATCGGCTTTGACACGGCGATCAATACGGCGATGGAAGCCATAGACAAGGTGCGTGACACCTCATCCTCCCATGAGCGCTGCAGCATCATCGAGGTCATGGGACGGCATGCGGGCTTCATCGCGCTCTGGTGCGGTGTGGCGACCGGCGCAGAGGATATTCTCCTTCCGGAGAAATACGACTATAATGAACAGGCGATCATCAACAATATCATCAGCAACCGGAAGCGGGGCAAAACCCATCATCTGATCATCAACGCGGAGGGAATCGGGCATTCCACCTCCATGGCGAAGCGGATTGAGGCGGCGACCGGAATCGAGACCAGGGCGACGATCCTGGGGTACATGCAGCGGGGCGGGAATCCGACCTGTAAGGACCGGTATTATGCTTCCATCATGGGCGCATATGCGGCGGATATTCTCTGCGCGGGCAACACAAACCGCGTGGTGGCATTCCGGCACGGGGAATTTGTGGACTTTGATATTGAAGAAGCGCTTGCGATGCAGAAAAACCTTTCGGACTACGAATACGAGGTCAGCAGGATGCTTGCGACCTGACCGGTACGGGATTATGAAGAAATATGCCACACGCGCAAGCGTGTGGCGTTGTTTTGTGAAGGAGCAGAAGTGAAAAAACGAAAAGGAAAGGCAAATCCTACCGGTATGCTGGCGGTGGGCTTCGCTTTGATCATTTTGATGGGCACGCTGATTTTGATGCTGCCCATATCGGCGCGGAGCGGCGGCTGGACGTCGTTTTTGAACGCGCTTTTTACGGCGACCAGCGCGACCTGCGTCACGGGGCTCGTGGTGGTGGATACCTATCAGCACTGGAACCTGTTCGGGCAGCTGGTGATTTTGTGCCTGATTCAGATCGGCGGTCTGGGCTTCATCACTCTCGGCGCTTATTTGTCAGTGCTTTTGAAAAAAAAGATCGGTTTAAAGGAGCGGACGGCGATTCATGAAAGCATCAGTACCATTGAAATAGCCGGCGTGGTGCGCATGGTAAAAAGGATCGTGCAGGGCACCTTTTTGTTCGAGCTGATCGGCGCGGTTTTGTTATCCATCCGGTTTGTGCCCCGGTTCGGATGGGCGAGAGGCATTTATTTTGGGATATTCCATTCCATCTCCGCCTTTTGTAACGCGGGCTTTGACCTGATGGGCATTCAGGAGGCATATAGCTCCCTGACCGCATATGAAGGGGACGTGCTGGTGAATCTGACCATCATGGGGCTGATTTTAGTCAGTGGGATCGGATTTCTGGTGTGGGATGATTTTTACCGGAACAATTTTCATTATAAAAAATATTTGCTTCACACCAAAATCATGCTTTGGGCGTCCGTGATTTTAGTGTTCGGCAGCGCTACATTGTTTTTCCTGTTTGAAAATAACGGGCTGCTGGCGGGCATGTCCGCAAAGGAAAAGGTGCTGGGCGCGTTGTTTTCCGCCATATCTCCCAGGACGGCGGGCTTTAACACGACGGATCTGGCGGGCATGAGCGACGCGTCGAAGCTTCTGACGATGATTCTGATGTTCATCGGCGGCGGTTCCGGCTCCACAGCGGGCGGCATCAAGGTGACCACGGCGGTGGTCATGGTGCTCACCGCGATCGCGACCATCGGACGGACGCAGGGCGTCAATGTTTTCGGAAGAAGGCTGGAGGAGGATGTGGTGCGCCGGGCGAGCGCGATCGTGATGTATAACGGCGTTTTGATTCTGGCAGTGTCCATGGTCATGATGGCCCTGCAGCCGCTTTCCTTCACGGACGTGTTCATGGAAACCTTTTCCGCCATGGGAACGGTGGGACTCTCCACGGGGATCACGAGACAGCTGGTTCCCCTGTCCCGGGTGCTTTTGATTTTGATGATGTATTTCGGGAGGTTGGGAAGCCTGACCTTCGCGCTGGTATTTGCCCAGCGCAGGATTGTGCCGCCGGTGCAGCAGCCTGTGGAGAAAATTGTGGTCGGGTAAAGCCTGTGGAAAATGTGACCGGCTAAGGCATATGGAAAAAGGTAACGGTTCCGATTTGGCTGAGCTGTTACGGAAAAAGCGTGGCCGACGATAGACTGGCGTGCCGTCAGGAACGTGTCGGCCAGCGCCGCTATTTGGAAAGTTACAGGAAAGGATGGAAAGCGATGAAATCGGTATTGGTTGTTGGATTGGGAAGATTCGGGCAGCATCTTGTCCGGAATCTTTTGGAGCTGGGAAATGATGTGATGATCATCGATAGTGATGAGAGAAAGATAGAGGATCTGGCGCCTTATGTCACCAACGCGAAAATTGGGGACTGTACCAACGAGGAGGTGCTGCGCAGTCTGGGCATCAAAAATTTTGACCTCATTTTCATCTGCATCGGCACGAATTTTCAGAGCAGTCTGGAGATCACGAGCCTGGTGAAGGAAATGGGCGGAAAGCATGTGGTCAGCAAGGCGACGCGGGACATTCAGGCGAAGTTTTTGCTGCGCAACGGCGCGGACGAGGTGATTTATCCGGAAAAGGACATTGCGGAAAAATGTGCGGAGCGCTATAGCCGGGACAACATTTTTGACTATATTGAGCTGGATGACGATTCCGCCATCTACGAAATTCCTCCCATGGGGGAATGGATCGGAAAGTCCATCCGGGAGGCGGATATTGCCCACCGGTATCATGTCATGGTGCTGGGCGTGCGGGATCCGGGGGACAAGACCAGAATCATGCCCTCGGCGGACTATGTGATTGACGGAGAAGAGCATCTGATCGTGCTGGCGGCGCGGGATGCGATCACGAAGCTGCTTTCCCGCATGGAAGAGAAGGAAAAGGGCAAAAAGAAAAGGGGAAAGGGATGATTACGGCAGCATCCAACAGCCGCATCAAGCGGCTGGTTTCCCTGCAGCAGAAGGCAAAGGCGCGGCGGGAAGCGGGGGTTTTTGTGGCGGAGGGAACGAAAATGTTTCTGGAAGCGCCCGTTGACCGGGTCCGGGAGGTATATGTGTCGGAGAGCTTTTTACGGGACTGCACCTGCCGGGAGCGGCTTTTACAGACCGGCTATGAGGTGGTGGAGGATTCCCTCTTTTCAAAAATCTCGGATACCTGCACGCCCCAGGGGATTTTGTGCGTGGCAGAGCAGCGGCCGGGCGATATGCGTACGATGTGCGGCCGGGATTTTCTGCTCGTGCTGGAAAATATTCAGGATCCGGGCAACCTGGGCACGATGCTGCGGACAGCGGAGGGCGCGGGCGTTGGCGGCGTGATCATGAGCCGGGATACGGTGGATGTATACAATCCCAAGGTGATCCGCTCCACTATGGGGAGCGTGTACCGGATGCCTTTTTTATATGTGGAAAATCTGGCGGATGCGCTTTTGGAGCTGGCGGATGCGGGCGTGAACATCTGTGCGGCGCATTTGCATGGAACACAGGCGTATACACAGGCGGATTACCGGAAGAAGACTGCCTTTCTGATCGGGAACGAGGGAAACGGTCTGCGGGGGGAAACGGCGCGGCTGGCACAGACCTGGGTGCGGATTCCCATGGCGGGCAGCGTGGAGTCCTTAAATGCCGCGGTGGCGGCGGCAATCCTCATGTATGAGGCGGCGAGGCAGAGGAGGGAAGCTTAATGAAAATCGGATTTATCGGATTGGGCAATATGGCGCAGGCGATGATCGGCGGCATCTTAAAAAAAGGACTGGCAGGGCCGGAGGAAATTTACGGCTCCGCCAAAACAGCGCAGACCGAAGAGAAAATAAAAGAAGCTTACGGCATCCATATCACCGGGGACAACCGGAAAACGGCGCAGGAGGGAGAGCTTTTGTTTCTCGCCGTCAAGCCGCAGTTTTTTGAAGAGGTGATCGGGCAGATCAAGGATTTGGACTACAGCGGGAAGACAATTGTCAGCATCGCGCCGGGTAAGACGCTTTCCTGGCTTGCCGGGCAGTTTGGCGCAGCGCATTCCTTCGTGCGCGCGATGCCCAACACACCGGCGCTGGTGGGCGAGGGCTGTACCGCCGCGTGCTTTGCGGACTGTGTGAGCGAGGCGCAGAAGGGCGCAGTCATGGCGGTGCTTGAAAGCTTCGGAAAGGCCTTTGAGGTGCCGGAGCGGCTCATGGATGTGGCGCCCGGCGTGAGCGGCTGCGCGCCCGCCTGGGTGTTCATGATGCTGGAGGCGATGGCGGACGGCGCGGTGGCGGAGGGGATGCCCCGCAGGCAGGCATACGAATTTGCCGCGCAGGCGGTTTTGGGCAGCGCAAGGCTGATGCTGGAGAGCGGAAAGCATCCGGGGGAGCTTAAGGATATGGTTTGTTCCCCGGCTGGCTCCACGATCCAGGCGGTACGCGTGCTGGAGGAGCGCAATTTCCGCGGCGCGGTCATGGACGCGGTGATCGCCTGCATCGAGAAGTCGCGGGGGCTGTGAAGGACCGGGCGCGCCTGCAGAGCCGGACGCGCCGACAGGGGCAAAAAGCAGCGGCAAAGCCAGTAAAGCCTCCGGGCGGCGCAGGCAGGGCGCTTTTTGGCGGCTATGACCGGAACGGGAAATTCCTCCAAATGGCCGGATATTCCAGAGCATATCAGGGGCGCCGCAAACTCACTTTGTTCGGACAGTGCGGTGCCCCTGATATTGGAATATTCGGTCATTAGGGGAATTTCTCCGTTCCGGTCATCATACCGCCCAAAAGCGCTCTGTCTGCGCCGCCCGGAGGTTTTGCTGGCTTTGCCGCTGCTTTTTGCTCCTGTCGGCGCTGGCTTTTGCAGCCGGTTCGGGGACATCGGCAGAGGAAAAACAGAAAAGAGTGATGGGAAAAGCGGGATGGGGAAAAGCGGGGCGGTGTGTCCCGTTTTTTGTTATTAAGCTACAAGGGAGCTTTACGCTTCATCCCAGTACAGCCCGGTTTTTTTCAATGCTGCCTTTAGCGCTTCCTGGGGCGTGTCGGCCAATATAGCCTGAAATTTTCTGGCCAGCCGTTCCGCCGTTTCCTCCCTGCTACATTCACAATCTTTACAGGCGGCGATATAAGATTTGTATTCACTTTCCCGTCTGTTGGATTCAGCCTGATCCGCCCGCTGTTTTTCGATGTCGGCCCGTCGCTCTGCCGCATCCGCCCGTTGGCGCTCTTCTTCCGCAAGCTTCCTGGCTTCCGCCGTATTTCGCCTTTCTGCCTGTATGTCCATTTTTTCCATATTTTCAAATAAATATCCCATCTGGTTCCCTCCTATCGCCTTCATGTACTCGCTGGCTTCCTCTGTCGGTATATTCATTTTCATCATCAGGCTGTACATGATATCTTCCATAAGCTTGTGGATATGCGGGTCGGTGTTTCGGAGCACATCTGCCAGCTTATCCGGAGGCGACTGCCGGAATCTGCGGAAATCCTCCGGGTTCTGCAGCTTGTTAAGCAGCATGATCAACGACATTTCATTCCCGCGGTCGAGCAGCTCTTCGTTACTGTAGTTGTGTATCCGAATGACTTCATAACGAAAATCCGGTACATACTGCCCGAATACATCGCTCATCTGTATCCGGTTGCTTAAATGCCGGGATGCCGCCTGGTTGCCAGAGCCATCATAATTGTTGAGTGCCTGTTTGAACTGTGGCGAAAAGCCAGAATCCGGATTCCACATAGTAATACATGGAATAGAGAGCGCATCAGGAAGCTTTAGAAAGGTGATGCGTTGTCATGAACTTACTATAGCATTTCCTGCGGTTCATGACAAGAAAATTTTCTGCTCTGCCGGAAAATTGATCTTCCTGCTACCCACCCCATGAAAAGTAACGAAACCTCCATGCGCCTGGCGGCGCAGCACCACGGCATGAAAGCCGATTGCTTCGCGCCTTTGGCGCTCCCGCAATCGCCGCCGGTATTCGCGGTCCGGGCTGTTGCCCAGCTTGCTCATACCGGCTTGCCTGTCCGATGTCTGCACGCTGCACAGCCGCCGTCCGGGGCTTTCATAGTAAATAGAATAAAAGCGGCACATCACAAAAACATTACAAAAATCGACCAAAATATTACAAATATTTCATAAAAGAAACATTTGAAACCTCCCAAAATCAGCGTGTTATAGCGGGAACTTCGATATGATTCAAAATAGCATTGACAAAACAGGGATTAGCTGATATGATACAGAACGTAATATTTGTTAATAATTTTGTAATAAATGCAAATATTACGTAAAAGAAAACGGTTACGGCGCGGGTTTTTACGGGCTGTAACATAAACGGAGGTAGTTATGAAAACAAGAAGCAGAAAGCTGTTGCGCCGTGCTGCGGGCATCGTGACCTTTGCAGCCATAGCAGGAAACGCCTGTGTGACAGCCGCTGCGGCGAACCCAATCGGACAGATCGATGCGGCCGGTCTGCTGGATATTCATACGGCGGCTGACAATTCCTCAGAGGTGCTGGGGCAGGTGATGGATGAAGGGCATGTGGCAATTCTGGAAAAGGCGGATGGATGGGTCTGTATCATGGCAGGCACAATCGTTGGCTGGATTCCGCAGGAAAATCTGACGGAAGCGGAGGTTTCCTGGGAAGAAGCCCATGAAGCGAATCAAAAGGTAATCGCGGAATTTACGGAAGAAATAGAGGAAATCCTGGAGGAGCAGGAAACAAAGGAAAAGGCAGAGGACGGGGAAATATCTCCCGGGGAAACGGCGGAAGCGATTTCTCAGGAAGCAACGGAAACGGATTTGTCGGGGAAGCTGGCAGAAGAGGCAGTCATGGACGGGACGATGACCGGGGCAACGGCGTCGGCGGAAGCTATGGCATACAGCCCGGAAGCGGAGGAGAAGGAAGCAGAGCTGGAAGGAGCGCAGCTGCAGACGTTGGAGGAGCCAACGGCGCCGGTCCAAAGCGCAGCGCCGCAGTCTCTGGCAGCACCGGAAATCCAGCCGGAGACAGTGCAGACAGCGGGCTGTGAGGAGCAGCTGCAAAACGCGCAGCCCATTGTGCCCATGTGGGTGGTGGAAAATGTTACGCCGGAAGACATTGAGCTTTTGGCAAACATCATATACTGTGAGGCGGGCAGCGAATCCTATATCGGCAAGGTGGCGGTGGGAAATGTGGTCGTAAACCGTGTGAAAAGTGAACGGTATCCCTCGACCATCCGGGATGTGATCTACGAAAAGGGACAGTTTTCCCCTGTCAGGAGCGGGAGGATGGAAAAGGCGCTGCGCAATTCCAGTGCGGACAGCTTTTGCTATCAGGCCGCGATAGAAGCGCTGGCAGGCTCCAGGCCTGTTGCGGATCTGCTGCATTTCAGACGTGTGAACGGAAGGGCAGGGCTGGTGATCGGCAACCATGTTTTTTACTGAAGACAGATAACGGCTCAGCCTTGTCAGAACTGTTGCGAAGACAGATTATGAAAAAAGGTCAAATCCCCCGCCGCAGACAGCGGGGGATTTGACCTTTGTGGCATTCGCCAACTGCCCATGCAGGCATAGCCGTTTGGCTCATTGCCTGCGGGAATAAAGCGGCCAAACAATAGGCAGTGTCCGGCAGGATGGTTTCTTTGCGGAAATCATCCTGCCGGCCTTTTTTATACGATAGGAAATTTCCTTTCCTATCGTATAAAAAAAGGCGTTAATGCGTACTCGTGCGCGAGGAAGAAGTTGCCTTCGGGCGGAATATTGATTTCCCTTCCTGCCTCGAGGTTTTCATTGACAAACAGTATTATTTGTATTAGTATAAATAATACAAAGGAGGAAACGTTTATGATTCTGGAACTGGATACAGCCAGCGAGGTGCCCATTTATGTGCAGCTTCGCAATCAGATTGTGCTCGGCATCGGGCGCGGGGAATTAAAAATCGGAGAATCCCTTCCTACGGTGCGGCGGATGGCGCAGGCGGTGGGCGTCAACGCGATGACGGTGAATAAAGCCTATGCCATATTGAAGACGGAGGGCTATATCGAAATCGATCGCAGGCATGGCGCGACGGTCCGGCCGAAGAACGCTTTTGGAGAGGAGCTGCGGGAGAAATGGGAGGGGGAGCTGGAGCTTTTGATCACGGAATCTTCATTAAAGGGGATGAACCGGGAAAGCTTTCTTGAGATGTGTATGGAGATTTTTGACAGACAGAGGATCGAAATGGCATAGGGGAGGAAAGAGAAATGGCGATTATCATAATTTTTGCTTTTACGCTGCTGTTCATGTGGGGCAGCGGCGTATTGTGTTACCGGATGGGAGCTGTGGAAAACGGAAAATATCTTCTGGGAATCACGCTTTCAAAGGAGCGCAGAAAGGAAGCGGAGGTAGAGGCGATTGTGGCGGATTACCAAAGGGCCATGCGGAGAATCAACCGGATCGGACTGGCGGCATGTGTGCCGGTTTTGATGCTGAACACATGGTTTTCGGTGGCTTTTCTGGCGCTCATGATCTGGTTTCTGCTTTTCATTTATTTTCATAATAAAAACGTGAGCGACTGCGCCCACAGGCTTTACCGGGTCAAGCAAAAAAACGGCTGGCTTTCGGGGAATCCTCATGTCGTGCGGGTGGATACGGCGTTGAGCAGCTGCAAAGACCGGGGAGAGGTCAGCGCCTGGTGGCTTGTGCCGGCCTGCCTGGCGGGATTGGGAGGATGCCTCTGGACCGGATATGGCGGCGGGGAAACCATGCTGTTTTGGGCATTGCCGGGATCGCTCTTTCTGGCGGAGGCATTTTTGGCGCTGGCATACTGGGGGATCCGGCGCGGGCGCAGTCAGGTATATTGCAGCGACACGGCGTTAAACCAGAGAATTGACAGGGCAGTGCGGTATGAATGGAGCAAATGCATGGTGCTGCACGCCTATGGGGTGGCGGTTTGGGCTTTGTATGCGGGATGGCAGGCGAATGGACGCAGAACCCGTTGGGGAATCGCCCCGCTTTTGCTTCTGCTGTGTGGGGCGGGCTCCTTTTTTGCCATCTGCCGGGCGCATGAAAATGTGAAAAGGATGAAGGAGGAGGCGCTCTTTTGCCTGTCCGAAAGAAATGGCGAGCTGTATGGAGACGATGACGAATACTGGTTGAACGGTTATCCTGCCGGCATGCGGCCGGCAGGCTTTGCGGAAAAGCGCATTGGCATCGGATGGACGACGAGCGCTTCTCTGCAAACGGATGCGGTGGGGAAAGGGGTATTGATCCTGACGGGGATTTTCACGGTCGCGATCTGCCTGTATCTGGCGTCCTTCGACTTTGCACAGGTGGAAATGGAGCTGGGGGAAACGGATTGTCGTGTGAGCGCGGCCTCCATGGGATATCGCTTTGACCTTGCGGACGTGGAGGCGGTCACGCTGACAGCACAGCGTCCGTCCATGTCCAAAAGAAACGGTTTTGACTCAAACCGTCTGTTTCTGGGCGACTTTCGGGTGCAGGGGTACGGGACCTGCAAGGTATACCTCTATGTAAAAAATGATTACGCGATCAGGGTGGACACATCCGATAAAATCATCTGGCTGAACGGCAGGAATGAAGCGGAAACACGGGCGTTTTATGAGGAGCTGAAAGAGACAATAAAAAATTAAGAATTTTTTTCCGTTTAGCAGGTTGCAAGATGAAAGTACTATAGTGTAAAATGGGAAGGAATGGTCAAAGTTGCCATTCAGACATGCCTGCATAGAGCAGCCGGTTTTTCACATACAGTGGCGTGGCAATCATGTCGCATGCCGGTTTTGGGGGCGGACGGTGGAAAAACATGGTGGCAGCAGAGCCCAAAGGTCATGTTCGTGACGAGATGATAAAGCGTAACAATGGAGGTAAGAAATGACGAAGGCACAGATTTTGAAAAAAGAGATTTTGAGTCAATACAGAAGTGTAAGACAGTTCGCGCTGGAGATGCAGATTCCTTACAGCACATTGGTCACTGCGCTGGAGCGTGGCATTGACGGTATGGCGTATGGTACTGTTATCAAAATGTGCAGCAAGCTGAATTTGAATCCGGTGGACTTTAGCTCCCTGGAAAGGGATACGACAATCAGCGAGCAGCTTCTGGAAAATCGTGTCATGCAGTATTATGTCAAGCTGAACCAGGAGGGCAGGGATAAGGTGCTGGATCTGATGGATGATTTTGTCCAGATCAAGAAATACAGAGCAAAATAAAAAAGCAGATGCCGCCGCAGCATCGGGCGGCTGAATGAGAGGCAGATATGCATTATGATTATTTGATTGTGGGAACCGGATTGTTCGGCGCGGTATTTGCGCATGAAATGCGGCAGCGCGGAAAACAGGTTCTGCTCGTGGAAAAAAAGAATCATATTGCGGGGAACATTTATACGGAAAACGAGATGGGCATCAACGTGCATAGGTTTGGTGCTCATATTTTTCACACCTCGGACCGGGAGGTATGGGAATATGTGAACCGTTTCGCGCAGTTTAATCATTATATCAATTCCCCGGTGGCGGTATATAAGGATGAGCTTTATAACCTGCCCTTTAATATGAATACATTCAGTAAAATGTGGAACATCAAAACCCCGGCGCAGGCGAAGGAGATCATCGCGTCCCAGATTGCCGGACTGCACATCGGGGAGCCGCGCAATCTGGAGGAACAGGCCCTTTCCCTGGTGGGGCGCGATGTTTATGAAAAGCTGGTAAAGGGCTATACGGAAAAGCAGTGGGGAAGAGATTGCAGGGAGCTTCCCACATTCATTATTAAAAGGCTCCCGCTGCGCTTTACCTATGATAACAATTATTTCAACGATCCTTATCAGGGAGTTCCCACGGGCGGCTATACGCAGATTATCGAAAAGCTTCTGGAGGGCTGCAGGGTGGTAACCGGCATGTCTTACCGGGAGTTTACGGCGTGCAATGCGGCAAAGGCAGAGGACGGGCGCGACAGCTGGGACAGGCTTCTTTATACCGGCATGATTGATGAATATTATGACTACTGCTTTGGAGAGCTGGAATACCGTTCCCTGCGCTTTGAAACGGAGGTGCTGCCCGACGAGGATAATTATCAGGGCAATGCCGTCGTCAATTATACGCAGAGAGAGATTCCCTATACCAGGATCATTGAACATAAGCATTTTGAGTTCGGAAAAGGAGCCGGAACGATCATCACCCGGGAGTATCCGGCGGCCTGGCGGCGGGGAGAAGAGCCCTATTATCCTGTCAATGACGAGAAGAATACCCGGACCTATCAGCGGTATCTGGAGCGTTCTCAAAAGGAAAAAAATGTGTTGTTCGGGGGCAGGCTGGGACAGTACAAATACTATGACATGGATAAGGTGATCCGCGCCGCTCTGGACATGGTACAGAGCGAGCTGTGATATACCACAATTTTCGTAACAGTTCAGCCAGGTCTGAACTGTTACTGCATTCGCCCATGAAAATCGCTTCGCGATGGGGCGAATGCCTGCTACCGGCACGATTTCTCACGGTCTGCGCGGTGAACGCGCAGACCTGGCTGAACTGTTACCAATTTTCATATTATTTTTTGGATAATCTATTGACGCGCGCTTTTTCGTGTGATATAGTCGAGAAGCGAGATGGATTTTGGGTCTTTTTTTTATGCGCTGATTCCTGCAGGCGACGGTCTGCACAGTGCATCCTGCTAGAAAAGACCTGCATGGATAAAATAAACGTAAGCAAGCACGGAGGTGGAAAGATGCGTACAAGGATCACATTGGCATGTACAGAGTGCAAACAGCGCAATTATAACACAACCAAGGATAAGAAGACACATCCTGACAGAATGGAAATCAAAAAGTATTGCAGATTCTGCAGAAAGCACACAGTGCACAAGGAAACGAAATAAGTTTCCTCGGAAACGAAATAAGTTTCCTCGGAAACGAAATAAGTTTCCTGAGAAACGAAATAAGTTTCCTATAGAAACGAAATAGTTTCCTCAGAGACGGGATGGTTTCTTCAGAAACCGGGAGACTGGTTTTTGGCGCTGGGTTTTGAAAGGGGTTTTCATATGTCAAACGAAGAAAAGACACCCAAAATCAAATTTTTTGATGGTGTCAAAGCCGAATTTAATAAGATAATCTGGCCCAACAGGGAGACTCTGCTTAAGCAGTCTGTCGCCGTTGCGGCAGTGTCGATTGTGCTGGGGGCAATCATCGCGCTCATCGACATGCTCATGCAGTATGGCGTTAATTTCCTGACGATGTAAAGGAGACTCTTATGGCAGAAGCGAAATGGTATGTTGCCCATACTTATTCCGGGTATGAGAACAAGGTGAAGGCTGACCTCGAAAAGACCATTGAGAACCGGCATCTGGAGGAAGAAATTCTGGAGGTCCGCGTTCCCATGCAGGAAGTGGTGGAAATGAAGAACGGCGCGAAGAAAACCGTTCAGAAGAAGCTGTTTCCGGGGTATGTTCTGGTCAATATGATCATGAATGACGATACCTGGTACGTGGTTCGCAACACCAGAGGAGTGACCGGTTTTGTTGGACCGGGAAGCAAGCCTGTTCCGTTGACAGAGGCGGAGATGAAGCCTTTGGGAATTAAGGCGGAGAATGTTACAATCGATTTTTCAGAAGGAGATACGATCGTTGTCGTTGCAGGCGCGTGGAAGGATACGGTTGGAGCCGTACAGAAGATCGATTATAATAAGCAGACTGCAACCATCAATGTGGAACTGTTTGGAAGGGATACGCCTGTAGAGATCAGTTTTGCAGAGGTGAGAAAGTTACAATAGGTGTTCATGGGGATAGCGGCTATACCGCAAACCCGTTGAGCTGTGGAAGCAACGTCCGCATTCTGCAAGAGCGTTGCGCCATACCACATTATATTAGGAGGTGCCTAAAATGGCAAAGAAAGTTACTGGTTACATTAAGTTACAGATTCCTGCTGGCAAGGCAACACCGGCTCCCCCGGTTGGTCCTGCACTCGGTCAGCACGGTGTCAACATCGTTGAGTTCACGAAGCAGTTCAATGCGAGAACCGCTGATAAGGGTGATACGATCATTCCCGTTGTTATCACCGTTTATGCAGACAGAAGCTTCAGCTTCATTACCAAGACTCCGCCTGCTGCAGTTCTGCTGAAAAAGGCGTGCAATTTAAAGACCGCATCCGCAGTCCCCAACAAGACGAAGGTCGCGACGATTTCCAAGGACAAGGTTCGTGAGATCGCGGAGATGAAGATGCCTGATCTGAATGCGGCGAGCATTGAAGCTGCCATGAGCATGATCGCCGGCACGGCAAGAAGCATGGGCATTGTAGTAGAAGACTGATTGTTATCATCCGGAATGGATGAAGCAGGATTGATAACTGGGAGTAACAGGCGCAGTGCGCCGTTACGTTAACAACCAATGGAGGAAATGGAAATGAAACGTGGAAAGAAATATGGCGAAACTGCCAAGCTGGTAGATCGCGCGACATTTTATGATCCCACCGATGCGATCGCACTGGTGAAGAAGACTGCGGTAGCGAAATTTGATGAGACCATCGAGGTTCACATCAAGACAGGCTGTGACGGACGTCATGCAGAGCAGCAGATCCGTGGCGCGGTTGTTCTGCCCAACGGAACCGGTAAGACCGTCAAGGTTTTGGTGTTCGCGAAGGGAAACAAGCTGGATGAGGCACAGGCGGCAGGCGCTGATTTTGTCGGCGGCGAAGAGCTGATTCCCAGAATTCAGAACGATGGATGGCTGGATTTTGACGTTGTTGTGGCAACTCCGGACATGATGGGCGTTGTCGGACGTCTCGGTAAGATTCTGGGACCGAAAGGTCTGATGCCTAACCCCAAGGCGGGCACAGTAACCATGGACGTGACCAAGGCGATCAACGATATCAAAGCTGGTAAGATTGAGTACAGACTGGACAGATCCAATATCGTGCATGTTCCGATCGGCAAAGCTTCCTTTACGGAAGAGGCGCTGAGCGAGAACTACCAGGCTCTGCTGGATGCAATTATGAAAGCGAAGCCGAGCGCATTGAAGGGTCAGTATCTGAGAAGCATCACCCTGGCCGCTACCATGGGACCTGGCGTGAGAGTATCCACTGCGAAATATTGCTGATAAGTAAAGCCCCCGCCGTATGGCGGGGGTTTTTGCGCGGCAAAATCTGAAATACCGCGCCGGATTGTTGCTGTCCGCGGTCAGAAATGTGCATAAAGGCACATTTGGGGAAAACATGATACAAGCGCGAGGGGCGGTAACAGGGATTGGAAGCGCGATATTTCTATGGTTGACGGAATGCGGAAAAGCGGATATGATAGGCTTTATAAAAGGGACCGAAGAGCGGATGGGCTCTGGCCGCATTTTATAGGGAGAAAAGTGGAATGGCGAAGAAAAGAAGGAGGCGCAGGCACAGCAGGCATGCGTCCGTGTTTTGGACAGCGTTTTTATTGACAGTTTCCGCAGGCTCCGTGGTGCTCTTGACGTGCTGGGCGGTGGCAGGGACAAAGAAGCAGGCGGTATCGGTCAGCGCAAAAGGATTTTTGGAAAAGGTAATTGGAGGAAATTCGAATGAGAGCCTCAATGATGTGGATGCGGCATTGAAGCCGGAAGGCGGAGCGGGGGCGCAGCAGGGGACAAAGGATTTTACGGCGGAAAGCGGGCAGCAGGCGGCTGCAGCCGTAGAGGGTGACGGACAGAATGGCGCAGAGATTCCTGCAGAAGAGACCGGGGCATCAGCCGGGGAAGCATCCGGCGACGATGCAATTTTGCAGGAGCTGTATGACAGCGGCATTTTTACGCCGGAGGACAAGGTTTATGTGAAGGAGACGGCGAATCCGGAGGAGGTTTCGATCGTTTTTGCGGGGGACATTCTTTTTGACGACCAGTATGCGGTCATGGCGTATTTAAAGCAGCGGGGCGGCGCGATTGAAAGCAGTATTTCACAGGATTGTCTGGAAGTGATGCGGGGAGCGGATATTTTTATGGTAAATAATGAGTTCCCCTACAGCGGCAGAGGGGAACCTACGCCGGATAAGCTGTTTACGTTCCGGGGAAGACCGGAGTATGCTTCCTACCTGCTGGACATGGGGGTGGATATTGTGTCCCTTGCCAATAATCATGCCAGCGATTATGGGACGGTTTCCCTGACGGATTCCATCGATGTGCTAAACGGCATCGGGATGCCCTTTGTGGGGGCGGGAAGAAACCTGGAGGAGGCGGCGAAAACGGCGTATTTTGTGGCAAACGGGATGAAAATTGCCATTCTTTCCGCCACGCAGATCGAACGCATGGAAAACCCGGCGACAAAGGGAGCGACGGATTCCTCCCCCGGCGTGTTCCGGTGCCTGAATATCGACCGGCTGCTCATGGAAATACAGAAGGCGAAAGAAATCAGCGATTTTGTGATCGTTTATATTCACTGGGGGACGGAATCCACGGATGAGATCGACTGGGCGCAGAAGGAGCAGGGGCCTAAAATTGCGGAAGCGGGGGCGGACCTGATCATTGGCGATCACCCCCATGTGCTGCAGCCTGTAGGCTATTGCGGTGATGTTCCTGTGATTTACAGCCTGGGAAATTTCCTGTTTAACTCCAAGGCGCAGGACACCTGTCTGGTGCGGGCGGTGCTGGATGCGGGGGGCTTAAGAAGCCTGCAGTTCATTCCGGGACGGCAGCAGAATTGCAGCGTTTCCATGCACTACGGTGCGGAAAAGGAAAGAGTCCTTTCCTATATGAGAAGCATATCGCCCACCGCAAACATTGATGCGGACGGATTTATCACAAAAAAGTGAATTTCATCCACAGAAATGCTTGACAACATCCGGCTATGTGTGATATGGTCATAAAGGTCGTTGAGACCGTGCCGAAGACAGCAGGTACCGGATAACCGGTGTAAGGAGAAACGCCTGCCGAGGAGTAAAGAGTACAGGAGTGACTTTCACCCTCTCTGCCTTCGGACAGGGAGGTTTTTTATCCCTCTTTTTATTCGGCAAAGAATCTGTAAGGAGGTAAGATAATGGCAAAGGTTGAATTGAAACAGCCTGTTGTGCAGGAAATTTCGGATGCGATCAAGGATGCGCAGTCTGTTGTTCTTGTGGATTACCGTGGTCTGACGGTAGAGCAGGACACAGCGCTTCGTAAGCAGCTCCGTGAAGCCGGCGTGACCTACAAGGTGTACAAGAACACGATGATGAATTTCGCGTTCAAGGGAACGGACTTTGAGGCGTTGGCTCCTTATCTGAACGGACCGTCCGCAGTCGCGATTTCCACAACAGACGCTACCGCACCCGCACGGGAGCTGGCTAATTTCGCGAAGACAGCGGATAAGCTGGAGATCAAGGGCGGTGTTGTAGAGGGCAATGTGTATGATGCGAAGGGCATTGCACAGATCGCGCAGATCCCTGGAAGGGAAGCGCTTATTTCCAGATTGCTGGGAAGCATGCAGTCTCCGATCACGAACCTCGCCCGCGTATTGAACCAGATCGCGGAAAAGGGCGGAGAAGCGGCGCCTGCAGCAGAGGCTCCCGCAGCGGAATAATTTTTTTGGCAGGAATTGATGCCGCAAAAGCGGCAGGATGAGAGAAAACAAATGGCAGAAAGTAGGACTTTTTGCAAATATTCAATGGAGGTAAATAATAATGGCTAAATTGAGCACTCAGGAATTTATTGATGCGATCAAAGAAATGACAGTTCTGGAATTAAATGATCTGGTAAAGGCATGCGAAGAAGAGTTCGGCGTATCCGCAGCAGCAGGCGTTGTGGTAGCGGCAGCAGGCCCGGCAGCAGAAGTGGAAGAGAAGACCGAGTTCGATGTTGAGCTGACAGAGGTTGGCCCGAACAAGGTTAAGGTTATCAAGGTTGTCCGCGAGGTTACCGGCCTTGGTCTGAAGGAAGCGAAGGACGTTGTTGACGGCGCTCCCAAGATCGTGAAGGAAGGCGCTTCCAAGGAAGAGGCTGAGGATATCCAGAAGAAGCTGGAAGCTGAAGGCGCTAAGATTACTCTGAAATAATGGTAATGTCCATGAACGAAGGATGCCCGCACGCGGGCATCTTTTTTTTATAATATTTACAAAATTTTAGTTGACTTTGCTTCCAATTTGTGCTAAATTGTAGGGTGCATTATTGCGTTAGAGTATGCCATTTTTTACGCTTTATACGGAATAGTCGAGCAGGTCAACACCCTTCAGAAGTCTGATGGGCATCAATCTTAAGAACGGGGTGAAGTGTCAATGGAAAAAAACAGGATACGTCCGATTGCCGCTGGCAAGAATGCGCGTATGAGCTACGCGCGGCGGAAAGAAGTGTTGGAAATGCCGAATCTGATAGAGGTTCAGAAGAATTCCTATCAGTGGTTTCTCAACGAGGGACTCAAAGAGGTATTTGACGATATTTCTCCGATTTCTGATTACAGCGGGCACCTGAGTCTGGAATTCGTGGACTTTGAGCTGTGTGAAGACGATGTGAAATATTCTATTGAGAAGTGCAAGGAGAGAGACGCGACATATGCCGCTCCCCTGAAAGTGAAAGTACGTCTTTATAATAAAGAAAAGGAAGAAATCAGCGAGCATGAGATTTTCATGGGCGATCTTCCGTTAATGACGGAAACGGGTACCTTTGTGATCAACGGTGCGGAGCGTGTTATTGTCAGCCAGCTGGTACGTTCCCCCGGTATCTATTATGGAATTGGTCATGACAAGATCGGTAAAAGACTGTTTTCCTGCACTGTAATCCCGAACCGCGGCGCATGGCTGGAGTATGAAACAGACTCCAACGATGTTTTTTATGTTCGCGTTGACCGTACGAGGAAGGTGCCGATCACTGTTTTACTGCGCGCGCTGGGAGTGGGCACCAACGACGAGATTCGCGAGCTGTTCGGTGAAGAACCCAAGATTGAAGCGAGCTTTGCGAAGGACACTGCTGAGAATTATCAGGAGGGTCTGTTAGAGCTGTATAAGAAGATCCGTCCGGGCGAGCCCTTAAGCGTGGAGAGTGCGGAGAGCCTCATCAACGCAATGTTTTTTGACCCCAGAAGATATGACCTGGCGAAAGTCGGAAGATATAAATTTAATAAGAAGCTGATGTTCCGCAACAGGATCAGCGGACATGAGCTGGCAGAGGATGTCGTGGATATGACGACAGGAGAGATCCTGGCGGCGGCGGGAACGAAGGTGACCAGAGAGCTGGCGGACGAGATCCAGAACAGCGCGGTTCCCTATGTATATATCCAGACGGAGGAAAAGAAGGTCAAGGTTCTTTCCAGCATGATGGTTGACCTGACCCATTATGTGGACTGCGATCCCAAAGAACTGGGCATCACGGAGCTGGTGTACTATCCCGTGCTGGCACAGATTCTGGAGCAGTATGCCCAGGATCCGGAGGAGCTTGCGGAGGCGATCCGGAAAAATGTCCACGAGCTGATCCCCAAGCATGTGACGAAGGAAGACATCATCGCATCCATCAATTATAACATCCATCTGGAATACGGCATCGGCAATGATGATGATATTGACCATCTGGGCAACCGCCGTATCCGTGCGGTGGGCGAGCTTTTACAGAATCAGTACCGCATCGGTCTGTCCCGTCTGGAGAGGGTGGTCCGGGAGCGCATGACCACACATGATGCGGAGGAGATTTCCCCGCAGGTGCTGATCAATATCAAACCGGTACAGGCTGCCGTGAAGGAATTCTTCGGTTCCTCCCAGCTGTCCCAGTTCATGGATCAGAACAACCCTCTGGGCGAATTGACGCATAAGAGGCGTCTTTCTGCGCTGGGCCCCGGCGGTCTGTCCCGTGACCGCGCCGGATTTGAGGTGCGTGACGTACATTACTCCCACTATGGCAGAATGTGCCCGATTGAGACGCCTGAGGGACCCAACATCGGTCTGATCAACTCTCTGGCGAGCTATGCCAAAATTAACGAGTATGGTTTCGTAGAGGCGCCGTACCGTAAGATTGATAAAACAGATCCCGAAAATCCGCGTGTGACCAATGAGGTTGTGTATATGACTGCGGATGAAGAGGACAATTACCATGTGGCGCAGGCGAATGAGGAGCTGGACGAGAACGGCTATTTTGTGAAGCCCAGCGTATCCGGACGTTATCTGGATGAAACCTCGGAATATCCCAAGGCGATGTTTGACTACATGGATGTATCGCCGCAGATGGTGTTTTCCGTCGCGACGGCGTTGATTCCCTTTTTGCAGAACGACGACGCAAACCGCGCGCTGATGGGTTCCAACATGCAGCGTCAGGCCGTTCCGCTGCTTTCCACCGAAGCGCCCGCAGTGGGCACCGGCATGGAAGTGAAGGCGGCGGTTGACTCAGGCGTCTGTGTCGTGGCGAAGAAGGCGGGGACGATTGACTACGTTTCGTCCAGAATGATCCGCATGACCTGCGACGACGGGGAGAAGAAGGAATATCATCTGACCAAATTTTCCAGAAGCAATCAGTCCAACTGCTATAACCAGCGTCCGATCGTGTTCAAGGGCGACCATGTGGAAGCGGGACAGGTGATTGCGGACGGTCCGTCCACCTCGGAAGGCGAGCTGGCTCTGGGCAAGAACCCTCTGATCGGGTTCATGACCTGGGAGGGCTATAACTACGAGGATGCGGTACTTTTGAGCGAAAGGCTTGTCATGGACGATGTATACACATCCGTCCATATTGAAGAATATGAGGCTGAGGCGCGGGATACCAAGCTGGGGCCTGAGGAGATCACGAGGGACGTGCCTGGCGTCGGCGACGATGCGTTAAAGGATCTGGATGACCGGGGCATTATCCGTGTCGGTGCGGAGGTCCGTGCCGGAGATATTCTGGTTGGTAAGGTGACGCCGAAGGGCGAGACCGAGCTGACGGCTGAGGAGCGCCTGCTGCGTGCGATTTTCGGCGAAAAGGCGCGTGAGGTGCGCGATACCTCTTTGAAGGTTCCGCACGGAGAATATGGCATCATTGTGGATGCCAAGGTATTTACGAGAGAGAACGGCGACGAGCTGTCCCCCGGCGTGAATCAGGCGGTGCGCATCTACATCGCACAGAAGAGAAAAATTTCCGTGGGCGACAAGATGGCAGGCCGTCACGGCAACAAGGGTGTTGTATCCCGTGTGCTGCCGGTGGAGGATATGCCCTATCTGCCCAACGGGCGTCCGCTGGATATCGTGTTGAATCCTCTGGGCGTGCCTTCCCGTATGAACATCGGACAGGTACTGGAAATCCACCTTTCCCTGGCGGCAAAGGCGCTGGGCTTTAATGTTGCGACGCCGATTTTCAACGGTGCGAACGAGATGGATATTCAGGATACCCTGGAGCTGGCAAATGATTATGTAAACCTCGATTGGGAGGAGTTTAAAAGCAGGCACGAGGAAGAACTGCTTCCCGAGGTTTTGGACTATCTGTATGAAAACAGAGATCACAGGGAGGTCTGGAAGGGCGTGCCGATTTCCAGAGACGGTAAGGTGCGGCTGCGTGACGGGCGGACCGGAGAGTATTTCGACAGCCCGGTAACGATTGGGCATATGCATTACCTCAAGCTGCATCATCTGGTGGATGATAAGATCCACGCGCGTTCCACCGGTCCTTATTCTCTGGTAACGCAGCAGCCTCTGGGCGGAAAGGCGCAGTTTGGCGGACAGCGTTTCGGAGAAATGGAGGTATGGGCGCTGGAGGCTTACGGCGCATCCTATACCCTGCAGGAAATCCTGACGGTGAAATCCGATGATGTGGTCGGACGTGTGAAGACCTACGAGGCGATCATCAAGGGCGACAACATTCCGGAGCCCGGTATTCCGGAGTCCTTTAAGGTTCTGTTAAAGGAGCTGCAGTCTCTGGGACTGGATGTGCGGGTGCTGCGTGACGACAATACAGAAGTGGAAATTATGGAAACCGTTGATTATGGTGATACGGATTACCGCTATGAGTTAGAAGGCGATTCCAAAGGCTACAATTACGGCGAAGAAGAAAACTTCGGAAAAATGGGCTATCAGAAGCAGGAATTCGACGCAGACAGCGAAGAGCTTGTGGCGGCGGATGACGATGAGGAAGATTTTGAAGAGGAACTCAAAGAGAGCTACGACGAGGTCTTTGAAGAGGTTTAAAGGGTGCAGGCAGCAGCCGGAGCTGTCCGGCTGCTGCTGATATCGACTGTTTGTAAAGGAGTGCCAAGATGCCTGAAACAAAAAATGAAGTGTATCAGCCAATGACGTTTGACGCTATTAAGATTGGTCTGGCATCGCCGGATAAGATCCGCGAATGGTCCAGAGGCGAGGTCTTAAAGCCGGAGACGATCAATTACAGAACTTTAAAGCCGGAACGCGACGGGCTTTTCTGCGAGAGGATTTTCGGACCCAGCAAGGATTGGGAATGTCATTGCGGCAAGTATAAAAAGATCAGATATAAGGGCGTTGTCTGTGACCGCTGCGGCGTGGAGGTCACCAAGTCCAGCGTGCGCCGGGAACGGATGGGACACATTGAGCTGGCGGCTCCGGTTTCCCATATCTGGTATTTTAAAGGAATTCCCAGCCGGATGGGGCTGATTCTGGATTTATCTCCGAGAGTGCTTGAAAAGGTGCTCTATTTTGCATCTTATATTGTGCTGGATAAGGGAGAAACCAATCTGGAATACAAGCAGGTGCTGTCCGAAAAGGAATATCAGGATGCGAGAGAGGCCTGGGGCAACCGGTTCCGCGTGGGAATGGGCGCGGAGTCAATCAAGGAGCTGTTAGAGGCGATTGACCTTGAAACAGAGGCGGCTGAATTGAAGGAAGAGCTGGAGGATGCCAACGGCCAGAAGCGTGCCAGAATTATCAAGCGCCTGGAGGTGGTAGAGGCATTCCGGGAATCCGGCAACCGTCCGGAATGGATGATCATGGACGCGATTCCGGTCATTCCGCCTGATCTGCGTCCGATGGTACAGCTGGACGGCGGTCGTTTTGCAACTTCAGATTTGAATGATTTATATAGAAGGATTATCAACCGGAATAACCGGTTAAAGAGACTTTTGGAGCTGGGTGCGCCGGATATCATTGTCCGCAATGAAAAGAGAATGCTGCAGGAAGCGGTGGACGCGCTGATTGACAACGGCAGAAGGGGACGTCCGGTTACGGGACCCGGAAACCGGGCGCTGAAATCCCTTTCCGATATGTTAAAGGGAAAATCGGGACGTTTCCGTCAGAACCTTCTGGGAAAACGTGTGGATTATTCCGGCCGTTCCGTTATCGTCGTCGGTCCGGAGCTGAAAATTTATCAGTGCGGGCTGCCCAAGGAAATGGCGATCGAGCTGTTTAAGCCCTTCGTGATGAAGGAGCTGGTATCGAGAGGCGTTTCCCAGAATATCAAGAATGCGAAGAAGCTGGTGGAGAGACTGGACACGCAGGTCTGGGACGTTTTGGAGGATGTGATCAAGGAGCATCCGGTTATGCTAAACCGCGCCCCCACACTGCACAGGCTGGGAATTCAGGCATTTGAACCCATTCTGGTGGAGGGTAAAGCGATCAAGCTGCATCCCCTCGTGTGTACGGCATTCAACGCCGACTTCGACGGCGACCAGATGGCAGTACACCTTCCGCTTTCCCAGGAAGCGCAGGCAGAGTGCCGCTTCATGCTGCTTTCTCCGAACAATCTGTTAAAGCCCTCCGACGGCGGTCCGGTGGCGGTGCCTTCCCAGGATATGGTGCTGGGTATTTACTATCTGACACAGGAAAGACCGGGGGCAAAGGGAGAAGGAAAAGCGTTTAAGAGTGTCAATGAGGCAATACTTGCTTATGAAAACGGAGTCTGCACGTTACACTCCCGCATAAAGGTCAGAGTCACCAGGACGATTCCTTCCGGGGAAGAGGTGACCGGCTTTGTAGAATCCACTCTGGGACGTTTTATTTTCAACGAGATTCTGCCGCAGGATCTGGGCTATGTGGAAAGGGCTGTGCCGGAGGATTACCTGAAGCTGGAAGTGAATTTCCATGTGGGCAAAAAGCAGTTAAAGCAGATTCTGGAAAAAGTGATCAATACCTATGGCGCGTCCAAAACGGCGGAGGTGCTGGATGACGTAAAAGCCATCGGCTATAAATATTCCACCAAAGCGGCTATGACGGTTTCCATTTCCGATATGACGGTGCCCGCGCAGAAGGCGGAAATGCTGGCGCAGGCGCAGAAGACTGTGGATAAGATCGGCAGGAACTATCGCCGCGGTCTGATCACGGAGGAAGAGCGTTATCGTGCCGTGGTGGAAACCTGGCAGGAAACGGATAAGGAACTGACAGATGTTCTGCTGCAGGGATTGGATAAATATAATAATATCTTTATGATGGCGGATTCCGGCGCCCGTGGTTCCAATCAGCAGATCAAGCAGCTTGCAGGCATGCGCGGACTGATGGCGGATACTACCGGCCGTACGATTGAATTGCCGATCAAATCCAACTTCCGTGAAGGTCTGGACGTTTTGGAATACTTCATGTCCGCACACGGCGCAAGAAAAGGTATGTCCGATACCGCGCTGCGTACGGCTGACTCCGGATATCTGACCCGTCGTATGGTCGATGTTTCACAGGAGCTGATCATTCGGGAAATGGATTGTTCCGAAGACAGGGAACAGGTGCCCGGACTTTTTGTAAAAGCGTTTACGGATGGCAAGGAAACGATTGAAGGCTTAAAGGACAGAATTACGGGAAGATATTCCTGTGAGGATATTTATGATAAGGACGGGGAGCTGATTGTCGGTTCCAACCATATGATCACCCCCAGCCGTGCAAAGCGGATTCTGGAGACAGGCGTGGATAAGAAGGGGAATCCGGTGGAGGAAGTGAAGATCCGGACGATCCTGACCTGCCGCTCCAAGGTAGGAATCTGTGCAAAGTGCTATGGCGCAAACATGGCGACCGGCGAGGCGGTGCAGGTTGGTGAGGCGGTCGGCATCATCGCGGCGCAGTCCATCGGAGAACCCGGTACACAGCTTACGATGCGTACCTTCCACTCGGGCGGCGTAGCCGGTGATGATATCACCCAGGGTCTTCCCCGTGTAGAGGAGCTGTTTGAGGCGAGAAAGCCCAAGGGTCTTGCCATCATTGCGGAGTTTGGCGGCACAGCTGTCATTAAGGATACCAAGAAAAAGCGGGAAATCATTGTTTCCAACGGGGAGACAGGAGAGAGCAAGACTTATTTGATTCCCTATGGTTCCCGGATTAAAGTGGTTGACGGACAGGAACTGGAAGCGGGCGATGAGCTGACGGAAGGCTCGGTAAATCCGCATGATTTATTGAAGATTAAGGGAATCCGTGCGGTACAGGATTATATGCTGCGTGAGGTACAGCGTGTATATCGTCTGCAGGGGGTTGATATCGCTGACAAGCACATCGAGGTAATTGTCCGCCAGATGCTCAAAAAGGTTCGCATCGAGAACAGCGGCGACACGGAATATCTGCCCGGTACCATGGTGGATATCCTGGATTTTGAAGATTTGAACGAAGAGCTGATTGCGCAGGGTAAAGTGCCTGCGGAAGGAAAGCAGGTCATGCTGGGTATCACCAAGGCGGCGCTCGCCACGAATTCCTTCCTGTCTGCGGCTTCCTTCCAGGAGACCACAAAGGTTCTGACGGAAGCGGCGATCAAAGGCAAGGCGGATCCGTTGCTGGGGCTGAAGGAAAATGTAATTATCGGTAAGCTGATTCCGGCGGGTACCGGCATGAAGCGTTATCGCGACGTCAGGCTCAATACCGATGCAATTATTGCGGCGGAGGAGGCAGAGCGGCTGGCGCGTGCGGAAGAGGAAGCGCGGCTTGCGGCAGAATCGGAAAGGGAAGCGAGAGCCTCCAGGGAAGATGCTGAGGAAGATGAGCTTCTGGAGGATGCCGATTACGAACCGGAAGATGATGAGGACGTTCAGGGAGAAGAGGCCTTTGACGATCCGGCGCAGGCAGATGAATATGGAGAAGAAGAATTCGGGGAAGAGGATTTTGAAGAAGACGACTTTGAAGAATTCGATGGCTCCGATGATAAAGATTTGTAACAGTTCAGCCAGGTCTGCGCGTTTACCGCGCAGACCGTGAGAAATTGTGCCGATAGCAGGCATTCGCCCCATCGCGAAGCGATTTTCATGGGCGAATGCAGTAACAGTTCAGACTTGGCTGAACTGTTACAAAGATTTTGAGTGATTTTAAAAAAACAGGTTGACAGGGCATCCGGAAACACGTATACTATAATTTGCGTGCATCCGGATGCTTTTTCTTTGTGGTGTTCTGTCCATGCCATGAACGTGTGGAGAATGGACGAATTTCCGGGAATAGATGGCAATCGGGATGTATAGGACTGAGAAATCGGTCCAGAATAAATATGAGGCAAATATCGCAGGAGGTGAAAAAGAATGCCCACATTTAATCAGTTAGTAAGAAAAGGACGTCAGACTTCCGTAAAGAAGTCTACGGCACCGGCTCTTCAGAAGGGTTACAATTCCCTTCACAAGAAGGCTACCGACATCTCTTCCCCTCAGAAGAGAGGCGTGTGCACGGCTGTGAAGACAGCGACTCCTAAGAAGCCTAACTCCGCTCTTCGTAAGATCGCCAGAGTGCGTCTTTCCAACGGAATCGAAGTGACAAGCTACATCCCCGGTGAAGGACACAATCTGCAGGAGCACTCTGTTGTGCTGATCAGAGGCGGTCGTGTGAAGGACCTTCCCGGTACCAGATACCATATCATCAGAGGTACGCTGGATACCGCAGGCGTTGCGAACAGACGTCAGGCAAGATCCAAATACGGCGCGAAGAGACCGAAGGCTGGAAAAACCGCAGGCAAGAAATAATTTGCGGAAAACAGCGGTAAGTACCACAAACGTAAACTAATTAAGTGTAGGGATTCTGCCGCAGGAGCATTCCTGCGGATATACCGCACGAACACATTAGAGGACACATGTGAGTACCGTTGAATTAATTGAATCGAGGCTGCCTGATATCTATACAGGCGCCAAGAAGGCTCCGGCGCGATGCCGGAAGCAAGCGTGATTAAGGAGGGAAGAACCGTGCCACGTAAAGGACATATTCAGAAAAGAGATGTATTGGCAGATCCTTTATACAATGACAAGGTGGTAACCAAGCTTATCAATAACATTATGTTAGATGGTAAGAAGGGTGTTGCACAGAAAATTGTATACGGTGCATTTGCCAGAGTAGAGGAGAAGACGGGGAAACCCGCCCTCGAAGTATTTGAAGAAGCGATGAACAACATCATGCCTGTTCTGGAGGTTAAGGCAAGACGTATCGGCGGCGCGACCTATCAGGTGCCGATCGAGGTCCGGGCTGACAGACGTCAGGCGCTGGGATTACGCTGGCTGACCATGTTTTCCCGCAAGAGAGGCGAGAAAACCATGAAAGAAAGGCTGGCAAACGAAATTATGGATGCAGCGAATAATACCGGCGCATCCGTGAAGAGGAAAGAAGACGTTCATAAGATGGCTGAAGCGAACAAGGCATTCTCCCACTACAGATTCTAGGAGAGCATGGGAGGTCCGCTTTTGGCTGACTGAAATAAGGAGGAAAAACCTTTGGCTGGAAGAGAATATCCATTGGAGAGAACCAGAAACATTGGTATTATGGCTCACATCGATGCAGGTAAGACTACTCTGACAGAGCGTATTCTTTACTACACAGGTGTAAATTATAAGATCGGCGATACGCATGAAGGCACTGCTACCATGGACTGGATGGAGCAGGAGCAGGAAAGAGGTATTACGATCACGTCCGCTGCTACCACATGTCACTGGACTCATGAAGAATTTACCAAAAAGCAGCCAGACGCACTGGAACACCGTATCAATATCATTGACACTCCCGGACACGTTGACTTTACTGTTGAAGTGGAACGTTCCCTGCGTGTGCTCGATGGTGCGGTAGGCGTTTTCTGTGCGAAGGGCGGTGTAGAGCCGCAGTCTGAAAATGTATGGCGTCAGGCTGATACCTACAACGTTCCCCGTATGGCATTTATTAACAAGATGGACATCCTGGGCGCTAATTTCTATGGCGCTGTGGATCAGATCAGAACAAGACTGGGCAAAAATGCAATCATCCTGCAGTTACCAATCGGTAAGGAGGATGAGTTTAAGGGCATTATTGACCTGTTTGAACAAAAAGCTTATCTCTATAATGATGATAAGGGTGAGGACATCACCGTTTGCGACGTTCCCGAAGATATGCAGGACGATGTGGAGCTGTATCGCACAGAGCTTGTGGAGAAGGTCTGCGAACTGGATGATGACCTGATGATGATGTATCTGGATGGGGAAGAGCCCTCTGTAGAGCAGATGAAAGCGGCGCTGCGGAAAGCGACCTGTGAATGCACGGCGGTTCCGGTTTGCTGTGGTTCTGCTTACAGGAATAAGGGTGTGCAGAAGCTTCTGGATGCGATTCTGGATTATATGCCGGCGCCTACGGACATTCCCGCTATTACGGGCACGGATCTGGACGGCAATGAGGTGGAGAGACATTCCTCAGACGACGAGCCGTTTTCGGCACTGGCATTCAAGATCATGGCGGATCCTTTTGTGGGTAAGCTCGCATATTTCCGCGTGTATTCCGGTACGTTGAATTCCGGTTCCTACGTGCTGAATGCGACGAAGGATAAGAAAGAGCGTGTAGGACGTATCCTGCAGATGCATGCGAATAAGAGAATGGAGCTCGATAAGGTATATTCCGGCGATATTGCCGCCGCTGTCGGCTTCAAATTTACGACGACAGGCGATACGATCTGTGATGAGCAGCATCCGGTTATCCTGGAGTCCATGGAATTCCCTGAGCCCGTTATCGAGCTGGCAATTGAGCCTAAGACAAAAGCCGGACAGGATAAGATGGGCATTGCGCTGGCGAAGCTGGCGGAGGAGGATCCTACCTTCCGCGCGCATACCGATCAGGAGACAGGACAGACGATTATCGCCGGCATGGGCGAGCTGCATCTGGAGATCATTGTAGACCGTCTGCTGCGTGAGTTTAAGGTAGAGGCGAATGTGGGCGCACCTCAGGTTGCGTACAAGGAAACCTTCACCAAGGCGGTGGACGTGGACAGCAAGTATGCGAAGCAGTCCGGTGGCCGTGGTCAGTATGGTCACTGTAAGGTGAAATTCGAGCCCATGGATCCGAACGCTGAAGAAACCTTTAAGTTTGAATCCACCGTTGTCGGCGGCGCGATTCCCAAGGAATATATCCCCGCGGTCGGCGAAGGTATCGAAGAGGCGACCAAGGCTGGTATTCTGGGCGGCTTCCCGGTACTGGGCGTGCATGCGAATGTATACGACGGTTCTTATCATGAGGTTGACTCTTCCGAAATGGCATTCCACATTGCGGGCTCCCTGGCATTCAAGGATGCTATGCGCAAGGCAAATGCAGTGCTGCTCGAGCCTATCATGAAGGTGGAAGTGACAATGCCGGAAGAATATATGGGTGATGTTATCGGCGATATCAATTCCCGTCGTGGACGCATCGAGGGAATGGAGGACATCGGCGGAGGCAAGCTGGTGAAAGCGTATGTGCCGCTCGCTGAGATGTTTGGCTACTCCACAGACCTGCGTTCCAAGACGCAGGGACGCGGTAACTATTCCATGTTCTTTGAAAAATATGAGCAGGTGCCCAAGAATGTACAGGAAAAGGTGCTTGCTGCCAAATCGAAATAAGAATATTTGCAAATAATACTTGAAAATACAGCCATTATCGAATATAATCGTTAATAGCTGAATTAACAAAAATTACCTATTCATTGATTTAAGGAGGATTACAGGCAATGGCTAAAGCTAAATTTGAAAGAAACAAGCCGCATTGTAACATTGGTACCATTGGTCACGTTGACCATGGTAAAACAACTCTGACCGCTGCGATCACCAAGACTCTGAACACAAGACTTGGTACCGGCGAAGCGGTAGCTTTCGATATGATCGATAAGGCTCCCGAAGAGAGAGAGCGTGGAATCACCATCTCTACTGCACACGTTGAGTATGAGACAGAGAACAGACACTATGCACACGTTGACTGCCCTGGACATGCTGACTACGTTAAGAACATGATCACCGGTGCTGCGCAGATGGACGGCGCAATCCTGGTTGTGGCTGCAACTGACGGTGTTATGGCACAGACCAAGGAGCACATCCTTCTGTCCCGTCAGGTAGGCGTTCCTTATATCGTTGTGTTCCTGAACAAGTGCGATATGGTTGACGATGCTGAGCTGCTTGAGCTGGTTGAGATGGAAGTTACCGAACAGCTCGAAGAGTATGGCTTCAATGACTGCCCGATCATCAGAGGTTCCGCACTGAAGGCTCTGGAAGATCCCAACAGCGAGTGGGGCGACAAGGTTCTTGAGCTGATGAAGACCGTTGACGAGTATGTTCCCGATCCTCAGCGTGATACCGACAAGCCTTTCCTGATGCCTGTAGAAGACGTATTCACGATCACAGGTCGTGGTACCGTTGCTACCGGTAGAGTAGAAAGAGGTACTCTGCATCTAAACGAGGAAGTTGAAATCGTTGGTATCAAGGAAGAGACCAAGAAGACTGTTGTAACCGGTATCGAAATGTTCCGTAAGATGCTGGATGAGGCACAGGCTGGTGATAACATCGGCGCACTGCTTCGTGGTGTGCAGAGAACCGAAATCGAAAGAGGACAGGTTCTTGCGAAACCCGGCTCTGTTACCTGCCATCATAAGTTTACCGCTCAGGTTTACGTTCTGACAAAGGACGAGGGTGGCCGTCATACACCTTTCTTCAACAACTACAGACCTCAGTTCTACTTCCGTACAACTGACGTTACTGGTGTTTGCGAACTGCCTGCCGGCACAGAAATGTGCATGCCTGGTGATAACGTAGAGATGTCTATCGAGCTGATCCATCCTGTAGCTATGGAGCAGGGACTTACCTTTGCTATCCGTGAGGGTGGTAGAACAGTTGGTTCAGGCAGGGTTGCTACTATCATTGAGTAATCAGTGATATAGAGCCAAATAATTAAAATAAGCACCGCAATCCTTTGAGAAATCAAGGGGTTGCGGTTTCTTAATGTCTGAAAATAATAGCGAACAAAAGGAAAAGTCGCTTGCTGGAATTTTATTAAAAATGGCTAGTGGCTCTAAAATGGCTCTAAAAAATAAATAGGGAGTCCGCTCGTGACTCCCTTTGCTTGATTACAATAAATTCTTCGGCACACGTCCAAAGAAGAATTGTAATAATATTTTATGTCCAAGAAAAAATATTATGCAAAAACAAAGGGAACTCACTCGTAGTTCCCTTGCTTGAAATACTGTAATAATGTCCCACTCGTGAACACCTTTCTTGTAGCTTTATATTAGCATGAAAATCTTGATTTGTCTACTTTTCTTTTCGAGATTTTTCTAAAAAATCTGCTAAATTATCAATATCAGAAAAATGATAAGTATCAAGTAACTTTTGGAAATTGTCAATTTGTTCCTGTTTTGAATCCAAATCACTTTGCAACAAACTGCGATTATGTTTTAATTTTTCGATGTATTGTAATTTGTCATCATACATATTTTGTAAAGTCTGATAGTAGTGATTTATATCTAGCGATAAAGAAATGGCTTTATCGACAGCTTTCATTTCTACAGAAGATAAATCAGTAATATAATCGCCAAGTCTTGCCTTGCTTACACAAGTAATGTTTCCAAGAAGAACATTTCCGTCAAGTATCAGTTTGCCGGAAGAATCTCTTTTCTCTGTAATAGGCACAACAATAGGAAGTGTGGAGGTGGTATGCGTTATAGGCGCAACCAACGTATTAGGTGATGTTCTGTTAGCTGAATTATATTGGAGAATTACGCAGGGGCGTTCTTTGCATTCTTCACTTCCAATTCCAACGCCTAAGTTGCAGTGATATACTTGTCCTCTGTATATAATACGATTTTTAGCAGAGGGGGCAATGGCATTTAGATATAGCTTGTTTTTGAACCATTCGAGGTACTGTTGAGTTTTTGTAAGGTCAATGTTCATACAAATCTCCTTTGTGATTTCGACAAAATATCTATTTCAAGTAAGTGTAAGTGAATTAGATGTATTCGTCAATCGGTACATTAAATAATTTTAAAGTATCTTCCAACCACATATCATATTCTTCTTTATCCATTTCGCCGGATGCTAATGCTTGATTTACTTTATTCCAATCGGGAATAAAAGTTGCAATTTGTGCATTTGGTATGTCTATTGATAAATGAGCAGTTAGCTGATTGTCTTGCTGTGAATAGGTAGTGTTTCCCTTTATCTGTAATCCTCTACGGTCTAAATCTATTAGAATTGCGAGAAAATCAGCAAAGGTTTTTACACTTAATGATTTGTTTGAAACAATCTTTATTTGTAATAAATCGTTAAGTGTAATTCCCAGAATATCACAAAATTTTAAAATTGTTTCTACCGGCGGTTCACTGTATCCATTTTCATAATTGGAATATGAGGAATTAGTCAAAGAAAGTCTTGAGGACATATCACGCTGGTTAATTCCTGCATTGGTTCTGGCTTGTTTCATTCGTTTTCCCACTTCAAAATATTCGCCTAATCTCATTCCAAAACCTCCTTTTAGAATAATGTAGCACATATAGATACAAAAATCAATGTATATATTACAAGAAATTTAATAATCAATATTGACAAACCAAAAATAATGTAATATATTTAAATTACAAGAAATCTTGTAATAATACAAGATAAGAAAGAGAGGGTAATTTATTGAAAGAAAATCACATGTTAACAGCAGAAGATGTATCGAAAGAATTAGGAGTATCTAAAGGTCATGCTTACAAGCTGATAAGGGAACTTAATGGAGAATTGAAAAAAGCTGGTTATCTTGTTATAGCCGGGAAAGTGCCAAAGGCATTTTGGGAAACAAAGTTTTATGGTTACAATCAGCCGAACCAAACCGCATGAAAGGGGGATAAGGAATGTCTGCTTCAAGAGATGAAAAGACCGGGAAATGGACTGCTCAATGCTATTACGAAAACTGGAAAGGGGAGAAGAAGCACAAAAAGAAGCGTGGTTTTGCCACGAAAAAAGAAGCGTTGGAGTGGGAAAGAGAATTTCTGAAAAGTACATCTGCCAATATGGATATGATGTTAGGCGCATTTGTTGATGTGTATTTCCGGGATAAGGCAGGAGAACTAAAGGAACGCACGATAAAAAATAAGCGGTACATGATAGAAGCCCATGTATTACCGTATTTTGAGAATAAGCAAATGAACGAAATAAGCCCCTCTGATATTATCCAGTGGCAGAACGCTATCAGAGCAAAAGGGTATTCGCAGACTTATTTACGCATGGTGCAAAATCAGATTACCGCATTATTTACTCATGCAAGTAACATTTACAATCTCAATAATAACCCATGTAAAAAGGTTAAGAAAATGGGAAAGTCTGACGCTGACAAGCTGAACTTTTGGACGAAAGATGATTATGATTGCTTCATCAGCGGTATTGACCGGGAAAGCAAATATTTTGTGATTTTTGAAATCCTTTTTTGGACGGGTTGCAGAGAGGGGGAAATGTTGGCTTTAACAAAAGAAGATGTTGATTTTGAGAACAATCAAATCAGTATCACAAAGACTTATTATAGAACGGAGCGCAGAGATATTATTACGACACCGAAAACGGAACAGTCGGTTCGTGTAATTGACATTCCACAATTTTTAACAAAAGAGATTGAAATGTATGTGAACCGCTGTTACGGTCTGCCGGATAATGAAAGGTTGTTTCCCATTGTGGCAGAAGCGGTACAGCATAAGCTGAAGCGTGAGTGTGTGAAATCGGGAGTAAAGCAAATCAGAGTGCATGATTTACGTCATAGTCATGTGGCATATCTTATCAATCAAGGGGTACAGCCTTTGATTATAAAAGAACGGTTAGGACATAGGGATATTAAAATCACGCTGAACACTTACGGACATTTATATCCTAATCAACAAAAGAAAGTGGCAGATATGTTAAATGCCGCAAGAAATGAAAATGCCCCTGCCGATTGACAAGGACATTTCATTACAAAGGCAGAGCCTGTTGTATTTATATCTCGCAAATATAGTATAACAAAGGCTCTGCTGAAACTCAATCAAATTATTTCAGTGGAGGACGCAAATGGAAGAAAAAAGAGAGAAAAATTACCGTTTAATCAACATGGAAGATGTAGAAGCAAGAGAAGTAAATTGGCTGTGGTATCCCTATATTCCCTATGGAAAGCTGACGATTGTGCAGGGCGATCCGGGAGAGGGAAAGACCACTTTTATTTTGCACCTTGCGGCACTTCTTACAAGGGGCGAAGCGCTTCCTTGTGAGGAAACAGCAGAGTGTAGAGAGCCGGTCAACGTGATTTATCAGAACGCAGAGGACAGCTTGGAAGATACCATAAAGCCACGACTGTTAGGAGCAGGTGCAGACTGTAACCGGGTGTTGGTAATTGATGAAAGCATTGATTGTTTGAGCATGACAGATGAAAGGCTTGTCCGGGCGATAAAGGAAACCGGGGCAAAAATGGTTGTGTTAGACCCGATTCAAGCATATTTGGGCGCAGACGTGGATATGCACCGGGCAAATGAAATCAGACCAGTGCTGAAACAGTTGGGAAATATTGCGGAAGAATATGGGTGTGCGATTGTTCTTATCGGTCATATGAATAAAGCAAGCGGAAGTAAATCTACTTACCGGGGATTGGGTTCAATAGATTTTCAAGCTACTGCTCGGAGTGTGTTGGTAGTTGGCAGGATAAAAGACGATACATCTTTGCGTGTGATAGCGCATGACAAGAGTAGTCTTGCGCCGGAGGGAACTTCAATAGCGTTTCGTATGGATAAGGATAACGGTTTTACTTGGGAAGGTGTTTATGATATTACGGTTGAAGAATTACTTTCCGGCGAAAGCAGAGGACAGAAAACAAAGGACGCTAAATCGTTTCTTGCGGAAGTCTTGGCAGAGGGGCAGTTGTCATGTAATGAGATTACAGAAGCGGCAAAGGAGAGGGGGATTAAGAAGAAAACGCTATGGAATGCCAAAAAGGAAATGAAAATTGACAGCGTGAAAGTGGGAAATCAATGGTACTGGATTTTGTAGCAAAGGAAGATAGCAAGATTCCCTTTTCTAAAGATAGGGTAATCTTGCCACCTTGATTGGGAACGTGGCGGCAACAAAGCGGCGAAAAGCCGCCCCGTCCGTAGGACGGAAAAGCTCCCGGCAGGGCGCAAAGGCACTTTTGATAAAGCGGAGCGTGTCGAAAGTGCTTTTGCGTTACTTTCGGGAAAGTAACAAAGCCTTGCGCCTGTCGGCGCAGTAAAATCAGTATATAGAATGTGGAGGATATGCCTATTGGAAAGAACGATTAGCGGCATGATGGGGAAAGGTTCAGTCAATCACAATGCGAGAGCCTTTAGCGCAAAGAATGTAGATAAGGAACGAAGCCGGGATAACGTGGAATTTTGCCACTCGGATATAAAAGAGGTCTATCACAATCTTTTTGATGAAGCACTGGAACGCTACAACGCAAAGCAGAAACGGAGTGACAGAAAGATTGACGATTACTATGAAAAGATACGCAGAGGAAAGCAGGAAAAATTGTTTTATGAGGTTATCTTTCAAATCGGCAACAAGGACGATATGAATGTGCAGAGCAATGAGGGGCAGTTGGCGAAAGATATTTTGTGCGAGTTTATGGAGCAGTTTCAGCAAAGGAATCCGAACCTTTATGTATTTTCAAGCCATTTGCACATGGACGAGCAGACACCACATATCCACATTGATTTTGTTCCTTTTATCCGTAACAGCAAGCGTGGACTTGGTACCAGAGTTTCCCTTAAAGGTGCATTATCAGAACAGGGATTCAAAGGCGGCACAAGGGGAATGACGGAATGGAATCAGTGGATAGAATCGGAGAAGCAGGAACTTTCAAAAGTCATGGGGCGACATGGCGTACAGTGGAAACAGCTAGGCACTCATAATAAGCATTTGTCGGTACTCGATTTTGAGAAGCAGGAAAGACAGAAAGAGGTTGCGGAACTGGAGCAGACGATTTCCGGCAGTAAGGAAGAATTATCTTCTATTCTTCATCAGCAGATAGCGGCAGAACAGGAAATGGAGCAGATACACAAAGAGGGCGAAATAATCCGGCAGGAAGTATCAGAGCTTTCCGAAACAAATCTATTGCTGAAAGAGCAGGCGAAAACACTGACAGAGGATAAGGAAAAACTGTTTTCCGAAAATGAAAAGTTGGAAAAACGGCAGAAAAAGTTACAGCAGGAACTTAATAAAATGGTGCAGTCTAAGGAAGTCATGGAGCGCAATATTCACGCTTATGATGAAGATATAAAATGGCAGTTGGCAGAGCCGGGTGCATTGATGAGCGCAAAGACTTATCGGGATAAAAAGGCTTTACCGCTTGTGGAGAAATTGAAAGAGGTAGTAAAGAATCTGACTATCAAGTGCGTACAGCTTATGGAACAGAGCAAGAAGCTGACCGCCAAAGTGGACGGACAACAAATACAGATTAGCCGCTTGACGGATAAGGTCATGGAGCAGAGCGACACCATAGACCGATTGCAGGAAAAAGCGTCTGATTTAAGGCATTTAGAGCGTCATTTTGGCAGGGAACAAGTACAGTTGATAGTGGAACGGTCAAAGGCATTAGAACAGGCAGAAAGGGCAAATAAACGCCCGAAACGTGCCTTTGAAATGAGCCGATAGGAAGGGGGATTGACAGGATATGACGGATATGGAAAAGAAAGTCATGGTGCGGCTGTGTGCTAAAATCGTGGCAGAAACAGACCTTTACGAAACGGATAAGGAAGTCCAAAATCTGATAGACT
>CAJUEL010000042.1 GCA_910585455.1 uncultured Eisenbergiella sp. | reverse complement strand
CATTTGCTGCTTTTCATTGTAGTATGAAAAAACCAAAGTTTTTTATCTACACCCATATTTTATCTATAGCTTGATAAAAACTGGGAAATCGGTTAAAATATTAGCTATGAATATATTTGCTTTTCAACAAAAAACGCCGGAGGAAATCGGTACGCTCATCGCACAGAGAATCCGCAATATCCGCAGAAGACGGAAAATTTCACAGAAGAGACTGAGCGAAAAATCGGGAGTGAGCCTGGGGTCTGTGAAGCGGTTTGAACGAAGCGGTGAGATTTCCCTTTTTTCTCTGACGAAAATTGCGATCGCGCTGGAAATTGACCGGGAGCTGGAGGACCTTTTCCTGGAGGTTCCCTTTTTGTCCATTGAGGAGATCATAAATGGAGAAGCTTAACAGCCTGCAGGTTTTTTATCGGGAGAAAAAGGTAGGGACAATGGCGCTGTATCAGGGGAGGCTGGCGGCGGCTTCTGGTGGATCGTTTTATGCTGGAAAATCATATCAATCCACACCAGGTCGGGAATCTGAACCGGCTTGCGTAGGATGTCCGGGAGTGTGTGCAGGAAAGACTGGGGAAATATCTTTGATGTTCCCCCAGTTTTTTTGTACGATAGGAAACTTCACTTCATATCGAACAGAAAAGATGTTAATACGTACTCGCGCGCGAGAAAAAGGTTGCCTGTCGGCAACCGCGCTCGAGGCGAAGTGTGGGCTTTGCGCATGAGGAAGAAGTTATATGGCGACAGGTGCGCATTTTTTTTACAAAAAAAGAAAAATACGGTAGCTTTTTTGGCGGGTCAGGGGTTTTATCAGTAGAAGGCATGATGCAGGATGATACTATGACAGGGAGCGCAGAATGATGGAGCAGATAAAAAAGAAAAAGCCGGATATTTTGGCGGGCAAAGAAAAGCAGCGGGGGGAGGATGCAGAGTGGGTGGTCCGCACCTATGCGGATATGGTGTACCGGCTCGCCTTTGCCCGCACGGGAAACAGAAGCGATGCCGACGACATTTTTCAGGAGGTATTTTTGCGTTATGTCAAGAGCCCGCCGGTATGCGAAACGGAGGAGCACAGAAGGGCGTGGCTGCTCCGGGTGACAGTCAACTGTGCCGGAAAATTTCACCGCTCCTTCTGGCAGCGCTTTACCGGACCGATGGAAGAGGAGGGAACATGGACGCAGCAGGAGGATAGGGATCTTTCCACGCAATTGAAGAAGCTGCCGGAAAAATACCGCATGGTGCTTCATCTTTTTTATTATGAAGAGCTGCCGGTGGAAAAGATTGCGGCGCTGACAGGCGCAAAGCAGTCCACTGTCCGGACGCAGCTGACGCGGGCGCGCCGGGCGTTAAAAAGGATCATGGAGGAGGATGGAGATGCTTGAACAAAAATACAGACATATGATGGATCAGATTTCGCCGGATGAGAAGCTGGTGGAGCAGGCGCTTGAAAATGTGTGGAATCAAGAGGGGAGAAAAGGCAGAAAGGTGTGGTATCCGGCGGTGGCAGCGGCGGCATGCGTCTGTCTGTTTTTGGTAGCGATGCCCGTTCTGGCGGCGGTTCCGCAGGGCTATCAGTTTCTGTATCTGGTGTCTCCGGCAACGGCACAGTTTTTTAAGCCGGTACGGCGGGCATGCGAGGACCAGGGGATCCGGATGGAGGTGGAATCCGCCTGTATCCATGGAGACACGGCAGAATTTTATGTGACCATGCAGGATCTGGAAGGGGACAGGATCGATGGGACGACAGACCTGTATGACAGTTATTCCATTCATATGCCCTTTGATGGCATCGGACACAGTGAGCGGATCGGATATGACGAAGAGACGGGGAAGGTATCCTTTTATGTCAGCCTGACCCGCTGGGATCAGGGGAAAATAGAGGGCGGTAAGATCACGTTTTCGGTGCGGGAATTTCTGAGCCATAAAAAGAAATGGGAAGCGCTTCTGATTGATGACCTCAAAAAGCAGGAGAGGACAAAGGAGCAACCGGCCAGGCTTACGGAAAGCTATGGAGGCGGCGGGCTGGATCATGAGCTGTATCTGGAAAAAGACGGACAGACGGGCGTTCTTGTGCCCGGGAAGCCCTGGGAGGGATTTTGTGTGGAGGGCGCAGAGCTTACCGGTATGGGCTATGTGGACGGTTTGTTTCATGTGCAGGTTGCCTATCTGAATCGATATGAAACGGATATTCATGGATTTTTGTATCTGCAGGATGAGCAGGGACAGACGGTGGATGACATTTATAACGTTTATCATGCGGAGTCCGAGGAGACGCGGGGAGAACGGGATTATGTGGATTACGTGTTTGACGTCCCGCCCGAAAAGCTGGGGAAATACAGGCTGTATGGGGATTTTTCGACGAGCGGGATGCATGTGGAGGGAAACTGGCAGGTAACGTTTCCGCTGGAGGAATGAGGGCATAACAGCAGAATGCGGCAGAGTGGGCATTCATCGGGGCAATTCCTGCGGTGTAGCTGTCATACGGGCGGTTTATGATTTGGAAAAGCAAAAAATTTCAGCAGCCGGATTCGCTGCGGATTATCTGCTTCGCCCAGTTTTCGGCATCCTGATTTGCAACGAGGATGAGCTCCTGCCATTGTCCCTTGTAAAATAATCCGTCGCCGATAGCGCTGTTTTTCCGGTTACCCATGATATGGGAGGGCATCAGAAAAGGATGCTCCTGCCAATAAGCGGGACTTTTGCCCTTTAAAGTCAAAATGCGCCGCTCTTGCAGGTCGAGCACGCCGTATCCTGGCAGGTCGGGCAGGAAGGACAATCTGTCACTGGGGAGGTATAAAAAGTTCCGTGTTCCATAGCTTTCGGTATCCGCATGAGGATGCCAGGAATATTGCCGGATTTGCTCCGGGGCTTTTAGCACAGCGCCGACCTGCAGATAGCCGTAAATGATGTGCAGCGGCTTTTTCCCTTTTACAAATCGGAGGACATTTTTTTCATCCGGTCCGGTCTGCCTAAACAGGCCGAAAAAGAGAAACAGGTCTCCCACCGTTACGCCTGCGTTTTGCAGCATGCCAGCGGCGCTTCCCGTCTGTCCGAAAGCGGGCTTCCAGTCCTTTACGGGGATAGTACGGATTCCGGAGCGGATGTCCGGATCAAGGTGGCAGGCTTCATATTGCCTTTTGGGGTTGAGGCCGGTGAGAATGTCTGCGTATGTATGGCCGCCATATGTCAGGTCAGCGTAGCGGACGCCTTTTTGGGAAGGGATCGGCATGGAAAGCAGGGCGCCGTCCGGCAGGATGGGACTGGGGCATCCGCCGCTGACGGAATCAAAGCCTTTCCGGGATAAAATAATTTTCATATCACGTTTTCTCCAATCAGGGTGCAGGCGACAGCGCCTCCCAGGGCTCGTCAAAGACGGTATGGTCTATGGAGTCAATGTCGGCGAGCCGGTAGGGGGAGCGGCGGTGGAATTTTTCATGGTCGCACAAAAAAACGCTTTTCCGGGCGGTTTTGAGCATGAGAGAGCGCAGGTAGTTTTCTGCCTCGGAGGAGTCGGAAATCATGCCCGTATCATCCAGACTCTGGGAGGAAAAAAACAGGATGTCCGGGGTGATGGAAGCGACGTTCTGACAGGCCAGCGCACCGGTCAGCACCGCCGAGCAATCGGTGGATATGCCGCCGAGACAGACAGTCGCAATGCCGGCTTCGATTGCGGAAAGGGCGGTCAGCATATTGTTGGTATATAGCTTGATGTGTTTGTGCTTCGCGATGTGGGGAACCAGAAATCCGGCGGTGCTGGAGCCGTCCAGCATGATGATCTGGTGGTCGCAAAGCAGCTGCGCCGCCTTTTTGGCGATGGTCTGTTTGCCGGTGATGTTCTGGGTCATGCGGTTTGAAAGCGAGGGCACGGCGAGAGCGGATTGCACAGGCTTTGCGCCGCCGTGGGTACGGATGAGCAGGCGCTGGTTCTGCAGGTCGGCAAGATCGCGGCGGATGCTGGATTCCGAGGTGTAGGTCAGCTGTGCCAGCTTTTTCACCGACAAATATCGATTTACCTCCAGCAGCTTCAAAATTTCCGATTTTCGTTCAGACACCTTCATAAGCACCTCCATGGAGTGATGCGGACATCACGGCTCATCTGCGCAATAAAAATGCTCATTTATCTATTCTTCCGCCATTTCTTGTGAAAATCCGTTTCTTACTTTATAATTATCTTAACAAAGAGAGCGGATGTCAAGACATAACGGTTTAGAAACTTGCCATTCTGTTATGTTACCAGGAAAGATATCGGTAAAAAGCAGGTCGATGCGGACAGGGGAGAGGAGCGGCGGCGGACGCACGGCCGGTCAGGAGCATTGCGGCAGGCAGGGTGCTTTTTGTACGGCTGTATCCAAAACGGAGCAATTCCCGGAGTGGCAGAGCATTCCGGCGACAGGATGCGATGCTGTCCGAACGGAGTGAGTTTATCGCATCCTGTCGCGCTTTGGAATGTGCCGCCGCTTCGAGGAATTGCCCGTTTTGGATAATGCCGCACAAAAAGCACCCTGCCTGCCGCAATGCTCCTGACCGGCCGTGCGTCCGCCGCCGCTCCTCTCCCCTGTCCGCATTGACCGGCCTTTAAGCCGATACCTGATTGTCGCTTTACAACCTGAAGGAGGAAATGGACATGGTGATTGATGCGAAGGAATACCGCAGGGTTTGTTCCTGTGGGAGAAAACATGAAATGACGACGGATTTCTGCGTGGTGGAAAGCGGATGCTTAAAAAAAATGGACGAATATCTGGCGCAGGCCGGCATGAGCGGATTTTGCGCCGTTGTCTATGATGAAAACACGTACAAAGCGGCGGAAGGGGTAAGACCCGTGGCGGATCAGGAAATCGTTTTAAATCCGGAGCATTTGCATGCGACTGAAAAAGCGGTTGCGCAGGTGCTTGAGCAGTTGTCCCCCAAAGCGCAGTATCTGATCGCGGTGGGCGCCGGCACGATTCACGACATCACCCGGTATTGCGCGCATGAGAGGGAAATTCCCTTTATTTCCTGCCCTACGGCAGCGAGCGTGGACGGCTTCTGTTCCTCGGTGGCGGCGATGACCTGGTACGGCTGTAAAAAGACGATGCCGGCGCGCGCGCCCAGATTCGTTGTGGCGGATCTGGACATCATTGCCAAAGCGCCGCTGTTTCTGGCACGGTCGGGCTTTGGCGATATGGTGGGAAAATATGTGGCGTTGTCGGACTGGAAAATTGCCGCTGTTGTGACGGGAGAATTTTATTGTGAAGAAATCAGTGAAATGATGGAGAAAGCGACGGCAGCCGTTTTGGAAAGCGCGAAGGGCATTGCGGAACGGAATATGGAAGCCTTTGAAAAGCTGACCTATGGGCTTTTGATGTCGGGCCTGGCGATGCAGCTGATGGGTAACTCCCGTCCCGCTTCGGGCGCGGAGCATCACGTTTCTCATTTAATTGAGACGGCGCCCGAAAGCATGGGGATTTCTTCCGATGCGCTGCACGGAGAAAAGGTCGGTGTGGCGACCATTCTGGCGAGCGCAGAATACCACCGGCTGGCAGGGATGAAAGAGATCAAATGGCGGGATTATCCGGGTCTTGAGGAGAGCTTTATTCTGGAAACCTTTGGGGAAGAGCTGGGAAAAGGGCTGATCGAGGAAAACAGGCAGGATTGCGCGCAGGGCATCACAAAGGAGATGCTTGCGGCACACTGGGAAGAGGTTTGTGCGATCATTGATAAAATTCCGGGTCCTGACCAGCTGCGCAGTCTATACCGGCAGATCGGGGCGAAGGCAGAGCTTGCGGATATCGGGCTTACGGAAGAAAAAACGGGAATGCTTCTGGACTATTCCCCGATTGCCCGCAACCGGCTGACGCTTATGCGGCTGCGCCGGGCGATGGAAGCGTGAAGGAGAACGGCTCAGAGGGGTCTGCGCGTTCATCGCGCAGACCGTGAGAGACCGTGCCGGTAACGTGACGGCTGTAATAGGGGAGGAAAATTTTTTTCAAACGATTAACAGGTATGCGCTAAAGCGCGGGAGAGGTATCGATATGGGGGATATAAAAAAGTATATTGAAGACGGCAGAGCTGCGCTCGGCATCGAGTTTGGCTCAACCAGAATCAAGGCGGTGCTTGTCGGGGAGGATTATATGCCCGTCGCGACGGGGGAGCATGTCTGGGAGAATCAGCTGGAGAACGGATTTTGGACATACAGTCTGGATGCGGTCTGGGCGGGCGTGCAGGATTGTTACCGGAAAATGGCGGCGTCCGTGCAGGAAAAGTACGGTGTTGTGATCAGGCGGCTTGGCGGAATTGGCATTTCGGCGATGATGCATGGTTATATGCCCTTTGACGCAGAAGGAAATTTGCTTGTGCCATTCCGCACCTGGAGAAATACAACCGCGGCGGAGGCGGCAGAGCTGCTTTCTTCCCTGTTTGATTTCAACATTCCGCCGCGCTGGAGCGTTGCGCATTTGTACCAGGCTGTTTTAAACCGGGAAGCGCATGTGGATAAGATCAGCTTTCTGACCACGCTGGAGGGATATGTGCACTGGAGCCTGACCGGGGAAAAGGTGCTGGGCGTGGGAGAAGCCTCCGGCATGTTTCCGCTGGATTATCAGACCTGCGCCTACCATCCGCGGATGATGGAATTGTTCTGTAATCTGGAGCCTGTAAAGGCATACTCCTGGAAGCTTCCGGAGATTCTGCCGGGTATCCGCATGGCGGGAGAGCAGGCGGGCGTGCTGACCAAAGAGGGTGCGCGTCTGCTGGATGTGAGCGGAAATTTAGAGCCGGGCATTCCCTTTGCGCCGCCGGAGGGAGATGTGGAGACCGGCATGGTCGCCACGAATTCCGTGCTGGAAAGAACCGGAAATATATCCGCGGGAACCTCGATTTTTGCGACGGTGATTCTGGAAAGGGAGCTGCAGGCGGCGCACCGGGAAATCGGCATTTTTGCCACGCCCTCCGGGCGGCCGGCGGCGATGGTGCACGGCAGCACCTGTTCCCTTGATTTGAACGCCTGGGTGAAGGTTTTTGAGGAATTTGCGGCGTGCTTTGGCGTAACCATCGGGAAGGACCGTCTCTATGAGACCCTGTTCCAAAAGGCCCTGGAGGGGGAGCGGGATTGCGGCGGGCTTCTGGCCTATAACTGCTATTCCGGAGAGCCCGTCATCGGTTTAAAGGACGGGAGGCCATTGCTTGTCCGGAAACCTGATGCTGTATTTTCACTGGCAAATTTTATGCGCGCGCAGTTATATGCGGCGATGGCGGTCATGCGGATCGGCTGTGATATTCTGTTTAAAGAGGAGCATGTGAAGGTGGACCGGCTCTACGGGCATGGCGGTCTGTTTAAGACGGCGGGCGTGATGCAGCGCTTTCTGGCTTCCGCCATGGAGGCTCCGGTGGCGGTTTTGGATACGGCCGGCGAGGGCGGTCCCTGGGGAATGGCGCTGCTTACGGCCTATATGGTGAACCGGGAAGAGGGAGAAAGCCTGGAGGCATTTTTAGAGCAAAGGGTTTTTGCACAGGCCAAAAAAACCGTGGTTGTCCCGGATACTGTGGATACAGAGGGGATTGCGGCATACCTGGCGGCCTGGCAGGCGGCGCTTGTGGCGCAGGAAGCCGCCTCTGCAGCACTGCCCTTGCAGCGGTAGAAGAAGATGGATTTACGGAGGGTAAGGCAGTGAGCAGTTTTACCGGACAATCGCATGCCATGCAGAATGGCGGACATGTCGGGGTCTGTGTGGGCTGACAGCACGATCGGGAAAATGATATATCGTCATGAAGATCGTAACAAGCCGGTATTTCGCGCGCGGACAGCGCGGAGATACCGGCTTGTTGTTATTCACGGTTCATGTCAGTTGGTTTAGCGGCGGTACATATATTGCCTGTAATCAGGAGTCATGGATTCCTTTCTCGATAATGCCAAACCCAAGCGGATAGGGTCCGGTATGTACGCTGATCGTGGCGCCGATCTGATAGACAGGCAGTTCCCTGATGTCATATCCCTTCTCCGTAAGCGTCGCCAGCGCCTGGTCGCGGAAGGCGATTCCCTCTTCCCGGTCATAGCCGTATCCGACGGCAAGGCTGTAACAGCCAATCCCCAGTCTGCTCTCCTGCAAATATTCCAGGAGGAGCTCCATCACCTTTTTCAGCGTGCGCTTACGTCCCCGGTCCATGCCGGAGGGGAAGATTTCGCCCTGCTTTAGAGTGATGACGGGGCGGATGTCCAGAACGCTTCCCGCCAGCGCTGCCACCCTGCCAATCCGTCCGCCGTGCTTTAAATATTCCATATTTCCTACGGTGAAAAAAATCCGTCCGGTGCTTTTGATTTCTTCCAGCCGTGCCACCGTATCCTGATAGCTTATGCCGCTGTCCCGCAGGCTGGCGGCTTCCAGCACGTACTGCCCCTGCAGAACGGTATTGACTGTGGCGTCAATGACGGTGATCTGCGTTTGTGGATATTGTTCCATAAGCAGCGCCCTGGCGTTGAGAGCGGATTGCATGGAGCCGCTGAATTTCGTAGTGATACAGATGCAGATCACGGGAATTCCCTCTTTGGCAAAGGGAAGGAACGCGTCCTCGTAGTCCTGAATGGAGGGCATGGAGGATTTGGGATAGACGCCCTTTTGGTCAACCATCTGCTGGTAAAAGTCCCGGATGCCGATTTCTATGTTTTCTTTGAGATAATGCCCGTCGTCAAAGGACACATAAAAGGGCACGACTGTAATATTTTTTTTCTGCGCCAGATCGGGCGGCAGATCGCAGGAGCCGTCGCTGACAATGTGGAACGATTCTTTCATGAGAAATTCCTTCCTTTGTTTCGATATAAAAATGGGGTGTCCGGAGGACCCCTTATCTGTATTATACACGTTTCGGAGGAAAAATCCATATGTTTTTGGAGGCGCCCAGGTTTTTGCGTTACACGCCCGTCCTTTCTCCCCACCCCGTGAAAAGTAACACCTTATGTTACTATTCAGACACGTCTGAATAGTAACTGCATCCGCCCATAAAAATCGCTTCGCGATGGGGCGGATTCCTGTTGCCACTACGTTTTTTCACGGTCTGCGCGGTGAACGCGCAGACCTGTTTGAATAGTAACCACCTTATTACAACCTTTTTATATTTTTGCTGATGGAATATTGACAAAATTCGATCATAGGAGTATAGTAATGATAGAAAAAAGGAAAAATTACATCATAGACATCGGGGAAATAAAGTATTGAGCGTAGATAAAAAGGATATTGAACAGTATCTTTTCGAGGTGAAAGCTGCTGTTGAAAAGGACAAATACAGAATTGACCGAAACGCCAGGCGGCAGGATAATATCAGCCTGTTTCTGGATTATGTTATAGATGAAGCGAAAGCAAAGGAAATATCCTCTTACGTACTATTTTAAATAAACAGAAAGCGAATCGGAGGTGGTCATTATGGAAGAGATGAAAAGAAGAGATTTCTGTATCGAGTGCAGAAAAGAGACTGCGTATCTTTTACGGAAAAAAGACGTCGTAAAGAATATAAGAGATAAGAATTATAATTTTGGAATTACCGTAGCTGTATGTGCAGAATGTGGCGGAGAAATGAGCATTCCGGGTCTGATTGATAAGAATGTTCAGGAAATCGATGAACAATATAGAGCCGCGGAAGGGCTTGTATCCATTGACGATATTGAAAGACTCATGAAAATATATAAGATTGGTAAGGCTCCTTTATCCCTTGCGCTTGGATTTGGTGAGATAACTATATCGCGATATCTGGAAGGCCAGGTTCCTTCCAAAGAGTACTCCGATGTTATAAAAGCGGCGCTGGCATCCCCGGCATATATCAGGCAGAAACTTTTGGCAAACAGGGAAAAGCTGGCAAATGCGGCATATAAAAAAGCGATGGCGGCTGCGGATAGCATAGAGAGCCTGTTTTCCGTTTCAAATAAGATGCTGCGGGTGATTGCGTATGTGTTTGAGAAGCTGGAAGAGGTAACACCGCTGATGCTGCAGAAGCTTCTTTATTTTATACAGGGCATTTACTCTGCGCTGTATGGCAGACCGGTTTTTGAAGAAGACTGCAGGGCATGGATCCATGGGCCTGTTTATCCTGAGGTATATGAGCTGTTCAGAGATTTCAAATACAATCCGATTGATGACGCGCGCTTTGCTCTGTTTGAACGGGCTTCGGATGCGTTGACAGAAGAAGAAAAGAGCGTGATAGACCTTGTGGTAAATACGTTCGGCATATATGGCGGGAAGGTGTTGGAGCGCATCACACATAACGAGGCGCCCTGGAAGGAGGCCAGAAAGGGATATGGGGACGGCATTCCTTCGAGTGAGCTTTTGTCGAAGGAGCGAATAATGAAATATTACGAAACCATAAACCATAAGTATGAAATAGGAACGGAAGAAGGGCTGAAGACCTATATTCATGATATGCTGGATATGGTATCCTGAAACAGAGGGATGCCTGTAGCGGACAACGGTACCGGAGGAAATGGCCCTGCTACCGTAACTGAACAGTTTTTTAGCACAAAAAATTCCCAACAGAAGAAAGAAGTATGGTACAATGAATTATTAAGAGCGGCAAGGAGTGATAGGCTTTGAACAGTAAAAAGAAATTAAAGGAAAAATGGTATGAAGCGGTGCAGGCGGTGCTGCCGATCATAGCGATCGTGCTGGTGCTCTGCTTTTCCATTGCGCCGATTTCCCCGAGCATTCTTTTATGCTTTCTCATGGGAGCGATCCTGATCCTGGTGGGCATGATGTTTTTCACGCTGGGGGCGGAGATGGCGATGTCGCCCATGGGCGAGCGGGTCGGCACCTGTCTGACGAAGAGCAGAAATCTGGCGGTCATCATAGCGCTGGCATTTTTGCTGGGATTTATCGTGACGATCTCCGAACCGGATCTGCAGGTGCTGGCGGGGCAGGTGCCCGCGGTGCCGAATATGACGCTGATTTTATCCGTGGCGACAGGCGTGGGCGCGTTTTTGGTATTCGCCCTGCTGCGTATGCTGTTTACCATACCGCTTCCGCCGATGCTGGTGTTTTTCTATGTGGTGGTATTTGTTTTGGCCATTTTTGTGCCCAAGGACTTTTTAAGCATCGCCTTTGACTCAGGCGGTGTGACGACGGGACCGATGACGGTGCCCTTCATCATGGCGCTGGGCGTGGGCGTTTCCGCCATCCGAAGCGACCGCCACGCGGCGGATGACAGCTTCGGTCTGGTGGCGCTTTGCTCCGTGGGGCCGATCCTGGCGGTGATGGTGCTGGGCATGATTTTTAAGCCAACGGAGAGTACATATACGGCGGCGGGCATTCCGGAGGTGGAGAACTCCAGGCAGCTGTGGAATCTTTTTACCCACGGGCTGCCCACCTATATGAAAGAAATCGTGCTGTCCCTGCTTCCGATCTTTTTGTTTTTCATGGTGTTCCAGCTGTTGGTCTTAAAGCTGACGAAGCGGACTCTGGTAAAAATTCTGGTCGGCCTGGTCTATACCTATGTGGGGCTGGTTCTGTTCCTGACCGGGGCTAACGTGGGCTTTATGCCGGCGGGCAACTATCTGGGACAGGTGCTTGCGGGCAGCCGCCATCCGGGCGTGCTGATTCCGATCGCCATGCTCATGGGATATTTCATCGTCAAGGCAGAGCCGGCGGTCTATGTGTTGAATAAACAGGTTGAGGAAATCACGGATGGAGCGATCTCCGCAAAAGCGATGGGAACGGGTCTTTCCGTGGGCGTTTCGATTTCGTTGGGGCTCGCCATGGTGCGGGTGCTGACCGGCATTTCCATTCTCTGGTTTCTGGTGCCGGGATATGCGGTGGCGCTGGGCATTTCGTTTTTTGTGCCGAAAATTTATACGGCCATCGCCTTTGACTCCGGCGGCGTGGCATCCGGTCCGATGACGGCGGCATTTCTGCTGCCGCTGGCGCAGGGCGCGTGCATCGCGCTGGGCGGCAATATCGTGACGGACGCTTTTGGCGTGGTGGCGATGGTGGCGATGACGCCGCTCATCACGATTCAGGTGATGGGGCTTGCTTCCAGGCTGGCAGGCAGTCACCGGAAAAAGACCGTTCACGCATTGCTTCCTGCCACATCCATTGACCTGTTGGAGGAGGATGCGATTATTGAGCTGTAGCGGATATGGAATGGACGGGAGGTAACAGTGGGGACCTGTCCGGGCTGCTATGACGGAGGATGGAGGAGGATATGAGCGAACTATATATGATGGCGACGATCAGCGACCGCAACCAGAGCCGCCGGTTTCTCGCTTTTTATAAAGAATATGACGTCACGGTAACGCTGCTGACGCTGGGCCGGGGAACGGCGGCATCCGAGGTGCTGGATTATTTCGGGCTGGAGGCGGCGGAAAAGGCGGTGCTGTTCGCCTTCGTGACGGACGCAGAGTGGAAGAAAATCAAAAACGGTCTGCAAAAGCAGATGAAAATAGATATTCCGGGCAGCGGGATCGCTTTCATCGTTCCGCTTTCCAGCATCGGCGGGAAAAAGCAGCTGCAGTTTCTCACCGAAGGGCGCGAATTCATAAAAGGAGAGGAAAGTACATTGAAGGATACCAGCTATGAGCTTTTGGTGGTGATTGCAAATCAGGGGTATGTGGAGCCGATCATGGATGCGGCGCGGGAGGCGAAAGCGCCCGGCGGGACAGTCATTCATGCGAAGGGAACCGGCGCGGAGAAGGCGGAGAAGTTTCTGGGCGTTTCTCTGGCGACGGAAAAGGAAATGATTTTCATGGTGACAAAGCGGGAGAGCAAAAACGCGATCATGAAAGCCATTATGGATAAGGCGGGCATGAACAGCAAGGCGAAGGCGATCGTCTTTTCCCTGCCGGTTACGGAAACGGCGGGCATGCGGCTGATCGAGGAGAGTGCGCCGGAATGACGATGGTTTACTATGCAGAGGATGATGAAACGATAGCGGACAGGGTGCGGGAATATTTATCCGGCAGGGGTTTTGCGGTGCGGCTGTTTGGGCGGATCGCCGATGCGAAGCAGGCGCTTTTTTCGCAGTGTCCCGGAATCATGCTGGTGGACTGGAACATGCCGGACGGACGGGGGGATGCGTTTTGCCGGTGGATCCGCGCCCGTTTTCCGCAGCTGCCCGTCATTTTTCTCACGGTCCGGGGAGAGGGCAGGGACATCGTTTCAGGCTTTCAAAACGGCGCGGATGACTATGTGGTCAAGCCCTTTTTGCTGGAGGTTTTGGAATCCCGCATGCGCGCGCTGCTGCGCAGGGCAGGAGATATTTCCGGACAATATCTGTCCTGCGGCGCGATCTCGCTGGATCAGGGACGCCGGGAGGTTTTTTACGAAAAGGATGCCGTTTCCTTAACCCCGGCAGAGTATGCGCTTTTATTGTATTTGCTGCAAAATAAGGGACAGACGGTTACGCGGGAGCAGATTCTGGAAAAAATCTGGGACAGCAACGGCAGCTTTGTCAACGACAACACGTTGACGGTTACCATGAAGCGGCTGCGGGAAAAGCTGCGCCAATGTCCATGCATCAAAACGGTCAGGAGCGTCGGATATCGGATGGAGGATGTGGAATGTTTGCCGGAAAAAAGATGATATTGTTCATAAGCGCTGTGTTGGCGGTCAGCCTGTTTTCTTCCTCACTGACCGCCTTTCTTTTGTCCCGGCGTGATGAAAAGGTCTTTTTTGGCGGTCTCGGCCGCGTGTGCCGGCAGGTGGTGGAGGAATGCCCGCAGGCGAAGGGCGCGGTGAGCGCTGCCTTAAAGGAATACAGCGCCGGCCCGCCGGCCCTGGAGGAGGACTTTCTTCTTTCCTACGGATATAGGCGGCAGGATTTTACAGGCGGCGACAGGCAGCGCGTCCGATATGTGGCTGTCGGATTTTTCGTGAGCGGCGCGCTCTTTTTTTTCACCTTTTTTTATTGGCGCAAAAAAGAAAATGCGCGCATCTGTGCGCTGACCGGTTATCTGGAACGGGTAAATGCAGGAGACACGGGGCTGCTTTTGGAAAACGATGGAGACGAGGCATCCCGGCTGCAGGATGAAATCTATAAGACGGTGATGCAGCTGTATCAGACGAGGGAGGAAGCGTTGCGCGACCGGAATCTTTTTGCGGAAAATCTCTCCAATATCGCCCATCAGCTGAAAACGCCAATCACGTCCATCTCCCTGACCTTGCAGATGCTTAAGGAAAAGCCTGTGTCCGCCGTCAGGGAACAGATCGGCAGACAGCTTTTGCGGCTGGAGCATCTGGAGGAAGCGCTGCTTTTATTGTCCCGCCTGGACGCAGGGACGCTGGATTTTCAGAAAAAAGAGACGGATGTGTTCACCCTTCTCACGCTCGCCGCTGATAATCTGGAGGAGATTTTCGCGCAAAGAGAGGTATCCGTGGAGATCCCAGAGGCGGAAGCGGTGGCAATCCGTGTGGATACAGAGTGGACGATGGAGGCAGTCATGAATCTGATGAAAAACTGCGCAGAGCATACGCCGCCGCGCTCTGTCGTACATTGCGCTTATGAAAAAAATCCGCTCTATACCCAGATTCAAATCTGGGATGAGGGACCGGGCTTTGCCAAAGCGGACCTTCCGCATCTGTTCGAACGTTTTTACCGGGGAAGCGATTCTAAAAACGACGGCATCGGCATCGGCCTGCCGCTGGCAAAGCAGATCATAGAAGCCCAGAACGGCACGCTCACCGCAGAAAACCTTCGTTCCGGGGCACGTTTTACGCTTCGCTTTTATCGATAAGACGTCCCGCCGCCTGTTGCCTCATCTATCCCTCCTGGTCATTCTGCCCATCACGTGAAAAGTAATGAAATAGAGATGCAAATACTGTGAAATGCTGTACGATTCTTGAATTTGCCATAAAAAGATGATATGATAAGACCATAGACAGGAAAGGATTAAAGCATGGCAAATATATATGATGGGGCGTTCCGCACAATCTTAAATGACTGCCGGAAACTGGTTATCCCCATAATCAATGAGGTTTTCGGGGAAACATATACAGGGGAAGAAGAAATACAGTTTTTCCCCAATGAGCATTTTTTAGACCAGCAGGACGAAGCAGACAAGGAACGTATTACAGATACAAATTTTACGGTATTCGGAAGGACGCCAAAGAAATATCATATTGAATGTGAAAGCAGCTTACCGGACGGAAAGATAACGATAAGGCTTTTTGAGTATGATGCGCAGATAGCGCTTGATGAGGGTGATGTTACGGAGGAAACTTTGACAGTGACATTCCCCAATACGGCGGTTCTGTATCTTCGGACATACAAAAAGACACCGGATAAGATGAAATATGTTATTGTCACACCGGGTGGGACAGTACAGTATGACATACCGGTTATGAAAGTACAGAAGTATTCACTTGATGATATTTTTGGAAAACGTCTGCTGATGCTGATTCCGTTTTTCATTTTTTCGCATGAAAACAGTTTTTCGGAGTATGATAATAATGTGCAGGAGCTGGAAAGATTAAAAGCAGAGTATCAGGTTATTTTGGAACGGCTTGACGAACTGGAACAGCAGGGAGTGATCGGGGCATTTGACAAGCGGACGATTATAGAGCTTTCCGGTGATGTGATTAAAGAAATTGCACAGAAATATAAGAATGTGCAGGAAGGTGTAGGTGATATGATGAGTGGAGCGTTGATTGAAACGAGTGCAAGAAGAATAAAAAATGAAACAGAAAACGAAACAAAGAGGGATGCGGCGTTAAGAATGTTGCAGGATGGAGAATTGTCAATTGATAAAATTGCAAAATATTCGGGTCTTAGTGTGGAAGAAGTAGAAGAGATTGCGGGGTTACAGATCGTTTAAGGCCGGACAAAAATTTTATATTGTGGCTATAATGCAGGGAAATAACTGATTGTTCAGATTCATTTCTCTGTTTTTTTGTGGTATTTTGACAGTAACCTGTGGATATGGCAGAGGACGGACACAACAGTGGAGATATTCATTAATTTTATGAAACGTTATTTTTTCATCTGTCACCGTGTTGTCACTTTTGTCTGCTATCCTAAAGAAGTAATCATAAGTAAATGTTTTGGCGCAATGTTATGCAGCTTCTGCGTCCGCTGCCGTTTCCCCGGCCCCTGCTGCCAGGTTGCATGTCATTGGAGCGCAAACAGTAATGAAGGAGGATTTATGGAAATACTGAAGTGTGAAGGAGTCAGCAAGGTATATGGGAAAGGGGAGAACCGGGTGGTCGCTCTTAACCGGGTGGATCTGTCCGTGGAGAAGGGGGAGTTTATTGCGATCGTGGGCGCGTCCGGCTCGGGAAAATCCACCCTGCTGCACATCCTGGGCAGCGTGGACAGCCCGACGGAAGGAAAAGTATGCGTGGAGGGGGAGGATATTTCCCGCTTAAACCGGACGCAGGCGGCGATTTTCCGCCGCAGGAAGGTGGGAATTGTCTACCAGTTTTACAACCTGATTCCGACGCTGACGGTGAGAAAAAACATACTCATGCCGCTGCTTCTGGATAAAAGGAAGGTGAATCAGGCATACTTTGAACAGATCGTTACCTCCCTGGGCATCGACAAAAAGCTGGAAGCCATGCCGGGGCAGCTTTCCGGCGGACAACAGCAGCGGGTCGCCATCGCGCGGTCTTTGATTTACCGTCCGGCGCTGCTTTTAGCGGATGAGCCCACCGGCAATCTGGATCAGAGAAATTCCGGGGAAATCATGGATATGCTAAAGCTTTCCAACCGGAATTTGAAGCAGACGATCCTGCTGATCACCCATGATGAAAAAATTGCGCTGGGCGCGGACCGCATTGTGACCCTGGAGGACGGGCGCATTGTCAGTGATGAAAGGCGGAGGTGACAGGCATGTGGAAGAATTATTCTGTAAGCTATATCAAACATAACCGTGCGTCGGGCATTTCCGTTATGGTGGCGGCACTGATATCCTCGCTTCTTCTTTCGCTTTTATGCAGTCTGTTTTACAATCTGTGGATTTATGAAATCGAAAGGCTCAAGGCAGAGGAAGGGGACTGGCAGGGGCGGCTTGTGGGTGAGATCGATCAGGAAAGTCTCAGGCTCGTACAAAACTATGCCAATGTGGAAAAGGCGGTCATAAACGGGGAATTGTCCGAGGGGCAGGAAGTGGCAGTGGATCTGTATTTTAAGAACAGGACGGGAATTCTTTCGGACATGCCCCGGATCGCTGCGCTGGCGGGGCTTCCGGAGGAAGCGGCTTCTTATCATTATGCTCTTTTGAATCTGTATTTGATCCGCAGCCCGCAGGATACGGCCCTGCGCTGGGTGTTTCCCTTTATGCTTGCGGTTACGGCTCTCGCCTGTCTGTCCCTGATCCTGGTCATACACAATGCCTTTGGCGTTTCGATGCATGCCAGAGTGCATCAATTCGGCATTTTTTCCAGCATCGGCGCTACGCCGGGGCAGATTCGGACCTGCCTTTTACAGGAGGCCTTCGCGCTGTGTGCGCTGCCGGTTGTGGCGGGCACTCTGCTGGGGATTTTGCTCTGCATGGGTATGCTCACAGCGGCGAATGCCCTGATGGCGGATGTGGAAGGACGGCTTGTGATGCCCTTTGGATATCATCCGGCGATTTTACTCTTTTCTCTGCTTGCGACGGCTTTGACCATATGGATTTCCGCATGGATTCCGGCGCGGAAAATGAGCAGGCTGACGCCCCTTGCGGCGATCAGAAATACCGGGGAGCTTTCCCTGAAAAAAAAGAGAAACGCGCCCCTGACGGCACTCTTTTTCGGTATGGAGGGGGAGCTTGCGGCAAATGCGCAAAGAGCACAGAAAAAAGCCCTGCGCACCGCCAACTGGTCCCTTGCGCTTTCTTTTCTGGCATTTTCCTTTATGATGTGCTTTTTTGCGATTATGGTGATCAGCCAGCGGGAAACTTATTTTGAAAAATATCAGGACGCCTGGGATGTGATGGTGACGGCGCAGGACGGGGATATGGATACTTTTGCCAGAGGAGACGCTTTGCGGAAGCTTTCCGGTGTGGAGAGCGTTGCGGTGTACCAGAAGGCCCGGGCGAAACGGATCGTATCGCCGCAGGAAATCAGCGGGGAGATGCAGGCGATAGGAGGATTTGCGCATGCGCCCGCACAGTATGTATCAGCCTGCGCGGACGGGTGGCTTGTGAACGCGCCGCTGATTATTTTGGATGATACGGCTTTTTTGGAATATTGTGCGCAGATCGGCGCAGAGCAGCGGACGGACGGGGCGGTGATCTTGAACCTGACCCGGGACGGTACAGATCCGGATTTCAGAAAACGGCGCAGGCTTCCCTATCTGACAGGAACGATGGAAACCAGTCCTCTTGCGCGGGATGGGCAGGAAGAGATAACGGCTAAGCTGCCGGTGGTGGCATATACCGATCAGGCGCCGGTTTTGCGGGAGGAATACGGAACGCTGGATTTTTATGAGCTGGTGCATGTTCTTCCGCTGTCCTTTTGGGAAACAGTCAAGGGGCAGCTGGGAGAAGCGCAGCCGGATGTCTGCATCCGGATTCTGGCGGACGATCGGACAGAATTGAAAGCGCTGGAGGAAATAGAAGCGGCTGTCCGCGCGCTTTTTGACGGCACAGAGGAAGTCCTGGTGGAAAACCGCATCCAGGACCGTCTGGACAATGATAAAATGATCGCCGGAATGGAGGCGGCAGTCAGCGTGTTCTGCATCCTGCTGGCCTGCATCGGAACCGGCAATGTTTTTTCCAATGCGCTGGGCTTTGTGCGTCAGAGAAAACGGGAATTTGCCCGTTATCTGTCCATAGGAATGACGCCTGCCGGAATCAGGAAAATATTCTTTGCAGAGGCTCTTGGGATGGCGGGGCGTCCGGTGCTGATTGCGCTGCCTGTCACGGCGGCAGCTGTTATATTTTTCCTGAAGACGAGCTATCTGGAGCCGTCGCTTTTCTTAAAGGAAATGCCCTTTGTGCCGATCCTGCTCTTCATTCTGGCGATTTTTGCCTTCGTGGCGCTGGCCTATTACCTGGGCGCAAGGCAGGTGCTTTCCGGCAGCCTGGTCGATTCCCTGCGGGATGATACGATGGTATGAGTCTGGCAAAGGCGTCCGTTATGCCCTCTCATCCGGCGCAGTGAACGGAAAAGCGAGTTGACTATGGGCGGCGGTTGCGATAAAATAGGGCATGACAAACCGTTACCGGATATCCGGTAACAGGATACGAAGGAGGAGGGAAGATGCTTGAGAAAATCGCGGAGTATCTGAACACGACGCCCCAGACGGTGGTGATCGCACTGATCGTGATTGTAGTCCTGTTTGTCATCATATGGATCAAGATCAGCATGGATGAGAAAAAGGGCGTGAACAGTCAGGAAAAGGCTGATGTCAGAAAAATCATCAGCAATCTGGTTCCGGACGGGGAACAGTATGTTGCCGCCTATGCGCACAGCAAGGAGGTATACGGAAGCGCCCGGATGCGCCGGGAGGTCTACCATTATTATGCGATCGGCTTTCGGCAGGACCGGACGGACCATCTGTGGGTCGTTCCGATCGGTGTGGAGGGCGGCAAAATCGTCTATACGGAGCCCATGTGCTTAAACGCGCAGACCGTCGCCTTTATCGGGGGCAGGCCCGTTGAGCTGGTAGTACATTTTCCGGGAAGCAAAGACACCTGTATTTTGTCCGTGGATGGAAGCAACACGAAGCTGGGCAAGGAATGTCAGGTGAATATTCAGCAGCCGGAGGAAGCGAAGGCCTACGCGGAATTTGCGCCGGCGTTTCAGGAACGGGTGAACGGAGAAATCGGCGTGGACCGAAAAGGGCGTAAACTAAAGAAATGAGGGGGAGAGGAATATGGATATCAGGAAATTATTCGGCGCTTTTGGGAAGGATGTGTTGATCCTGCTTGTAATGGGCGGCGTTCTTTTGTTTCAGTCAGCGCCGGACTTTTTTGTTTCTTTAAAGCCGGCTGTCAGCTTTGCGGACATGCTGGAGGGGAAAGAGGTAAAAGCCGGAACCCATGTGGCGGGAGACGTCATATATGTTTTGGATTATTTTGCGTCGGAAAGCACCTATACGCAGAGGCAGGACGGCTCGAGAAGCGGCAGCAGGGCGAGCGGCAATTATTATCTGATTCCCACTGCGGAAGGCTTTGTCGGTTTAAAGAGCCGCCAGGCGGATGTCGCCACGCTCAATGCCATAACGGATGAGACTTTTTCCTATATGGAGACGGGCATAGAGCCTGTTACGACGATCCGCATGGAAGGCAGTGTCAAGGTTATGGAGGGCACGCTGGTAAATTATTATAAGGAGTATCTGACGGATATGGGCTATACGGAAAGCGAGATTACGGCATTCGGCGATCCGCTGGTGATTCAGTATGTCAGCTTTACGGCGGTCCGGGTGATGTTCGCGATCGGCGTTGTGCTCGTCGCCCTCGCGGTTCTGATTTTGTGCCGCAGATACAACTATAAGTCCGGACTGAAAAAGGCGGAGGACCTTCCGGGATAAAAGCGCTGAGCAGGAGGAGATGGGATGTATCACATTTTGATTCGTTTTTTTACGCCAAACCAGATTTTGATGATGGGAATGTTGGTGACCTTCGTGCTCACCTTCTGGATGCTGGAACATCCCTTTCCCTTTTTGCCCAGTGACCATGGACGGGATTTCGCGGTGAACGGGAATCTTTCCAAGGGAAAGCTGCGCGGCGTAGGGCTGACCTTTGTGCTCTGCTTTTTAGTCGGCAGTCTGCTGTTCATGCCGGTTGACAGGGAAACCATGATCTATACGGTCCTGCTTTTGGCGATCATGCTCAGCGGCTATCTGGACGACGCTTCCAGCACGCCTTGGAGCGATTATAAAAAGGGTCTGATCGATCTGATCATTTCCGTGGTGGCGGTGATCACTTTTATAAATTTCAATTCCACGACTGTCTTTTTGGGGGAGTGGGAGATCGCAATTCCGTGGCAGGTTTTTTGCGGGCTGGGCATCGTGCTGTTCTGGGCTTCCATCAACGTGACGAACTGCTCAGACGGCGTGGACGGGCTGTGCGCAAGTCTTTGCAGTGTAACGTTGTTCTCCTTTAGCGTGCTTTACAGCGAGACGCTGGGGAAATATGTGATGGCAGCGTTTTTGTTCATCGCGGTCCTGTTCGCTTATCTGTATTTTAACACCTCTCCCAGCAGCATGCTGATGGGGGATGCGGGCTCCAGGGCGCTGGGATTTTTCATTGCGGTCATGGCGCTCAAATCCCGCCATCCCTTTTCCTATGTGCTGCTGGCGCTCGTCATGATTGCGGATGGCGGATTGGGACTTGTCAAGATCTTTTTAAAGCGTTTTTTCAAGATATCTATTTTGAAAAATACGAGGACGCCGCTTCACGATCATGTCCGGAAAAAGTTCGGCTGGTCAGATACGCAGGTGGTCGTAAGATTTTTGATTTTGCAGGTTTTGTTTGCGGTTGCCGCTTATTGCTTTGTGTAAAGGGTCCGGCTGCGCCAGAGAAGGTCGCCCGCGCTCCACGCTGCACTGTCCGGGACGCGTCAAACCGCTTTCCTGTTACTATTTGGAACGTGCCAAACCGCTTCCCGGCAGGCTTTCAAAAATAATTTTTCACAAAAAACGTTTTCCATGGAAAACGTTTTTTTGTATAAATCCTACGATTCGCATTTTTGACGTTAACATTCTGTTCAAAACTAGTCAGCATTTTTACAAAATGAAGGTAGCAAAGACGGTTTTGTGTTTGATAAAACTAACAATTGTGCCCGTTTTTGTACAATTTCCGGGGGTGTTGACAAATTTTTGAAAATGAATAAAATAGAATTATCGAAAGACAAAACAATAAAGTTTTCAATGAGCTTCATTCTTGTCATTTGGTTGCAGGTACAGAAAGGATGATGTAAAATGAAACAGATGAAGATTCAGTTAAATGCAACGGAAGATGTGCTTGAGTTCGTGAAGGTAGCTGAGAGATGCGATTTTGATGTGGATGTATGTCTGGATTCCGCAGTGGTGGATGCGAAATCAATTCTCGGTGTATTAAGCCTGGGACTCGCAAAAAGTCTGACGGTGCAGTGCCACGGTGAAAGCACGAATTTCACTAATGCAATCCGCAAGTTTGCGGTTGCATAAACCAATTACGCGTACCCCTCTTTTTTATATACTATACCCCCCTTTTTTTAGGAAGTCCTTCCTGCCTCCCCCTTTTGGCAGGAAGGATTTCTTTTTGTCTGTAAAAAAGTGAAAATTCCGCTTGACATATATAGATGATCTATATATAATGAAAATGTCATATATAGATCATCTATATAAAAGGAGGTAAAGAAGGATGCCATTGGAGAAGAGTCTGGTTTCGGGAAGCATGACGATGTTGATTTTGAGTCTGCTTGAGGAAAAGGACATGTATGGGTACGAGATGATCGAGAATCTGCGGGCGAAGTCCCAGAATGTTTTCGAGCTGAAGGCGGGGACGCTGTATCCGCTTTTGCATGTCCTGGAGGAAAAGCATCTGCTCACAGCCTATGAAGAAGAGGTGGGTGGAAAATGCCGCAAGTATTACAGCATCACAAAGGATGGGAGAAAGGTGCTGAAGGGGAAGAAGGAGGAATGGAGGACTTATGCAGGGGCGGTCAGCCAGGTGATCGGAGGTGTGGTTTATGGCAATGCGTAAAGACGGTGCAGGGACAGACCGCGGGAAAAGGGAAGCGGCGCGCAGGGACATCGGCGGGCAGGAAGAATATCTGGCGCTGTGCACCGCGCAGGTGCGGTGCAGGGCGATGCGCAGCGTGATCGCCAGGGAATTGCGGGGACATATGGAGGAGCAGAAGGAAGCCTATCTTGCCGATGGCGTGGAGGAAGCGGAGGCGGAGCGGCTGGCGGTGGAGCAGATGGGGGACCCGCTGGAGACCGGGACTGCGCTGGATCGGATTCACCGGCCGAAAATGAACTGGAAAGCGTTAGGAGCGATTTTACTTTTGACGCTCTGTGGACTCATTTTCCGGATCGCGTTTGCGGGGGAGAGCGGAAGCACGTATACGCTTTATCATTATATTGGAAGCTCTCTGCTGGGGATTTTGCTGATGCTGGGGATTTGCTTTGTGGATTATACGATTCTGGCAAAATATCCCCGCACGGTCTGGTGTCTGATGACGGCGCTGACGCTGGCAGTGACCTTTTTTACCAGGCAGATGAATGGCATGCGGCATAGCGAGTATATGCTCATGCTGCTTGTGCCCTGTTATGCGGGTGTGGTTTTTGGCTATTGCAGACAGCGGGGGCGGGGGATTTTGAAGGCGCTTGCCTGGCTGCTCGTATCCGGGATCGCTGTCTGTGCCGCAGGACCGGAGGCGATGATCGGAAAAATCTGGCTGTGCGGCGGCATTTTGATGCTGGGCTATGCGGTGGCGGCAGGCTGGTATGGCGTAAAGCGGTGGATAGGGACGGTGATTTGCGGACTGCCGGTCGCGCTGGCAGCGGCAGGGACGGCTGTGGCCTTTGTTCTGCCAAAGAGCAGCTTCCGGGCCGCGCGGCTTCGTGCTTTCTTTCACCCCTTAGAGGATCCGACGGGAATGGGGTATATTTATGTGAAAACAAAAGAAGCCCTTGCGGGCCTGAAATTTATTGGCAGGGCAGGGCAGCAGTATCCGGAGGACTGGTGGTTGTATCAGGGGGAGGATTTTGCCCTGTTGCATCTGGGAGAAATGTATGGTCTTTGCATGATTATTTTCGTGACGATCGCTTTGCTCGCATTTGCGGGGGCGCTGTTTTACCGGATCAGCAGACAGAGTAACCGCCTGGGCGTATTGGTGGGAATCGGCTGCTGCTATGTGTTTGCGGTGTCGGTGGCGATTCATGTGCTGATGAGTATCGGCGCGCTGCCCGTTACAAGCTGTGCGCTGCCCTTCGTTTCCATGAACGGAAAGCAGAATGTGTGCATGTATGTGCTGCTGGGACTCATGCTGTCCGTGTTTCGGGGCAGCAGCATCCGCCCGGAGCCGCAGATACGCTTCCCGCGCCTGGGACTGCGGCTCACCTGGGATGACAGGGCGCTGTAAAATGCCGTGCCGCTTTATGCGGGGGGAGGGTCATTCGGGCGGTAACGGATCCGTGCTTTTTACCCGCTGTCCGATTTTCCGGATACAGAAGAAAAAGCTGAAAAACAGGATGATATCCGCGCCCGCCCAGGCGGCGATTTCCGCGTAAAAAATGCCTTCCTGCCCCATGAGGTATGGCAGAAGCAGGGCGGCGCCCGTGCGCATGATAAATTCCGCGAAGCCGGAAAGCATGGGCAGCAGCGTGTTTCCCATTCCCTGCAGGCAGGAGCGCGTCACATGCAGATAATAGAGAATGGGCAAAAAGACGCTCATGATGAACAGATAGTGGTAGGCGACCGCGAGGGTGTCTGCCACTGTTTTTGCGTCTCCGGAAATGAACAGGAGCAGAATCTGTTTTCCAAACAGGATCATCGCAGCCATGATGAGCAGGGAGGTTGCGACGGCGATCAGGAGAGCTTCCCGATACCCTTTTTTGATGCGGTCGATTTTTCCCGCGCCCAGGTTCTGACCGGTATAGGTGGTCATGGAGAAGCCATAGGAGGTGGCTGCGACCTCCAGCATGCCGTAAAGCTTATTGGCTGCGGTGAAGCCCGCGATGAAAATGACGCCAAATTTGTTGATGACGGATTGTAAGATCATGCCGCCCACCGCGATTACGGCATTCTGGAATGCCATGGGCACGCCCAGCGCCATGAGCCTCACATGTAGTCCGGGATTTAGAGCCCAGTCCTCCTTCCCGAATTTCAACAGATCGATTTTCAGGATTTTTACAAGGCAGAACAGACCGGAAAAAAGCTGGGCGATCACAGTCGCCGCGGCGGCGCCGAACACGCCCATATGCAGGATGGGCACAAAGAGAAGATCCAGCACAATATTCAAAAAAGCGGCGAAGATCATGGCGTAAAGCGGTGTTTTTCCGTCGCCAAGCGCCCGCAGAACGGAGGCGAAAAGGTTGTATGCCATCACCACGGGAATGCCCCAGAAAATGGTGCGCATGTAGAGGGACGTTTCGGCATATACCGTATCCGGCGTGTGCAGGACCGCAAGGAGCCAGTCCGCGCCTGCCAGCCCGAAAAGGAGCAGGAGGGCAGCGATGAGGGCGGATAAAAAAGCGGAATTGACAATGCCGTTCCGGAGTCTTTTATAATCCTGTGCGCCGAAATCCTGCGCCATTTGGATGGAAAAGCCCTGTGTAAAGCCCTGTACGATGCCCAGCATCATCCAGATGATCCATTCCGCCGCGCCCACGGCGGCGATCGCGCCGACGCCGAGCACCTGTCCGACGATCATGGCGTCGGCAATGGTATAAAACTGCTGGAACAGGTTGCCCAGCATGAGGGGGAAGGCGAACGAGATGATCAGGCGTGCCGGGGAGCCGGCGGTCATATTGCGAACGGTGGAAGCCATGGAAATTCTCCTTTTGTGTCAGTTTTTTCGTGTCTGGCAAATTTGCGACAGTAGCTTTATTCTACCATAGTTTGGTTATTGCGCAAGCATTTCCTCTGGGTTTCATAAAAAAATATTGTGCGGGGAGGGAGAGTATTGTAAAATGGTAACAGCCCGGACTTGTCTGAGCTGTTATGGAAAATGAGGGAGATAACAGCCGTTTGGCAAAAGCTGTGTCGTTGCCGTGCGGCTGGCAAAATCTGAATGGACAGGGGAAGCAAAATGAAGCAGCAATCGAAGTGGAAAAAGAGAATGCAGTTTATTTTGCCGCCGGTGGTGTCGGCGGCGGTTACGTTACTGGCCTTTTTTATGATGCAGGGAATCCCCATGCTGCGTACGTTGCAGCGGCGGACGGATCTGGTGTCGGCGGTGGTGTGGCAGGACGGAAAGGCTGTGACGCTCACAAAGAGCGGCGACATTGTGCTGGCAGCCGAGGTCGCCGGCGTTCTGGCACGGCGGTTTGGCGCGACGGTGGAAGGAGAACCGGATACCTGCTATGAGTTTGGTTTCGCGGACGGCAGCAGCCTGACAGTGGGGGTGCTGGAGGGTGCTATTTTTTATAACGGAAAGTGGTATCAGGGAGCGGCGACCACGCCGCAGCTTTTTCGGGATCTGACGCGGGTGCGTTTTTTTGATCAGGGCGGTTTGGAGGAATGAGACAGGAAGGGGCAGGCGAGGCTATGACAAAGCGGACAGAAGGAGGAAAGCTCCGTATCGTGAATCTGGTGGAGGATACGCCTGGCAGCAGGCAGTGTGGCAGCGAGCATGGTCTGAGCTTTTACGTGGAAACGGGAAAGCACCGGCTTTTGGTGGACTGCGGGGCGACGGATCTGTTTTTGAAAAATGCGGCGCTTCTGGGCACAGAGCTTTCCGGGGTGGACACGGTGATCATAAGCCACGGACATTATGACCATGCGGGCGGCGTTCCGGCCTTTGCCCGGTTGAATCCGGGTGCGAAAATTTATGTGAAGGCTTCCGCGCGGGAGGCGTACTATCATCTGATGGAAAAGGGAGAAAAATATATCGGCATGCCTGCAGAGATTGGGACGCTTTCCCAGTGTGTCTGGGTGGAGGGCGATCTGCAGATTGATGAGGAATTGTTTTTATTTTCGGATATTGGCGGGACGAAATATCCGGCAAGCGGCAATCAGCGCCTGAAAAGGAAGCAGGGCGACCGTTTTGTGCAGGACACCTTTGATCATGAGCAATGTCTGGTCATCGCGCAGGGAGAACGGCAGATTTTGATGTCCGGCTGTGCGCATACCGGGATTGCGAATATTCTTGATCGGTACAACGAAATTTTCGGGAAGGACCCGGATGTGGTCATCAGCGGCTTTCATCTGGCGCAGAAAGCGGCGTATTCGGCGGAGGAGCTTGAGAATATCAGGCGGCTTTCCCGGGAGCTTGCGGAAAAGAACACGCTGTTTTTCACAGGGCACTGTACCGGACAGGCGGCTTTTGCGATCATGAAGGAGATCATGGGAGAAAAGCTTGTGGCGCTGCACAGCGGGGATGAAATTGTGTTTTAACAACTCGCAGAGGATGCAGGATGGAGCCTGCTTTTTGGGGAAGGATGTCCGATCGGGAGCTGGCGACGCAGGGAGAGAGCGATGGAATTTGTTTATGAGCCCGCATTGCAGGAATATATGCGGAAAAAGAAAAAAACGGCGGTCGTGATCGAGGTGGTCACCAGCAATTGCTCCGATTTTGAAATCACGGAGCTGCATGTACACCTCGCAAATGAAAAGCAGGCGGAGTTTTTCAGGCAGAAGAAGGGCTTCCAGAGCCGAAGGACGCCGGAGGGAGAGGTGCTGCTTCCTCCCTATCGGCTGGATTATGAGGAAACGGTCACCTTTGGGCTGAAGACCTTTCTGGGCTTTGGTATGCTCACTTATCGGGGGGTAAAGCTATAATATGAACAATATTTACGATGATCAGAATTTTTTTGACGCCTATGGGCAGATGCCGCGCAGCAGGGAGGGATTGTCCGCTGCCGGGGAATGGCAGCAATTCCGGCGGTTTTTTCCTGATCTGTCCCGGAAAAAGATTCTCGACCTGGGCTGCGGCTATGGCTGGCATTGCAAATACGCGCAGGAGAAGGGCGCTGCGTCGGTTTTGGGCATTGACGCAAGCCGGCGCATGATCGGGGAGGCAAAGCGGCAAAATGCCGGACCCGGGATCCGTTATGAGGTCTGCGACCTGGAGGCTTACGAATACCCGCCGGAGGAATACGACCTGGTGATTTCCAATCTGGTGCTTCATTATATACGGGATTTGGACGGCATTTATCGAAAGGTATATGAGACGCTTAAGCCCGGCGGCACATTTCTTTTTAATATAGAGCATCCGGTGTTCACGGGCAGCGTGAAGCAGGAATGGGTGCTGGACGAAAACGGAAAGCCAAAGCACTGGCCGGTGGATCAGTATTTTTATCCGGGAGAGCGGGTGACGGATTTTCTGGGGCAGGAGGTGAAAAAGCAGCACCACACGCTGACCCAGATCGTCATGGGGCTGATTGGCGCAGGTTTTGCGATAGAAGCCCTGGAGGAGGCCATGCCTCCAGAGAAAATGCGATCCCTTCCCGGCATGGCCGATGAGATGCGCCGGCCGATGATGCTGCTGCTCAAGGCCGGAAAAGCCTCATAAAATCCCGAAGTGGACCAGCGCCTTTAAAATGCCGTCATCGTCCACCGTGTCTGTGACATAATCCGCGGCGGCCTTGATTTTATCGACGGCGTTTCCCATCGCCACGCCGGTTGCAGCGTGCACCAGCATATCCATGTCGTTGCCGCCGTCGCCGAATGCCATGGATTGGGACAGCGTCAGCCCGAAGTGGGTGAGCATGACGTCCATGCCTCTGGGCTTGCCGCCGCCTGCAGGAATGATGTCGGTGAAATCGGGATGCCAGCGGGCGGCCTTGCAGCCGGAAATGTGGCGGAGAAATTCCGCTTCCTCGTCCTCGTGAATAAAGGGAGCGAGCTGGTATACCTTTTGAGAAAGGGTATATGCCTCGTCCCGCAGTCTGCTTTCCGGATTTTCAAATTTGAGCATGGCGGCCTGGTCGCGGACCCGGTCGTTGATCAGATTGAGAAAATCCTCTTCCAGCGTGAGGAAATTGCAGGCGATATTGGCACGCTTTAAATAGGGAAGAATGTCGGCGACTACGCCGTCGGGCAGCGCTTCATCCCGCAGCAGGGTGTCGCCCACAAAGCAGTATTGCCCGTTCAGCGTGACATAGCCGTCAAACTCCAGATCGATCAGCTCTTTTAAAAATGTGATGTTGCAGGGCGGTCTTCCCGTTGCGATAAAAAGGAGGATGCCTTTTTGCCGCAGCGCATGGAGCGCCTTCTGTGTGGACTCTGGAATCCTGTGGCTTTGAAAGCTCACCAGCGTTCCGTCAATATCGAAAAAAATCGCTTTTATCATCTTATCCCCCTTGTGTGTTTTCCCTCTCAGCTTTTGTCATTATCTTACCATTTATGCGCGCGCGAAACAAGCAAAAAACCGGGTTTCCGGAGAAATCAATTTTCGGGCGGCGGGGTGCGGTTTTCCGGCAGCGACAGGCATGCAGAGCGGGAAGGGCAAATGCGCAGCGGGCGGGGCAGCGCCGGGCACAGGGTGTTTCCGGCCGCGATATCCGGAACGGGAAATTCCACAAAGCGGCAGGATATTCCAAAACGGAACAGGACGCAAAAAAACTCACTGCGTTCAGACCTGGCTGAACTATTACGAATAGTTATGGAAATAGATGAAATTGCACTGACAAAATCCGCTTTCTATGGTACAATTTCATGGATGTAAAAGCAAGGCGGAAGGAGAGGGCTTTGGATGGTTCGGTTGGAAGAAATTGGTCCCGATAATTGGAGATTGGGATTACATGTCAGGGAAACGCAAAAGGAGTATGTGAGTGATGAATTCCGTCTGCTCGCAAGAGCTTACGCATTCCGGAAGCATCGCAGCAGGGCGGTTTTGATTTATGATGACGATGTTGCTGTGGGAATGGCATTATATTATGATTGCGATGAAGCAGAGGCTTTTGATTTGAGCCAGCTTTTTATAGATGAACGGTATCAGGGAAAGGGATATGGGATGGCGGCGACCAGATGCATTTTGGACGAAATGCGCAGGGATGGGAAGTTTCAAAAAGTAGTCCTGTGCTATATTGAAGGAAATGAAGCCGCGCGGTCCCTTTATCAAAAATGTGGCTTTCGGCTGACGGGGGAAGCGGACGGGAACGAGATTGTGATGGAGCGGAACCTGTGAGAAGGAACAGAAATGCGGGGAGTGTGAGCGGGCATGAAAAAATACAGCTTTCATCTGACGAAACAGGAAACCATGGAATTTTGCATCCGGGCGCTGTGGGAGCAGCAGCGGCTTCGGCCGGCGCCATGGCTTTTGATGCTTTTGATCTGCATTCTGGAATGCATCTGGTCGCTTCGGATCGGTTTGCTGATCGTTGTATTCTGGCTTTTGTTGCTGGCGGTCATCATCGGCAGGAATTATGCCCTGTTCAAAAAGAACCTGTGCGAAAAGGGGCGGACCATATGGGTGGAAAACGGCATGCTGAAGCAGGAGGCAGAGCTTTACGGGGAAATTCCCTGTGCCAATATCCGGGAGATCCGGGTGACGCCCCATTTGCTCATGTTGGGCTATTATCAGGCGAAGAAGCAGCCGGCCTGGTATTCGATGCCGCTTCGGGTATTTGCGGACAGGCAGGAGCGGGAAGCCTTTGTGGCATCGATTCAGAATCCGGGCGGACAGCGGGAAACGGCGGCTTCCAGTGCTGACGGGCGGCGGGAGGCGACGGCTTTTGGGGATGATGGGCGGTCGGAATCGGCGGCTGTCTATTTTGACAGGCGATGGGAGACAACAGCCGTTGGCGCTGCCGGAATGTCAGAAGCTTCGGACGCTGATTTTGCGGGACAGGAGGCTCTGCGTCTGACCTTTTGGGTGGATGAGGAACGCTGGGTGCGGACGCTTGTGGATGTGACGGAGCTTGTCCGGGCGGGAACCCTGCCGGAGCTTCAGCGTAAAAAAACGGCTTTTATCATCATCGGCGTGGCAGTTGTGGCAAGCTTTGCGGCGGCGCTTCTGGTTTTTCACGATATGGGCAGGGCCTGCCTGATGGTGGGCTTTCTGGTGGCGCTGGTCTGTTTGTTTTTGTATAGAGGTATGAAGGAGCATCCGGAGAAAAAAATCCGGCGGCAGCTTCACAGGGGGCTCATCCAGAGCGATGTCTGCGGGGAATGGCATATCATTCTGGAGCAGGAGGCTGTCAGGCAGGAAAGGCCCGGAGAAAGCAGGGTGATCATGCCGGTAAGGGAGCTGCTTTGTCTGGTTGAAACGCAGGGCGGATTTTTCTTTTTTCAAAAGGATAAAAGACATTTTATCCCGATTCCGAAGGAGGGCCTGAAAAATGATGGGCAGGAGGAAACGCTGCGGCAATGGTGCGTACAACGGCAGATTCCTGTTTTGCAGGGAAAAAGCATGCGCTATCTGCCGGGGTGGCTCTTTTACGCGCTGCTTGTCCTGCTGATTGCTGGTTATCTGGCGGCGAATGCCGCTCTCGCGGTATGGGACGCGCGGCGGGAGGCAAGGGCATGGATAGCGGAGGACTATGCTGTAGACCGGGGCTGGCCGGAGGAATTTGACCCCGCCGACTATCCGGACTATGTGCCCCTTGACAGGCAGGTGGAGGTGCTTTCCTCTCTGGGATTTACGGTGCTGCCGGAAACGGTAGCGGCGGCGCGGGAAAGCCTGGACGCAGGTCTGGGCGTCTGGGTGGAGGGCTATCCCTATACCTGGCTTTTGTCGCAGCTGGGCGCGCCATCCTATGATGAAAACTGGCAGATTGCGGGATATTCCGACGAGGTATTCTGGTTCGATTTTGAAGGCTGGGATATCAGCAATGATTACATCGATGTGCTTTATGGCATGCTGGCGCTGGCGCCGGGCAGCGTTTTGGACGATGTGAAAAACATCCGGGAAAATACGGACGCTGTGGATTGGGAAGCGGGCAGCGGGACGATAGAGGTTTTGCTGGACTGGCGGGGACAGACCTGCGTCTGGCGGATGGAGATGTATGATGACTGGATCGATGAAGCGGTTCTGGGCATTTTCAACAGTCTGCTTGGGCAGGCGGGAGAAGAGGAGCGGTTTTATGTTACCGGGGATAACGGACAGGGAGCGCTGGTCTTTTACGGCACCCCGGCCTGGGCGGCGGGGTTTGAAGGGGCGACGGGGATAGCCCTGGATGCTTATGCGGGCGGCACGGCATCGGGCAATCCGGCGATTGTGATGACGGCGAACGTAACAGTTCAGCCTGGTCTGAACTGTTACTGCATTCGCCCATGGAAATCGCTTCGCGATGGGGCGAATGCCTGCTACCGGCATGAATTCTCACGGTCTGCGCGGTGAACGCGCAGACCTGGCTGAATTGTTACCGGCGAACAGTCTGGACAGATCCGGATGTTTGCCGCGCAGGTGAGAAAGAAGGGGAATGGAACATGAGCAGATTCATGGCATTTTTGAAACGAAAGAACATTATTTTTTCGGCAAAGCGATACGGCATCGACGCGCTGGGCGCTATGGCCCAGGGGCTGTTTGCCTCTTTGTTGATCGGCACGATCATCGGGACGCTGGGGGAACAGACCGGCAGTCAGGTGCTCATGGATGTGGGGGGCTTTGCCAAATCCGTGGCGGGACCGGCGATGGCGATTTCCATCGGCTATGCCCTGCAGGCGCCGCAGCTCGTGCTGTTTTCCCTGCTGGCGGTGGGCGCAGCGGCCAATTCCCTTGGCGGGGCGGGCGGACCGCTGGCGGTCCTGGTGGTGGCTATCGTCGCCAGTGAGTGCGGAAAGGCGGTTTCCAGGGAGACGAAGGTGGATATTCTGGTGACGCCCCTTGTGACGATTCTGTCGGGGGTGCTTTTGTCCATGTGGTGCGCCCCGGCGATCGGCGCGGCGGCGGGCGCGGTGGGCGGCCTGATCATGTGGGCGACAGAGCTGCAGCCCTTCTTTATGGGTATTTTAGTATCCGTCATCGTGGGCGTGGCGCTGACCCTTCCGATCAGCTCCGCGGCGATCTGTGCGGCGTTAAACCTGACCGGGCTTGCCGGCGGGGCGGCCGTGGCAGGCTGCTGTGCCCAGATGGTCGGCTTTGCGGTGATGAGCTTTCGGGAAAATAAATGGAGCGGACTGGTTTCCCAGGGGCTGGGCACGAGCATGCTGCAGATGGGCAATATCGTGAAAAATCCGAAAATCTGGCTGCCGCCCACGCTGGCGGCGGCGATCACAGGACCTGTCGCCACCTGCCTGTTTCGCATGCAGATGAACGGGCCGGCGGTTTCTGCCGGGATGGGAACCTGCGGCCTGGTGGGACCGATCGGCGTGTATACCGGCTGGCTTGCCGATATGGCGGCGGGGACCAAAGCGGGAATCGGCGCAATGGACTGGACAGGCATGGCGCTCATCTGTTTCGTGCTTCCGGCGGTGTTGAGCGCAGCTTTTTGTATTCTTTTTAAAAAGACAGGCTGGATCCGGGAAGGGGATCTATATTTGGAGTGAGCGATGAAAATATTACTTGTAATGGATCAGTTTGACGAAGGAAATAACGGGACGACGATCAGCGCCCAACGGTTTGCAAAGGCGCTGCGGGAAAGAGGGCATGAGGTGCGGGTGGCGGCCTCGGGGAAGGCGGCGGAAGGGAAATATCCCATGCCCGCCATTCATTTTCTGCCGATTGCGGACGCCATCATCAAAAGCCAGGGCATGGTGCTGGCAAAGGCGAATCCGATAACCCTGCAGCAGGCGATCGAGTGGGCGGACGTCATACATTTCATGATGCCCTTCGCCCTTTCCCGGGTGGGTGTGCGGATGGCGAAGGAAATGGGAAAGCCCGTCACGGCGGCGTTCCATGTGCAGCCGGAAAACATCACCTCCACCCTCCATATGGGAAAGAGCAAAAGGGTGAACGAGCTTTTATACGAGTGGTTTCGGGACGATTTTTATGATCAGTTCGGGCATATCCACTGTCCCAGCAATTTCATCGCGGGACAGCTTAGCGCCCACGGCTATAAGGCGAAGCTTCATGTGATTTCCAACGGGGTATCGCCGGAATTTGTGCCGACGGCGCGCAAAAAGGAACCCTGGCTTGCCCATAAATTCGTGATTTTGATGGTGGGGCGCTATTCGGAGGAAAAGCGGCAGGATGTGCTCATCAGGGCGGTAAAAAAATCCCGCCATGCCGATAAAATTCAGTTGATTCTGGCAGGACAGGGACCGAAGAAAAAGAGCCTGATACGACAGGGCTTCTGGCTGAAAAACCGCCCCGTCATGGGTTTTTATGATACGAAGCGGCTCTGTGAGCTGATGGCGATGAGCGATCTGTACGTGCATGCGGCGGACGTGGAGATCGAGGCGATCGCCTGTCTGGAGGCGGTGTCGTCAGGGCTGGTGCCGGTGATTGCCGATTCGCCCCTGTCCGCCACGCCCCAGTTTGCGCTGGATGAGAGAAGCCTGTTCGAGGCGGGCAACGCAAAGGCGCTGGCGGAAAAAATTGACTGGTGGTATGAGCACGCCCGGGAGCGGAACCGGATGGGCGCGCGCTATGCAAAGAGCGCGGAGCAGTACCGGCTGGAAAACAGCATCCTGCAGGCAGAAAGCATGTTTGAGGAGGCGATCCGGGATGCGAAGGCATAATGACCGGAGCGCAGAATTCAGGCCGGACAGCCTGCTCTACCGCTTTGTATTTTTCCTGATCGTGCATCTTTTTCCGCCGGTATTCCGGCTGCTTTACGGCTATCGGGTGGTGGGAAGCGTTCCGGAGGAGGATTTGAAGGAGGGGGCGGTGACGGTCTGCAATCATGTGCATACGCTGGATTGCATCATGCTGGGCTGTGCCTTTTGCAAATACCGGATGCAGTTTCTGACCCTTTCCTCCAATCTGCGCATGCCGGTGGCGGGACCGATCGTCGCCCTGATGGGCGGCATCGGATTGCCGGAGGACCTGATGGGTTGGAAGGACATTTCTGTGCGTGCGGAAAAGGCGTTTGCCGCCGGGCAGCTTTTGCAGATCTATCCGGAGGGAGAGCTGGTCAGCGGCTGTCGTACCCTGCGGGAATTCATGCCCGGCGCGTTTCATTTTGCGGTGAAGTACAATAAGCCTGTCATTCCCTGTGTGCTGCGCTTTTATGACAGATATGACAGGAGGGGTAAAAGGAGGAGGGACGGCAGGGAGCTGGTCATTTTGCCTCCGGTCTACCCGGCGGAAGGGCTGAAAGGAAAAGCGGCGGCGCTTTGGCTGGAGGAGCAGGCGCGCAGCCGCATGGAGGAAGCGTTGCGGTGACGGTTTGGGCAGGTTTGCGCGTTTATCGCGCAGACCATGAGAAAGTGTGCCGGATACCGGAAAGGAGGAAAACCATGTCTGTCAAATCGGAGCTGCTGGCGGTGCTCACCGCGCAGAAGGGCGTATGTATTTCCGGGGAAAGGCTGGGAGAACAGCTGCATTGTACCCGGGCGGCGATCTGGAAAGCGGTGAAGGCGCTGCGTGAGGAGGGCTATGCGATCAGCTCTACCACCAACCGGGGCTATGTGCTGACGGAGAGCAGCAACGTGCTTTCCGCCGACGGCATCCGGGCGCGGCTTTTTCATAGCAATGTGCCGGTCACGGTTCTGGAGGAAACGGCGTCCACGAACCGGCTGGCAAAGCAAATGGGAATCGGGGAAAACGCGCCGGACGGCACGGTGATTGTGGCGCGCTGCCAGACGGCGGGAAGCGGCAGGCGGGGGAGATCGTTTTATTCTCCGGCGGGGAGCGGCATTTATTTCACAGTGCTTTTGCGTCCCCGGAAAAATGTGCAGGACAGCCTGCTTTTGACCACCGCCGCCGCCGTGGCGGCCCTGCGGGGGGTGGAGGAGGTCTGCCGGGTTTCCCTGTCCATCAAATGGATGAACGATCTGTATCTGGAGGAAAAAAAGGTGGGCGGCATCCTGACGGAGGCGGTGACGGACTTTGAGAGCGGCGCCATCGAGTTTGTGGTGGTGGGAATCGGCTTAAATCTGTATGAGCCTGCGGGCGGATTTCCCGGGGAGCTTTCCCAAAAGGCGGGCGCTATTTTGCAGCCGGGAGCGGCGGTGGACCAAAACGCTTTGGTAGCGTCGATCGTAAACGCGCTGCATGAGGAAGCGCAGAGAGAAGAGATTTCCCCGCTGTACCGGGAGCGCAATATCGTGCCGGGACGCCGGGTGACGGTCATCGGAAACGGGCAGGAATCCGATATGCTGGCGAAGGAAATTCTGCCCGACGGGCGGCTTGTCCTGCTGGATGAGGAAGGCAGGGAAAAACGGCTGGCCTTTGGGGATGTTTCGCTCACGGTGCGGTTTTGAAGGAATGTCTGTTATGAAGGGAAGCAGTTTTGGGGGAGTATGGAATGGGGCAACGAATGAAGGTGCTTGTGGTGGATGATGAGCTGCCCATCCGCGACGAGATCCGTCTGATGGGGCTGGAAAAATACGGCTATGAGATCGTGGGGGAGGCGACAAACGGGAAAGCGGCTTTGGAGCTGTGCGAAAGACTGCAGCCGGATATTGTGATTACGGACATCACCATGCCCGTGATGGACGGGCTGGAGCTGATCCGCCAGCTGCAAAAAACAAAGCCTCTGATCAAATATATTTTGCTGACCTGCCATGAGGATTTCGTCTATGCCAGGCAGGCGCTGCAGCAGGGAGCGCTGGATTACATCATTAAGGCCGATATTTCAGCAGAGGGCATCGCCGGGGTTTTGGACCGGGCAAGGGGCATCATCGAGAAAGAGCGGGAGCAGGCAAGGAAGCTGGAAAATGAGAAACGAAACGGCTTTTCCCGGTATGTGATGGACGATGCGGCAGGGGACGAAGAGCTGGAACGGGAGCTTGCCAAAATTGGATTTACGATCAATCCAAACGGGCCGAACTATTTTCTGGTGATGGAAAACCGTCTGGGCTCCTGGATTTTTGTGGAAATGACGGTCAGGGGCATTTTGGATGCCGAAAATGCGGTAAAAAGCTGGATTTTGCTGGACGACGGTTTCTATGGGATCAGCACGGCAGGGCAGATCGATATGGAAAGGCTGGTGCGGCGCATGGACGGGCAGCTGCGGGAAGCCTTTGATTTTATCGGGGAACAATTCCGGATTTACGGGATAGAGTCTGTAGAAGTGGTCGGCAGCGTGAAGCGATATCTGGGAATCGGCAGAAAGCTTCGGGGCTGGAAGGCTCATGCGTTTTATGAGCCGGACCGGGCATATTTTCCGGAAAGGCAGATCCGGGAATGCTCCTTTCCCGGTCTGGAGCATTGGGAACGGCTGACCGGGGTTTTGGCCGGAGGAGCGGATGAGGAGACGCTGCGGCGGGAGGTGGAGGATTTTGGAAAAGAGGCGCATTTGTGGCCGGAGGAGCTCAAAAAGCTGCTGATATCCTGGATTTCCGGACAGATCGGCAGTGTAGGGGAGCAGCTGCGGGAAGCAGAGAGGGCGCTTATGAATACATGGGATATCCGGCAGCTTGCGGCAGAGCTTGCAGCGCAATGTGGCAAATACGGAAAGCTTTCTGACAGGAGCGAGGTGCGCAAGGCAATCCGCATCGTGCGGGAGGAGTATCGGACAGAATTGACGCTTGCCGGGCTTGCGGAACGGATTGGCATCAATGCCCAGTATCTGGGGCGGCTGTTTGTAGAGGACACCGGTGAAAAGTTCAGCGATTATGTGAACCGCATCCGGATGGAACGGGCAAATGAGCTGCTAAAGGAAGGGACGCTGAAGGTTTATGAGGTGGCGGAGCAGGTGGGCATCACAAACTATCGGTATTTTACACAGAAGTTCCGGGAGTGGAGCGGCATAAGCCCGAAGGAGGTCCGCAAGAGGGGGAAATAAAGGATGAACAGCATCAGGGAGAGGCTCAGGCTGAGCGGCATTTCCGTGCGTCAGTTTCTGGTCATGCTGGTATTTGTGGGCAGCGTCATGTTCTTTTTTCTGTTTCGGGAAATGAAGCAGGAAATGAACAGCCAGGAGCAAATGGTGATCGGAGAAATGCAGGAGCGGCTTAAGCTGGCAGATCTATATCTGGATTATTTCTGTGACAGCATTCTGGGCAGCCTGACGGGCGTGACCATGCGCAGCGATCTGTATGAAGAGGGGGACGGCACAACCTATTTTTCATTGAATGAGATCAGAAAGAATAATGAATGCATCCGGACGCTGTATGTGGTACAGCAGAACGGTTATATCGCATCCAGCAGTCAGGCGCTTTATGATGCGGTCAGACCGGAGGTAGTGGATGCGATGGCAGAAAGGGCGCGCCAAAATCCGGGCAGGGTGCAGTACTCTGCGCCTGTATATTCGTCCATGGCGGCGGGATATTCTTTTTATGTTTCCTATATGGGGAACGGGCACATCGCGGTGGCGGAGGCGGGCTGCGAGCATTTAAGGGAAATCCTCCAGCCTGTGCTGGAAGGACAGGGGAGGTATTATATGATCCGGGAGCCGGGAGGAGAGGCGTTTCTATTTTCCCGGGACGGGCAGGAAGTTGAATTAAAGGAAAGAACTTATCCGTTGGAGGTGGCGGACCGGTACCGGCACATGTTTGGGGAGGACTTTGCGCCGATGGAATTCTATGAGGCACAGGCCCTGCCGGAAAGCTGCTTCATGTTTACAAACAGCAATAAACTGCGCTGGGAAATTTATCTGCTGCTTCCAAGGGATGTTTTGCAGACATACCGCGCCGGACTGTACCGGTCCACTGCCGTGCATATGGGCGTCTGGTTTTTCGGTGTGACTGTGATCGCCTTCTGGTTTACCATGCTTTACACGAATCCGCTGCGGCGGCTGGCGCGGGATATGGACCGGGTAAATGATCTGGAACAGCTGGTGGAGGTGCGCTACAGCAGGGAAGACGAGCTGGGACGCCTTTCCGCCCATTATAACGGCCTGGTGCGGAGAATCAGAACGCTGGTGGAGGAAATCCGGGAGACGGAGCATAAAAAGCTGGAGTACGAATTTCTGATGCTGCAAAATCAGATCGGCCCCCATTTTTTACATAATACCCTCGCCTGTGTGGCGAGCCTGATCCGGCAGGAAAAATATGAGACCGCCCAGCAGGCGCTGCGCGCGTTGATCAGGCTCTTGTCCTACACCTTTGAGCTGAACGAAAAAACCGTCACATTGCGGGAGGAAATCGAGCAGATCGGGAATTATATGAAAATCCAGCAGATGCGCTATGGGCAGGAGCTCCGGTTTGAACAGCAGATTGATGATGCTGCCTGTCAGGGCAGGGTATTGAAGCTTTTGCTGCAGCCGTTGGTGGAAAATTCCGTTTTTCACGGGATCGCGCCCAGAGGAGGCGGCACCCTGAAAATTGTAGCGCGGCTGCGTGGGGACGTTCTGCATATTTTTATCTGCGATGACGGCGTGGGGATGACCAGGGAAATGTGCCGGGATATTCTGAGCGGAAAAACGATTGCGCGGGTGACAGACCGGCTCTCCAGCGTGGGGATTCTGAACGTGCACGAAAGGCTTAAGCTGCGGTACGGGGAGAAATACGGGATCAGCATCAAGTCGGAAATCGGCATCGGGACGGTGATCTGCCTGCGGATTCCGCAGGGGAGCGCAGAAAATGTTACAGAGCGTTCATGAATCCAGGCGTTTCGCAACAGTTCAGACTTGTCCGAACTGTTGCGGAATTTTCGTCTCAGGCTCAGAGCCCGTATTCCAGATACAGCTGCTGCCGCACGGAAGCGTCCGCGCATACATGCAAAATGTCCTCATGGCGGTTATCATGAGTCAGACGCTCAATCAACATACTCAGCCGTTGTTCGCCAAATGCGATTCCACGCTTTTCTCCAATCTCGATCCCTTCCTGACGGCCTTCCTTCCGGCTGTCCGCCAGCATTTCCCGAAATGCAGTGCACATTCTGTAATCCTCCGTTTCTTCATTATAGTATTTCTCTTTCCGTTTTCTTAAGCTCCCCAGATTCAGCATGACACAGAGCAGATCATACAGCTCCGAATCCAGATGCTCCAGCCGATCCTGATTCTCTGCAAGATACTTTCCCATCGCCTCCCTGTCCTCGCGTCTCTTCATCAGCGCGATCAGGTCCCGCAGTCCCGTCCGGAAGTGCTCCTCCTGCAAATCCTCCAGGCAGACAAGGTTCATCTGATAGTCCGGCACCAGCTTCCTCATTTTTCCGTCTATTCCTGCCATATCCAGCATATCCGTCAGCTTCCGGGCAGCGGTCCATTTCTCTCTTCCATGATAAAATACAATGGTTATCACCGGTATCAGGCGGTCGGTCTGAGCGATTCCTGACAGATATTCGGGGCCTTCCTTCAAATCCTTCGCTGCCCGGTGCTGTCTCTTAAGCCCGGAAAACTGTGTCACAAGCTCCATGTCATCATATTCCCTGCACCGAAGCGGCATGCCAAAATGCAGGCTGTCCTGATTCTCCAGCGCGATTTTCACGAAATGCGGCGTCCGGCAAAGCAGCTTGATCACATCCCGTTCCCTCACTCTGCTGCGCAATACACCGTCCCGTCCCCGTTTCATCCGCGCATAATTTTGCTGTGCCTCCGCCAGGTCCTGTGCGCGGATTTCCGTCTGCCCGCCATAAATGACAGCATTACAAAACTCCGCAAATATTTCCGCTTTTTCCAGATACTGATTCAACAGGTTATTCTTTTTCCCCATTCATTGCCCTCCATATGCTTTTTTCTGAAATTGTTGGAAACATAGGGCGATATGCCTGATAAAATATGATGGAGAAGCCGCCTCTGCCAGCTCATCCAATGCAGAATTTCCAAACCTTCAGATTCACTCCCGCCTTTGCGGGAGCTATTTCATTATAACAAAGCTTATCCCATAATGCAATAAAAAGAAGCTGCAGAACAGGATAACCGCATAAACAGTTACCCCAACTAAGCCTTGAAACCTGGCTCTCTTT
>CAJUEL010000041.1 GCA_910585455.1 uncultured Eisenbergiella sp. | reverse complement strand
TCTCCGCTCCGGATAAAAGCGTCAGGAAACAGCCTGTGTCCTCTGCCCGCCCATCATCCCGCGTCCTCCTGTTCCGTCTGTCCCGACCGGCCTTTCTCCCCACCCCGTGAAAAGTAACGCGTAGGGATATAGAGCAGGCGAAAGCGCAAATCATGTCTTGTGCAAAAGGGTGGAATCTGTTATGCTGGGAATAGAACAAGATGACGAAAAGAAGGATAGGGCAGTGAGCAGAATGAGCCGGAGGGCTTATTTTCTTGCTTCTGATTTGAGTCGCCGCAAAGCGGCGACATGGAGGTTTTGATGAAAAAGGAAGTGCTTGATATTAAGCAGGCAGGCAGGGTATCCTGTTTTGCGGAGGATATGTTGAAGCAACAGATGGAGGAGGTGGCAGAGCCTTTTCTGGCAAAGATCTGTCAGTGCGGCAGGATGCCTGTGGCGGACAGCCGGTTGGAGGATGGAGCGGAGGCAGGGCTGTATTATGAGCTGTATCCGCAGGCGGACAGCAGGGGGACCATCGTGATCAGCTATGGCTTTACGGAATCCTGTCTGAAATATCACGAGCTGATTTACTATTTTTATACCCAGGGATATCAGGTGGCGATCATGGATCACAGGGGGCATGGAAAATCCCTGCGGGAGGTGGAGGATATCACGATCGTGCATATCGATCTTTTTTCCCGCTACGTCAGGGAGCTGCACCAGTTTGTGAAGACGGTGGTAAAACCGATGGCGCAGGGGGGACCGCTCTATCTGTATGCCCATTCCATGGGCGGCTGCATCGGAGCCTTTTATCTGGAGCAGTATCCGGTCGATTTTACAAAGGCGGTGTTAAACGCGCCGATGCTGGGACTGAAGCTGGGCGCCTGCCCCGCTTTTGTGGCGCGCATCCTGTGCGATATGAAGGTGTGGAAGGGAAGCGGGAAGGAACGGCTTTTCACCCAGTCGGCATTCAATCCGGATGAACCATTTGCTACAAGCTCCGCCAGCAGCGAGGCAAGGCACCTGTATTATCAGGAAAAACGGAAGGAGGATATAAGCTGCCAGACCAGCTCGGGAAGCTATTACTGGGGGAAAGAGGCGATCAATGCCGGGAAATTTGTGATCAGCGCTGGGCAGACCAAAAAGGTGCAGACCCCGGTGCTTTTGTTCCAGGCACAGCTCGATTCCCTGGTAAAGCCGGAGGCGCAGGAAAAATTTATCAGGCGGATTGCAAATGGCAGGCTGGTGGTGGCAGAAGGCGTCCGGCATGAGATATACCGCGCGCCCAATGCGGTGCTGGAGCCATATCTGGAAGAAATTTTCCGGTTCCTGGAAGGATGATGCGGCTGCGAATGCCATCCGCTCCGGCAATGGAGGAAATAAATGGAGAGTGGAGCAGAGGGCGGGAAAATCGCAAAGGGAATGACCGGCAGCAGATCATTCCCTTCAAAAAAAGACGCAAAACAGCTAATAGTATGATGAAAAAAACGTTCACTAAGAGCAAAATAAAAGCAGGGGCAGTAGGAATCGAACCCACATCGACGGTTTTGGAGACCGCTGTTCTACCTTTGAACTATGCCCCTGTACAGCCTGTCTGACTGACAAAATGCATTATACCATAACCTGACCGGTTTTAGCAAGTACATTTTCATTTTTTTTTCATTTTTCGTGTACCCGCAGGAAATTATTTCTCTGTCCTGTAGTTTCTTTTTGATTGCATTATGGGATAAGCTTTGCTATAATGAGATAGTTCCCGCAAAGGCGGGAGTGAATCTGAAGGTTTGGAAATTCTGCATCGGACGGGCTGGCAGAGGCGGCTCTTCCTATCCTATTTTATCAGGCATATCGCCCCATATTTCCAACAATTTCAGAAAAAAAGTATATGGAGGGCAACGAATGGGGAAAAAGAATGACCTGCTGAATCAGTATCTGGAAAAAGCAGAAATATTCGCGGAGTTCTGCAACGCCGTCATTTACGGAGGAAAGACGAAAATCCTTGCGCAGGACCTGGCGGAAACACAGCAAAATTACGCGCGGATGAAACGGGGACGGGACGGCGTATTGCGCAGCAGAGTAAGAGAACGGGATGTGATCAAGCTGCTTTGCCGGACGCCGCATTTCGTGAAAATCGCGCTGGAGAATCAGGACAGCCTGCATTTTGGCATGCCGCTTCGGTGCAGGGAATATGATGACATGGAGCTTGTGACACAGTTTTCCGGGCTTAAGAGACAGCACCGGGCAGCGAAGGATTTGAAGGAAGGCCCCGAATATCTGTCAGGAATCGCTCAGACCGACCGCCTGATACCGGTGATAACCATTGTATTTTATCATGGAAGAGAGAAATGGACCGCTGCCCGGAAGCTGACGGATATGCTGGATATGGCAGGAATAGACGGAAAAATGAGGAAGCTGGTGCCGGACTATCAGATGAACCTTGTCTGCCTGGAGGATTTGCAGGAGGAGCACTTCCGGACGGGACTGCGGGACCTGATCGCGCTGATGAAGAGACGCGAGGACAGGGAGGCGATGGGAAAGTATCTTGCAGAGAATCAGGATCGGCTGGAGCATCTGGATTCGGAGCTGTATGATCTGCTCTGTGTCATGCTGAATCTGGGAAGCTTAAGAAGGCGGAAAGAGAAATACTATAATGAAGAAACGGAGGATTACAGGATGTGCACTGCATTTCGGGAAATGCTGGCGGACAGCCGGAAGGAAGGCCGGCGGGAAGGGATTGAGATTGGAGAAAGACGTGGGGAAAAGCGCGGAATTGCGTTTGGTGAACAACGGCTGAGCACGCTGATCGAGCGCCTGAATCAGGATAACCGCCACGAGGACATTTTGCGCGTGTGCGCAGATACTTCCGTGCGTCAACAGCTATATCTGGAATACGGGCTCTGATTTCGAAGAGAAAATTTCGTGGCGATTTAAACGGGCCTGGATAGTCATGGCATGCAATATCTGCCGCCACCATGTTTTTACGCGGTTTGCGCGTTACTGCCGGCAGTCCGCATTTGGCGGCACCGTGAGCAGTAACGTTTGCGCGATAAACGACGGAGCGGCACGGGTGCAATATTGACAGGAAAGATACCACGGTATATAGTAGGAAGCAGATAACATATCAGGAGGGGGTTCAATGGTAATACGCTGTGTTTGGGAACATAATGGGGAGGATACCCTGCTTTATTCGGACAATTTTCCGGGCGCATATACGAGAGGGGAGACAAAGGAAATCGCTATGCAGAAGATGGAGGGCGAGCTGATCTCCTTTTTGCGCTGGGCGCGCGCCGCGATACCGACGGAGTGGGAGGTGGAGATCGTGCAGGAAAAGGAGAGCAGCCTGCAGATTAGCGATGCCGATTCGGACGTGCTGTTTGATTCGGAAAAAAGACCGCTTTGTCAGGAGGATTACCTTTTTTTAAAGGAGATCACCTTAAAATCCGCCGCCGATTTTCAGAAATTATATGATGCGATACCCGATAAAAACAAGAGCGTTCTGCAAAAGAGAAAGACCTTTTACGGACTGACGCCTGCGACGGCGCAGGAAATGTATGACCACACGAAGGGCGTCAATTCCTATTATTTTGAGGAGATCGGCGTGGACGCGGATCATGAGGGGAGCATTCTGGAGTGCAGAAAGCGGGGATTTGCGCTGCTGGAAAAGACGGAAGGGTATCTGGATAATCCGGTTTTTCATGGCAGCTATGGCGAGGACTGGACGCTGCTTAAGCTTTTCAGGAGATTTCTCTGGCATGACAGAATCCATGCGAAGGCCATGTACCGGATGGCGAAAAAAACATTCCCTGGACAGAAAATAGCGGATGTGTTCCGCTTCGATGGATGAACGGGGCGTGTAGCTTGCAGGGGAATATGCGGAAGCGGCGGTTATAACAGAAGAGTTACGATTCAGACACGTTTGAATCGTAACATAGAAGATGCAAAGGATGAGTGGGCATGATGGAATATACCTATACGGAGCTTTTGACCTATTTATTGTTTTATGGATTTCTGGGCTGGGTCGCTGAGGTAGTGGTCACGGCGGTGACACAAAGGCGTTTTTCCAACAGGGGATTTTTTGATCTTCCGTTGTGCTTACAGTACGGCGTCATGGCGGACATTCTGATCATCGTGCTGCCGACCCTGTCAGGTAATATTTTTTTGCAATATCTGACGACCCTTGTGGTGGTTTCGGCGGTGGATTATCTTTCCGGCGATTTTTCCCGGCGCATCTGGCGGCGTCGGATCTGGCAGTATGAAAAACGCAGTTTGTTCGGCGGTGAGAAAAAGGGAGTGGCCTTTGGGCTTTTGCGGGCGGCTGCGGTAATCATTGTGGTGCTCCTGCTGCACCCCTTTGTCTTTACGGTGGTGAGCATGATTCCCGTGCTGGCATTGCGGATTGCAGACGGCGTCATTTTCGCAATCCTTCTGCTGGATCTTTTGACGGTGCTCTATGCGGTGCATAAGAGCAAAACGCTGGAGGAGCTGCGGGAAGCAGAGCGGACCCAGCAAAACGAGCAGCTCGCCGTGCAGGGACGGCTGGGGGCGAAAATTTATCACAGCGTCTGGAACCGGTTAAACCGTGCCTATCCGGATATGGAGGAAAAAACGGACGCAGAGGAAGGCGGCTATGTGTTTGCCAAAGGCGTCTGTCTGGACAAGCTGATCTGGGTTTTCATCATCAGCGCCTTTTTGGGCGATCTGATTGAAACGCTGTTCTGCCGGGTGACAGGCGGCGTGTGGATGAGCCGTTCCAGCGTGATTTACGGCGCTTTTTCCATCGTCTGGGGGCTGGGCGCGGTGCTGCTTACGGTGGTGCTGCAGCGGCTTTCAGGGAAGGAGGACCGCTATGTGTTTCTGGCCGGCGCGGTGCTGGGCGGCGTTTATGAGTATATGTGCAGCGTGTTCACGGAGGTGTTTTTCGGCACCACCTTTTGGGATTACAGCTGGATGCCCTTCAATATCGGGGGCAGGACCAATCTGCTGTACTGCATTTTCTGGGGGCTTTTGTCCGTGGTCTGGATCAAGCTGTGTTATCCGGTTTTGAGTGGATGGATCGAAAAGCTGCCCGCGCTGTATGCCAAGGTCGCCACCTGGGCGGTCATTGTGCTCATGATCTGTGACGCTCTTTTGTCCGCGGCCGTCATGGTGCGCTATGTGGACAGAAAGGCGGGAAACGAAGCGGAGACGGTGGTCGCCACATTTCTGGATGCCCATTATCCGGACGAACTGGTGGAAAAGGTATGGCCGAATATGAAAATTCAGTAGTATCAGTGCAGACCTGTCTGAACTGCTGCATGCAGCAAGCCTACCGGCAGACATAGAAGGAAGGGACGAAATGGATCTGTTTGAATACATGAGGGAAACCAATCAGGAGAAGGAATCTCCGCTGGCGGCGCGTCTGCGGCCCCGGACGCTTGCAGAGGTGGTGGGGCAGCAGCACATCATCGGTAAGGACAGGCTTTTGTACCGGGCGATTTCGGCGGACAAGCTTTCCTCCATCATTTTCTACGGACCGCCCGGCACGGGAAAAACCACGCTGGCGAAGGTGATTGCCAACACCACCAGCGCGGAATTTGTGCAGCTGAACGCGACCGTAGCGGGCAAGAAGGATATGGAAGAGGTGGTGAAAAAGGCGAAGGACAATCAGGGCATGTACGGGAAGCGGACGATCCTGTTCATTGACGAAATTCACCGCTTTAATAAGGGACAACAGGATTATCTGCTCCCCTTCGTGGAGGACGGCACGATCATTTTAATCGGTGCGACCACGGAAAATCCCTATTTTGAGGTGAACGGGGCGCTTCTTTCCCGGTCGGTCATTTTTGAGCTGAAGCCTCTTTCGAAGGAGGATATCCGGGAGCTGATCCGGCGCGCCATATCCGATCCGGAACGGGGCATGGGCGCCTATAACGCCGTGATCGATGAGGATGCGGAGGAGTTTTTGGCGGACATTGCGGGCGGGGATGCCAGGCATGCCTTAAACGCCGTGGAGCTGGGCGTTTTGACGACGAAAAAAGGCGGGGACGGCAAGGTGCATATCACGCTGGAGGTGGCGCAGGAGTGCATCCAGAAGCGGGTGGTAAAATACGACAAAACAGGGGATAATCATTATGATACGATTTCCGCCTTCATCAAAAGCATGCGCGGCTCCGATCCGGACGCGGCGGTGTATTATCTGGCGCGGATGCTGTATGCCGGGGAGGATATCAAATTCATTGCCAGAAGGATCATGATCTGCGCGTCGGAGGATGTGGGCAACGCGGATCCCCAGGCGCTTTCGGTGGCGGTCAGCGCTTCCCTGGCGGTGGAGCGCATCGGCATGCCGGAGGCGCAGATCATCCTCGCCCATGCGGCGGCCTATGTGGCGTGCGCGCCCAAGAGCAACGCGGCGGTCAACGCCATCGGGGCGGCGATGCAGGCCGTGTCGGAGACGGGCAATCTGGCGATCCCGCCCCATCTGCAGGATGCCCATTATAAGGGCGCGGCGAAGCTGGGGCACGGGCTGGATTATAAATATGCCCACGATTATCCAAACCACTATGTAGAGCAGCAGTATCTTCCCTATGAGTTGACGGGAAAGGAATTTTACAGGCCCACGGGAAACGGTTACGAGCAAAAAATCCGGGAGCATATGAGCCGGATCAAAAAAGAGGCGGGGGAAGCAAATGGGAAGAATACCGAAACGGGTGATGATCATCTCCTTTGACGCGGTGGGGAGAGCGGATCTGGACTTTTTAAAAACACTGCCGAATTTCAGCAGTTTTTTTAAGGGAGCGGCGCTGTGCAGTCATGTCAACAGCGTCTATCCCTCCATCACCTATCCGGCGCATACGTCGATCATCACAGGCAGGATGCCCAAAAATCATGGCATCATCAACAATACGAAGCTGCAGCCGGGCAGGGAGCGGGCGGACTGGGTTTATCAGAGAAAATATATCAACTCCACCACCCTTTATGATGAAGCGAAAAAAAAGGGGATGAAGACGGCGGCGCTTTTGTGGCCTGTGGTGGGAAGAAGCAGGATTGATTGGGCAGTTCCGGAGATCATGGTGACGAGAAAGGGGCAGAGCCAGGTTCTGACCAATGCGGTAAACGGTCCCCTCCTTTATCAGCTTTCCTTAAACCGGATGTTCGGGCACTTAAGGGACGGCGTGCGGCAGCCGGCGCTGGATAACTTCATTCAGGCGTGCGCGCTCTACACCATGGAAACCTACAGACCGGATTTTTTTCTGCTGCATTTAAGCGATGTGGATACCAATCGCCATATTTACGGCGTGCACCATGAGAAGGTGACTCAGGCGCTCGTCCGGCAGGATGAACGCCTGGGCGAAATCATGCAGAAGCTTGCGCAGACGGGAAATATGGAGGATACCTGCGTGATCCTTTTGGGAGATCACTATCAGAAGGATGTGGAGAAAATCGCGTATCCCAACTTTTTTTTGAAACAGGAAGGACTGCTCACGGTCAGGGACGGGAAAATCAAGGGCTGGAGGGCGATTGCCAAAAACTGCGACGGAAGCTGTTATATCTATATCAACCGGCGCTTTCTAAAGGACGCCGCTTTGCAGAGAAAAGTGCGCGGCATTCTGGAGCGGTTGGCAAGGCGGGAGGATTACGGCATCGGACAGATTTTTGACGTGAAAGAGGCCGCCGCGCTGGGAGCTGATCCGGATTGCTTTTTGATGGTGGAGGCGAGGGACGGCTGGGCCTTTCTGGACGAATGGGAGCAGGAATGCAAAACGGTCCGGGAAGAAAAGCGGCATTTCATCCGCGCCACCCACGGCTATCTGCCGAAGGGGGAGGCGTATCAGACCTTTTTTGCGGCGAAGGGCTGCGGCATCCGGGAGACCCTTGTGGAGCGGGAGATCGCCCTCTGGGACGAGGGTGTGACGATCGCGGCCCTGATGGGGCTCGACCTGGGCGACGCGGACGGAAAGGTGATAGAGGAAATGCTATAGGAAACGTCAAAAAGCTTGTCGTTCCCTATAGCCTGATGCGCACGTCCGCACCCGGTGGCACCATGAACAGTAACAAACTGCAAGAAATATGTCGAAATCATAAAAAAACTATTGAAAAAATTTAATGTTATGTTAAGATATTTTTAACATGTTTCCTGTTTTCATAAAAATGCAGCGTTGTGTGCTACATTTTTTGAGGTATAGAATTGGCAGTCCGGTGAAACCGGATTGTGTTGTGTAGCAATGTTATTCAGTTTAGCGACAGGCGCCGGGAACAAAACGGAGAGCCGCAGCGGACAGGAGCCCGGTCAGAAGGGGCATGCCTGTTTCCGGTTGCTTTATCCGGGGCAGAGAAATTCCCAAAATGTCAGGATATTCCTGCCACAGGGCGCAATATTGTCTGAACGGAGTGAGTTTGTTGCGCCCTGTGGCGTTTAGGAATATTTTGACATTTTGTGGAATTTCCTGCTCCGGATATCGCAACCGGAAACAGGCATGCCCCTTCTGACCGGGCTCCTGTCCGCTGCGGCTCTCCGTTTTGTTCCCGGCGCCTGTCGCTAAACTGAATGATGTTGGTTGTGTATACGGACGGTTTTCCTGCCCAAGGGATGCAGGAAGCGGGAGGAGATAGATGGCATTCAGCTCCATAACTTTTTTATGTGCGTTTTTGCCGGTGGTTTTTCTGCTGTATTTTCTGATGCCGACGGTGAAGATAAAAAACGTGTTTTTGATTCTGGCGAGCCTGATTTTCTACGCCTATGGGGAGCCGGTATATGTATTTTTGATGATTGCCTGCGCCTTTTTCAATTACGGAATCGCGCTGTTGTTTTCCCGTTGTCAGGGCCTGTTGCGGAAGCTTTTATTCTGTCTGGCCATTTGTCTGGACCTGGGGGTGCTGGGCGTTTTTAAATACGCGGGCATGCTGGTGACAACCTTTGCCGGCGTGACGAAAATTTCGCTTCCGGCGCCGCAGATCGCGCTGCCCATCGGCATTTCCTTTTTCACCTTTCAGGCGATTTCCTATGTGGCGGACGCGTATCGGGGAAAGGTTGCGGTAGAGAAAAGCTTTGCCAAAATTTTGCTGTATATCTCCTTTTTTCCGCAGCTGATCGCGGGACCGATCATCCAGTATAACGATATCGCGGCGGCGATCGATCACAGAGAAGTGACTGCCCAAAAGGTCAGCGAAGGACTTCGGCGTTTTATTGTGGGGCTTTCCAAAAAGGTGCTGATTTCCAATACCATGGGGACGATGGCGGATTATATTTTCGGGCTGGACGCTTCCCTTTTGAGCATGCCGGGGGCATGGCTGGGAGCGGTCGCCTATATGATGCAGATTTATTTTGATTTCAGCGGCTACAGCGACATGGCGATCGGTCTGGGAAAGATGTTCGGGTTTCATATTCTGGAGAATTTCCGGTATCCCTATGCGGCGGTCAGCATGCAGGATTTCTGGAGAAAATGGCATATTTCTCTGACAAGCTGGTTTCGGGAATATCTTTATATTCCGCTTGGCGGCAATCAGAAGGGAACGGTGCGGACATGGCGGAACCGGCTTTTCGTCTTTTTCTGTACGGGGCTGTGGCACGGCGCAAACTGGACCTTTGTGCTGTGGGGGCTGTTTCACGGCGCGTTTCAGTCGCTGGAAACCTTCTTTCCAAAGCTGACGAAGCGGATGGGACCTTTTCGGCATCTGTACGTGTTTTTGGTGGTTTGTACCGGCTTCGTCATTTTCCGGGCGGACACGATCGGACAGGCGGGCTGGATGATCGCCGCGATGTATACGAAGTTTACGTGGTCAACTCAGCTGGCGGCGGTTACGGCAGCGCCATGCAACGCGCTGTTCTGGTTCATGCTGGCGGTCGCTATGGTGGGCGCTCTTCCTGTGAAGGACTGGCTGTATGCGCGTTTGAACAGCAAAGGACACCCTGGCATTTTCAGAGGGCTGTCCTATGTGGTATCCGTAGCGCTTTTACTCATATGCATGACGAGCCTTGCGGGGGGAACCTATAATCCCTTCATTTATTTCAGATTTTAAAAAGCGGGAGCGATGATGGAAGATACTTTGGAGAAAAAGCGTCCGTCCGGGACGCAGGAATCCGGAAGCTGGTGGCGGATTCTGTATATTGTGGCAGTGATCGGGATTTGTCTGGTTCCTCTGGCGGGGATGGGGGTACATGCCACCACGCAGACCACAGAAAATAAAGCCCTTGCCGAATTGCCCGTGTTATTTGACGGGGCAGGGCCAAATCCGGATTTTTTGTCAGAGGCAGGGCTGTGGTTTACCGATCATTTCGCCTTTCGGCAGGAGCTGGTGGCGGCGGACGCGGCGCTTCGGAGCGCCCTGTTTGGCGTGTCGGCGGCGGATAACGTGATCTGTGGAACAAATGGCTGGCTTTACTATGAGGCGACGCTGGATGATTTTCAGCACAGAAACGGCGTGTCCGAAAGAATGCTTTTCAACATGGCGCACAATATGGCGCTGATGCAGGAATACACGGAGCTTTTGGGAAAGACCTTCGTTTTTACCATTGCGCCCAATAAGAATTCCCTTTACGGGGAAAATATGCCGGAGCGCTATCAGTATACGGTGGCGCAGGAAAGCGATGCAGAGCGGCTTATTCCCTGGCTTGAAAAGGAGGGGGTTCACTATGTGGACCTGTTTTCCCTTTTTGAAGCGCAGGGGGAGGTGCTGTATTATGCCCGGGATTCCCATTGGAATCAGAAGGGAGCGCTCCTGGCCTATAATGCGCTGCTGGACGCCTGTGGCATAGAGCATGAAACCTGGGAAGCGGAAGCGTATGACAGCGTCTGCGATTATTACGGGGATTTGAACCTGATGCTCTATCCGGTGGGGGCCGTGCCGGAGGAGGAGATTCATTTTCAGAAGGAATTCACATACCGCTATGGCAGGGATGGCGCGACGGTGGAGGATACGCTGATCCAGACGTTTTGTGACGGCGGGACGCAGAATCTTTTGATGTACCGGGATTCCTTTGGGAATTCTCTGCTTCCCTATATGGCGGAGCATTTTGCCAATGGGACATTTTCCAAGGTGGTGCCCTATCCGATGACGGATCTGATCACGGCAGAGCCTGATGTGGTCATCGTGGAGAAGGTGGAGCGGCATTTGCCCACGCTGGGAGAGGTGCCGCCCCAGATGAGCGGGATGGCAAGACAGCTGGAGGGCGAGCGGGAGTCCGCATTGGGAAACGCTTCTTTTTCCATGAAAAAGGAAGGAAGCTATCTGAAAATGTCGGGAATCGTGCAGGAGGGCTGCATGGAGCCGGAGGGCAGGATTTATGTGGAGGTGGATAACGGGGAGGGCGCGCAGATTTATGAAGCCTTTTGTGTGCGTCTGACAGAAAATGGCGCTTCCAGTGATTACGGTTTTCTATTATACTTATCTCAGCTGTATGATAACGGCAACGATATGCAGGTACGGGTGTTGACTGAGGCTGCGGACCGGCTGCAGGTTTTGTATGAAGGGCAGATGAAGAGCGCGCAAAACTGAAATGCCGGGGAGGAATTGTTGTTGCCGCTCACTTGTGAAACAGCGGCGGATTATCAGCTTTCAGGAACAGAGAATACATAAGGAGTGAAGACGAATGAAAAGGAAATGGCTGGCGATGGTGATGGCAGCGATGCTGCTTGCAGGCTGCGGACAGGATATGGCAGGAGCCGGACAGAACGGAGAAAATGAAGTCGCAGCGGCAGAGAATGCAACCGAAAGTGCAGTGGAAACGGAAAGCACAGTGGAAAGCACAGAAGAGGATGCTGAAAGCACCGTAGAAGAGACGGAAAGCTCGCAGGAGGCTTTAGCGGAAACAGAGGAAGCAGCTTCGGAGGCGGAAAGCGAAACGGAAGCGTCAAAGGAGAACGGAGAGGAAGCGCAGGTCAGGGAAAAAGCTGTGCAGGAGGATAAAACGGCACAGAATAAAACGACAGATTCGGATGCGGCAAAGCGTGCCGAAGAGGAAGCGAAGGCGGCTTTGGAGGCACAGGCTGCCCTGGAAGCGCAGGCGGGCAGTCAGGATGGCGGTGTGACAGAGGTAAGCCGCGTCTACGTGGAGGATTGCGGCGAGGATACCGGATACTGGGTGGTGACCTATTCCGACGGAAGCGTGGAGTATATTGACGATTGACGGTCGTCGGTCCGACAGCGCTGTGCGTTCGGCGGGCAGTCTGTGTCTGATGCTTTACGTGGCATTTTAGCCGGATATGGCATGGTGTGCGCGCATCCGGTACTGGGAGGGCGGCATGCCGAAGCGGCTTTTAAATGCCTTGCTCAGATGGAACTCATCATAGAAACCATAGTTTAACGCGGCCTCATGCAGCTTTGCCTGGGGCTGGGAAAGCAAAAACTGGCGCACCATTTCCAGCTTCGTTTCCATCTGGAAGGCGTAGAAGGATTTTCCGCAGACCTTTTGAAAACGATTGTTCAGGGTGCGCTCGCAAATGAAGTATTCGGCGGCGATATCCTTCGCCGCAAAAAAGGTCTGGGGCGTGGTGCGGATGCGCTGGCACACCTCATCCACCATGGGATCTGTGATGGATTGGCCGGGGGAAGCGTGTAGCAGATCTGTTATTTCGCACAGCAGCAGGGAAAACAGAAGGGAAAGGCGGTTTTCCAGCTCCGGCGTCGGCGCCCAGCCGGCGGAAATGATTTCGTGAAAGCATTTCCGGATGCAGGGCGCGGACTGGCAGTGGAGCAGGGAAGGGCATAACAGCATATTTTCCATATTGTCCATCTGGAAAGGGGCGGTCTGCACCGCTCCTTTTTGCGTGATAGCTTCCTGGCGGATGGATTTTGGATCGCCATTGCCCAGTCTCTTTTCGGCGGGGGTTGGCAGGGCGTGGAGATACATATGGCGGGTGCCGGGAGAGCAGGGCGTTTTCCCGTAGTGATGGCGGCCGGAAGCGAGGATGAGCAGATCATCCTTTTTTACTTCATAGACGGTATCTTCCTCCATGATTTCCCATACGCCGTCCAGAATATAAAGAAAATCATGCTCCAAAAGGATGCGGTCCGGATGCAGCGTGGCGTTGACATTGGTCATATAGTTGGCGCTGGTGATTCGGTGGGGCGTCATTTTTTCAAGATATAGCATGGATATTCCTCCGGGTTTTTTGGAAATTGTGGTAAATATTTGGTGTCAATAGCGGTTCCGGTTTACTTTAGATGCCTGCCATAAGCGCCTGACATTGAATATCTTTCCATATTATACATGCTATATTCCGGTTTGACAATGGAAGAAAAGAGAATTATCCAGTATGATTCACTTATATGGTTATTGTTTTTTCTGAATTGCAGCGTGATGAGATGCTATGATTCAGAAAGGGATGCAGGGTTTGCCGGGCTTTGGCAGGAAGGAGTATGGTAATGGAGAAAAACTGGTACAGCAGTCCGCTGTCGCTGCGGGATATCCAGATCACGGACGCGTTCTGGAAGGGAGAGATGGAGCTCGTCCGCAGGGAGGTTCTTCCCTATCAGTGGGCGGCGCTGAACGATGAAGTGGAAGGGGCTGCACCGAGCTTTTGTATGCGGAATTTTAAGGTCGCGGGGAAGCTGAATCAGGAGAAACGGGAAAAGGGGGATGCGTTTGTAGAGCCTGCATATACCTTCCGCGGGTTTGAAGCGCTGCCGGAGGATCCGGAGCACCTGGAGGACAAATTCTACGGTTTTGTTTTTCAGGACAGCGATTTTTCCAAATGGATTGAGGCGGTGGGGTATTCTCTGACCCAGCATCCGGATGAAGAGCTGGAGCGGATCGCGGACGGCGCGATTGATCTGGTATGCGCGGCGCAGCAGGAGGACGGCTATCTGGATACCTACTATATCATCAACGGCAGGGATAAGACCTTTTCCAATCTGCGCGACCACCATGAGCTGTATTGCTTCGGGCATCTGACAGAGGGGGCGGTCGCTTACTATCAGGCGACGGGCAAGGATAAGCTTTTAAACGCGGTGCGGCGGTTTGCGGATTATATCGGGAATTATTTCGGCAGTGAGGAGGGCAAATGCAAGGGCTATCCGGGACATGAGATCGCGGAGATGGCGCTGGTGCGGCTCTATGAGGTGACCAAAGAAGAGAGATACCTTACGCTCGCGCGGTTCTTTGTGGATGAGAGGGGAAAGCGCCCTTACTATTTTGACAGTGAGCAGCATCCCGATATGCAAAGAAGGGGCCAAAAGGAGGAGCTTCGCTATCAGTACAATCAGGCGCATCTGCCGGTGCGGGAGCAGGATGAAGCGGTGGGACATGCGGTGCGTGCGGTATATCTGTATTCCGGCATGGCGGATGTGGCGCGCCTGACGGGGGACGAAGCGCTATACGGCGCCTGTGAGAAGCTCTGGAACAGCATTGTGAACGAAAAAATGTATGTGACCGGCGGAATCGGCGGCACCCATATCGGAGAGGCTTTTTCTTTCCCCTATGATCTGCCCAACGATACCGCATATGCGGAAACCTGCGCTTCCATCGGCCTTGTGTTTTTTGCGAGAAGAATGCTGGAGATCAGACCGGACGCCAGGTATGCGAATGTGATGGAGCGCGCGCTCTATAACGGCGTTCTGAGCGGCATGGCGTTAGACGGAAAAAGCTTTTTCTATGTCAATCCGCTGGAGGTGAATCCGGAGGCCTGTCGCCGGGATGAGCGGAAGTTTCATGTAAAGCCTGTCCGTCAGAAGTGGTTTGGCTGCGCATGCTGTCCGCCCAATCTGGCCAGGCTGCTTTCCTCTATCGGCTCCTATGCCTATACGGAATCGGAGGATACCCTGTTTGTGCATCTTTATATGGGAGGAATTCTTTCCAAAAAGGTGCAGGGACAGGATGTGGATGTGTGCGTGGAATCCGGCTTCCCCTGGGACGGAAATGTGAAAATCAAGGTGCGCGCACAAAACACTTCCTTCCGGCTGGCGCTGCGCCTTCCCGACTGGTGCAGCGGCTATGAGGCGAGCGGGCTGGAGGATGCGCAGACGGAGGAAAGGGACGGTTATCTGTATGTGAAAAAGGAATGGCAGGAGGAGGATTGCATAGAGCTTTCCTTCCCCATGGAGGTGAAGCTGATCGCCGCGAATCCCAGGGTGCGGGAGGATGTGGGAAAGGTCGCTGTGACGAGAGGTCCCATTGTGTATTGCCTGGAGGAGGCGGACAACGGCAAAGACCTGCACATGCTTTCCCTGGGCGCAGGCTCCAAACCGACTGTGGTGGAGGAAAAAATCTGTGGAATTCCGGCTAAAACCATCGAAATGCCCGGATACCGGCGGGAGGCGAAGGAAATGGCAGGTCTGTATCATACCTGGCGGGCGGACCATAAAAAGGTGGTCGGCTTAAGGTTCATCCCCTACTATATGTGGGCGAACCGGTCTGAAAACGAGATGCAGGTCTGGACGAGAATGGAATAAGAATTGTAAAACGTAGCAGTCTGGACAAGTCCGAACTGTTATCAGTAAAACAGCATGGTCTTCGGATTGTGCTGTTTTTTCATATATTGCAGATGTGCGCTGCCGGGGAGGGTCCCATCCGGCGGCGCATTTTCATATGATAATGGGAGTGATGAAATGATGTGCGGGAGTGGATAAAAGCGAATGGTTACCATCAGTCTGTGTATGATAGTCAGGGATGAAGAGAAGGTTTTAGAAAGGTGTCTGGATTCGGTGCATGACGCGGTGGACGAAATTGTGATTGTGGACACCGGCTCTATGGACGACACGCGTAAAATTGCGGCGCGCTATACGGATAAGCTCTATGATTTTGCCTGGATAGATGATTTTTCGGCGGCGAGAAACTATTCCTTTTCAAAAGCGGGTATGGACTACTGCATGTGGCTGGATGCGGATGATGTTTTGCCTGCTGTAGAAAAAGAGAAGCTGCTTGTATGGAAAGAGCGGGCGCAGAACGGGCCGGACGCCGTGATGATGAAATACGCGGCGGGAGTTGATGAACGGGGAAAGGCGGTTTTTGTTTATTACCGGGAACGGCTTTTAAAAAGAACGACGGGATTTTTATGGGAGGGACGGGTTCATGAGGCGATCGCGGTCCGGGGGGCTGTGGAGTATGCGGACATTTGCGTGGAGCACCATAGTGAAAAGAAGGCGCATAGTACCCGGAATCTCAATATTTATGAAAAAATGAAGGAAGAAGGTCTGCTGTGGTCAGCGCGGGATTTATTTTATTACGGGAGAGAGCTATACTACCATAAACGGTACAGCGAGGCGGCGTTTTGTCTGGGACAGCTGCCGGAAAGAAAGGATGCCTTTTGGGAAAATCAGGTGGAAGCCTGCCGGATCGCGGCCTATTGCTGCTATGGGATGGGGCAGGAGGAACGGGCGCTTTCTTTTTTGTTGAAAGGGCTTTCCTTTCATGCGCCGGGCGGGGAGCTGTGCTGTGATCTGGGGAAGCATTTTTTTGACAGAGGGCGGTGGGAGCAGGCGTTATTCTGGTATCGGGCGGCGCTGCATGCTGCCCGGCATGATACGGAAGGTGGATTTGTACAGGAGGAATGCTATGGATATGTGCCCTGTGTGCAGGCATGTGTCTGCTGTGACCGGATGGGAGACAAGGAGGGAGCGCTGGCATATCACAGACGGGCGGGAGCGCTTAAGCCATATGGGAGAGAATTTTTGCAGAATGAGGAATATTTTGGGGGAATTTCGCGGGAAACGGCATAATTTATATAGTGTAGATACCCGTAATAGCCCGCCTGGCGGACTGTTACAGACGAACAGATAAGGAGATTTGAAAAATGGCTTTTTTCAGAAGAAATTTTGGGAACAACTGTTGTGACGATTGCTGCGATGACTGTTGTGATAATTGCTGCAGTAGCGGCTGTGACTGTAATGAGCCTGTAGATTGTAACTGTTGCCCCGGTCCGGTCGGCCCGACGGGACCGATGGGCCCCCAGGGACCGAGAGGCTGTCCGGGACCGAGAGGACTGCAGGGCCCGACGGGACCGCAGGGACCCAGAGGATTCCAGGGACCGAGAGGATTTCAGGGGCAGGAGGGTCCGCAGGGTGTGCCGGGGGTTGACGGTGCGCAGGGTGTGACCGGAGCGACCGGCGTGACGGGTGCAACGGGCGCAACAGGGCTGCAGGGAGCTGCGGGTCCGCAGGGCGTAACAGGCGCAACAGGCGCACAGGGGCTTCCGGGGGAACCGGGAGCGACAGGAGCGACCGGTCCGCAGGGCCCGCAGGGACTTCAGGGTGTGCCCGGAATGGCGGGAGCGACAGGAGCCACCGGTCCGCAGGGACCTCAGGGGATTCAAGGCGTACCCGGCGCAACGGGAGCCACCGGTGAGCCAGGAGCTGTCGGCGCTACCGGCGCAACAGGAGCAACAGGCGCGCAGGGTGTGCAGGGCGTTCAGGGTGTGCCCGGAGTCACTGGCGCTACGGGAGCGACGGGTCCACAGGGTGTGCCCGGCGTGACGGGAGCCACCGGCCCGCAGGGACCCCAGGGAGACCCAGGACCGGTCGGGGCGACGGGTGTGACCGGTCCACAGGGACCCCAGGGGATTCAGGGAATTCAGGGCCCTGCAGGTGCGACAGGAGCGACTGGTGTTACCGGACCTGCCGGAGTGACCGGAGCGACCGGCGCAACAGGACCTACTGGGGCTACCGGAGCCGCTGGACCTGCCGGAGTGACCGGAGCTACAGGCGCAACAGGACCTACCGGAGCCACAGGCGCAACAGGCCCTGCAGGGGCTACCGGAGCAACAGGCGCAACAGGACCTGCCGGAGTGGCGGGAGTCACCGGCGCGACCGGACCTGCCGGAGTGGATGGTGTCACCGGCGCTACCGGGGCAACAGGCGCGACCGGACCTGCAAACGGTTTGGCGGCCTATGGTGGTCTTTATAGCGCGGATCCGAGAACCTTAAATCTTTTGCTGGGACAGAGCACGAAGATTCCGCTGCCGGATTCCATGTCATCTCAGGGAGTGAATTATACGCCGACAGACAGCATCACGGTTACGGAGCCGGGCGTGTATGAAATCACGTATTCGGTCACACTGTCCGTGGCAGTCGGCACAACAGTGACGTTATCCGTCAGAGAAAACGGTGTGAATATCCCTTCCGCCACAGTTTCCAGAGTCCTTTCTGTAGGAGTGGGTTCCCCATTTCAGGGAAGCGTCATTATCAGTCTGGATGCAGGGGATGTGATAGATATGGCAGTCGCAGCGCTCGTGGCGGTCGGTGTTACGCTGGGAAGTGGCGTGAATGCTGTGGTGACAGTGAAGAAGTTGAACTGAATGGTTTGATGAAAGCACGCCGCGTTTTAACGCACATGCCGTGAGACAATGACACAGGAATGAGGGCGGCATTTACGAAGTATACCCTGAAATACCGCTCCGGATTGCTGCCGTGAGCGACCGGTCAGGCCGCTCATGGCAGCACTTTATGTAACGGTTCACGCATCAGCCAGCCGCGGAAATCTCTTTGCATCCGGATAGAGCTGTGTTATACTGTATTGTATCAAAGGGATTGGGGGAACCCTGTGATGGCAGTGTTGTAAATATGGAAAGGAAGAATCCTGACGGGAGCGTTTGCTATACGATAGGCGCATGTAAAAATATCCGTTCCCGTATTGGAAAGCAGCCAGGAGACAGCATTCATGTGACGATCAGGGAGAGGAAACAGGGCGCTATGGACAATGAAAAGGTATACCGGATGGATTTTGCAAAGGTTTATCCGCTCTATGTGAGCAAGGTAGAGAAAAAGGGCAGGATGAAGCGGGAAGTGGATGAGGTGATCAGGTGGCTTACCGGATACAGCCAGGAAAAGCTGGAGGAAATGCTGGAAAAGACGGTTACTTTGGGGGATTTTTTTCAGCGTGCGCCGGCCTTAAATGAGAACAGAAGGTTGATCAGGGGAGTGGTCTGTGGTGTCAGGGTGGAGGATATCGAAGAGCCCCTGCTGCAGGAGATCCGCTATCTGGACAAGCTGGTTGATGAATTGGCAAAGGGGAAATCCATGGATAAGATTCTGCGTAAGTAAGAGAGGAAATTTGTGAAAAGATTGCTGTAGCATCCGTGTGCTCTGACAGGCTCCCTGGATTACCGGCATTGAACGCAAGGATACTGATACCGGGCGAACGGATGCCGTATGGCGATGAGCCGGGCGCGCACAGAGGATGGATGTCTGCAGGAGGGAAAAGGGGAAGAGAGATGAAACGAAAATTTGAAAAGTATCGTTTGACTGTATTGTGCATGACAGCGGGAATGAGCCTTCTGGTCGGTTGTCAGGGGACGGACCGTGCGCCGTCATCGCAGACGTATCAGGAATCAGACGCTTTGGAGTCAGAACTGCAGGCAAAAGAGACGGATGCTTTGCAGGCAGGGATAGCAGAGCTACAGCAGGGGCAAACAGATGAGTCAGCGCCTGAGGAGGGGGACGGAGCATTGCTGGAGCAGATGACAGAAACACAGGGGGAGGATGCGGAGCAGCCAGAGATGGAGCAGCCGGAGACGGAGCAGACTGCGGCTGCAGGAGAGGAGCAGCTTCCCGAAGAATTTCCCATGGAGTTCATGTTTGCCAGCGGGGCGGGCGCGTGGGGAACTTCCCTGCTTTTAAACAGGGACGGTTCCTTTGCGGGAGGCTACCATGATTCCGAAATGGGAGATCAGGGGGAGGGCTATCCTCACGGCTCCGTATATATCAGCGATTTTACCGGCACTTTTACGGATATAAAACGAATCAACGATTACACCTGGTCCATGACTCTGGGCGAAGTGAAAATGAAAAATGCGGCCGGAGAGGAATGGATCGAGGAGGAAATCCGCTATGTGGCATCGGAGCCCTACGGGCTGGATGAGGGAAGGGAATTTCTGCTTTACCTGCCGCAGACGCCGGTGGAGGAGCTGGACGAAGACTTTTTGAGCTGGTGGCCGGATTATTATCCGGAAGAGGAGCGGCCGCAGACGCTTTCCTGTTATGGGATTTATAATATGGAAATGGGATATGGTTTTTTTGCGAGGTGAATCATTCCCCGCTGGTTCTTTGCTCCGTTTCCGGCGTCCGCCTGCTCTTTAAATATTGGCAGAAGGTATCCGCAGCCGTGCTTTTGTGCTGTCTGCGGTCCAGGACAAGCCGGATGGCGCGCAGGGGCATTTCGAAATCCACAGGGATTTGTACCAGCTTTTTTTCCTGAAAAAGGGGCAGGGCGAGGCTTTCCGGGATGAAACCGATGCCGAAATTGTTCAGAAGGAGGGGGAGCATCAGATCAAAGGTTGCGACCTCCATGTCCAGCTCCACCTCCATGCCCAGTGTGGTAAAAAAATGTTTATAAAAATCATAGGTCGCTGTACCTCTGCCCAGCCCGACCCAGGGACATTGGGCGAGCGCTGCGCGATCCACGTTTGTGTCGCGTAAATATTGATACTGCGTTCCGCCTACGGGGACTTCCCGGAAATGATGCAAATCCTCCGCCCAAAAGCTGCCGGGGGTTTCAAAGGGGGCTGTGATCACCGCGAAATCCAGCCTGCCGGCAGCAAGATAACGCAGGATTTCCGGGGTGCTGTGGTTGTGGACCTTGACCCGGATGCCGGGGTACTTCAGCTTGAAATCACGCATCGCATCGAACAAAAAGAGATGAAGCGCCGTTTCGGTCGCTCCTATTTCGATCACGCCGCTTCCCGGCATTTCCTGTTCTCCGATTTTTTCCTGTACGCGCAGAAGCTGACGGCAGGCGGTCTCTATATGGGCATACAGCATTTCCCCTTCGCCGGTGAGGCTTAAGCCTCTGGGCTCACGGACAAAGAGCCTGCAGTCAAGCTGGGCTTCCAAAAGCTTTATGATCCGCGTGACGTTTGGCTGACTGCTGCCGAGAGCCGTCGCCGCTTTTGTGATGTTTTTGTATTTTGCGACATAATAAAAAATCTTATAATATTCAAAATTGATATCCATATACAATTTATATACCTCTTATACGATATATATATTTTTCGTATCTCTGTTTCTATAGTATAATATGCCCGACAAAAAAAGTAAAGGAAGGGATATCAATTATGAACAAGGATCTGACACAGGGAGCGCCGCAGAAGGTTTTGTGGGCGTTTTGCCTGCCCATGTTTGGCAGCATCATCTTTCAGCAGCTTTATAATATAGCCGACTCGCTTGTGGCGGGCAGGTTTATCGGAGAGAACGCGTTGGCGGCGGTGGGAAACAGCTATAATATCACGCTCATTTTCATCGCCTTCGCTTTTGGCTGCAATATCGGCTGTTCCGTCATCGTGTCCCAGCTGTTCGGGGCAAAGGACTACCGCACGATGAAAACGGCGGTATATACCACGCTGCTTGCCAGCGGTGTTTTGTGCGCCGCTTTGATGCTGATCGGATTGCTTTCCTGCAGAGGCCTGCTTGCGCTCATGAAGACGCAGCCGGAAATTATGGAGGATTCGGCGCTGTATTTGGTCATTTATCTGTGGGGGCTTCCCTTTTTGTTCTTTTATAATATTGCGACGGGCATTTTTTCCGCGCTGGGGGATTCGAAAACGCCCTTCATTTTCCTGGCGATTTCCTCGACGGCCAACATACTGGTCGATATTCTTTTTGTGAAATCCTTCTCCATGGGGATTTCCGGCGTTGCGTGGGCAACGTTTCTTTGTCAGGGAGTCAGCTGCATTTGCTCTTTGTTCCTGGTGTTAAAGCGCCTGATCAAAATAGAGACGGCAGGGCGCGTTCGCATTTTTTCCTGGGAGCTGTTGGGAAAAATCGCGATCGTGGCGGTGCCCAGTATTTTGCAGCAATCTTTCATTTCCGTCGGAAACATGATGATTCAGGGCTGTATCAACAGCTTCGGCGTGAGCGTTGCGGCGGGATATTCGGCGGCGGTCAAGCTGAACAACCTGGTTATCACCTCCTTTACCACGATCGGCAACGGCATTTCCAATTTTTCCGCTCAGAACCTGGGGGCGCGTCAGTACGGACGCATCCGGGAGGGCTTTCGGGCCGGATTAAAGCTGGTGTGGTGCCTGTGTGTCCCGTTCTGCTTCGTTTATGTCGTATTCGGCAAATATCTGCTTTTGCTGTTCATGGATGAGAGCTCTTCGGCGGCGCTGCTTACGGGGCAGCAGTTTTTGTGGATCCTTTCGCCCTTCTATTTCGTGATTTCCGTGAAGCTGGTGGCGGACGGCATATTGCGCGGCGTCAGCGCGATGCGGCAGTTTGTGATCGCCACCTTTACCGATCTGATTCTGCGCGTGGTGCTGGCCTTTGTGCTTTCCGGCTGGATGGGCTCGTCGATCGGCATCTGGTGCGCGTGGCCGGTAGGCTGGACGATTGCGATGGGGCTTTCGGTGTTTTTCTACCGCAGGCAGAGCATGTTGACAGCACGCAAATAGTGAAGTAAAATATAGGATATCATGATTCACTAAAGGAGAGCGAAATGTTTGTTGGCCGGGAGCGGGAACTGAAAAAACTGGAGCGGATGTATCAGAGCGGAAAGCTGGAGGTTGCCATTATTTATGGTCGCCGCCGCGTCGGGAAAACGACGTTGATCAATGAATTTTGCAGGAATAAAAGGACTGTCTTTTTTGCGGCGCAGGAAAACAGCGCAGGGCAGAACCTGGAAACTTTGTCCCGGGCAATTTCGGAGGCAATGACGGGGGAAAGTGCAGTCAATGCGGTGTATCGAAGCTTCACTGACGCATTCATCAAAATCGGGGAAATGTCAAAATATGAGAGGCTGATCTGGGTGATCGATGAATACCCCTATCTGGCGCAGGCGGACAGGGGGATCTCTTCCCTTCTGCAGAATTTTTTGGATCATCAATTGAAAGGGACAAAGCTTTTTTTGATCCTGTGCGGTTCTTCCATGAGCTTTATGGAAAAGCAGGTGCTGGGTTACCAGAGCCCGCTTTATGGGCGCAGGACGGCGCAGTTTCGGATATTGCCCTTTGATTATCTGGATACGGGAAAGTGGTTTCCGGACTATTCCTGTGAAGAAAGGGCGCTCATTTACGGGATTACCGGCGGGGTTCCCATGTATCTGGAGCAGTTTTCGCCGGATTTGTCGATAAAGGAAAATCTGTTGGAGAATTTATTTGACAGAAATGCCGTTTTGTTCGAGGAACCGTCCAATCTGCTCAAGCAGGAGCTGAGGGAACCGGCGGTTTATAATGCGGTGGTTACGGCGATTGCGTCGGGGAAGACCAAATTATCCGAGATCGCTTCGACGGTGGGCATTGAAACGGGATTATGCTCGAAATATATTGCAAATCTGATTGCGCTGGGGATTGTGAAAAGGGAGACGCCGGTAACGGATCCAAACAGCAAAAGACCGGTTTACCTGATCGAGGATCAGTTTTTCCGCTTTTGGTATACCTTTGTGCCTCCAAATATATCGGCGGTACAATCCGGAAGAATGGAAAAATCCTATCCGACGACGGTAGAAAGCAGACTTTCTGACTATATGGGACTGACATTTGAAAAAATGTGCAGAGAATATATTTTGTACTATGATGACAGACTTCCTTTTTCCATTGGCGCTGCGGGACAGTGGTGGGGTGGCAATCCCAAAACGCATAAACAGGCACAGATCGATATTGTGGTGACTTCTGCGGAGGATGACAGCGGCATTATCGGTTCCTGCAAATTCAGGGAGAGTCCTGTTGCAGAAAATGAGCTGCGGTTAATGGAAGAGTATGCAGATGCCATGGGGCATTTTGGACAGCGGTATTATTACCTTTTTTCCAAATCGGGATTTACGGAATCGCTCAGAAGTCGGGAAAAGGAAGGCAGGATACGGCTGATTGCGCTCAAGGATATGTTTTTGTGATACAGGATGGGGCAGATGAAAAGAAAAAGAGAGGTTTCCACGTTCAAGCGTCTTTTGATCGTGTTCATGGCGGTCATGCTGCCGGTCATTCTGGCGGGAACCGTCACGATCATGTTTCTGGGAAAGAAAAACGAGCAGGATGCGTTGCGGCTGGTGCATACCCAGATGGAATATCAGATTGAAAAATTCGAGAGCAGCTTTCTGGAAATACGGGACCGGGAAATGTCGCTGCTCAATCATAAGGAGCTGCAGCAGCTCGCCAGTCTGCCGCAAATGTATACGGATTATGACAGAACCCGCGCTATTTTGCGGATACAGGGTGATCTGGATGTGATCAAAAGCTATCAGAAATATATTTCGGATGTCTGTGTCATATTGCCCCGGCTGCAGCGGGTGATCCATGCGGACGGCTATGAGAAGGGAAGCTTCGTGGCGATGGAAGCGGGAATGCTGGAGGAGCTTGGGCGAATAGAGACTGTGGGGGAATATGGCATCGGCGTCTATCAGGGAGAGCTGGTGATGCCGCTGATCGCCTGGGGGCTTTCCGGAAATCCGATGTATGCGGTTCTCATCCGGTTTTCCGGAAAGGAGATGGAGAAGGAGCTGACGTATTCCGCCAATGTGCCGGGAAGCCTGTTTCGCTTTGAAATTCCTGCCCTGCAATTTATGCTCAGCGATATCCCGACAGAGCAGGAGGAGGCTTTGGAGGGGCTTTTGCAAAAAGAGCTGCGGGAAACCTTTTCCTGGCGGTGGAGCCGGGGCGAGTGGTATGTATTCGGGGAACCGGCAGCCGGACTTGCGGGCGTCTGGTACAATGTGATTCCAGCTGAAAATATCGTGCCGGAAACGAGGACGCTGCTGTTGCTTTCCCTGCTGTTTTTTGGAGCGACCATGGTCTGTATATTCATTTTTTTCGGAAGCGCGCACAGACTGGTGAATGAGCCGATGCAGGAGCTTGTGGGAGCGTTTCAGAGGCTGGAAGAGGGAGATTTTGATGTGCGTCTGGACGGAATGGAGGAAAAGGATTTCGGGTATCTGTACCGGGCCTTCAACAGGATGACGGAAAATCTTCGGGAATCCATCGACAAAATTTCCGATCAGAAGGTGCTCATCCAGAAAATGGAGCTAAAGCAGCTGCAGGCACAGATCAATCCTCATTTTTTGTATAACAGCTATTTTTTGCTGCATAGGCTGATCAAGCGGGAGGACTATGAAAGGGCGGTATTGCTTTCGAAGGAAATGGGCATTTATTTCCGCTTCATCACAAGAAGCGGCAGGGAAGTGGTGGATCTGGAGGAGGAAAACGGACATGCCGAAATCTATGCCCAGCTGCAGGGCATGCGTTTTGAAGGGCGCATCCGGATCGGGTATGAAAAGCTGCCGGAGGCATATAGAAGGGTACAGGTTCCCCGCCTGATCATTCAGCCGATTCTGGAAAACGCCTTTGGACACGGGCTGGAAAATAAGGAGGCGGACGGTCTTTTGCAGATTTCCTTCCATCCGGGGCAAAGGGAGGGCGACCTGTTCGTCCGCGTGGAGGATAACGGGGAAGAGCTGACGGAAGCAGAGCTTGCTACATTGCGGGAAAGATGTGAAGCCCTGCCGGAGGATGAGGATGCACAGGAGGTCACAGGTCTTGTGAACATCAGCCGGCGATTGCGATTGTTTTATGGGGAAGGCTACGGATTGGACCTTTGCAGATCCAGGCTGGGCGGGCTCTGCGTGGACATCAGGCTGCGGAGTGGAAAAGAGGGGCAGGATGGATAAGCTGTACAGGCTGTTGATCGTGGATGACGAATATCATGTGGTGGATTGGCTGGCGGAGCTTTTTACACAGCAGGAGGCTTTGCCGTTGGAGCTTTACAGGGCGCACCTGGTGAGGGAAGCGCTGCGGATTCTGGAGCAGGTAAAGATCGATGTGGTGCTGTCCGACATCAAAATGCCCGGCATGGACGGCTTTGACCTGGCGGACAGAATTGTGGAGCAGTGGCCCCGGGCGAAAATCATTTTTCTGACAGGATATCATGAATTCGAATATGCCTACCGGGCAAATCGCTATGGAAATATTTCCTTTCTGTTAAAGACGGAGGATGATGACGTCATTTTCCGCGCCGTGCAGGAAGCGGCAGCGCAGCTGGAGGAGGAAAACAGACACAGGCAGCTTGTGCGGGAGCATACCGGACTGCAAAGGACAGTCAGCTGGCAGATGCAGAAATGCATTTGGACGGAATGGCTGGAAAAACCGCGTCAGGGCATGTCCGTGCAGGGCGCAGAGGACACGGAGGCGGAAGCGATACAGTTTCCGTTTTCGTATGAAAAAATGACCGTCGTCTGCTGCGTCCGGATCAGGGAAGGGAAACAATCCCCTTTGGAGCGGGAACGTCTGGCGGTATCCCTGCAACAGCTTTGGCAGGAAATGCTTTATGAAAAGGGGGATATCGGCATCCTGGATATGGACGAAACGCATTTTCTGGCGGCCGTACAATCCCGCACGGAAAAACCGATTTTGTTATATATGAGGGAAATGCTGGACGAGTTTTCGGCGGCGGCGCTGGAGGAGCTGGGCGCTGCTGTCTTCATCACGATGTATGAGGAGGCTGTGCCCTTTGCCAGCATGCGGGAGCAATATGAATTTTTAAAGCTGGCGGCTTTGGATGTGGCGGACACGGGCGATCTGTACGGCGGTCGGATTCTTTCCGTGCAGGAGCGGGCGGCCATGGAAGCGGCGGGCAACAAGCTTTTGGGAAGCGGCACGAAGGCATGGCTGGAAGCTCTGCCGGATTTGCTGGAGCAGGGAAAAAGAGAGGAGTTTTTCCGGATATTTGATAAAATCCACGGGGAAGTCATCCTGGTGCCGGGCAGACATTACTACCCGGCGATTGAGGTTTTCCAGTTCTTTTCCCTGATGTATCTGTCCTTCATCAACCGGAAGGGACTGGTGGAAAAGCTGGCATTCCAGACTGCGCTGGCGAGGCTTGTGAATCTGCAGGATTTTGCGGACTGGAAGGAGGCCTTTGATTATCTGCGCGATCTGGGGGAGCTTTTGTTTGTGCAGCAGGCGGAGGCGCAAAAGGACAGGAATGCGGTTTTTGTGGAAAACATAAAGGATTTTGTGAGAGCGAATTTGAAGGAGGACCTTTCCCTGACGGATATTTCCCGGCAGATGCATTATAATCCGTCCTATATTTCCAGAATGTTTAAACAGCTTGCCGGAAAGAATCTGTCGGAATACATTCTGGAGGAAAAGATCGCTTATGCCAAAAGGCGGCTTTTGGAAAGCGAGGATACGGTTCTGGCAATTGCGAAGGAGATAGGCTTTGAGTCCCCGCAGTATTTCAGCGTGGTGTTCAGACGGCAGACTGGCATGGCGCCGGGGGAGTACCGGCACAGGAAGCGGGAGGCGTAAAGAAAACAAACGAAAGTAAAAATCTTAACCTGTTAAAACTGCATCATATTTCTTATAATAAAGTCACGAAGCTTCGTTACGGAACATACAACATAGAATACGGAGGGGAACGATGAGAAATAAAATTGCAGAAAAAATGCTGGCATTCGCTTTAACAGGCGCGCTGCTGGGCAGTCTGGCAGGCTGTGGAAACAGCGGGGCGGCAGCTTCCGATGCGGGGGAGGCAGGCACACAGAACGCGGTAGAGAATGCGGAAGAAAAAGCGGAGGGACAGGCAGAAGCAGTATCGGGCAAAGAGGAGGAGGACGGTCCTTACGGAAGATATCCGGAGACCGTTACCCTGACCAGAGCACAGATGACCTGTGCCGCGACGCAGTGGGAGAACGGGGATGACGAGACCAATAATCCCTGGACGCGGACTGCGCTGGAGGAATTCAATATCAGGCTGGAGGATGCCTGGGCAGCGGACGGTTCCCAGTATGCGGAGAAGATTAATCTAAGCATCGCGTCACAGACGTTGCCGGATGTATTCTGGGTGAATGCGAATCAGTTTAAGCAGGTAACAGAATTGGGACTGGTAGCGGATTTGACACAGGTATATGAACAGTATGCGTCCGATACCTTGAAGGGGATTATGGACAGTGACAGGGAAGCTTTTGAATCTGGTAAAATTGACGGAAAGCTGATGGGCATTTCCACACAGCATTTTGGTGTCATCAGTCAGATGAATTGCGTATGGATCAGGGATGACTGGATGCAGAAGCTGAATCTGAAAGCGCCGGAAACGCTGGAGGATGTTTACGAGATATGCAGGCAATTCACACAGAACGATCCGGATGGAAACGGTGTGGATGATACGTATGGGCTTGCGGTGGATAAATCTCTGGGCAGCTTATATGCTCTAATGAATTCCTATCACGCATATCCTAAAATCTGGCTGAACAAGGAAGATGGACAGATTGAGTATGGTGTCATACAGTCCGAGGTCAGAAACGCTTTGGAAGCTTTTCAGGGGTTATACACAGAGGGAATTTTGAGCAAGGAATTTGCAGTTGCAGACAATGCCAAAATGACGGAGGACCTGGTGTCCGGCAAGGTTGGCGTGGCTATCTGGGGAAGCTCTTTTGGATATGCGCCGGGAATCGATGTCATCAAAAATAATGGAGAAGAGGCAATTTTTAAATCCTATGCCTTGCCTTCTGCGGATGCAGAAGCGGTAAAGCTCGCTATTGACTGGCCTGTTGGAAATTATGTTGTTGTGAATAAAAACTGCCAGAATCCGGAAGCGGCGATCAAAATGATTAATTTGTACACCAGAGTTACCAATGAAGGAACGGCGGAAGAATATAATGCTTTCAAAAACAATGAAAGAGATTGGGGCGCCATTCCGTTTCAGGTACAAAATCCTATGGCGGACTATAATCAGTATGTGGAGATATCCGCTGTGCAGGACAGCAGGGATACCAGCGGTCTCACACCGGATCAGCTGGGCAAATATGAGCATGTGATTGATTGGATCGATAATAAGAATCCGGATTCCGTGGGACAGTACAGCCAGGTGTCCAGGGAAGGAGCCTATGGCGTGATGAAACCTTTTGTGGACAATGAGCAGTATGTGCGGACCGCATATAAAGGCGTTTCGACGCCTACGATGGTGGAAAAAATGTCTTCTCTGGACGCGATGCGCGATGAAGTGTTCACAAAAATCATCATGGGAGAGGATATCGGCGCTTTTGATGAGTTTGTGGAGAGCTGGAACAGTCTGGGTGGTGAGGATATCACCGGGGAAATGAATGAACTTTACGGTAACTAAAAAAAGAGATACAGATCCGGGGCGGGAAGAGGGACATCCCTTCTTCCCGTTTCTTTTTAAGAGGACTATCATATATGAAAAAAAAGAATATGGCTGAAAAGCTGAAAAGACAATTACCACTGCACCTGATGCTGCTTCCCGGAGTAATTTTCACATTTTTGTTCGCGTATATTCCGCTGTACGGCATTATCATCGCCTTTGAAGACTACAATCCGCTGATGGGCTTTTCTTCTCCATGGGTCGGGTTAAAGCATTTCCGATATGTATTCGGTTTGCCGGGTTTTGTCAACACAATCCGTAACACGCTCTATATTGCCGTCTGTAAAATGGCGGGGGGGATCGTCGTGCCGGTCACATTTGCGCTTTTGTTAAATGAGGTGGCGAATAAAACATATAAAAGAGGACTGCAGACGTTAATTTATCTGCCGAATTTTTTATCCTGGGTGATTGTGGCGGGGCTTTTGCTGGACATCCTTTCTGCGGACGGAATCGTCAATACGGTTCTGGGGTTTGCCGGAATCGAGCCGATCTTTTTTCTGGGGGATAAGACCTGGTTTCCGATTGTCATGATCCTGTCGGACATCTGGAAGGGATTCGGGTTCGGGACGGTGGTTTATCTGGCGGCTCTGACAGGCATCGATCCGACGCTTTACGAGGCGGCAAAGGTGGACGGCGCGAAGCGGTGGAAGCAGACGTTGTATATCACGCTGCCGGGCATTGCGCCAACCGTCATATTGATGAGCGTGCTGAGTCTGGGAAATGTGCTGAATGCGGGCTTTGATCAGATCTATAATCTGTACAGCCCTCTGGTATATGAGACAGGCGATATCATCGACACCTTTGTGTACCGGCTGGGCATAGAGCAGGCGCAGTATTCCCCGGCGGCGGCGGTGGGAATCTTCAAATCAGGCGTATCCTTCGTTTTGATCGTGCTTGCCTATTATCTGGCGGATAAACTGGCTGACTATCATATTTTTTAGGAGGCGGATATGAAGAAAAGTATGGGACAAAAAATATTTCTGGCATTCAATTATGCATTTTTAAGTCTTGCAGGGCTGTTGTGTCTGCTGCCGTTCATTAATCTGTTGGCAGTTTCTCTAAGCAGCAGCTCCGCGGTGGCGGCGGGCAGCGTATCCTTTGTGCCGAAGGAATTCACGTTAAGCTCCTATCAGTTTGTGCTGCATTCCTCCAAATTCATAACAGCATTTTTCATCTCCTTAAAGAGGGTTCTGCTGGGAGTCGGCCTAAACATGATTTTGATGATATGTACGGCATATCCGTTGTCAAAAGGGAAAAAACAATTGTTTGCAAAACCGGTGTATACATGGTATTTTGTAATTACCATGCTGATCGGGGGCGGGCTGATTCCCACCTATCTGGTGATTGTGAAGCTGCGTCTGATCGATACGATCTGGTCGCTGGTGCTGCCCGGGGCGCTGCCGGTATATAACATGATCATACTGATGAACTTTTTTAAGAGCACGCCGGAAGAGCTGGAGGAGGCGGCGCAGATCGACGGAGCGGGTGTGTGGACAACGCTGTGGAAGGTGGTGCTTCCGATTTCCAAGCCGGGGCTTGCAACTGTCGCCCTGTTTTGCATTGTCAGCCATTGGAATTCCTGGTTTGACGGGCTGATTTATATGAATAATCCCAGACATTATCCGTTGCAGAGCTATTTACAGACGCTGGTGATCAATCCCGAGCAGATGCTGCGCATTTCGGGTGGGGATTACACCAAAATTCTGGCGATGGTCAACGCCAGGACAGGGCGGGCGGCACAGCTTTTTCTGGGCGCGCTGCCGATTCTGATGGTCTACCCGTTTTTGCAGAAATATTTCAGCGGCGGGCTTTTGATGGGAAGCGTGAAGGGATGACCGGTAAGTGCGCCAAAGCGCACAAGGAAGATATGTCTGGAAATAAATTTCCAGACTATTGATTGGGGATACGCGCTAAAGCGCGCAGGGGGATAAAAACATGGAACAAACATGGAAGCGGCTGCTGCCCACAGTTTTTTGTCTGGAGGCAGGGGAAAAAGAGGCGCTTTTGCCGCAGGACATTTTAGGGAGCAGGAAAAAGGAAGAGAAGCTGCTTACGATGGAGGAGGCTGCGCTGCCTGTACAGCTTTGCGGCAGCGCCGTCAGGATTGACCGAAACGGCGCGCTTTTTACGATGCCCGTATCCGAAAAAGAGCGGTTTTATGGGCTCGGCTTGCAGATGCATTCTTTTTTGCAGAACGGAAAGCGAAAAAGGCTGACCACCAATGCGGACGCGCCGGGGGATACGGGGGATTCTCATGCGCCGGCGCCCTTTTTCGTCTCATCGGCGGGCTATGGCATTCTGGCGGACAGCGCCCGGACGGTGGAGGTCGATTTCGGATGCAGCGTAAGGTGCGGGCAGCGGGGGGATGATGGAGCGGGAAGTGTGGCTGATAATACGCAGGAGCTGTATCAGGAAAAACAGCGCGGACAGGAGGTCACCATATTCATAAAGGGTGCGCCGGGACTGCGGCTTTATTGCTTTGTGGGAGGAACGATCAAAGGGGCGGTGGAGCAGTACAATCTGTTTTGCGGCGGGGGATGTCTGCCGCCGCTGTGGGGATTGGGCAATCTGTACCGGTGCTATACGCAAATGACGCAGGAGGGAGTAGAGGCGCTGCTTTGTCAGCTGGAGAAGGAACGGATGCCCTTTTCCATGATCGGGCTGGAGCCCGGCTGGCAGAGCCACGCCTATTCCAGCTCTCTCGTGTTTGGGGATGCTTTTCCTCATCCGGAGCGGCTGTTTGAGACGGCGCAGGAAAAGGGAGTGAAGGTCAATCTGTGGGAGCAGGCGTATGTGCACCCATCTTCTCCCATTTTTCAAAAGATAAAGCCCTATAGCGGGGAGTATGAGGTGTGGGGCGGCGTTGCGCCGGACTTCGCTTTCAAAAAAGCGCGGGAAATATACGGCGCTCATCAGCAAAAGCTGATCAGAATGGGCGCTGCCGCCATGAAGCTGGATGAGTGTGACGGCTCCGATTATACGGGACACTGGTTTTTTCCGGATTATGCCCGTTTTCCCTCCGGGTTAAATGGGGAGGAGGAAAGAAATCTCTATGGCGCGATGGTGGCGCGCACGATCGAAGAGGCCTACAGGCGGGAGGATCGGCGCACCTTTTCCCAGATCCGGGCGAATTACAGTCACGGCGCGCCCCTGCCTTTTGTCCTGTACAGCGATCTGTATGACCACGGACAATTCCTCCGCGCGCTGTGTAACGCCGGGTTTTCCGGGCTTTTGTGGTCGCCGGAGGTGCGCCAGAGCCAGTCGGCGGAGGAACTTGTGCGCAGGGTGCAGGCGGTGGTCTTTTCGCCCTTATCCCTGATCAATGCATGGATGGTGCCCAATCCGCCCTGGAAGCAGTTCGATATCGATCAAAACAAAAGGAACGAGCTTTTGGAGGACAGCGTTCTGCAGGAGCGGGTGCGCAGGCTTTTGGGGGTGAGGAACCGGTTGGTCCCCTATCTGTATGCCGCCTTTTTCCGGTATGAGCAGGACGGCACGCCGCCCTTTCGGCCCCTGGTGATGGACTATCCGCAGGAGGAACGGTTCTGGGAGACGGATGACTGCTATATGATGGGGGATTTTCTCCTTATTGCGCCGATTTTGGCGGATACCGGACAGACCGGCAGGGAGGTCCGTCTGCCCGAAGGAGGCTGGTATGATTTCTGGACGGGAGAGCGCTACGTGGGCGGGCAGGATTATTGGCTGGAAACGGAGGAGATTCCTGTGTTTGTGAAGGAAAACAGCATGCTTCCGCTGGCAGAGGAAACCGATATGCCGGGAAGGGATACGGTTTTCTCTCTGGAGGTGCGCTTGTACGGCGAAAATCCGAAGCCCTTTTGTCTGGTGGAGGATGACGGGGAGAGCTTTGCCTATGAGAGAGGGGAGCAGCGGGCGCTTTGGCTGGAAAAGACGGAGGATGGGGTGCGGATGCCGGAGTCTTACCGCTATCGGATTGAGCGGGTGGTGCAGATGGGAATGGGTGACGGTGGAATGCGGGAATAAAAGCCCGTGGGGCAGCAATGGTTCAGGATGGACCAAAGCTGCCTTTTTTGTTTCCACCGCTATAGAACTGATATTGATAGTGGATAAAAATTGTGGGAAACAGTTGTCAATGAATCTTTTGGAAAAATATGTACATTGATCGCCAATATATGATAAAATGATGCCAGGATTGAGCGGTAACAGTTTAAGTGGAAGGGAACGGATAAGGCGGATGGATTTCGATATCAGAAACTTCGATGAATATAGAGAAAATAACCGTTTGGAGGTTAAAAAGGCGAAAGGCGGACTGCCTGACAGCCTTTGGGACACATACTCATCGATGGCGAATTGCTATGGCGGCGTAATTCTTTTGGGAGTGGCGGAAAAAGAAGATGGCAGCTTTGTGACAACTGGATTGAAGGATGTGGAGAAGCTTCGTAAGGATTTCTGGAATATGGTCAATAACAGAAAAAAAGTGAGCATCAATCTTCTTACTGATCATGATATGGAAACTTATGAAGTAAATGGGGATGTTGTGCTGGCTATTCATATCCCAAAGGCACATCGTGAAGCCAGACCAGTCTATATTAACAATGATCTGTTTGGCGGTACCTTTCGCAGAAATGGAGAGGGTGATTACCATTGTACAGGAAGTGAAGTCAGGGCGATGCTTCGTGACCAGACGGAAGAAACGACTGACATGAAGGTATTGGAGGATTTTGAAATCAAAGATCTGAATATGGAAACCGTTCATGCCTACCGTAACAGACATATCACATATCGTGCGGAGCATGTCTGGCAAGGGCTGGCGGATGAAGAGTATCTGGAGAGAATCGGCGCGGCAAAACGAGGGAAAACGGACGGCAGGCTGCATCCAACGGCAGCGGGGCTTCTCATGTTTGGTGAAGAATATCGTATTCTGTATGAATATCCGGAATATTTTTTAGACTATCGGGAAATGCTGGATCCTTCCATTCGTTGGACGGACCGTCTGCAATCGGGTTCAGGAGATTGGACGGGAAATCTTTTTGATTTCTTTTTCCGTGTCAATTCCAAGTTGGCAAAGGATCTGAAAATTCCTTTTAAACTGGAAGGCATAACGCGTATTGATGATACGCCCGTTCATAAGGCGATCAGGGAGGCACTTGCAAATTGTCTGGTGAATACGGATTTTTTTGTGGCAAGGGGTGTTGTGATCAGGAAGGATGCAGGAAAGATCGTCATGGAGAATCCTGGATACATCCGGACCGGAAAAGAGCAAATGCTCAAAGGCGGCATTTCGGATCCGAGAAATAAGGCGCTGATGAAGATGTTTAATATGATTGGGATAGGAGAACGTGCGGGGAGCGGTGTGCCGGATATTTATGCGGTGTGGGATTCGCAGGGATGGGAAGCGCCTGTGGTGGAGGAACAATACAATCCGGACAGGACAATTTTAACGCTTGCTTTTACAGAAAAACAAGCGGAAAAAACAAGCGGAAAAAACAAGCGGAAAAAACAAGCGGAAAAAACAAGCGGAAACGGGCGGACGGCAAAAACGGATAAACACAGGGAAATGATTCTGGATTTTCTCGCGTCCAGGGGCAGCAGCAAGTCATCTGAACTAGCGGCCTGCATCGGGCTTAGCCCGGCGAGAACACGGGTCATTCTTTCCGGATTGACAGATGAAGGAAAGATTCAGGCAAAGGGGGACGGGCGTTTAAGAAGATATAACTTAACCGTTATGGAGACAGGAAGCGGAACGGATGACAGAAAACCAGGCGGAAACGGAATAGGGTGATGTTTCACATTGAACATGCAGGCTTACGGAATTATCATTGCTGGAGCAGGAAGAATATTCCTTGCTCCAGTATGTGGAAGCGGCGGTGGTAAAAGAGCTTTTGCAGAAGGAACAGCTGGAACAGGCATTGAACGGCATTGGAAATATGGAGGGCATGACTGTGGACCTGTTTTTTCCTATAATAACACTGCCTGGAAAATTTACATCATGAGAGATCCCGCTTTTGATATATCCGCACTGCAGCTTTATATGCTGTAAAAAACCAGAGGGCGGCAACCATGAGCACAAGATTGAATGCCAGAAGAGAAAACTGCTGCGGTAGCCGCAACGGGGCGAGGACCAGGAGCGCGCTTGTCTCTAACAGAAACGAAAGTCCAAAGCCCAAAACAATCAGACTCACCACCGTTACAAGGATATTGCTTTTTGCAATATGCAGATCTTTCAATAAAATACCTTTCATGATTATTCCTCATTTCTGCGCTGATTTATGCGTATCACGGAGTTGGCGGATGCAGCGCGGATACAAACTCTTAGGAGCAAAAGCGCTATTTTTCACCCTTTTCTCCCTTTATATAGAGAAGCATAATTTCATCAATGGTTGCCGGGACGATCATGGCTTTGGGATATTTCTTCTGCATTTTATCCCGGTCAGATATCAAAACCTGCTATTCATAGTCCCGTTTGCGGTACATGACCACATCTGATTTATCTAATGCGTCAAACTGCGCCGCGCCGCATTGGAGGATGCCATACTGCTCCGTCAGTTCATCCTTCGGTTTGGAAAATACTACCTGCCCCTCGTGGATGAATACGATATGGTCGGCGATTTTCTCAAGGTCACTGGTGATATGGGAGGATAGCAGTATGGAATGATCCTCGTCCTGCACAAAGTCCGGCATCATATCCAGAATGTCATCCCGGGAACGGGAAAGGAAACCTGATTCAGAAGAAAATCCTGATTCTGTACGGAAACATTTCACGGCATCCAGGATACATTGCAGAGCAAAAGTATTGAAACGCCGGTTCTGGATTGGTAGACTGAAAGTCACTGTAACATTTCGATGACATTTGCCGGTTGATTCTATGCAGAAGATTGCGCATAGTGACCTGACCTGGCAGTACGTGATTCGTGTAGAGAATTCTTTTGAACAGCAGGCGGAAAATGAGATGGATCAGCTCCTGGCGGATTATTCACGGCTGGAGATGGATTCCCTTTCAGCCGCCATCGATCAGAATGAAAATTTTTTGCAGGGAACACGATTGTAGATTTAAAGCAAATGAGATAAAGGAGGAAAAGAACATGCGTCATATCTGCATCCGTGGAATCATTGGTCTGGTCTGGCTCATTGCGGCCATTGTGTGTGGGGGATCCGGCAGATTTTCCATGATGGGGTTTGCCATAATTTTAGCAGGCGCTTTTCTGTATTCCGCTTATGCGGCATGGAAAAAAGAAAAAGATGGCAAAGGGGGCAGGTAATATGGGAGAATCCCTCCTGACTGTTAAAAATTTAAGCGCGTGGTACGGGGCTTTTGTGCCATTGCACAGTGACCGGAAGATGGTACTGTCGGATTTTTCTTTTGAACTGGCTGAGCATGAGGTGGCAGGGCTGATTGGGCTCAACGGAGCCGGGAAAACCACATTTTTGAAGGTGCTCTCCGGTTTGCTTCCTACCTTTCGTTCAGACGGTGTCTGCTTTTGCGGTTCCTCTGTGGATTTTAGGAGTCAGGATTTTAAACGCTGTCGCTATACGGTGTTTGCCGAGGACAATTCTTTTTCGTATTTTACCTTCCGGGAATACCTGGCCTATGTATGCGCCGCTTATGGGAAGGAAACGCCGGATGTGTCGGAGCTGGTACAGGGCTTTCATTTTGAAGCGTATATGGATGCCCTGTTAAAAGAGCTGTCAACCGGCAACCGGAAAAAAGCTTTTCTGATCACGGCCTTTGCCCTGAAACCCGGATTACTTTTACTGGATGAGCCGGTCAATGGGCTGGATTTCCAGAGCACGGAATATCTGTACCGGCAGATTTCGGGGTATAAGGAGTATGGGACGGTCCTGTTTTCTTCCCACATTCTGGAGAGCATCACGCTGACCTCTGACCGGGTATTTGTCCTTGAGGGCGGAAAAGTCAGGCAGACATTTGAACGCGGGCAGATAAACGCCGCAGCCATCCGGGAGGCTTTGCATGATGAAAATGACAGGTAAGGCCTTTGCAAAAAAGCTGTTTGGGGCAAGGTATGAGCGGCTGCCCCGGACTCTTTTGATGGAGCTTATTATATTTTGGGGACTGTACATCGCCGGTTATCAGGTGCAGATTGCACCGTCTGTCAGGATCTTGATGATCAGCGCTTTTACTTTCGGTGTGATGTGGCAGGCTCTTTCTTCCGGGGATAACGCCGTGGAGCTGCAGCATATGCTGATGTTGCCTTTGGCACGTCCGGAGTTTGTTTTTTCCTGTGTGGCAGCGCTGGGAGCCTATACGGTTCTTACGAAGACGGGGCTGCTTTTGGCGGTCTTGCTGGCCGTTTCTGCATGGAAGCCGGAAGAAATTGCTGGAATTGCCGTCTGTATTGTCCACGCTGTCCTGATGGCTGCCGCCGTTTACTCCCTGAGAAAATATTGGTATGCAGGAGCTTTCTGGACTGCCGCCATAGCCTTTGTCATTTTGTTCTTCGGACGCCAGTCGTGGCTGGTCCCGGTGCTGCTGGTGAACGGCCTGTTCGCTGCCGTGCTTTTATGGAGGGCGGATGGATATGATTTTTACCGATGGGAGGGGAAAGAAAGCCACACGGTAAAGAAGCGGAAAACAGCCTCCCTGTGGTCGTATTTTTACCGGTATCTGATCTGTCACAAAAATTATCTGCTCAATACCGGTGTGATGTGGTGCGTAGCCCTCGCATTGCCATATTTTCTGGGAGAAATAGCCGGCATGTCTGTTATTCCGGTGGGCTTTGGGATTTTATCTATCAATACGCCCATCTGTATCCTGCTGTCCTGTGACCGTGATCTGGAGCAGGCAGTCCGTTTCCTGCCTGGGCAGAAAACAGCATTCTGCATCCCGTATTGCTGGTTTCTTTTTTTATGCAATTTGGCTGCAGATGCGATATTTCTCATAAGCTGGCAGACAGGAAACGGCGGCATTACGGTCTCTGCGATCGCAGAAGCTGTTTTCTTTGCCCTGCAGAGCGCAATATTATCGGTGCTTTTGGAATGGTTTTATCCCATCCGGGAATGGAAAATTGAAAGCGACCTGTGGCATCATCCAAGAAAATATATTGTCCCGGCAGTGATGCTGCTGCTTGCGGGAGCGGTTATTGCGTGGCCGGTGTTGCTGCCTGTCCTGTTGGTCCTGCTGGGAATAGAAGCTGTGCTTTTGCTGTCAGGATGTATGAAAGGATGAGCGTAGCGTTGGAAGGAGGAAACGGTGATGTGTGATTGTTTCGTATGTGAGCGGATAGCGTTGATAAAAAAGGGGGAAAATCCTTTCTTTGTCAGGGAACTTCAGACAGGATATGTTGTGCTGGGGGATAGTCAGAGGCTTAAGGGGTATACGTTGTTTCTCTGCAAGGAGCATGCAACAGAATTACATGTTCTGGCCCCGGATTTCCGGCAGAAATTTTTGGAAGAAATGTCTTTGACTGCGGAGGCTGTTTACAAGGCATTCCATCCTGATAAGCTTAACTATGAATTGCTTGGTGTGGGCAATGGGGTCCATATGCACTGGCATATTTTTCCCAGACGGGCAGGAGATACGCCACACCCCGGACCGGTGTGGCGGCTGGACAAATCAGAATTAAATGCGGATCAATATAAACCGGACGCGGAAGAATTAAAGATGCTGAAAGCGCTGCTAAATGCAGAGCTAGATAAATTGTTTCAGTTTTGATTCCGTTCATTTTGATAGCCAGTCCCGTCTGCCACAACTCTTACAGCCTCGGTGGGATGGGTTTCATCTCCTGATCATCTCTGCGCTTCCTCCTGTTGATAGCCCATCGCCTGCAGCTTCCACATTCTGCTGTAAGCCCCGTCCATGAAAAGGAGCTGTTCATGCGTGCCCTGTTCGATGATCCTTCCCTGCCGGAGCATGTAGATCCGGTCGGCGTCCCGGGCCGTGGAAAGCCTGTGGGAAATGAAAATGACGGTTTTATCCTTTGCGATTTCCCAAAGCTCCCGGTTCAGCTGATATTCGGCGGAAGGGTCCAGAGCGCTGGAGGGTTCGTCGAAAATCTGGATCGGCGCATCCGACTGGGAAAAGGCTCGCGCGGCGACGATCTTTTGATACTGGCCGCCGGACAAAACAGCGCCCTCGTCGGAAAATTCCCGGGTCAGGACCGTATCTGTGCCATAGGGCAGCTTTTGCGCAACGGACAGGACGTCCGCCATGGAGAGCGCCTCATTGAGCGCCCCGTAGGCTTTGAGGTTATAGCGTCTGATATCGATGCCGTTTAACGTGATTTCTCCCTCCGTGGGATCGTAGAGACGCAAAAGCAGCTTGATGAGGGTGGTTTTGCCCGCGCCGTTGTAGCCCACCAGGGCGCAGGTTTCCTTTTCATGCAGACAAAAGCTGATGTTTTTGAGCACGGGCTTTCCCGTTTTGTAGGAAAAGCTCACGTTATGGAAGGCGATTTCCCGGATGACCGGGTCCGGCAGGATGCCGTCTTCCTCCTCCGGGATGGCGGGCTCATAGGTCAGAAAATCCCGCAGCTTCTGGATGAAAAGGCTGTTTTTAAAGCAGGAGATGACGGCTTCCGTATAGGAGATGAGCGTCCATGCCACGGAGGTCATCAGGGTGGTCAGGATGGTGAAGTCGGAAAGCGCCATTGTTTTGGAGACGATGGTGCGGTAAGCGCCGTAAAAGAGGATGCCCTCAAACAGGATGGTGAAGGTGAAATCGCCGGAATATGATGGATTCCTCGTAAATGCGCCAGACCAGACGGTTCACCCTTTCGGAAAAGAAGAAATTGCCGACCAGGGGCGCAGATACGAACAGGATGAGAAAAGGATCGATCTGAGCCAGCATATAGCAGGCGACGGTCACCGCAGCCGTCTGGGCGAGGATGGTCCAGATATTGTCAACGGTGGATAAAAGCCGCTTGTCAGGTCTGAAAAAGGTGAACCGCCAAAAACAGGGCGGCCGAATCGGGGAACTTTGTCCTTAAAATATGGTTGCGAATGCAAGGGCAATGGAGGTATAATGCTGGCAGGTGATTGTAAAAAGCGGGGCAATGTGTCCGGAGCAGCCGGGAGGGATGCGGCAGGGCTTTCCGGGGACGGATACTGGCGCGGTGCTTTGAGGCGGCTGTATCCAAAACGGAGCAAGTCCCAAACCGGCGGCGCATTCCTGTGTCAGGGCGCGATACTGTCCGAACGAAGTGAGTTTATCGCGCCCTGACACGTTTCTGGAATGCGAAGCCGGTTTGAAGGAATTGCCCGTTTTGGATAATGCCGTCCAAAAGCACCGCGCCAGTATCTGTCCCCGGAAAGCCCTGCCGCATCCCTCCCGGCTGCTCCGGATGCATTGTCCCGCTTTTTACGGTCACCCTCTCCGCTGATTAACTCGATGGACAGCGGCGCATACAGGGAGGAACACGGTGATACAGGTCGGGATTTGCGATGATGAGGCTGGGACGCTTTCGAAAATTGAGGCATTTGTGAAGGCATGCTACCGGGAAAACCGGTTTTTTGCGGCGGTGCAGGGCTTTGACCAGGGCAGAGCCCTGCTGTATGAAATAGAGGACGGCGCCCGGCTCGCCCTGCTGCTTTTGGATATCGAGACGCCAGGACCCGACGGCATGGAAATCGCCGCGCGGGTAAAGCGGCTGCTGCCGGACGTGCTGATCATTTTTTTGACGTCCCATATGGAATACGCGCTGGACGCCTATGAGCTTTCGGTGTTCCGCTACATTCCGAAAGCCGATTTTGCGGAGCGGCTTTCCCACGTGCTGTTGGATGCGGCGAAGCTGATCGAGGTGCAGCGGCGGGACGCCTATCTGATTCAGAACCAGAACCGGCTGGAACGGATTCCGTTAAAAAACATTTTGTATATTGTCCATGAGGGGAAAAACGCCCTGCTGGTGACGGATCTTTTGGACGCAGAGACCGGGGAAAAGCTGTGCTATAAGGTGCGGAAGACGATGCAGCAGGTGTACAGGGAGCTTGGGCGGGAGGAATTTCTTTTTATCGACCGGGGATGCATCGTGAACCTCGCCCGCATCATGAGCGTGCGGCAGGCGGTTTTGAAATATAACGGTTCCTTTTTTTGCAGGGTGGAAAATGGGCGGTTTGTTGCGACGGCGATGCTGTTTTTTGATCTTGAAGGGCCCGGAACAGGAATGGAAAATACAGGGTAACAGATAATATGTAGTGACAGGAAACGTACCCCTTTCCTGAAAACAAAAA
>CAJUEL010000040.1 GCA_910585455.1 uncultured Eisenbergiella sp. | reverse complement strand
CGGGAAAGGGTATAATGAAAAACAGGCGCAGTTATATCTGCTGTGTGGGAGAGGCGCATTCTCCTGCATACGGGCCGGAGGGTGTTGGTAGCACCCTGCCGGCCTGCCTTTTTTGTTGTCTGCTGACATTATACAGCTTTTTGGGCGGGAATGCAATAGGGCATTTCCGCGAATGGAGGGGTTCCGGGAGGAGACGTTACTTTTCACACATTTGCCAGCCGCGAGGTGTTTTTGCGCTGAAAGCGTGAAAATCCAGAGGGTTGCGGCGCTAATATGCAGTCTTATTGCATTTTTCCCGTTGCGCAACAGGTTAAACTTATAAACCGTTTTTAGTACCAGGCGCTTTGCAGTGCCTGGTTTTTCTTTATAGAATTTTCCGGTCTTAAAATCAGGTTTTGAGACCCCGCATTTGTTCTTTACCATTGTGACGCTGGACTTGCTGTCTTTGCCCCTATGATTGTCCTTTATTCGCTTCTGAAGGACTGCTTAGGTGGGAGGTCAATGAGGAGGCACGGTTTGGCGGCGTAGTCCGATGTATCGAGTATGATGCCGAACGTGCTTTTGTATACCGCGATACTGCGGATTTGAACGGTGTTCGACCGTTTTGATTTTGGTGGTGGATGGCGGGGAGGACGCTCGTCCGCGCGGGCGCGGACTTTGCTGGGGGTGGGTGGCGGTGGGGATGGTAGGGAGGACGCTCGTCCGCGCGAAGGCGCGGACTTTGCTGGGTGTGGGGACGGGAGGATTCGGGCAGGACGCTCGTCCGCGCGGAGGCGCGGACTTTGCTGGAGGATGGTGGCGAAAGGTTTGTGGGGGGTGGGGTGTTGGCAGGCGACGGCAGAGCAGCGGGACAAAAAGCGGAGCTTTTTGTCCCGCTCGCTTCGCTCGCACCGTAGAACAGGAAAATACCGGGCGCTCATGCAAGCATGGCGCCCGGTATTTTTCTGTTCTACTCTGCTCTGCCTAGTACGAATATTGACTCATATACAACCCCGCATAGAATCCATTCTTCTCCAACAAAGCTTCATGATTCCCCTGTTCTATAATCTTCCCGTCCTTCATCACCAGTATGATATCCGCATTCCTTATCGTAGAAAGCCGATGTGCCACAATGAAGCTTGTGCGTCCTTCCATTAGCTTTGCGAATGCGTTCTGGATTTTGATCTCCGTGCGGGTGTCGATGGAGGAGGTTGCTTCATCGAGGATCAGCATCGGGGGTTTGCACAGCATGATGCGGGTGATGCACAGGAGCTGTTTTTGGCCCTGGGAGAGGCTGCCGCCGTCTTCGCCGATTTGGGTGTTATAGCCGTCGGCAAGACGCATGATGAAGCTATGGGCGTGGCATGCTTTGGCGGCGGCGATGACTTCTTCGTCCGTGGCGTCGGGTTTGCCGATGGTGATGTTGTCGCGGATCGTGCCACTGCGAAGCCAGGTTTCCTGCAGCACCATGCCGTAGCCCGCGCGCAGGCTGTGGCGGGTCATTTCACGGATGTCTATGTCCTCCACTTTGATGGAGCCCGCTGTCACGTCGTAGAAGCGCATCAGCAGGTTGATGACTGTCGTTTTGCCGCAGCCGGTGGGACCCACGATGGCGACGCGCTGTCCGGGTTTTACCGTCAGGTTCAGGTTCTCGATCAGCTTTTGCTTCGGGTCATAGGAGAAGGCGACATTCGTCAAATCCACCTTTCCCTGTATGTGGGAAAGGGTCGCCGCATTGTCTGCGTCCGGAATCTGGGGTTCTTCTTCGATCAGCTCGAAAACCCGTCCGGCACAGGCGATGGCGTTTTGCAGCTCCGTAATGACGCCGGAAATTTCATTGAAGGGCTTGGTATACTGGTTGGCATAGCTTAGGAAGCAGGAAAGCTGTCCTACGCTTAAGCGTCCGGATATGGCTGCCAGCGCGCCGGTAACGCCTACGCCGGTGTATACCAGGCTGTTGACAAAGCGGGTTGCCGGATTTGTGATGGAGGAAAAGAAAATCGCCTGCAGGGAGTATTTCTGCAGCCTGCCGTTGATTTCGTCGAACTTTTCCAGGGCTTCGTCCTCATGTCCGAAGGCCTGCACCACCTTCTGATTGCCGATCATTTCATCGATCAGCGCGGTCTGTTCGCCCCGGGTTTCCGACTGGAGCCTGAACATGTGGAAGGTGCGCTTTGCAATGAAGGAGGCGACAAACAGAGAAACCGGCGTCACCAAAAGCACCACCAGCGTGATTCCCACATTGACGCTGAGCATGAAGCCGATCGTTCCTAAAATCGTGATCACGCCCGTAAAAAGCTGGGTAAAGCCCATCAAAAGTCCGTCCGCGAACTGATCCACATCCGCGATGACACGGCTGACGATCTCGCCGTGAGCGTGTCCGTCGATGTACTTTAAGGGCAGAATTTCAATTTTGGCAAAAGCCTCGTTGCGGATATCCCGCACGATCTGATAGGTCATTTTATTGTTGCACACGTTCATGATCCACTGGGCGAGGGCCGTGACCGCGATCAAAACGCCCATTTTCTGCAAAATCCCGAAAATGGCGGCAAAGTCCACATTCCCCGGTCCCAGGATGCAGTCCACCACATCGCCGGTCAGAAGGGGCAGATACAGGGTGGAAGCGACGGTAATCGCCGCCAGCACAATGGAAAGCCCGAGGAAAAACCAATAGCGCTTCATGTAGCGCAGCACTTTTTTCAGGGTTTCTTTCTGTCTGGAATCCACTTTATTTGCCATTTGTCTCCGCCTCCTTTCCGGATTTTTCCGTATTTTTATCGAACTGGGAATAGTAAATTTCCTGATACACCGAGCAGGTTTCCAAAAGCGTCTGATGATTGCCCAGTCCTGCCACCTTTCCGTCATCCAGCACGATAATCCTGTCCGCATGCTGAATGGAGGAGGTTCTCTGGGAAACGATGAATACCACCGGAGAGCCCTCCATCGTGCGGATCGCCTTGCGCAGCGCCGCATCCGTTGCAAAATCCAGAGCGGATGCGCTGTCATCCAGAATCAATACCTTCGGCTGTCTGACCAGCGCCCGGGCGATGGTCAGACGCTGTCTTTGTCCGCCGGACAGATTTTTACCGCCCTGCTCGACCATGGCGTTCAGTCCACCCTGCTTTTTTTCCACGAATTCCTTCGCCTGAGAGATTTCCAGCGCCTTCCACAGCTCTTCCTCATTGGCGTCCTCTTTTCCCCAGCGCAGGTTATCCGCGATGCTGCCCGCAAACAAAACTGCCCGCTGAGGCACGATGCCGATTTTCTCCCGCAGCGCTTCCAGATCATATTCCTTCACATCCCGTCCGTCGATCCGCACGCTGCCCCTGGTCGCGTCGTAAAAACGGGGAATCAGATTGACCACACTGGATTTTCCGGAGCCCGTGCCGCCGATGATGCCGATGGTTTCCCCCGCTTTTGCGGCGAAATCGATATCCGTCAGAGCTTCGCTGCCCGCGCCCGCATAGGTCAGGCTCACATGATCAAATTCCACGCTGCACGTTCCTGCTTCCTCATGCTGCCCGGCATTGTCACCCTGCGAAGCGCCTTTGCCATAGGTTCCGCCGCGAAGGCTGCTTGTCACCTCAAATATGCTCTGTACCCGGTTGCCGCAGGCGATCGCCTTCGTCACCGTGATGATCAGATTCGCAAGCTTCACCAGCTCCACCAGAATCTGGGACATATAGTTGACCAGCGCGACCACCTCGCCCTGGGTCAAAAGCCCGGTATCCACCCGGACCGCGCCTGTATACAAAACGACCACAATCGCGCAGTTGACGATCACATAGGTGACAGGATTCATCAGACCGGAAATTCTGCCCACGAATTTCTGCAGGCCGGTCAACGTTTCGTTATCCCGCTCAAAATGATCGCGTTCCTCTTCCTCCTTGTTAAAAGCGCGGATGACCCGCACACCGGTCAGATTTTCCCGGGTAATGCCCAGCACCTTATCCAGCGCCGCCTGCACCTTTTTGTACATCGGCATGGTCCAGACCATAATGCCGAACACCACGATGGACAAAAGGGGAATTGTCACCACGAAGATGAGCGCCGCCTTTGCATCCACCGTAAACGCCATGATCATCGCGCCGAATACGATGAAGGGCGAGCGCAAAAACAGACGCAGCACCAGGTTCACGCCGGACTGCACCTGATTGATATCGCTGGTCATCCGGGTGATCAGCGTGCTCGTCCCGATCGTATCCATCTCCGTATAGGACAGGCCCTGAATGTGAGAAAACAGCGCATGCCGCAGCTTCGTGGAAAATCCGGTCGCCGCCTTCGCCGCAAAAAACTGCGCCGTGATGGAGCAGACCAGTCCGATGATGCCAAGCGCCACCAAAACCAGACACATCCTGACCACATAGCCCCGGTCGCCGCCTGCAATGCCTGTATCGATGATCGCCGCCATGACCAGAGGCACAAACAGCTCAAACAGCGCCTCCAGCATCTTAAATAAAGGCGCCAGAATTGTTTCCTTTTCGTATCCCTTCAGATACACGAGCAGTTTTTTCACCGCAGATTTCCTCCCTTTTCCTTCATGATTTTGGCAAAATAGCCCATGTGGGAGGGCGCTTCCCCGCCCACATACAGATGCGAGGTATCCCCCACTGTCTGGCAGCGGAAATAGGCTTCCCCTTCCTTTACCTCCTCCGTGGAAACGATCGTTACAGAAGAAGGCGCCAGAAACATGCCATGATTGAGGTTCACCGGAGAAATATTGAGCAGATGGGAAAGCATGAAAAGAGTCACGCCCATGTGGCAAAACAGCACCACCGTATCCTCATTGTGCGCCTCTGTCCGGTACATCTTTTTGTCCCGCACATATCCATGGGCGGCGATGATGCCGTCGAGGCCGTCACAGACCCTTTGATACTCCTCCTTCACCCTGCCGCTTTTCATCAGCGCCGTCTCTGTAAAGGTATCCACACTGTGCATTTCCGGAATATTGGTCCAATAGCCGGGCAGAAGATCCCAGGAAAGCCGGTCTTTTCCCGTAAAAGGATCAATCACCGGCGCGTCAAATTCCCGCAGCCAGTCATAGACCGTCGCCTCCCGTCCCATTTTCTGTAAGGTCAGGGACGCCGTGTCCCTCGCCCTCCCCAGAGGAGAGCAGTAAAATTCATCCACATGCCATTTGGCCGTGCGCTCCGCCAAAAGCGCCGCCTCTCTCCAGCCCTTCTCCGTCAAAGAATCCCTTGCGTAATCCGGTTCCGCATGCCTTATAAAAATCAGTCTCATTTTCTTTTGTCCGTAATGCCAGGACGCCCGCACAGTCTCTGTGCAGATCTGCCAGGGCTTTACTTTTCTCCTTCCCAAAGGCCCGCCGGGCCATATCCTAAATTTCGATCATATAAGAGGTTTCAAAGGTCTCCGACGCCTCCAGCGCATTGCTCCATTCCCGCTCCTGCAGCGTTCCGTTAAAGTCTTCCCGGTCACATCTGCCATACCAGGGCTCGATGCAGACAAAGGGCGCCGCTTTGCCGGGCACGGACCAGACGCCGAATAAGGGCGCGGAAAAGGATACCGTCACGTAGGGGGTTTTGTCCGGCGTGCACAGGGATACCCGCTGTGCCTGATGATTTTCGATCACCAGCGCATCATGATCGAACAAATCCTCCGTGATCCGCAGATAACCGTCCTCCAGCGGATAAGTCACCACCGTATCCGTCGCCAATCCTTCCCCGCCGATCCTCCGGCTCGTCACCTCGCCGTCCGCATCAAAGCGGATATAATAATCGGACTGCTTCTCCCCCTCCTTTAAGGGACAGACAAAGGCGGGATGTCCGCCGATGGAAAAATACATGGTTTCCTTTCCCTTGTTGATCACCCTCCAGATCGCGCGCAGCCTGCGTTCCTCCAGCTTATAGCCGATCTCCAGCCTAAACAGAAACGGGTATTTGCGCAGCGTTTCCTGATTGGAGGACAGACCGAACCAGATTTCATCCTTCGCCACGGAAATCACCTCAAACTCCATATCCCGGGCAAAGCCGTGCTGGGGCATGGAATACACATGCCCGTTATAGCGGACCTCTTTATTTTTATAATTCCCCACCAACGGAAAAAGAACCGGTGATGTGCGCTTCCAGATTTCCGGAGCCGCGCTCCACATATACTCCTGTCCGGTCCGGCAATCCTTTAAGGACCGCAGCTCCGCCCCCGCCGACACGATCAGAGCGGACATATCTCCGCTTTTCAATGAGTAAATTCCCATAATCCAATCCCTCCTTTGTCAATGAATTTTATATTTCCTTCTCCCCCCTGCCCTGCACAACGAAAAAATGCCGAAGCCCAGCATGGCGCCCACGCAGTTTAAGAGAAAATCATCCACATCAAAAGCGCCGAAATCCGTAACCAGCTGAAACAGCTCGATCCCGGACACCAGCAAAAATGCATTGATCAAAAGCACCCACCAGTGTCCGCTGTCCCTGTGCAAAAAGGGCAGTAAAAACCCGAAGGGCACAAAGCATACCACGTTTCCCACCAGATTTTCAAAGCTGTTTAAGCGTCCCCAATAGCGGATATACATTTTGATCGTTTTAAACAGGGTGAAATTCGCCGTATCCAGCCCTTCTAAAATCACATCCTTTTCCCAGGTTTTTGTGATTTCGATCAGCTGTCCGAGCGGATATTTAAATACGATCACCTTGAGCAATATCAGGAAGTAGACAAAGAATAAAATGCTCAGCCTGCGCCTGACCTTCCTGCTGTATCCATCATCTGTAAAAAGGCAGTCCTGTAATGCGCTCCATATTTTCATGCCGCCTCCTTCCTATTCATACCTCTTACTTTTTTTGCTTATCCGGGTCAAAATGTGCCGACGAAGCAATTCCCTTTTTATCCTCCTCAGTCAGACGGCGGAAGCTGTTAAAGCCATGGATTAAAATCTTTAAGCTGTCCTCCGTGGTGGAAAAAAATCCCGCCTGATACATATTCACCAGAATGATTCCCGCCGGAACAGCGAGAATCATGCCGCCTACGCCGCCGATCTTGTAGCCAACATAAAGCAAAATGATGGTGGGCAATGCGGGCAGCCCCACGGAATCCCCCACGATTTTGGGCTGGATGAGCTGCCTTGCAAGCTGTCCGACACCCCAGATAATCAAAAGCCCCAGCGCCATCCCATAGTCTCCGCCCAAAATCTTTAACAGGGCCCAGGGAATCAATACCGTACCGGTGCCGAGCACCGGAAAGAAATCCAGAACGGCGATGACCAGCGCGATCAATGCCGCATAGCCCACGTCCAGAATCAAAAATCCGATCACCAAAAGCACGTACATCCAGATTTCAATCTTAAACTGCGCCTTGAAATAGCCGCCCACGGCATGCTTCATGCTGCCGGAAAGCACGCCCCATTTCTCCACAAGCCCTGCGGGCATATAGGTGCGGCATGCCCGCAGCACCTCCTCCCTCTGGGCGATGAAAAAATAAGAGGACAACAGGCACATGATGACCGCGACAAAAATGGACGGAATATTTTTGGCAAAATTTCCCACCGCCGTAACGGTAGGCGTGCCCAGACCATCGGCTATGCTGTTCACCAGCCCCATCAGCGCATCGACCAGCTTTGTCACCTGCTGCCGAATTTCCGGCGGGAAATGCTGCGCCAGACTTTCCAGCGTTCTGCCGGCATTGGACAAATCCGTCATCACACCGCCCATCATATCCGGCAGCTCCATCACAAAGCCCGCCACCTCTCTGACGAGAATTGTGCCAATCCCGTATACCGCGCCGACCACCAGCCCAATCACGGCAATGATGACAATCGCAGAGCCCGCCTTACGCCTGATCTTGATTTTCTCGTCCAGAAAGCGGACCAGCGGATTGGCGATCAGCGCGATGATCCATCCCACCACAAAGGGCATAAAAAACCCGATGATCCCCGGCAATACCAGGACAACAAAAAGCAGGATTACAAGTGCGGAAAGCAGGTTCAATAACACCTTGACATATTTTTTATAAGGATCCTTCATAATTGGCTCCCATCCGCGCTCTCGCGCGCAAACAACTCATCCAGCAGCGCGTAAATTTCCTCCCTCCCCTGCTTCGACAGTGCGGAAAAAGGAATCATGACCGTCTCCCGGTCCGCCTCAAGCCCCTCCCGGAGCAGCTTAAGCTGCTTTGCCACCTGACTCCGCTTGATTTTGTCCAGCTTCGTCGCGATGATGACCGGCCGATAGCCATAATGCATGATCCAATGATACATCTCCCTGTCATTTGCCGAAGGCGCATGGCGGATATCGAGCAGCAGAAAAACGGCTTTCAGCTTTTGGGTTTTATGCAAATACCGCTCGATCATTTTTCCCCACTGCGCCTTGACCTGCTGATTGGCAGCCGCATAGCCGTAGCCGGGCAGATCCACCAGATAAAAGGCTTCGTTCACATTATAAAAATTGACGGTCTGCGTTTTGCCCGGCTGGGCGGAGGTCCGCGCCAGGCTCTTCCGGTTCATGATCGCGTTGATCAGGGAAGATTTTCCCACATTGCTCTTTCCGGCAAACGCGATCTCCGGCAGCTGATTGTCAGGAAAGGTGCTGGTGATGCCGCACACCGTTTCCAGATTCACCGTTTTTATGATCATTCCAAGCTCCTCTCATAAGCTGCCGACAAGCCCCTGGTCCCTGTTTCGACCGCCGCTGCGCTCTCATGCCGTCGCAAAGGCATGGGCAGCCACATCATCCATCGTTTCCACAAAAATGATTTCCAGTCCGGATTTGATTTCGGCAGGAATTTCCTCCACATCCGGCCTGTTTTTATCGGGCACCAGCACCGTTTTGATGCCCGCTGTTTTCGCCGCCAGCGTTTTTTCCTTTAATCCGCCGATGGGCAGCACCCTGCCACGGAGGGTGATTTCTCCGGTCATCGCCAGATCCGCGCGGACCGGCCTTTGGGTCAGAGCGGACAAAAGCGCTGTCGCCATCGTAATGCCGGCGGAAGGACCGTCCTTGGGCACCGCGCCCTCCGGAATGTGGATATGGAAATCGTTCTTCTGGAACATATCCTGCGCGATATCATATTTCTCCCCGACGGAACGGATATAGCTGATGCCTGCCATGGCGGACTCCTTCATCACGTCGCCAAGCTGTCCGGTCAGCTCAATTTCTCCCTTTCCGGGCATGATGTTCACTTCGATCTGCAGCGTATCGCCGCCCACGCTGGTCCAGGCAAGTCCCCGGACAATTCCCACCTCATCGGTCTTATTCGCCTTGATGGCATTGTATTTTCTTTTCCCCAGATAGCGCTCCAGGTTTTTGGGTCCCACCTTTACGCTGCTTTTTTTCTGCTGTAAAAGCTCCCGCGCCGCTTTGCGGCATATCTCGCCAATCTTTCTTTCCAGCTCCCGCACGCCTGCCTCCCGGGTATAGGAGCTGATAATTTCCTTCAGCGCGCCGTCAGAAATGGCAAGCTTTCCGTCAGCCATGCCGTTCTTTTCAAGCTGCTTTTCAAGCAGATGCTCTCTGGCGATATGGAACTTCTCGTTCGCCGTATAGCTTGTGACCTCGATCAGCTCCATACGGTCCAGCAGCGGTCTGGGAATTGTTTCCGTCGTGTTCGCCGTGGCAATAAAAAGCACCTCGGACAGATCCAGCGGGATTTCCACATAATGGTCCCTGAAACGGCTGTTCTGCTCGCTGTCGAGCACCTCCAAAAGCGCTGAGGAGGTATCTCCTCTGTAATCGCTGGAAACCTTGTCAATTTCATCCAGAAGCATCAAAGGATTTTTTACACCCGCCTGCTTTAAGCCCGCCGCGATCCTGCCCGGCATGGCCCCCACGTAGGTGCGCCGGTGCCCGCGGATCTCCGCTTCATCCCGCACGCCGCCCAGACTGATGCGGACATATTTTTTGTTCAGCGCCTCCGCCACGCTTCTGGCGATGGAGGTCTTTCCTGTGCCAGGCGGTCCCACAAGGCAGATGATCGGACTGTCTCCCCGCTTTGTCAGGGCGCGCACCGCCAGAAATTCCAGCATCCGTTCCTTGACCTGCGCAAGCCCGTAATGGTCGCGCGCCAGAATTTCCTCCGCTCTTCCCACATCCGTTACGTCCCTGGATACCTTATCCCAGGGCAGCTCAAGCAGCGTTTCAATATATCCCCGCTCCACCGAATACTCACTGCTGTTGCTGTTGAGATTTTTGAACCGGGCAATCTCCTTTGCGATTTTTTCCTTCACTTCCTTTGACGCCTTTAAGCGCGACAGAGCCGCTTCAAACTGGGCGCCCTCCGACAAATCCTCTGCCCCCAGCTCTTCCTGAATATAGCGCATCTGTTCCCGCAGAATATATTCCTTTTGATTCTTATCCACCCGATCCTTCACCTTGCCCGCCAGCTCGGACCGGATTTTTGCCACATCCACCTCTTTTTGGAGCATTTCATGAAGCACCTGATAGCGTTCGCCCATATCCAGCGCTTCCAATACCTTCTGCTTGCTTTGATAATCCACCGGCAGGTTTTCCGCGATCTGATCCAACAGGCTCCCCAGCTCGTTGATTTCCTCCAGACGGCGCACCATGGTTCTGCCCGTCCTGGGATGAATCTGGCAATATTCCTGGAAGACCTCCATAATATTGCGGGTCATCGCTTCCTCCTCATGGGCATCCGCGCTCTGGCTCTCCTGCAATACCGGCTCAACCTCTGCCCGGATATATTCCTCCTCTTCCGGCAAAAAGCTGATGAGCTTTCCCCGCGCACTGCCTTCCACCAGCACCCGCACCAGACCGTCAGGCAGCTTGATCACCTGCCTGACAGATGCAATACAACCAACCTGGTATACATCCTCCTGCTTCGGATTCTCTGTTTCGGGCTGCTTCTGCGTCACCAGAAAAATGCGCTGGTCACACGCCATCGCTGTCTCTACAGCCCGGACAGAAGGTTTTCTGTTTAAATCAAAATGTATCATCATATCCGGCAAAATCGTGATGCCACGCAATGCTACCGCCGGCAAATTTTCTCTCATTTCCATAAATAAATTCCCCAATAGTTTTATGTATCAGGCATCCCTAAGCTTAAAACACGCCGCCCCCATCAGGGGCGGCGCAGCCTGTCACCTATTTTGCCTCTTTAAAGCCGTCCAAAAGTCCCTGTTTTTCTCTTCTTACCACCATCGGCTCACTCGTTCCTTCCACGGCCTCTTTTGTAATGATACACTGCGTGATCGCAGGATCGGAAGGAATCCGATACATGATATCCATCATCGCCTTTTCCATGATGGAACGCAATCCTCTCGCGCCGGTCTTTCTCTCCAGCGCCTTATCCGCGATCGCCTCCACCGCTTCCTCTTCAAAGGTCAGCTTCACATGATCATAACCAAACAGCTTCTGATACTGCTTGATCAGCGCGCTCTTAGGCTCCGTCAGAATCCGGATGAGCGCTTCTCTGTCCAACCCCTGCAGGGAAACATTGATTGGCACACGCCCCACAAATTCGGGGATCAATCCGTATTTGACCAGATCCTGCGGCGTCACCTCCGCATATAATTCCCCGATTTCGCGTTCCTTATTGGATATTACTTTCGTATTAAAGCCGATGCTCTTTCTGTCCAGACGCGCTTCCACAATCTGGTCAATCCCGGCAAAAGCGCCGCCGCAGATGAACAGAATGTTGGTCGTATCGATCTGAATCAGCTCCTGCTGCGGATGCTTGCGCCCGCCCTGAGGCGGCACGCTCGCCACCGTGCCTTCAATAATCTTTAACAGCGCCTGCTGCACCCCTTCCCCGGAAACATCCCGGGTGATGGATACATTCTCGCCTTTTTTGGTGATCTTGTCAATTTCGTCAATATACACAATTCCCAGCTGTGCGCGCTCCACGTCGTACTCGGCGGACTGAATGAGCTTCAACAGGATGTTCTCCACATCCTCGCCCACATATCCCGCCTCCGTCAGCGTGGTCGCATCCGCAATCGCGAAGGGAACGTTAATGATTTTGGCAAGCGTCTGGGCCAGATATGTCTTTCCGCTGCCTGTAGGTCCCAGCATGATGATGTTGGATTTCTGCATTTCTACCCCGTCATGGTCATCCTTCGCCATCACGCGCTTGTAATGGTTATAGACAGCGACGGACAGCACCTTCTTCGCCTCTTCCTGACCAACCACGTAATCATCCAGAAATTCCTTGATCTGTGCCGGTTTGAGCATGTTGATCTGAAGGGAATCCTTTTCTCCTTCCTCTTCATCCTCCTCTTCGATGATCTCCGCACAAATATCCACGCATTCATCACAGATAAATACGCCATCCGGACCGGCGATCAGCTTATGGACCTGATCCTGTGTCTTATGACAAAATGAACATCTCACCTGATCATCAAAAATTTTGCCTGCCATTTCGCTTTGCTCCTTACTTCTCTAAATCCTCACGGGAAGAAATCACCATATCAATCAGACCGTATTCCTGCGCTTCCTGCGCCGTCTTCCAGTTATCCCGCTCGGTATCGGCGGCGACCACTTCATATTCCTTACCAGTATTCTCCGCCATGATCCGGTTCATTCTCTCTTTGATCTTTAAAATATGCTTCGCATTGATCTCAATGTCTGTCGCCTGCCCCTGGGCACCGCCTAAGGGCTGGTGAATCATGATCTCCGCGTTGGGAAGCGCCATCCGCTTTCCCTTCGTGCCGCCCGCCAGCAAAAACGCGCCCATGCTGGCTGCCATGCCGATACAGATCGTGGAAACATCGCACTTGATGTATTTCATCGTATCATAGATCGCCATGCCCGCCGAAATGGAACCGCCGGGGCTGTTGATATACAGCTGAATATCCTTATCCGGGTCCTCCGACTCCAGAAAAAGCAGCTGCGCCACCACGAGGCTCGCTGTCACATCGTTGACCTCTTCTCCCAGAAAAATGATTCTGTCCTTTAACAGTCTGGAATAAATGTCATAAGAACGCTCTCCGCGGCTTGTCTGTTCAATGACGTAAGGTACTAAACTCATTTTGCGCTCTCCTTTCCGTTTTCCGCCCCTCAGCTCATTACCGGTCTGTCCTGACCGCCTGACAGATAATCCCGTTACCATTCAGGCAATATCCGGACGATACGGCCCTGTTACCTGCTGCTTATCGCTCACTCCTTCTCCACTGCCTGCTCTACCACAAAGTCTGCGGCCTTGCGCACGGCAATGTCATCCAGGATCTGCTTCTTTCCTTCTTCACCCATGGTCTCTTTGATCTTATCCGCTTCCATCTTATACATGTCCGCCATCCGGTTGATCTCTTCCTCGTAGTCCTCCTCGGATGCCGTGATATTCTCGGCGGCGACCACCGCCTCTAACACCAGTCTGGACTTGATCCGCTTCTCGGCCTGGGGCTTCACCTGCGCCATCATCGCCTCATAGTTGGTGCCTGTATACTGGAAGTACTGCTGGGGAGAAATGCCCTGCATCTGCAGTCTCTGGGCGAAATCGTCCACCATCTGTCTCTGCTGGGTCTCCACCATTGCCTCCGGAATCTCCATCTGCGCATCCGCGATGATCGCTTCCACCACAGCGTCTTCCTTCTCGTTCTTCGCTTCCTTTTCCTTCTCCTCGGCAAGCTTCTTGCGGATGTCCTCTCTGTACTCGGCAAGCGTCTCAAATTCGGAAACCTCGCCCGCAAACTCATCGTTTAATTCGGGAAGCTGCTTTTCCTTGATTTCCTTTACGGTAACCTTGAACATGGCAGGCTTACCGGACAGGGATGCATCATGATAGCCCTCCGGGAAGGTCACATTCACCTCGCAGGAATCCCCCGCGTTTTTGCCGATCAGCTGCTCCTCAAAGGTATCGATGAAGGAATGGGAACCGATGGTCAGGCTGTAGTTCTCGCCTTTTCCGCCTTCAAAGGCGACACCGTCCACAAAGCCTTCAAAATCAATGACGGCAATGTCTCCGTCGGCCACGGCGCGATCCTCCACCGTGACAGTCCTGGCATTGTTCTCCTGCTGCTGCGCCAGATCCGCGTCGATCTCCTCATCCGTAACGGCAGTCTCGATCTTTTTCACTTCCACGCCCTTATAGGCTCCCAGCGTCACTTCGGGCTTTAAGGCGACCTCCGCCGTGAAAATAAAGGGCTTGCCCTCTTCCATCTCTACCACATCCACCTTCGGTGCGGAAACGATGGTCTCCGTGCATTCGTCCAGCGCCTTTGCATAAGCGTCAGGAATGACCGCGTTGGCGGCATCTTCATAGAAAATCTCCTTGCCGTACATCTTCTCGATCACGTTCTTGGGCACTTTGCCTTTCCGAAAGCCCGGCACGGAAATCCTGTTCTTGTTTTTCTGGTAGGCAGCTGTCACTGCTTTGGAAAATTCTTCTGCGGAAACCTCAATCGTCAGTTTCGCCATGTTCTTTTCGAGTTTTTCCACCTGTAAACTCATCTTTGCGTCCTCCTCGTATCTCATTTTCTGTTAAAAATGATTCGCTATTTTCTGTTTAAAAGGGTATGGCCGGCATTTTTGTGCGTTTCACCGTCAAATTTTTGTTTGCGGGAGGGCATACCCACAGTCATTGTACGATTATAGCATAGTTGTTTCCAAAATACCAGCATTTTTTCTTTTGCCCGGGGAAATTGACATCTCATTTCGGCTGTGTTACAGTTTTGTGAGGTGGGAATGGGAGGGCGATAGCGGGAGGTTGTGAGGGGAAGGCAGAGTAGAGGGAGCAGGACAGGGCAGCGCGGCCGGGGAACATACTTCGTTTGGGGGGACGCTTTCGCTCGAAAAAACACGTAGCAGTACGTAAGGCTGCAAAGGACGCAGCCTTACGTGCTGACGTGTTTTTCACGCCCCCCGAAAGCGAAGTATGTTCCCCGGCCGCGCTGCCCTGTCCTGCTCCCTCTACTCTGCCTTCCCCGCTTTACGTTATCGGCTGTCATTGCCATACAGGAACTGGTTACAGGAGGAAATTTGATGATGAAGATATTGAGATGTAAGGCTATATGTTTGGCGGTTGTTCTGGGATGTTTTTTGCCGTGGGCTGCAGGGTGTGGCGCGGCGGATTCCGCGAAGGAGCCGGTTTTGGAAGCTTCTGCGGTAGAAAATGAGACTGTAGTGTCCATGGAAGAGGGAAACGGGGAATCGGATGTTGATTTGCCGGGGACGGATGTGGCGGATGCGTCAGGAGAAGAAAGCGCTGTTGTTGTAGATGAAGAGGAGGTTGTCGTCCGGGTGGGGGCTATGAAGGGGCCTACGACGATGGGGCTGGTGAAGCTGATGGAGGAAAATGAGGCCGGCAACTGTGAAGGGCAGTATGCATTTACCATGGTGACGGCGGCTGATGAGCTGACGGCGCTGGTTGCGGGCGGGAAGGTGGATATTGCGCTGGTGCCTGCCAATGTGGCTGCCATTCTTTATCAGAAGACGGCTGGGGCGGTTTCCGTCATCGATATCAATACGTTGAGCGTTTTGTATCTGGTTTCCGCAGACGACGGGATTTCTTCCCTTGCGGATTTGAAGGGCAGGTGCGTGTATCTGCCCGGGAAGGGCTCCACACCGGAATATGCCCTGCGCTATCTGCTGGAGCAGGCGGGACTTTTCGAGGAGGATGTGACGCTGGAGTTTAAGTCGGAAGCGACTGAGGTGGCTTCCATTCTCGCCGAAAATCCCGAAGGGGTCGGGCTGCTTCCCCAGCCCTTTGCCACTTCTGCCCTGCTGCAAAACGACGCGCTTTCCCTCGTGCTGGATCTGGGGCAGGCATGGCAGGATTATCAGGATGCGGATAATGCCGGGCAGCTGGTGACCGGCGTGACCATTGTGCGGAATGATTTTCTGCATGCTTATCAAAAGCAGGTAGACACCTTTCTAAAGGAGCATGAGGCATCCATTTCCTTTGTGAAGGAAAATCCCGAAGAAAGCGCTGTGCTGATCGAAAAAGCGCAGATTGTGGCAAAAGCCGCCGTCGCACAAAAAGCGCTTCCTTATTGTAATATTGATTTTCTTTCCGGTGATGCGTTAAAGAAGGCTCTTCATGGATATCTCACAGTTTTGTACGGGCAGAATCCCGCCGCTGTGGGAAACGCCCTGCCGGATGATGCGTTTTATTATATTCCCTGAATGGATATGCCGTTTTTATAAGGAGTCATAAGCTGATGCAGCGTTTTTGCGGTTGGGCGAAAAGAATATGCGTTTTTCTGTTCTGGATCGGAGCATGGCAGCTTTGCGCCCTGTTTGTTCACAATAAAATTTTGCTGGTCGGACCGGCAGAGGCTTTGCGGGCCTTTGCCGGACTCATTTTCACGCCGCTCTTCCAAAAAGCGGTGTGGTTTTCCCTGTCCCGCATCGCTGCAGGCTTTTTTCTCGCCTTTTTTGCCGGACTTCTCACCGGCTCTCTCGCCTGCGCGATACCGTTTCTGGATGACTTCCTTTCGCCGCCCATCCAGCTGATGAAATCCGTGCCGGTGGCGGCCTTTGTCATCCTCGCCCTGCTTTGGACGGGCTCTGCAAATCTGTCCGTTCTGATCTCCTTTTTTGTGGGATATCCGGCCATCCATGCCGGCACAAAAACCGGCATTTCCCAGACCGACAAAAAGCTTCTGGAAATGGCGCGCGTTTTTGACGTGCCCCTGCACCGCCAGATTCTGGGCATCTACCGCAGCAGCGTCTGCCCTCATCTGGCAGGCACCTGTAAGAGCGCGATCGGCATGGCGTTTAAATCCGGCATCGCGGCGGAAATCATCGGCGTGCCGGCGGGCTCCATCGGGGAAGCCTTTTATCAGGCAAAGCTGTATCTGAGCACGGCGGAGCTGTTTGCCTGGACGTTTACGGTCCTTCTTTTGAGCGCCGCCTTTGAAAAAATCTTCCTTGCGCTTTTGGCAAGAGCTGGCGGTCCGTCCGCCTGAAAATCAGTGGGAGAAAATCATGCTCAAAAACGATATTATATTAAGAAATGTGACAAAAGCATATCATCAGGTTCCTGTCCTTAAGCATATCAGCTTCACCTTCCGCGCCGGAGGAGCCTATAGCCTGACTGCGCCCTCCGGTACGGGAAAAACCACGCTTCTGCATCTCCTCATGGGACTGACCGCGCCGGATGAGGGAACTATTTCGGGCATTCACAACAGCAAAATTTCCGCAGTTTTTCAGGAAGACCGCCTTCTGGACGGCTACACTGCCCTGCAGAATATCCGATTTGTGACCGCCAACCGCTATACCGATGCTGAAATTCTGGAAAAAATGGCGCTTCTGCTGCCAAAAGAACGCTTCCCCAGACCCGTCCGGGAATTTTCCGGCGGCATGCGGCGGCGGCTGTGCATCCTGCGCGCCCTGCTCGTCCCTGCCGACCTTTATCTGATGGACGAGCCCTTTGCGGGACTCGACAGCCACGCAAAGGATGCCGCTGTCTCCCTGATCCGGGAAATGACCCAAAACAAAACGCTGATTCTCGCCACCCACGCAGCACAGGATGCGGCCGCCTTACGCGCCAGCGCCCTGCGCCTTTCCTTTGGGAGCATCCATGAAGATTCCGATGCTGTTTGCGGTCAATGTCATTCATTTTAGCGGCGTCTGGAACGGAGCGGAGAACCGCCCGCTCCTGTGCCGCTGCCGGTTCTCCGCTCCGTTCCAAGCGCTCATTGCCAAACGGATTGACATTGACCGCAAGCAGCAATAAAATTTCCACAAAATACCATAATAATTCCAATCACCCCGTACATACTAAGGTCAAGATAAGTGATGGCAGACACGCGAACCGCAAATGGCATCTGCAGAGCCGTTTAAAAGGTAAGCGTCAGTCAACGCTTATCTTGCGGCAGACAGTCAGCTTTTATGCGCTGCGATGCCAGAAAACAAAAAAAACAGAATGTTTGGAGGTGAATGACAATGGCTAGTTCTTCTGGAAAATCTTCCAATAGAGTAGAGGTACCTGAAGCAAAGGCTGCTATGGACAAGTTCAAAACCGAGGTAGCTTCTGAGTTAGGTGTAAACCTCAAGGAAGGCTACAACGGTGACCTGACTTCCAAGGAAGCAGGTTCCATCGGCGGTGAGATGGTCCGCAGAATGATCAAGAAGCAGGAAGAAGAGATGAAATAAATCTGCTCAAAAAGGGAGGCTGTTGCACTAACGTGCAACAGCCTTTCTCATATTCGTCTCCTGACGCTGCCTGGTCAGATGCTGGATCACATCCCGGCGGGTGACAATGCCGATAAAAATCTTATCATCATCCACCACCGGCACGAAGTTCTGCACCGCCACCTTTTCCAGAAGCCCTTCAATATTCTCATTTGCGGATACCGGCCTGTTATCATACTGCCGTTTGATCTCCATGACGGAGATTCCTTCCATTTCCCGCCTGCCGGGAAACCCTCTGCTCTTAAGCCCCCAGAGCACATCCCCATCCGTCAGGGTGCCGATATATCTTCCGTCCACAGACAGAAGCGGCACTGCGGAGTAGCCATGACGTTCCATTTTCTCAAGCGCCTGATACAGCGTATCGTCCTGGCGCACAAAGGCGACCTCGCTCTTCGGTGTTAAAAAAAATAGTATATTCATGTCAAACCGTCTCGTTACCTTTCATAAACAATCGACTTTGCAAGCGCATCCGCCGCCTGCCCGGAGACAAGCTTCTCCACAATCAGCAGACCAAAATCAATGGATGTGCCCATGCCCCGTCCCGTAATCACGTTGCCATCGCAGACAGCCGGGCTGCCCGTCACTTCGGCTCCCTGTAAATGCTCCTCGAAGGTCGGATAAGAGGTGGCACGCTTTCCCTTTAAGTACATGCGATGCCCGAAAATGCTGGGCGCCGCACAGATCGCGGCAATCCATCTGCCGTCTTCATAAAAACGGTCCAGCTGCGCCATGAGCGCCTGGCAGCGCTCCAGATTCTCCGTTCCCAGCTTCCCGCCCGGCAGCACCAGCATATCCAGACTGTCAAAGTCCACATCCGCCAGCGCCAGGTCCATCAAAACGCGAATGCCGTGGGAACCCGTCACGGATGCCGCGCCATCCACTGCGACCATCAGGACCTCAATTCCGGCACGTCTGCACAGATCCACCACCGTAAGCGCTTCTATTTCCTCGTATCCTTCCGCAAAAAACACCCCGATTTTTGCCATAACACCACCTGCCTTTTTCACGCACTGATCAATTTTCACATCCTCTGTGAAGTTACTTCTATCATAACAGATTCTGCGCCGCAAGGAAAGAGGATAAATATGAATTCTTTATAAATAATTGTATATTTCCTGTATTTTATGATACAATTAGCACAAAGAAAATCGTTGAAAAATTGTCATAAAGCCGCGCAAACGTTGCCAACAGGCCCATCGTACGCGGAAATCAACCCAAAAAGGAGCATATACCATGGAAATCGAAAGAAAATTCACCGTGAAAACTCTGCCAAAGAATCTGACGGACTATTCATACCACCGAATCGAGCAGGCATACTTAAACACTGACCCTGTCATACGGATTCGCCGTCAGGATGAGGAATATTATCTGACCTATAAAGGGAAGGGGCTGCTTTCCCGGGAGGAATATAACCTGCCCTTAAACCGCCCCTCCTATGAACATTTAAAAGAAAAAGCCGACGGCAACCTGATCGCCAAAAAGCGGTATCTGATTCCCTGCGCTCCCTATACCATCGAGCTGGATATTTTTGATCCGCCCTTTGCGCCGCTCGTCATCGCTGAGGTGGAATTTCCCACCATCGAAGAGGCGCAGGCTTTTACGCCGCCGGAATGGTTTGACCAGGACGTGACCGCAGATCCGGCCTATCACAATTCTGTCCTGAGCATGAAGCGGATGCCGTAACAGTTCAGCCTGACTGAACCGTTACGCGGCTTTCGCGGTCACAGCTTCCAGATATCCCGGTTATATTCCGCAATTGTCCGGTCAGAGGAGAAAAATCCTGCTTTCGCGATGTTCACAAGCATCATGCGCTTCCATTTCTCTCTGTCCTCAAAATCGGCAAGCATCCGGTCCTTCACGGCGATATAATCTTCGAGATCCAGCAGGGTCATGAACCAGTCCTTGCACAAAAGCTCCCTGCGCAGCCGCTCCAGATTTTCCTTATGCCCGACGGCAAGAGCCTGGGGACCCGTGATGAAATCCACCGCCTCCCGGATCACAGAGCTCTTTTCATAATAGCTTTTGGGCACATAATCCGCCTTATCATAGTGGGAAATGACCTGATCACTCTTTTCTCCAAATATATAAATGTTATCGTCGCCCACGAGCTCATGGATTTCCACATTCGCGCCGTCTGAAGTTCCCAGCGTCACCGCGCCGTTTAACATGAATTTCATGTTGCCGGTGCCGGACGCCTCCTTGGATGCCAGGGAAATCTGTTCGGAAATGTCGCAGGCCGGAATCAGCTTTTCCGCATAGCTGACATTGTAATTTTCCACCATGACCACTTTCATGAAGCGGTTTACCTTCGGATCTGCGTTCACGATTTTCTGCAGGACCAAAAGCAGATGGATGATATCCTGGGCGATGACATACGCCGGAGCCGCCTTTGCCCCGAACAAAAAGGTGATCGGCCTTACCGGCTTTTTGCCGCCCCGGATCTCCAGATATTTATGGATGATATAAAGAGCGTTCATCTGCTGGCGTTTGTATTCATGCAGCCGCTTGATCTGGATGTCAAAGACGGAATCCGGGTCAAGGCTTATGCCTTCCTTTTCCAGCACATATGCCGCCAGCTCCTCTTTTTTGCGCCGTTTCACACCGGCAAGCTTCTCCAGAAATTCAGCGTCGTCATAAAATGAAAGCAGACGCTCCAGCTCCCGCGCATCCCGTTGATATCCGGTTCCGATCGTTTCTGTGATCAACGCAGAAAGCTCCCGGTTGCAGGATAACAGCCACCGGCGGAAGGTGATGCCATTGGTCTTGTTGTTGAATTTTTCCGGATAGATGCGGTAAAAAGCATGCAGCTCGGAATTTTTCAGGATTTCCGTGTGGATCGCGGCAACGCCGTTGACGGAAAAGCCATAGTGAATATCCATATGCGCCATATGCACCCGGTCCTTTTCATCAATGATCTGCACCTTCGGATCGCTGTATTTTGCCGCCACCCGGCGGGACAGCTCCTGGATGATGGGAACGAGCTGGGGCACGACCTTTTCCAGATAAGACAGCGGCCATTTTTCCAGCGCCTCCGCCAGAATGGTATGGTTGGTATAGGCACAGGTTCTGCTCACCACCTCGATCGCCTCATCCATCGTAAATGCCTTATCATACACAAGAATCCGGATCAGCTCCGGAATGATCAGAGAGGGATGGGTGTCGTTGATCTGGATCACCGCATGCTCGTAAAGCCTGCGCAGATCAAACTGCTTCTCCTTCATTTCCTGTAAGATGAGCTGCGCCGCATTGCTCACCATGAAGTACTGCTGGTAGATGCGCAGCAGCTGTCCTGCCTCGTCGGAATCGTCCGGATAGAGGAAAAGCGTCAGGTTTTTTGCAATATCGGTTTTGTCAAAGGAGATGCCCTCCTGCACGACGCTTTCATCCACGCTTTCAATGTCGAACAGCCGCAGCTTATTCACGCCGTTTTCATAGCCCACCACATCGATATCATAAAGCCGGGAGGTCACCTTTTTCTCTCCGAAAAAGACGTCATAGCCGATGTCCGTCTTCGTCAGCCAGGAATTCTTCCCGATCCACTCATTTTTCTCAGCCTGCTGCAGGTTATCGCGAAATACCTGCCGAAACAGCCCGAAATGATAGTTTAAACCGATTCCTTCCCCGGGCAGCCCCAGCGTGGCGAGGGAATCCATAAAGCATGCCGCAAGCCTTCCCAGACCGCCGTTGCCTAAAGACGGCTCCGGTTCCACTTCCTCGATCACAGAAAGCTCCCTGCCCTTCCCTTTTAAAATCTCCTCTACCTTGTCATAGATCCCTAAATTGATCAGATTGTTGGATAAAAGCCTGCCGATCAAAAACTCGGCAGAAATATAATAAACCTTTTTCTTTCCGGCATTGGGCACGGTCACATCCATCAACCCTTTTACCAGGTACAGGAGTACCACATAAATCTCCTCATCCGACGCTGTTTCCATCGTCTTGCCAAAAAGCTTTTGGGCGAGGTTTTCCATCTCTTTTTCCAGTCTTTGCTCCAGAATTTCCCTCTGGATCGTCTCTTCCAGTCTCATTTGAAACCTCCCTGCGTTTGCATCTATCTATGATTAATTTAAAACGTCCTGATACCTGATCCGGACCAGCTCATACTCCGGCACCAGCAACCGGCCCTTTTCGCCGTGCATCAGGCCGTAAAGCTCCTCCACCGCACATGCCGACATCCGGTAAAAATCCTGCCGCACGGTATTCATCTGTTTTCCCGCATAGCCCATCAGCGTGATGCCGTCAAACCCGCAGACCGGATGAAACACGTCCAGCTCCATCAGCGCCCGCATCGCGCCGATCGCCATCAGATCCGACGCGCAGGCAAAAAGGTCTTTTTTATCCGCATAGGCAAAGGTCAGCTCCCGCGCCCTTTTCTCACTGAAATTACCGTATTCCACCGTCAGCTCCAGATTCATCTGCGCTGCCAGCTCCTCCATGCCCGCAAGGCGCGCCTCCGTCACGAAGGAATCCTTCGAGCCGGCTATGTATAACACTCTTCTGCAGTGCTCATTTTCCTCAATCGTCTTTTTCACCACATCATATTGCGCTTTTTTCTGGTCCACACAGACGGATGAGGTGTTTTCATCCCAGAAGGGCGCGCTCATCACCACCGTCTTAAACCTGCCGCTTTCTATCACATCCAATATCCGGCTGTCCTGCCTGCTCATCCGGTAGATGATGATCCCCTCCACGTTCTGGGCTTTCAGATAGTTGATCACCTCTTCCGGTTCCTTATCCTCCAGCATGGAAAAAAACAGGGTGATCACATCCAGCTTAAGCTCCCGCGCCCGGTGGATCGCGCCCGCCAGATACTGCAGATCAATTTCGTCCACAGCCTCATTCTTTTCCGTCAGGTTGAGCAAAATCGCAACCCTGGCGGACTGCTTGGAGGACAGGGCCGCCGCCACCGCGTTCGGCGTAAAATTCAGTTCGGCGATCGCTTCGTTCACCTTTTTCTTCGTGTCCTCGCTCACGCCGTTATAGCCATTTTGCACCTTGGAAACGGTGGAAATGGCAACCCCCGCTCTCTTCGCCACATCTTTAATAGAAGACATTCATTAACCTCGATTCTGATTCCTGCATATCGCAGACTTTGCCATGATACATCCTTGTACAGACGTTTGGAAACGCAAAAGAAAACGTTTTCTTCCCGCTGATATTTTATCATACGCCAGAAAACGTTTTCTGTCAATCATTTTTTTATCTTATCTTAATTATCGAAAAATATAAACCCTTATGTTACCGGTCACAGAGTGGACTGAAACCGCCGCCAGCGCCGGATGTTGCCAAAGCACAATATAGCTCCGACAAAGGAAGCCGCCACCCACAGCCATATGACGGTCTGCCAGCCGCTTTGCTGCGCGGTTTGGGCAAATCCATAGCTGGAAAGCGCGCTGCCCACATAGGTGCAGGAATTGAGCACGCCAGAAACGGTGCTCACATGCCCGCTTTTTCGAAAATAAGGGGGAACCATGCTCACCAGAATGACATTTACCCCATGCATGCACGCAGTGACCAGCGCCGCCAAAAGAACCGAAAACAATGCGCCGGAGGCGGGAAAGAAGGAAAGCATAAGCGCCCCGGCAAAGCCTCCCAGAAATATGGCGCCCGCGCATGCCATTTCATTTCGTATCACCTTCCGGTTTAAAACGGAAGCCAGCTCCATGCTGAATATGGAAAATACCGGCAAAAGCACACCGCTCAAAATGGAGATCGAGCTGTCCAGATGATAGGTTTCGGACACATAGCTGGGCATCCAGGTGGTGATTCCGTCCCGCAGAGCGCCCTGCATCACGATTGAAAGCATGATGGGAATCAGCAGCAGACAGATCGCCGACGACAGCAGCCGTTGGCCGCTTTCCTGCCGACTGCCTGTTCCGTTTTCCTGTAAGCTGTCTGCCTCGATTTCCTGCCGACTGCCTGTCTCATTTTTCTGCAGGCTGTTCGCCTCGTTTTCCTTCCCCAAAGCTCCGGCGGGCGCTGATGCCGCTCCCCCTTTCTGCCCAAAGCCGGTTTCCAGACGCAGAATGCGCGTTTCCACCGCCGTGATGGTCCTGTTCCAGAGAACGCAAAAGCATAACGCGATTCCGCCGCACAGAATAAACAGGCTCTTCCAGCCTTTCCACATAATGCAGACCGGCGCAAACAGATAGACCATGATCGTGCCCACAGAGGAGCCCCAGGCAACCCGGACGCATCCCTTTTTGTACTGCTGATCGTCCAGATACGCCGAAAGAATTTTCACCATCGGCGGCCAGATCAACGCCTGTGCAAAGCCGTTAATGCACCAGAAAATCAGAATCGGCGCCGGGTAGGCAAAGACCGGCACAAGTCCGTTCATGAGCGCGGATAACAAAAGCCCTGCAAAAATCAGCTTCTCCGGCTTCCTCTTATCCCCCAGCCACCCGCTGACCAGCTGTCCCGCCCCATAGGTAATAAAGCTTCCGGTCACCGCCATGGATGCCTCCACCTTGCTGATGCCTTCTGCATTTTCTATTTCCAGAATCACCGCGCCGTAATTGATCCGCGTCACATAGCTCACAAAATAGCAGACTGCACACAATGCCACCAGCAGACCGCAGGCTCTTTCCTTTTCGCTCTTCATTTCTATACCCCCTTGTACGCTTTGGCACACATACCAATCAATCATTTGGAAATTTATTTCCAGACTTTTCCCCCCCGCATCACCCGGATCCGGTTTTCCTGATATAGTTGAAAAATCTCCTCCTCCAGTCCGGAATCTGTCACCAACAGGCTGTCCTCCCGCAAATCCGCCAGCTTAAGCAGCGCGGTCTTTTCAAATTTATCACTGTCCGCCAAAAAAACCGTACGGTCCGCCCGCTCCATCATCTTTTGCTGGACGCCATACAGATCCCTGTCGTAGTCCATCGCCCCGTATTGCATGGATATCGCGGAGGGAAATAAAAATGCCGTCGCCGCATGAAGCTGTCCCAGAAAGTCCAGCGTCCACGGACCGTAAAACGCGTTTTCCCCGGGCAGGAAAAAGCCGGAACATAAATACAGGCTATAGCTTTCCCTTGCCCGCACCAGCTCAAACACCTCCAGGGAATTGGTGATGACCGTCAGCTTCTCAAAGCGCCGCACCAGCATCCGCGCAAACTCCACCGCCGTGCTGCCGCTGTCCACCATAATCGTATCATTTTCCCGGATCAGTCCTGCCGCGTATTCTGCCAGCTCCGCCTTGCGCGCCTGATTCTTCCCGCCTCTCTCACTCCGGCTCAAATATTCCACACTGCAGGGAATCCGCAGCGCCCCGCCATGCACACGGCGCAGGCGGTGGACGCGTTCCAGCTCCAGAAGATCCCGGCGGATCGTCTCCGCAGACACGCCAAAGCGCGACACAAGCTCATTGATCCTGACCGCGCTCCTTTCACTGACGAGCTGCGCAATTTCTTCCTGCCTTTCGGATGCGAACATACTTATCCCTCCTCATTTTCCACACAATCGCAATATTTCGCGCAAATTCACAACACATGTTGAGGATTATAACAACTATTCCCACATTTTGCAAGACATTTTCGCTATTTTCTTTTCTGCTGGCTGAACTGTTACCTGCTGGCTTCTCACAGAGTGTAAGTGAACATCCGGACGAAAAAAACAATTACCGGCCATGATGCCGCCAGACACAGCGTGTCAGCGGCATCATGGCCGGTAGCCATTCCCCCACCCGGATGTTCACTTACAGGAGTTAGCCCAGCCAATTATGGCCAGGAAAAATACCAGAAGTATCGCACGCATCATCTCCATGCCCAGAACAGCCGCTAAAATGACTCCCACAACAACGCCTATCACCGCTTTTATCTTTCCCTTCACGCAGGCGAGCAACGTCATGCACAAAATAGCGCCCAGCCATCCCATCCCGGCCTGGTTCCCCAGCGCCGCGCCGACGATGCCGGCTATCACAAAGTGAATCGCATGCCGGGAGGACCGCCCGCTCCGGTAAGACGATGAAGAATAAGACGATGAAGAGTAAGACGACGAAGAGTAAGACGGCGTGTAGGAATGCGTGGAATAGGAACCTGTCCGGGAGCTTTCGGGTTCATCGACCCATTCGGTTTCCACCCTCCACTCATAGCTTTCTTCCTTCCCGGATCCGCCGCATGCAGTACAATCATTTATCCCGGACCCGCCGCATGACGGACAGGTCTGATCGCTGCCGTAAATGGGTACATAGACCCTGCCGTTCCCGCCGCAGCGGTGGCAAATCTGCCTGCCTTTTCCCCCGCACAGAGAGCACGGCCGGGTTACTTTATATTCCACCCTCTTATTCACTGGTTTCATGATTCCATTTTCTCCTTTTCTTTGGACTTTGACAGACCGCCGCCAAAATCATGCCTGCCCGCCTGATTCCGGCGTTGCATTTCCCAGAATGTCAAGGATCTGCCGCTCCGTCAGCTGGGTTTTATCAATCGCCTCTAAAGCCAGTCTGTGCACCAGGCTGTGGTTTTCCTCCACAATCTGAAGCGTCCGGTCCCACTCCACCTTTAAGAGGAGGTTCAGCTCCTCAAGCAGCTCGCGGTTCATCTCTGCGCTTCTTTGGCTTTCCGGCATTTTCGCCAGGCTGTCGCTAGTTCTGCCCAGCCCTGACACGATCTGTCTGGCATACCAGGTTGCGTGCTCCAGATCGCTGCCCGCCCCGGTGTTGACCGCTTCCTTTAACAGCTCCGCGTCGCCGGCGTTTTCCGCATAATATTTGTAATAAATCATCTCACCGGCCCGCCCTGCCAGAGAAATTTTAATCTGGCTGCGGAAGCTCTTTTCCGTATGAACAGCCCGGTCAGATTCCTTTTTCTGGACATAGCCTCCGAAATCACCTCTGGAAACGATGGTCAAAAACGCGGGCGTCTCCCCCATTTTCCAGGCCATGAACGCGTGAGCCGCCTCGTGATAGGCCGTGCTGATATTCAACGCAGCGGTCCGCTCCCCAAACCGCAGCTCCTGGACAGCCTCCAGCAGCACATCCTCCGTAAACATCCTTTTTGCCTGCGCGCCATCCTGCGCCATCACATACTGCCGCCATGCGTAGTCCAGCATATTCTCCACAGCGGCAAGACTCTGTCCCACCGTTTGATCCGCCAGACTGTCCGCCATGCCGCTGATTTGCGCCCCGTCGATCAGGCCCGTTTTTTCCGCTCTTTTTTTCAGGCGCATTTCGATGTACTGGACCCGCTCCTTACGGCTGGGCAGATCCACGTAAATCTGCGTCGGAAAGCGCCGCGCCAGCGCCGGATCAATCCGCACCCGCTTGCCGGATTTTGAGCCGTCGATGTCGAAGTTGGTTGCCGCCATCACAAAGACCTGATTTTTCCGTGCGCCGGAAAAACCGTCCATCTCTGTCAGAAGGACATTCAACAGCTTTTCCGCATGATGCGTGGTTTCGCTTCCGGTGCGCTCTTTTCCGATCGTGTCAATTTCATCAATGAAGATAATCGCTGGGCTGTTCCGTTTTGCCGCCGCGAACAGATCCCGTATTTTCTGCTCTCCGGTTCCCACATATGGCTGCGCAAAATCTGACGCGCTGACGGCAAGAAACGACACGCCGCTCTCTCCCGCTGCAGCCCTGGCCAGCTTGGTCTTGCCGGTGCCGGGAGGACCGTAGAGCAGAACCCCGCGCGGCATATCCAGCCCCATCATTTCGTAATATTCCGGCCTGCTGATATACCGGATGAACTGCTGCAGCTCGCGGATTGCGTTTTTTGCGCCGATCACATCCGAAAAACGATCCTTCGGACGCTCCCAGCCGGACAGCAGCATATCCTGATCCTTTTTTCTGGTGGCGAAGTCCTCCACGACAGACTTCTGCAAGGTAAGATCGGCAAACTCAATCATACCCTCCCTGAACACGGTCCGGTAATCCACCACCTTTCCCTCATGGTCAAGCCTCTCAAGGCTCTTTAGCGCATGGCAGCTGACCGCCAGCTCTGCCCATGCATTGTCCGGATGGCGGGGAAGGATTCCCTCTACCCCCTGTAAAAACAGCCGTCTGGCCAATTGCTCATCCAGCGCCCTGTCATAGGCCACATACAGATGGCTCCTGCCCGGATTTTGTAAAACCGCCTGCAAAAACGAATTCTCCTCCGGGTCCTCCTGCGGAAGCCGGAAATTTTTTCGCTTTCAGGGCCCAAATCCACAACTGTGATGTCATACTGTTCACGCCGTTGCCAATCGCTGTGCCCCTTTTCCCCCGGCGCTTCTACATCATACCAATCCATGCCGGGACAGTCCAGATCAATCCAGTCCATGTCCGCCTGCCACCTGCGATAGTAGCTCCCAAGCGTATCGGCATCATCGTAATAAGCGACCCAATCCTCTTTACAGTCAGTAAACTCCCCATTGTCAAGTACGGAATCAGGATAAGAAAACGGAGGAAACTTCGCCAAAAGCCATTCAATCTCACTGTCAGAACTTTGCTCCGTGATGTATCTGATGGAGACCGGATCGTCCGCGTGGGGGAAAAGATACCGGCCCGCCTCGCTGTCCGCTTCCTCCCGGGCAATGCGCAATCTGATGAACTGAGCCTTCGGCATCCCCTGCGCCGCCTCAAAATCCAGATATTCCACCAAAGCCTGCGAAATCATATCCTCCGCCCTGGCCTTTGCCACCCGGGCATCCAGCTTCGCCCCTTCATGAAGCAACAACAGCAATTCCGGCCGGCCCTCCAGCCAGGCGCTTCTGCCAAAGCCCTCCAGCGTTTGTTCCATCGCCCGGCGTGCAATCTTCGCCAGGGATATCCGCCTGATATGATTAAACATGATGATATGATTGGCAGCAAAGCGGGAAACCAGCTCCTGGGGAAAGCTTTTATCCTCCCGCAGCGCCTCCGCCACCGTATCCCTGGACAGGGCGGAAAGATTCTCCTCATAGTTATCCTGATACAGCTCCCGTCCCGCATTCGTCGTAAAAATCAGGATATTCCGCTCAAAGGAAACCGTTCTTTGCGTATATTTGTCGGTCAGTCTGGCTCCCTCCAGAATTTGCAGAAAAATCTTCAACACGGGGGGCGCGGCCTTTTCGATTTCGTCGAACAAAAGAAGCGCGTCAGGATGGTTTTCCACATAGCCTGTCAGCATCCCCGGCGCAGCGTCCTTCCAGGTTTTTTCAAAGCCAATCAGCCCCACAGCCGCATTGCCGCCGCTCCCATACTCGCTCATGTCAATCCGCTTATAGGGCACCCCCAGCGCCCCTGCCGCCGTCTCCGCCAGCAGGGTCTTGCCGGTGCCGGGAGGTCCCGCCAGCAGATAGACCGCCAGAGGCTTCCCCGCCCGGTTATTGAAATAGCAAGCCTTTTTGTATCCGTCCAGAAAAGCCTTGACCGCCTGATCCTGCCCAAACACGGTATTCGCCAGCGCATCTCTAAGCCTTTTCACACGCTCCTCCACTTTCTCTTTGGACTCCTTTAACAGATCTGTGGAGGCGACCTGAGCGTCCGGTTTTTTCGCGATGCTGCCGAAGGCTTCCATATGAAACAGAATTGTAAAGGCAAGCCGTTCCTTATCCTCCGGCGACAGCGGCGCAGAGCTACTCTCCCTTCTTTCAACATACTCCTGTACGCCATACCCCGTAAACAAAATCCGCGGAATCCAGGAAAATGTGAGAACCTCCGCGATTTCTTTACCGTACCGGCCGCTTTTTTCCCGATACTCTCCCTGGATTATGGTCCTGAACAGTCCGTAGGAGTCGGTCATTTCCCGCCGCTCGATTTCCGGAAGATAAGCCCAGGTAAGCTCATGCAGCGCCTGGATATTGAGTACTTTTTCATCACCCTTCTGATCTGAAAATTTACCCTCCGCAACTGCCAAAGCGCCCAGCAGCCTTGTGTTTCTCCTCCGTTTACCTCCAAGCTGCGCCAGCAGCCTGGGTCTTGGCATCAGCAAAATATGCGTACAGGCATACAGCAGGTGCGTTGCCGAAACCATGTCAGGGTCTGACGCCGCGTTTTCCGCAATTTCAAACGCAAGGTCTACCAAATTGTCCGATTTATATTTCTTTTCCGGCATTGCCTGCATCCTCCCTTTTCTCCCCGGCGCTGTCCCGATAAAGCTTCTCGAACTCTGCGCCGGTCAGCTCCTCCTTCTCAAAGACACTCTTTGCCAGCTTTAGCAGCATGTCCCGATGGACCCGCAGCATCTCAACGGTGGCAGAATACCGCTCCTTGAGAAGCTTACGCACCTCATCCTCCGCCATGACCAGAGCCGACTGGGCGGCGGATGCTGCGGCATTTTGGCCCAGGTAGCCATCCATGCTGGTTTCCAGCTCCACCGGCCCCACCTTTTCATTCATGCCAAGCTGCATGACCATGAGCCGTGCCAGACGGCTGGCCTGCCCGATATCCTGGCTCGCGCCGCCGGAAATCTGGTCCGCCCCATAGATAAGCTCCTCGGCGGCACGCCCGCCAAAGCAGATGTCCAGCTGCTCCAGATAATCCCGCTTCGTGAACATCCTCTGCTTAGGATCTTGTTCCACATATCCCGCCATGCCGCCCCGGGTCAGGATGGAGATTTTTTCAAAGGTTCTCCCATAAAGAACCGAAACCAGCGCATGGCCCACCTCATGAACAGCCGCAAAGGACAGACCGCCATCGTTTCTCTCTGTGGAGAAAGCGCCGGAAAATTCATCCGGCTTCTGGCGCTCCCCGGCGCTTTTCCTTGCGAGCACCTCTTTAAAGTCCAGCATAAACAGCGTTTTACAGCCATTGGCCCGTGCCCCGAAAGCCTCTGCGCCTTCCCTGCCCTCATCCAGAACCATCACCTCTGTGCCGTCCGCCAGACAGACTGTCCGGACGCCCCCGGGAAGCGGTCCGTTCCCTCTGCGTTCCCGCTGGGCAAACCAGGGCTTCCACCCTGCTTCCTGTTTCTTTGAGAGCTTTCGCTCACAGTCGTGATAGAGGATCGCTGCCTCGTTTAAGATTGTCCTGATCTCCACCGGCGAGCAGCCCCGAAGCTGCCCGGACAGTTCTCCGACCAGCTCTCCAAACAGCGGATCGGAGACGGAGATATGGGACAAATGAAGATACCTGCGCACCAGCTCACGGCGGCTGTCCTCTCCGGGATTCTCGATTTCGATCTCTGTATCGAAGCGGCCCGCCCTGCGCAGGGCTGCATCCAGCGCTTCGGGCACGTTGGTGGCCGCCAGCACAAACACATTGCCCCTTTCCTCAAAGCCGTCCATCTCATTGAGCAGCTGGATCAGCACGCCGTCATTTGCAAGCTGCTCCCGCCGCTTCCCGATGGCATCGATCTCGTCGATAAAAATGATCACCTGATCGTATTCCTCTGCGGTGGAAAACAGCGCCTTTACCAGCTCCGCAGAATGCAGCTGTGTCCCCGCCACCTTGATGAATGCCACGTCCCTGCGTCTGCCCCGGGTTTCTTTGACCGCTTTCATGACAGAGCCCGCCATACATCTGGCAAGAAAGCTCTTGCCGGTCCCGGGGGCTCCCTTCATCAATGCGCCCTTCGGAATGGCGCAGCCGGGATATGCTTTGGGGTTGCAGATCATCTCCACCACCTGCTTAAGCTTCTCCACAGCCCCCTCCGCTCCGATGTAGTCCTTGTCCATGGTTTCGTCGATATCCGTATGGACCAGGAACGGGAGCCGCCCGAGCTTCTCTTCCACCACCTGCCGGTACTGCGCGCGGATTTCCCTTTTCTGCTGCTCTACCAGCGCTGTCAGCTCGCCTGTAGTCAGTGACCGGCGATACAGCAGGGAGCTCTTTTCGATCTCCCGCGCCAGCCTGATCGCGCCGGAATAATTGGCAAAAAAATCCGCATAGGTTCTGGATCTGCCCCAATGAAAATATTCGCGGATTACGCTTTCGCAGTCCTCGCACAGCTTCTGGTTTTCCTCCCGGATCGCCGGATCACAAAGACCACCGCTTAAAATCTGCAAAAAAGTATTCCACAGGCTGCTTTCCACAGGGGTGGGCAGGGTGATGGGCTCTACCCGGCGGTACATGCCGCTGTTGGAGGACAGCGCCTTTCGCATATCCTTCTCATAGCCCGCCATCCAGACCGCGGTGTTCTCGTTTAAGGTGACCGTCATGAGCCGCGAGTCATTGCCAATCGTAACGTTGGCGGTCAGGGTGCGCTTTCCCCGCTCCATTGCCGTCAGCAGCATCGTGATGATTTCCCCGTTGTAGCTGCCGCCCTCCATCCGGTTGTTGAACAGATCGTATGCCTCGTCAATGAACAAAACCGCCGGGGTATTTTCGTCTCCCGCTTCCTTTTGGAGCGCAATGAACCTCTTCACAACCTCGCCGCTGGTCTGTCCCTCGAAGGGCGCTTTCAGAGCCCCTCCGGTAATTTTTAAAAACTTCGCTTTCAGGAGCCTTTTGGCAATCCGTTCCGCCAGCGCGCTCTTCCCCGTGCCGGGCGCGCCAAAAAATACAAGGTTCGGCAGGTTCACTCTTTCAAAAGCATCGTTTTGCGCCGCTTTGCTTTCGGCCGCTTCCGGATCCGGGCACTCCTTTTCCCGCTTCTCCATCAGCGCTCTTTTGTAAAGCCAGGGCGACAGCTCCCGCATGATCTGGAACAGAACGTCCCGTTCAATTGTGAAACGCCAGTCATTGATCGCTTCGGCGTACTGCCACAGATCGCCGTATTTCTCATGCGGATCCCGGTTCTCTGCATCCTCCTGCCCGTCGCCCAAAAGGCTCTGCCGCTCCCTGAGTCTGTCAAACAGCTGGCTGACCGCCTCACGGTCAGGAGCCGTCACCTCACTGAATTTCTCCAATTGCCGCCCCTTTAAATCCGTCCATTGATATAAGTTTGACGCGGTTCTCGTATACCTTTCAATGATTTTTCTGGGGTTACTGTTGGGGATTTGCAGCAGCTCAATCAGGCTGTCAGCGCTGGATTCCTCCGGCGTCCACCGAAACAGCTCCCTTTTCCCGTCGCGGATTGCCACAAATTCCGGCTGATCCGCTAAAAGCACATGCAGGCATCTGTCATCGTCGCATTCATATGCGACCTCCTCTTCTATGTAGTCCAGCTTTGTTCCCATGGTGAGGCTGCATTTTTGCTCCCTGTCATAAAAGGTGAAGCGCATCACATGATCCACCTTTTTGGTGGAAAGATATACCACGGAAACCATTCCGCCGGTCTCTTCCTCTGCCGAGGGGGCGATCTCAAAATCGTAACGCTCATCGACGCCGGTCTTTTCACAATAAATCTTTTTTACAAACATGTTCAGCCGGTCCGGCGTTACGTAGTAATTATAAATGGTTCGGACAGGATCTGCATATCCCGTCTCCCACCTCGCTACGATCAGCCTGTCAAGGATAAATCCGACTTTTGCCGGAAGCTCCCTGCGTGTGATTTCTGTTTTGGCCATTTTTACATTCTCCCTTTCTGACATCATCAAATACCTGCCGCCAGGCATTTGGTCACGAATATATTTCTATTATATCGCAATTGGCTCATCTGGACAAGGCTTGCAGCGCACAAAGCTTTCTTCCCGCTCCCTGAACGTTACTATTCGCGGCGCCGCCGAATGCGGACTTGACAGCCGGTCCGGAAATGGTAAAATATAGACAGGATTGTAAACGACAGAACAGGCGGACATGTTTTTATGCATAAGGAAGAGCAGGGAAAGCCGCTCGCTTTGATCCTCAGCGAGCAGACTTTCCCGATTATTGAGCAAATCACCGCCGGGATGCCCGGCGGTTTCTTTATTTATCATGCGGATCAGGAAGAACGGTTGATCTATGCCAACCAGGCATTGATCCGGATATTCGGCTGCCAAAATCTGGCAGAATTTCAGGAATACACCGGATATACCTTTCCCGGCCTGGTTCACCCGGAGGACCTCTCCATTGTCGAGCGGAATATCAGACAGCAGATTTCTACATATGGAAGCGATCTGGATCATGTGGAATATCGCATCATACGAAAGGACGGCACAATCCGGTGGCTCGACGATTATGGACATTTTGTCCACACCAGCCTCTACGGTGATCTTTTTTATGTATTTGTAGAGGACGCCACAGAAAGGCATTTTAAGGCCATTGCCGACATGCGCACAGCCCGGCTTGCGCAGGAGCGTTTAGAGGCTCTGGAAGCGCTTGAGCACGAAACCACTGCCCTCAAGCTGGTACACGAAATCCTGCGTTCCGGTATGTGGACCATGGAATTTGACCAGCAGGGGCAGATGGTCAGCGTTTTCTGGAGCCAGGAATTCCGCACCATGATCGGCTATCAGGACGAACGGGATTTCCCCAACGTCCTTTCCTCCTGGTCGGATTTACTCCACCCCGAAGACCGTGATCGGGTGCTTGCACAATATTATGCCACGATCAACGACTATACGGGCATGAGCCTCTACGATGCCGAATACCGGCTTTTGACCAAAGACCGCGGTTACCGCTGGTTCCGCGCCACCGGCAAACTGTCCCGCCGGGAGGATGGTACGCCCATCACCTATGTGGGCATGTTTGTGGATATCACGCAGCAAAAGGAAATCGACGAAAAGCTCACGGAACAGCATATGCTCCTGGAACAGGCTCTGATCGAAGCGCAACGGGCCTCCCGTGCCAAAACCATGTTTTTGAATAATATGTCCCATGACATCCGCACCCCAATGAACGCCATTATCGGCTTCACCCATCTGGCTGCCAGCCATCTGGACAATCCGGAGCTGTTGCAGGATTATCTGGGCAAAATTGCCGCCTCCTCCAGCCATCTTCTCAGCCTTGTCAACGATGTGCTGGACATGAGCCGCATTGAAAGCGGCAAGGTGGTTATCGAAGAAGCGGCCTGCAACCTGTCCGAAATCCTGCGGGACCTGCAGTCCATGCTTTTAAGCGATCTTAAAGCGAAGGAGCTGAAGCTGTATCTGGATGACAGTTCCCTGCTTCAGCCCTGTGTCATGTGTGACCGCCTCCGCCTGAACCGGGTACTATTGAATGTATTGAGCAATGCGTTAAAATTCACCCCGGCAGGCGGATCTATCTATCTTTCCGCCACGGAACACCCCGGCGATACGGCAGATACCGCATTCTATGAATTTTGCATCCGGGATACCGGTATCGGCATGGCGCCGGAATTTCTTGCGCACATTTTTGAACCCTTTGAGCGGGAACGCACCTCCACCGTCAGCGGAATTCAGGGCACGGGACTTGGCATGTCCATCACCAAAAATCTGGTTGAGCTGATGAACGGTCATATTATGGTGGAAAGCCAAAAGGGAAAGGGCAGCACCTTTACGCTGACCTTCCCCTTTCGCCCCGGAAAAGCGCCCGATCATCCGGAGGCTTCTCCTGCTGTCAACCTGCAGCCGCTCACCGACCGACGCCTGCTGCTGGTGGAAGATAATGAACTAAATCAGGAAATCGCTGTCACCATTCTGGAGGAAGCCGGCTTTACGCTGGATGTGGCTTCCAACGGCGCAGAGGCGGTGGAAAAGGTCCGGCATTGTGCAGACAATCCCTACGACCTGATCCTCATGGATATCCAGATGCCCGTGATGGATGGCATCGAAGCCACCAGAGCCATCCGCGCCCTGGACAATCCGCTGCTTTCCAGTCTGCCCATTGTTGCCATGACCGCCAATGCCTTTGATGAAGACCGCCAGCGCGTTCTGTCCGCCGGCATGAACGGCCATCTGGGCAAACCCATCGATGTTGATAAGCTGTTTGCCACCCTGCAGGACATTTTAAGTAAAAAACAACTTTGAACGGATATGTGAATTGACAGAGGAAAGTGGGCAATTCAGAAGTAAAGAATCGACTTGTTATGCCACCTATGGCTACGTCAGTCCTGAAGGAAAAGCCGGGAAAGGACAGCTTTCCATAGCAGATGACGACAGCATTACCGGATTAAAAAGGCTTACTACGGTGATACATGGGAATGGCACAAAAGTTATGGCACAAATAAGCCATGCCGGAGGCGCGGCAAGCAGCGAAATTACTGGAAAATCTGTTTACGGAGCGAGTTCAGTTCCAATGCCCAGAACAGGTTTCGTACCGGTGGAAATGTCTTTCATGGATATCAGAAAAGTAATACATGACTTTACAAATGCTGCTGTAAGGGCAAAGCAAGCCGGGTTTGACGGAATTGAAATCCATTCCGCACATGGATATCTGTTAAACCAATTCTATTCTCCGTTAACAAACAAACGTGTAGATGAATACGGCGCACAAACACTCGACGGACGGTTAAAGCTCCACATGGAGATTATAAAGTCAATCCGAAGCGAAGTCGGAAACGATTATCCGATTGCAGTCAGATTGGGCGCCTGCGATTATGTGGACGGAGGTTCCACCTTGCAGGACGGTGTTGCCGCGGCAAAAATGTTGGAGCAGGCAGGCGTTGACCTGTTGGATATTTCCGGCGGTTTTTGCGGATATATCAGACCTGGCAGCAAAGAACAGGGATACTTTGGCGAGATTACGAAAGCGATCAAAGCGCTTGTCAATATACCGGTTATATTAACGGGTGGAATTACAGAAGCAGCTATGGCAGAATTATTATTAAAAAATGGCGAAGCGGATTTGATTGGTGTGGGGAGGGCAATTCTGCAAAATTCTTTGTGGGCAAAAAATGCAATCACGAAAATCGAATAACGCAATATAGCAAAGGCAGGTCAAGGGACAAAAGTCCAAAGAACTACTGTTCCAGGTGAGAGAAAGAAGGGCATTTTCGTGAATTGTACAGAAACATATAATATATTTTTTCTGAATCCATATCTGTCAAAATACAAAAGGGAATATGAATTCTTCTCCTACAGAGACAATCGATTCTTCCGATGCTTCAGTAACTGTGAAGCTTGCGCCATCCCATCCGTTAATTTTGATTATTCCTTTTACACTTCCACCATCACCATCTGATGTGAAAGCCAGTTCTCCATTTCCATTGTCAACAAAGGTTCCCGTTATTTCCCCCATTCTGTAAATGGAGATCACTGCTTCATCATCTCCGGAATATCCCTGCCGGGTAACCAGAGAGCTGTATACGCTGCCTGTTTCATAATTGTCTACAAACAAACCGTACTTAGCTGACCGCTCCGGCATGACAAAGGCTTCTCCTGTTATTTTTGCTAATTCATTCGCAAGAACATAAGCTCTGTTTTTGGTAATCTCCTCCAGGTAAGAGTTCACAAGGAGAGGATACATACTTCCGTTTTCTTCGCTGGAACCGATGCTCATTAATGTCGCTTCTTCCTTCATGTCTATCCAATTCCTTTGTTCTGCAAGGATATTCTCCTTTGTCTGCTGATCGGCGGAATTACTGAATCTATTCCAAAGGCTGTTTAATTCGGCATCCCATATTACGAGAAACCATTGGGACGATACATTCATTTCTGCTTGAGTCTGAGCTGCCTCAGCTAACGGCGTGTACTTTTGGATAACCTTCTCAATATTCTCCAATTCTTCTTGCAGGGAGGCAGAGCCTGATACCACATGGTCAACATCCGCCTTAATATTCTCAGAATAGTCATAGGAAAAATCCGTTTCGAGTTTATCATCCAATTCAATATCATTGTTTTCTCTGACTGCAGGATTGAACTGAACAGCTGCCGTCTCTGACTGATTTATTTCACCCTGCTGTGTGTCCATGCCGTTTTGCTTTATGGCATGATACAAAAACTGTGCTTTTTCCGGTGCGGTCATTCCATAATATACATCTATGCCGTCCGTACCGTATTCCAGAATATAATAGCTAAAATGAACTGTGTCGTCAGAAAGTGCCAGCTCCGGATATTCTATATATATCTTGTTATCTTCTATGGTTTCTATATTGGACGAATCCGCAAGAAAGCGGTAAGAAGATTCTGATTCGTAATCAGAAATATCATATCCATCAGATGTTTTTTGAATTATCAGTTTACCAGTCCCGTTATCTGACGTATAACTATATTCTCCCACCAGACTATCTAATACATCGTAAGCCCCATCTTCCTTCCCGTCCGCGGCAGGCAAATCCCTGTTCTCTGCCACGGATGAGGTTCCATCTGCGTTCGTTTCATCGGCTGCTTTACTGCTTTGCGGAATGTCGGACACGATGTCTGTATGCTCCTCCGTATTCTTCGTCTGACCGCACGATGAAAGCATAAAAACCATCGCTCCCGCCATAAGCATAACCTGTAATTTTTTCATAATCTGCCACTCCTCCTGCAAATCCTTAATGCCTTATTTATATCACAACAAAGCAAATGATGAAATACCCTCTGCGCAAATGACACAATTATTGTATAAACGACATACATCAATTATAAATGACCATTCCACAAAGCCCTAAACTTTTACTCCCTTTTCGGAAAAGTGTTCCCACTGCTATTTCCAAAAAATTTCGTGAATATTCATACATTTCTTAGTTTTTCATGCAATTTAAGCAACCGTATTTAAAATTATACTTACTGGATATTAAGAAAATTAAGATTGAGAATTGAAAAAAGGCTATCCGTTTGATTGGATAGCCTCTTGCACATTTTTCAATAAAAAAACCGTCCCACCCCCAGACAGAATTCTTTCTGTAAAAACTACTTTTTCAGCATCCCTTCATACTTAACCTTTTCCGCTTCCGGCACCTTCAATGCCTCCATCGCCTGTTCCGCTGTCAACTTCAAAGTCTCCATCAAATTCCGGATCGCATTTAATGTTGTTGTTTCTATACCACGTTCCAGGCCCTGCTCCAGGCCAATCGCAATCCCTCTCTCCTCCACACCTTTACTCAAGTTACACATAGCCGACACCTCACTTTCCAACGTCTTCGTCATTGCAATATCAAAATCATCCTGCAGGATCCTTTTCTTCTCCTCCGCCTCTTTTTCCGAGGATAGCAGCACATCCAGCAGCTTCAATATCCCTGTATAATTGTCATCCGTTGCATGCCCCAGACAGATCATAACCACAGTTAACAGATCATAGTTCTCTTTTCGCTCCGACACCTGGCCCACCAGATTCTCTTCCTGAATGTAATATCTGGTGATCGTGTTCTCTCTTTTCTTCGGTGGATTGGAACAGATCCATATAGAATATACCTTCCTTATGTTCTCGTAATGAGTTTCTGTAAATTCCGAACCGTACTGGGAAGAGATCATCCGACTGCAATAATAAAGGGCTCGTTTGATGATCGGATAGCCTGGATAAAAATCATTTTGAGCTTCCACATTGATCATCAGGCGGATCATTTCACCGGTTCCCGGAACGATTGCCAGAAAGCGGATATCATAGGTGATGGTCCCTTCCTGCATGGTACTGTCTTCATTCTTCACTCCCCGGATCTGTTCTCCGCTGTCATATACCTCTTCATCCGGATTGACTGCTGCCTCTGCGATCTGAGGGACTCCTTCTATGTATTTTTCCGCTATCTCATTGATACTATAAGCCTTATACTCCTCCAGACAGCTTTTCATGATCCAGGCCAGAATGACCTTATTGGCCAGGAGCCGTTTGCACGCTGCGTCATAAGCGGCCTTTTCACCTGCCGCTGTAATATTTTTTGCCAGTGTATTCTCAATTTCCATAAAAACAGGCTCCTTCCTCCTACTCTCCTACTGTTCCTATTTTAACATATCTGCCTCTGATAAGCCATATTTTTCGATAAAACAGACTTAAAAAGGACGGGTTATCTTCTATATCGTCTGAATGGCGTCTTCCATGCACCCTCTCCTCTGGTTCTTCTCTGCCGCTGCCCTCCTCCGGTTCCACAGCCCTTCCAAACTTTCCGATCTCTTCCTGATACTTAGTCTCTGATACATATGTGTAAATATCAATGGTTGTGCTGTAATGCTGATGTCCCATGATGCTCTGGACCACCTTTGGCTGCATGTCTGCTTCAAAACAGCGGCTGCAGAAGGTATGCCGGATTGCGTGGGGATACATGTCCTCAAACCAGTGAAGCTCCCGTTGTTCCTGAACAGACTCAAATGCTTCCTGTTCATTGATCTCCTTTACCACTTTTTCGATCTCTTTTTCAGCATGATAGCGGAGTACCGGACTGCCCATGGTAGTTACAAACACCAGATCTTCATATTCACCTGTTGCCCGCCAGCGATCTCCCAGCGCTTTTTTCAGTTGATCCGTCTTTTCCTTCTGCTGCAGAAATATCTTTTCTGCTTCCCCGAAAAACGGGATCTTCCTGTAAGAATTGTGTGTCCTGGGAGCCAGAAGGCGCAGCATTTTCTTTCCATATTCATACTGACACGAAAGGGAGCAGTTTACATGAAGGCATTTTTCATTAAAATCGATATCCTTCCACATCAGGCCACCCACCTCGCCGATCCGCATGCCGGTCATGGAGATCCCCTCTCCCTGCAATATGGTCTTCTTCATCCTGTCCTCCTGTCTCAAACCTGCCCTGTCGCTTTAAGCTGTCTTCCCCCGCAGCACCGTGCCAGTGTTTGACGCCTACAGGAATGTTGACACAGATGCCTGATTACTTTTCTATTTCATGATCCCTCCAACAGTAAAAGAATAGTAGATTTGGTAGTTTTCCCTATGATAATAATGAGCATCTCCACTGTACTGGTCAAAAACAATACTCCATTCCATGTCCTGCTTACAAAGTTCGTCCAGAATCGTATAACGGATACGGGATTCCTCTGTTCCAATCCCATATTTTTCGCCGGGAGATAAATAAAAATTTGTTACGATCGGTGTTTCCGTTACCATCATTTCATCATTGATGTATTCTACTGCTACAGAACGTCCATTCCGGTCTGCCAACGCAAAATGAACCATCATTCCTGCTGATGCATGCAGGTCATACCGGGAAAGAAGTGATATCGCTTCCTCTACGTCTGCCGCCTGGTCCAAAAGCATCCGAACCGCTGTTGTAGTCGTTAGATCCGGCTTGCCTGTATCCTGGTGAAAAGCCGGGGTATCCTGAATCATCAGCACGGCAACACACAGACCTTTCTCGTTCATTCCATCCATTGGTGCATAGGGAGCTGCCGCAGACAAAAGACACATCTGTAGTTCCTCTGACATATCCAGCCCCAGATCAAGAAAATCCATATTTACCGTTGAGATCGAAGCATATCCATCGGGCGGATTGGTCTGTACGATCAGCGCCGTGCAGGCTCCCCAGTCAAAATTCCTGCCAAAAATCCCCCTGCCCTCCGGTGTCTGTACGGATATGGTACTGCATCCGAAAGAGCTTCCTTTTAAATCCAATGACAACAGGCCATGAAACATATCTCTTATCACAAACTCCGCCACTGCCATATCATCAGAAGCCCCGCCCTGCTCTATAAAAGCATCGAATCCGTAATTCCCTTTATATGTTACGGAATATAATCCATCCTCCAGCTTTCTGACGCTGGCAGCTGTACGAAGATTTCTCTGAAAAAATATCAGAAATCCTAATATGATAATACCTATCATTCCCATAAAAACACCGCCGAAACGGACAGGCTTCTTTCTCTTCATTATCGCACCTCTGGTTATGTCTGTTTCTTGAAATATTCTGCCAGTGCCAGGTCATAATACTTATTAATCAGCCCTACATTTAAACCTGCCGGGCATGGATGGCAATGGTTGCAATATACACTAACTGCGCCCTTTTTTCGACCACCAGGCATTATTTTTCAATCTATCATCCTCCAATCGAAAAGGTAACTGTCACATCTCCGCTTCCCAGTGCATCTTCCCAGCCGGTAAGGTCATCGATCTTTCCGATCCGTGTATAGCTCCACGAGTTTGAACCGTAAAAGATCACGATCTGACTGCTGTTATATAAAACAATATCGCCGGCCTGGGTCGTTGTCTGGCTGTTGTCAGACGGAAGGCTTGTACCCAGAGAACCAACCTTCTCAAACCCGGAATAGTCACTCATCCGGATCACCACAGGAGCTTCCTCCATCATCCCAACAAAGGCATCCACTGCCACATTGTCCTCCAGTGTTGCCGTAAATGTATGTTCACCGATCTGTACCTGCAATTTCATTTCCTCATCCT
>CAJUEL010000039.1 GCA_910585455.1 uncultured Eisenbergiella sp. | reverse complement strand
TTTTTTGTTTTCAGGAAAGGGGTACGTTTCCTGTCACTACATATTATCTGTTACCTCAATTTTCCTGTTGCTATTTCACGGCCAATTGCAGTATACTATTCTTAACAAAAACGAGAAAGGATGTGATTCCAATGGAGATAACCCTGTCGGAGGATATTGATGCCGATTTTCTTGCCCTTGTGCGCTCCATTCTGGAAGACGAAGAGTTCCGCAAGCTCCACTCCTATAAACAGCACTACCAGACAACGCGTTTTATGCACAGTCTCAACGTATCCTATCTTTCCTGGTGCACTGCCAGAAAGCTTGGACTGGACGAACGGGTTGCCGCACGCGCGGGGCTTTTACACGATTTTTGTGTATACGACTTCAAAGATAAGCTGCCCAGGGGGCAGATTCAGGCATTTTACCATCCCAAAGTGGCGGCCCAAACCAGTGAAGAGCGCTTTTCTCTTTACGAAAAGGAGCGCCAGGCGATTCTTTCCCACATGTTTCCGCTGGGTCCGCTGCCCAGAAGCCGTGAAGCATGGGTTATCAGCTGCATGGATAAATTTTGTGCCTGCTCAGAATTTCTGCAGGTGCGGGTGGCGCTGGCCAGAAAACATCGCGTGGTAATTAATTATGCCTGACATAAAAGAACATGCGCATTCATGTTTTTTTCTACACCAGGGAACTTCGTTTTCCATCGCAGGAAAGGAGCAGAAAACCGCAAAACGGGTTTTCTGCTCCTTTTGGTTGCTTTTCCGTAGCAGTTCAGACAGGTCTAAAGGTTAATCTTATCCTTCCACACTTTCCTTAAACCTGCGCAGTGCGTCTACCGTCTGCCGGTAATCCGCCGTCACAGTCTCTGCAAAGCCATCCACGTCCGCGCTATATCCGTTGCGCAGGCTCTCCGTAAGCGCATGACTGGACTCATATAATTTCGTCAAACCAAGATTCTGGCACACGCCCTTAATGGTATGGGATGCCCGGAACGCCTCCTCATAGCTTCCGCTTTCCAGCGATTTTTGCAGCAGATCATAGCTGGGATCATCCAGAAATTTCAGGGCAAACTTCTGTACCAGCCGTTCACTGTGCAGCCGCCCGATCACCTCGTCGTAATTTCCACCCATTTCGGTGTAGCATTCTTTTAATGTCATGGCTTACTCTCCTTCCGTTTCCTCTGTTTCAATAGAAGATATTGCCGAACAGTCAGTCTGCATGTTTTTCTCATAAAAGCAATATCTGCCGCGCTCCGTCTGCTTTACATTATACAATGCCTGGTCCGCAGCATGGAACAGCTCATCATAATCTATGCCCACCTCTTCCGTGCAGGCAACTCCCATACTGACGGAAATGGAAAAATGCTTATACTGTCCGTGCAGGGAATGAAAAATTCTGTCAACCAGAGTATGAATATCCGTCTTATACTCCAGAAATATCAAAAACTCGTCCCCTCCGACGCGTGCCGCGATATCTCCGCCTCGAATGTTCTTCCGTATCAGCTCGGCAAAATGGATCAGTACCTGATCCCCGAACATATGCCCCCACTGATCGTTCGCCTGCTTGAATTTATCCATATCCAGAATGGCGAGGATAAACTTACAATCCTTCCTGCCCTCCAGACGCTCTTTGATCCGATCCCGCGCATAGGAATGGTTAAACAGACCGGTCAGCCCGTCATGAAAGGCCTTCTGCTCCAAAAGCTTCATCTGTTCATGAGTCTCGTGAATATCCACAGCTTTCCCAATCACACCCTCATACCTGGGCGGCTCATCGGTTGACCAAATGGTTCGGCTGGTGATCCTCACCCAACGCAGCTCTCCGCCCATATTCAGCTGAAAATCGTATTCCAGAATCGGCTTTTCCGGCGAGGTGCTGCGAACCGCATCCGAAATCTCCCGTCCCGTCTTCGTCTCGTGCATGTTGGAAAGCTCTCCGTCCTGGAACGGATCCTGTACCACCTCGGGCAATCCCAGCTTCTCCGCTCCCCATGTATTGAGGGTGAGCATCGGCGGCGACACCGTATATTCAAACTGAATCTCCTTGCTCATGCTGGCAAAGAAGCTTTGCTTCATCCGCTCATGCTCCAGAAGCTGCAGGGTGCGCTCCGAAGCGGACATGCCTTCCTTATTGAGCACCTCCTCAATGATATTTCTGGCATTTCTCTGGCTCACATCGCCCTGCTCACTCTTTCTTAACTCCTCCTGAATGCTGTCCGCAGTTCCTACCAGGCATTGCAGCAGCAGGGGATTAAATACGCCGCATTCTCCGTTCACGATCATCTGGATCGCCTTTTCATGGGAAAATGCTTTCTTGTATACACGCTCGCTGGTCAGGGCGTCATACACATCCGCCAGCGCCACCGCCTGTGCGGAGATCGGGATTTCATCCCCCTTAAGCCCGTCCGGATAGCCGCGTCCATCATAGCGTTCATGGTGCCAGCGGCAAATCTCATAACTGATCTTCACAAACTCTTCATCCCTCGCATAGGGCAGCTGTTCCACCGTCTGCGCGCCGATTATGGAATGGGTCTTCATCACCGCAAACTCTTCGTCCGTCAGCCTGCCCGGCTTATTGACAATCTCGCTGGGAATTCCCATTTTACCGATATCATGAAGCGCGGACGCCATGCCGATCTGGTTGATATCCGTCCTGGAAAGCGGATATTTATCCGTGATCTGCACCAGATAACGCAAAAACAGCTCCGTCAGCACATGAATGTGCCGAACATGCGGTCCGCTCTCCCCATTACGGAACTCCACGATATGGCTCAAAATGTCAATCATCATATTGCTCTGCTTCTGTTTTTCGTAAATCTGCTCTTCCACAAGCCCCAGAAGCTTTTTCTGTTTGGCATACAGCAGAATCGTATTCACCACTCTGCGGCGTACGATCAACGCGTCAAAGGGACGGCTGATAAAGTCCGTTACCCCAAGCTCATAAGCCCGCTCAACCTGTATGGAGCCGCTCTCTGAGGAAATCATGATGACCGGAATGTTTTCGATCCAATGATACTGGTTCATCAGCTTCAAAACCTCAAAGCCGTTCATTCCCGGCATCACAATGTCCAGCAGCATGATGGAAAACTCGTTTTCAAACTTCTGCAGTATTTCGATCGCCTGCATCCCGTTCTCCGCTTCGACCACCTCGTACTCTTCTCCGAGCATATCCACCAGCAAGGCACGGTTCATCTCGGAATCATCCACGATCAGAACCTTTTTTTTCTGTTCTGTCACACCGTTCATATTTTCACCCTTCCCTGTTTTATCCTGCTTCGCTCCTGTCCCAAAGCGTTCCGTATAAATTATACCTGCTTTTGCACATAAATTCAACTTATCCTGAAAATTATTATTTACACCATATAACAGTTCGTTACTATTCAGACACGTCTGAATAGTAACTGCATCCGCCCATAAAAATCGCTTCGCGATGGGGCGGATGCCTGTTGCCACCACGTTTTTTCACGGTCTGCGCGGCGAACGCGCAGACCTGTCTGAACTGTTACTACACCATTACTCAAACTGCGCGTCATACAGCTTCCTGTATACGCCGCCTTTGTCCATCAGCGCCCGGTGCGTTCCCTGCTCCACCACCTCGCCCTCGTTCACCACCAGGATCAGATCGGCGTTGCGGATCGTGGACAGCCTGTGGGCGATGACGAAGCAGGTTTTGTCCTGCATCAGGTTGCGCATCGCCTTCTGGATCCGGATTTCCGTCCTGGTGTCCACATTGGAGGTCGCCTCATCCAGAATGAGCATGGGCGCGTCCAGAAGCATCGCCCTGGCGATGGTCAGAAGCTGCTTCTGCCCTTTGGAAATGTTGGCGCCCTCATCCGTCAGCACCGTGTCGTAGCCGTTTGGCAGACGCATGATAAAGGAGTGGATATATGCCGCCTTCGCCGCTTTTTCCACCTCTCCCCGGGTCGCCCCTTCCTTCCCGTAGGAAAGATTTTCATAGACTGTGCCGGTAAAAAGCCAGGTGTCCTGCAGCACCATGGCGTAGGATTTGCGCAGGCTTTCTCTGGTCACAGACCGGATCGGATGCCGGTCCACCAAAATTTCCCCGCCCTGAGGATCGTAAAAGCGCATGAGCAGATTGATCAGCGTCGTCTTTCCCGCGCCGGTATGCCCTACGATGGCGATCAGCTTTCCCGGCTGTGCCGTAAAGCTCAAATCATGAATGATCGTCTTTTCCGGCAAATATCCGAACCGCACATGGGACAGCGCTACCTCTCCTGCCACTTCCTTTAAGCTGACCGCATCCGGCTCATCCGCCCTTTCCGGCAATTCGTCCATCAGTGAAAAGACCCGCTCCGCCGCGGCGAGGGCGGACTGCAGCTCGCTCACGATATTCGCCGCCTCGTTGATGGGACCGGAAAACTTCCGGGAATACAGCACGAAGGAGGAAATGTCCCCGATTGTCATGCTGCCCGCCAGATACAAAAGCGCGCCGAACACCCCGGTCAAAGACAAAGACAGGTTGTTCACAAAATTCACGCAGGGACCGACGATGCTGCCATAATATTCCGCACGGTAAAAGGCCTCCGCCGCCACCTCGTTTTTTTCGTCGCAGCGTCCGATCGTATAGTCCTCCCTGCCATAGGCCTTTAAGGTTTTCTGTCCCGTGATCATTTCCTCCACGAAGCCGTTGAGCTCTCCCAGCTTTGCGGAACGTGCCCGAAACAAGGGTCTCGTTTTCCCCGTGATATATTTTGTCATAAACATCGAAAGCGGCACGGTGAAAGCAAACACCAGCACCAGCTGCGGCGAAATCGCCAGCATCATCAAAAGCGCCCCTCCCACCGTAATCACCGTGGTGAGAAGCTGCACCAGATCGTTGGAGAGCGAAGCGTTGACCGTATCGATATCATAGGAAATGCGGCTGATGATATCGCCGGTCTGGTGGATATCAAAATACCCCACCGGCAGCGTCAGCAGCTTTTCAAACAGGTCCTGGCGCATCCGGTAGACCACCCTGCGGCTGATGGTGATCATCAGCACCTGCAATCCATAGGACATCAGGGCGGACGCCACATAAAATACCGCCATCCATCCCGCGTAATAAAACACCCTTTCAAATATCACCGCGCCGATACCGCCTTCGATAGCGCCGATGGCAAAGCCGGTGAGGCGCGGTCCCACCAGCGCAAACAGATTGCTGCCAAAGGTACAGACGATCGCTACAAAAAGCAGCCATTTTTCCTTCATAAGATATTGCCCGAGCCGGATGAGGGTGCGGCGGGAATATCGTTTCTTCGCACCGGCCTGTCTGGTCTGTTCCATCCCTTATACCCCTCCTTCTCCCATCTGGGAATGGCTGATTTCCTGATACACGCTGCATCTCTCCATCAGCTCCTCATGGGCGCCGTAACCGATGCAATGCCCGTTTTCCAGCACCAGAATGTGGTCCGCGTGCCGGATGGAGCTGACCCGCTGTGCCACGATGACCAGCGTCGTATCCGCAAAATGCTCCCGGATCCCCTGCCGCAGCCTTGCGTCCGTCCGGTAATCCAGGGCGCTGGAGGAATCGTCCAGAATGAGAATTTCCGGCTTCGCCAAAAGTGCCCGGGCGATCAGCACGCGCTGCTTTTGACCGCCGCTCAGATTCGCGCCCCGGATATTCAAAGCATCCGCCTCCTGCTCCTGCCTGCCCTCCACGAATTCGCTCGCCTGGGCATACAAAAGCGCTTCCGAGAGCGCTTCCTTCGTCGCGCTCCTGCCCAGCGACACATTGCCCGCTATCGTATCCTCAAAAATCATATCGTTCTGGAACACCACGCCGAATTTGTGCTTCAGCTCCTCCGGCTCATAGGAACGGATATCCCGGCCCGCGATCCGGATCATACCGCTGTCCGCGTCATACAGACGCATCATGAGGTTTAATATGGTGGATTTTCCGGAGCCGATCTCGCCGATGATGCCGAGGGTTTCTCCCTTTTTCACCACAAAGCTGATATCCGACAGGGTTTCGGGAATCTCCTCTCTGTCCTCCTGCCCACCGGACGCAGCTTCCGGCAGCGCACAATCCGTTCCTTTTCCTTCCTGCGCATCGGACGCGCCCCCTTTTGTGGCACGTCCTTTATAATAGGAAAAGGTCACATGAGAAAAGACGATTTCGGCATCTTCCTCTTCTCCTTTTTGTTTTCCTGCTCCCAGGACATCCTCTGCCCCTTCCAACACCTCCATCTCCTCTTTGGCGCGCAAAACCTCCCATACGCGGTTCCCCGACGCGATGGATTTGGAAACCATGGAAAAAATCCGGGTGATGGACAGCATGGCGTTTAAGATGATCGTAAAATACGTGGTAAAGGCGAGGATTTTCCCCACCTCCGAGGCGCCGGCATTGACCCGGTATGCGCCGGTCAGGATGACGCCCACCAGCCCCAGGTTCAACAGGATCGTCATGGACGGATTCATCACCGCCATCACCATCCCCGCCTTTTTCTCCTGTTCCACCACGCTGCGGTTGACCTCCCGGAATTTCTCCGTCTCATATTCCGTCTTGGAAAGCGCCTTGATCACCCGGATGCCCGCGATATCCTCCCGCACCACCCGCACCATGCGATCCGCGATCGCCTGCTGCTTTGCATAGATCGGTATGCCCTTTTTCGATACGACAATTGTCAAAAAGGTGAGCAGCGGCAGCACTGCCAACAGCACCAACGCCATCGCATAGTCCAGCGTAAAGGTGACAAAAATGCCGCCCACCAGCAAAATCGGCGCGCGCACGCCCATCCTCTGAATCCGCGCCACCATTTGCTGTAAATCATAGGTATCCGAGGTCATGCGGGAAATCAGAGATGGTTTGGTGAATTCGTCCATCTGATGGTTGGACAGATACATGATTTTTTCAAACAGATCGTGACGCAGCTTTTTGATCACGTCACTCGCCACCCGGGACGCTTTCCGGTTGGCAATCACGTTAAAAGACACCGCCAGAAAGGAACAGAAAATCATGGCGAGCCCCCATAGAAAGATCATACGCTTTTGTCCGGCGGGAATCACTGTATCGATGATATATGCCAATATATAAGGAATAAACAGATCCATGATCGTTCCCACAAATTTGATGAAAAGCCCTATGCCCATCTGTGGGAAATGGGGGCTGATATACTTTTTGACAATTTCCTTCACAGGCGATGCCTCCTTTTTGTCAGGCTGCCACGGATCGCACCAAAGGCTCCCGGCATCTATGAGCGCTGACTTTTATCCTGTTTGTGCTTTTGATGACAGACTGGTAATCGTTCAGGCAAGTCTGAACTGCTATGCAGACTGCTCCATTATATCAGAAAAAAAAGAAGGTGGGTATGGATTTTTTTGCTTTTTGTAAAATTGCGGCTGCATGTTATTATCCGGAATCAAAAAATATCCAGCGCAAGCTGTCCGTCGCGCCAGCTTTTCTGGACGGCGTTATGGACCTGATCCTCCGGATGGAGCGTGCCTGTCAACAGAGGGGATGCCGGATCGTGGTTCAGAACATTTCTGCGCACGGCAGCAGCGTTTGTGTTGGCATAGCAATAGCGGCACAGATGGGGACAGGTATCGTACTGACCGATGTCAGCGCTTAAGTGACAGGCACAGGCGCTCCGGCCCGTTCCTTTGCGTGTTGGCGCGCACAGTCTTTCTCCGATCGCCCTTTCATAGGTTTCTATCGTCATGCAGCCGCTGCAGTTTACACCGTAAGGGGCAAGCTCTTCCCCTTCGGCGCAGCTTTTGATTTCCATGCCATATTTTTTCCCGATGCGGACAAATTCCCTGCCGAGGATATGTCTGTCGGCCATAGGCACCTGGCGCGCTTCCGGAAAATTGCGCCGCACCTTCTGATAGAGATCCAGAAAACTGATCACGCAGGTTTCGGTATAGCCTTCCAGATTTTGCGCCATTTTTTCAAATTCTGACAAATGGCGTTTCACAGAACAGCTTTCCGAAATCAGAATCGGATCATAGCGCCATCCGACGCTCTTTATCCCGACAAGCTTCGACAGAGTTTTCAGGCTTTCCATCACTTCTTCCTTTGGCGGTACGTTCGGCTCAATATCCGTTCCATAGGGCGTAATGGTCACATACCAGTACTGACCATAGGCGCTGAGCGCATCCATGTACGGCAGCATTGGAGCGGGATTTTTGGTGCAAAAACCGATCACATCCACCACTGTGGGAGACAGGTCATAACGCGTCACCTGATTTGCCCGATAGGGGTTGCGCACCAGCACGTACCCGGCCTTGATTCTGTTTAAAAACCATTCTGTGTAAAAAGCCGGAATATCCGTCCGCAGCCCTGTCTGAATGATCATCTCCGGTTCCCCTTCCATTCCTGCAATCCCTTGCCGGATTCACTGTTTCATTATAAGCCGGATGTGGACAGTATGCAAGAAAGTGCTAAAAAATATTTGCAAGCAACAGATTCTATGCTATAATAATAAGCAAAATGTAAAGCTTTCTCATTCCTGTAGCCAGCTTTTCCACAATGCACATATTTCATTACTGGTCATGAAGTGAACAGTAACCATATTTCTGTCTGACCACAGGAAAAATCCCGGCATTTTACCGGAAAACAGGAGGTCAAACATATGAGTAAAGCACCCAGGCATAAAACATGGCATCAGTTCTGGAAGAGGTGCTGTCGGCAGGAGCGTTTTTGCAAAACACTTTCATGGATTCTGCTCTTCGCAATCATTCTGCCACTGTGCGCGACAACTGCCGTCTTCGCGGCAGAGCAAACAGGCGGCTCCATACAGTACCAAACCCAAACGGAAAATCCTGACCCATCTGAGAGTGACAGCACGGATACCTCTGTCAAAACAGAGGCGCCCGAAAATACAGAATCACCCTCCACACCGGAAGGGTCAGAAGCACCGACAGAATCCGGAACCCAGACTGAATCTGAATCCGGTTCTGAATCTACGGAAGAATCCGGAACTACGGAAACTTCTGAGACTACAACGACTACAACAGAAGAGGAATCTACAGAAGAAACCGGGACCACGGATGAAACAGAAACCTCTGAAGAAACGGAGTCCACAGAAGAAACCGAAACAACGGAAGAAGAGGAATCTACGGACAGCTCTGAATCCGGGGAACCCTCGAACGCAGAAGTGAAATGGGTTTTGTCATGGCGCTGGGCTGACGGGGACGCAAAGCCTGAGGTTCAAGAGGATGGCAGCTATACGCTGGGCATCCCCAACACCGATGAGGAAAATCCTGTCACCGGTGAAATCCTGCTCTCTCTTCTTCCGGAAGCCGTTTATGCCCGGCTGGAAAATCCGGATGAGGACAGCAGCTAGGAGGATGCTGAAACCGGCAGCGAAAGTGAAGCTGAAACCAGCGATGAGGAAAATGCGGATGACAGCGCAGAGGCTCATGACGCCGATCGTGATGATGACGAAGTTCTCCTGGAGCTGAGCTGGAATCTGGACGAGTTCCCGGAAAGCGCTTTTGCGGGAAGCTTTCCCGTTACGGCCAGACTGCCGGAGGGGTATGATCTGGCGGAGGATGCGCCGGAATTGGAAATTTTGGTGGAATTGGGGGGCGGAGCGGCGTATGCGAACCGTGTTGTCCCAAGTGTGCCCATTAATAAGGACGGGAAAACCCATAAATTTGTAAGCAAATGGAAATATGTGCCTGCAGAAGGCATTACGATTACGGAATCACCGGCATATCAGTTTTCCACTGAAATAGATCTGGATGTACAGAGTTTTTCCGCTTCTGCCGTAATGCAAAGCCTGATCACGTCCATGCTATTGCCGTCAAAAATTTCCTGTCAGGGTTATAATACCGATAATGTATTGGTAAAGACAGGTTTTACGCCCAAAGTTGAAAATCCGGGAACCGGCCTGATCGAAGGATATGTGGATATTGAATGGCGTTTTGCGGAAAATTATGATAACCGGACCTTCCATGCGGGTGATACCCTGAAGCTTTATGCGAAGCCGATCTCCAAATCCGGTTATTTAATCCGCGTAAATACAAACGATCCTGACTATAAAGATTATTCCTTTGATAAGGATGGCAATACCGTATATGGCGAAGCGGACACAGAAGAAGTAGATGATATTTTAAACCTTACCGTTACCTTAAAAACTCTGAACCTGTTTTCCGTGTCAGACCACACTGTCACCAGCGTCAATCCCGCCAATACCACAGTAAACCTGTTTGACTACTGGGTAGACACCGACGGCAACAGCGGAAATGACCTGCTGCCCAAAACGGATCACCATAAAAACCCGGGCGGTGATGTGGTTGAGAGGACCGGCGAAAGCGATTGGGCAAAGGGCATTAACAGCGGTCATCTTCTTCTTTTCGGCGATGGCAACATTCATGCCGGGTTTTGGAATAAAGGCGCCGGCGCGGGCACCGCTTACGGAAAAAGCAATGCCGGCATGGCGGGGATTATAAAGTCCACGCTGGATGAGAAAGGCTATCCGGTCATCAATACAGACGCTTTGGATAGTCAAATTAGCGGCTATACAGGAATTACCGATTATATGCTCTGTGGCGACCATGATGCCAGCGCCGATACCGCGCATACAAGCAAGGACCTGAAAAATATCAGCAATACCGTTCGAAGCCAGTGGAATCAAAAAGCCTCCCTGGACTATCTGTTTGAACCCGCTAATGGCAGTAATAAACGTTACTATACAGACGTCACAGGCCTGTTCCAGCTGGATGATTACGGCTACTACCACTATGACATGCGGCGCAATTATGCCGAATTTTCCCAGTCCGGCGGTAACCATTTCATTCTCTACGATGCCCCTGCCGTTGACCGGACAGACGGCATCTATGACAGCACCGGCGGCGGTACATGGACGAAACAGCGCAGCATCGGCAACTTTTTCCCTTTTAACCCCGCGAGTGAGGTTTTCACCGGAGTGAAGGACGGAAAGCTGACCAGCACGGCGGCAATCCAGAGTGATAACAAGATAAACAAAGGGGTCCGCGATATGAACCACCATCTGGGCATGACCGTGGACATCAGCTTCCGCCAGCCCGCCGATGGTAAAATCAACGCCGGCGTCAACGGAATGGTTCCTATGACCTTCCAGTTCTCCGGCGATGACGATGTCTGGGTTTTCATCGACGACGTGCTGGTTCTGGACCTGGGCGGTATCCACAGCGAGATCTTCGGCACCATAGACTTTGCCACCGGCGAAGTTCTGATCGGCCAAAGCTGGAAAACCAACGGCTTCCCCTACGATAGCAACGGTCAGGTGGATATGGAGGAACTAAAAAAGAACAAGACCTCCCAAACCACCCTGAAAGACCTGTTCACCGCCGCCGGAAAAACCGGAGCTACCGCCTGGAGCGGCAACACCTTTGCCAGCGACACAAACCATACCTTAAAAATGTTTTATATGGAGCGGGGCAACTATGACTCCAGCCTGGCACTGCGCTTTAACCTCCAGTCCCAGCTGTACCAATCCATCAAAAAGGTGGACCAGGAAGGGAATACCATTGAGGGCGTGGAATTTGCGCTCTACGAGGGTAAAAAGTGCTCCTCCAATGAAACCGGCGCTATCCTGTGTCAATATACGGACAGCAACATTGAGAACAAACAGGCCTTTTATGTAAAACAATCCTCAGACCAGCCTCTGGCAACCTTAAAGACCGGCTCCGACGGCACTGCCCAGTTTACCAAAGCGGACGGTGAGCCCTTCGATTTTGCGGATAAAAACATAGATTACTACGTTTTAAAAGAAACCAGACAGCCTGCCGGTTACCGCACCCTTCCTGTCGATGTCGTGCTGCACTATGATTCCAGCACCGTCATGCTGAGTGTGGCAAACAGATGGACCACCGGGGCATATGCCTGTTCCACCTCCAACATATCGGGAACGAACAGCCTGACCTATGGCAAGTTCAGCCAAAATGGGGACGGAAGCATCACGGATTCCGGCAACAAGGTGTCCGCCGAAAAGCAGGAAAAAGGGCTCGTCGTTGCCATCCCCATGCTGCATCAGTCCAGCAAACACACCTGGGCGGCGCTCTATGGCAGCAACCTGAGCGGTTTTCAGGCCTCTTCTGTCGCGACCAGCGCGGACGCGGATGTCTGGCGCAGGGCTGTTCTGCGGGCCGCCCTGGAGCAGATTAAAAACACAGGCGCTCCACACTGGTACCTGACCTGGGATAGCGAAAACAAACGGCTGACCGGCAAGCTGGATGATCTGCCGGGTCTGGTCAGCCGCTATCAGCTCTACAATAAAAACGGCGATATGCGTATGGTTTACGGCATCATAGAACCGGAAGCATTTGCCAGCCTCGGCGTTGGCGGCAGCGACTCAGCGGAACGCTACCAGACATTGCAGACCTATTTGTCCACCCACTCTGTCGAGGATACGCTGAACCGCATTATGGATACGGAAGTGCAAAATACCGGCAGCAACAAAGGGTTCAGCTTCCTGAATACGGATCAGTTCAACCGGACCTTCCGTTCCCTCATCTATATTCCCAATGAACAGCGGGAGCTGTGGGTGATGAAGGTGGATGAAAAAGGGGTTCCGGTGGACGGCGTAACCTTTGGGCTGTTCAGCGATAAAGCCTGCACCCAGCAGGTTACTGCTGGCGTTACCGCCACGATAACCCTGCCGGACAGCACCAATCGTCAAAGCGGGCTGCTGATCTTTTCGCCCAGAAGCGATACAAGCCCGGGGCATGCCCAGATCGCCTGGGCGAACCGGCAGCATACCCAGTACTACTTAAAGGAGCTCGCTGTCCCTGGGGGCAGTGGTTTGACGCTCAACAGCACGGTCATCCCGGTGGTGGTGGGCACCTATTCCATCTACGCCGATGCCGGCACGGCAGATGACAATGTCCTTGTCATGGCAGGTGTTGGCCGCCTGACCCAGACGATGCGCCAATACGCCAGCGAAGGCGATGTGGATATCACGCTTCGGGACATCACGATTTACGGCCAAAGCCAGCCCTCGTCCAACGTAAACGTCAATCCGAAGGACTGGAGGGATATGGAACTGGCCACCACGATCGGCCATCAGGTCAGACGTTCCATGAACCTGCACTACAAGCTGAACGCCACAGTGGATTACGGTCTTCATGATATAGACGGCGGCAAGCTTTATAAGCCTTTCTTCATCACGGATACCGGCTTCATCCGCGCCCGGGCAGAGCAGAATTACAGCGCCCTGACCGGTACAAACTCTCCGTATGATTCGCCGGATGCCGATACCAATAAGGACGATCTGAGCGGCATCGATCTGACGAGCCTGTTCAGCCTGCTGAATGTAGTGGTGGTAACGGACAAACAGATCACGCCTCCAAACGTTGGACAACTGGCAATCCGAAAGACCGTTGTCGGCACTGTCAATGGAGAAGCGGATTATACGAAAAACTTTACGTTTAAAATCCGGCTTACCGACAGCAATAAAAATCCGCTTCCAGGTACCTACCACTTCTGGGGACAGGATAAATCCGGCATGCTCAAGGATGGCGATACGCTCGTGCTTCACCACGACGAGGAAATCACAATCCTGGGGCTGCCGGTGGGAACAAAATTCACTGTAACCGAGACAAAGGAAAACGGCTGGTACGTCTATCCGGATTCCGGTAAAATAGAAGGCGCCATCACACAGGGCGTAACGGCAAAGGCGTACTTTAAAAACAGCAGAAGTCCCATCGATCCGGAATATGGTACCCTGAAAATCAGCAAAACCGTCAAGGGAGACAATGCGGACACGGAGCAGGACTTCACCTTCAAGGTCGAGCTTTCGGCTTCAGGAAGCTTCAAATATGACGGTTCGAAAACCGGCATGATCAGCAACGGTGATACGATCACCCTCAGGCATGATCAATATATCGTCATCCATAAGCTACCGGAATGGACCTCATACGTCGTAACGGAAAGCGACAGTCACGGCTATACCGTCACCAAAAAGGGCGATATCGGAAACATCGAGGCTAACGTTCAGGCAGAAGCGGCGTTTGTCAACACCAAAAACAAACCCGGTACCCCGCCGGAGACACCGAGCGAACCGGGAACCACACCAAGTGAGCCGGAGACTACACCGAGCGAACCTGAGACCACACCGAGCGAGCCGGAAACCACACCCGATGAGACGGAAACCGAAACGGAAACAGAGACCGAAACAGAATCCCAGCCCTATGATCCGGAGCATCCGGATCTGCCGGATCCCAATGATCCGGATTCCCCAGACCGCATCACGATCTACGAGGACGGCGTGCCGCTGACCTTCATTCGGGTATGGGACCCGGAAAAAGAGGAATATGTCTGGATTCTGGACGAGGATCCGCCTCTGGCTCCGATGACCGGCGATGACAGTCACACGGTATTGTGGACAATTCTTTTCCTCATCTCTCTGATCGTTTTGGCGGCACTATACGCTGCCAGGCGGCAAAGAAAGTAAAAAGCGGACGCCAGTCACGGAATGAACAGCAGTAAAAATACATATATGCGATACGTAAAAACTCCCCGATACGCGGGGAGTTTTTCGTATAATAAGATAAATGCTCTGTTCTATGAAGACTTCTTTTACCGGGTTCCTTTCACCCGTCCAGGGCGCGCGCCAAACCAGAGAATAACGCCTCCCGCCTCAGTATTCCTTTTCTATTTCAGAAATATCATACGTTTCCATGAATTCACGCAGCTCCTTCTGATCCCGGATCAGCGCGATTTCCTCAAATTTCCCGGTACGCAGGTTTTTAAATCCGGCAACCTGTTCCCCGTTGCAAATGCTGCATTTCAACACCGGACGCAGATTTTCCCTGTCATATTCCTTCCTCACCGTCTTTTTCCCAAACATAAATCCTCCTTATCTTCTGTGCCTGCGGGCATAATCCGCCCGGACAGGCGCAAAGAGCGCATCATCTTCCATGGCATCCTCCATCTTTTCGGCGGATTCCGCCATTCTCGCACAGGTCACAATATCGGACATCACCTGATAATTCAATCTGGTCCCGGCGCTGTCACTCTCATAGTTCACAGCACGGCTCGCCTGAATCCCAAAGCTTCCCGCCACCTTCACCGCATCGATATTCGCCCCCAGAAACAAAAACTCCCAATGATGCTTCTTTTTCTCATGCTCCACCATTTTTTTTACCCTGTCATAGGTATAGAGGCGGCTGGCATTCTCCATCCCGTCTGTCGTGATGATGAAAAGCGTCTTTTCCGGCACATCCTCTTTTCTGGCATACTTATGCACATTTTTGATATGATGGATCGCGCCGCCGACAGCGTCCAGCAGCGCCGTACATCCCCGGACATAATACTGCCTGTCATTCATCGGCTCCACCCGCTTTAATGCCACCCGGTCATAGAGCACCTCTGTCTGATCATCGAACAGAACCACCGACACCAGGGCTTCCCCCTCTTCCTTTTGCTGCTTTTTGATCATGCCGTTAAAGCCGCCGATCGTATCCGCCTCCAGCCCGGACATGGAACCGCTCCTGTCCAGAATGAATACCAGCTCTGTCAATCCCTTCCTCATAGCCTGCCTCACTTTCCGCCGCCCACTGCGGCTGCCTTTTTTGTTTGTGAGGTCAGTATAGCATATTCTTTTTGCAAACAGGTCGCCCGCAAGGCGACCTGATCAACCGTTGCACCTGCAGCGGTTCCGCCAGGTCTGCGCCGCTGCCTGCCGGCTTACACAATGACACACGGAAGCCCGTGCTCCTCCAGCTGAATGTCCAACTCAATCATATCATATATCCCGTTTTCAATGAAATAGGAAAATATGATATCCGTCTTATCACAGGGTGACAGGGCATAGCCCGCCCTCGCCAGCAGATCCTTCGTCTCATCCAGATTCAGCTTTGCCCCGACGCACAGGCACAGTGCCGTCAGCTTTTGCGGATGATAATCCGGATTATTCTTTATTTTGGAAAAAACCTTTTTATCCACAATCGCCCGCTTGTAAACCTCCGCGTTCTCCATGCCCTTTTCCTCAATCAGGTACAGCAGATACCGGGAAAATGTGTCCGACAGATGCACAAGGCGTTCTGAAAGCCTGTTCTCCAGCACCGTAACGGACTCCACCGCTTCTGCTGCCGGAAAATCATTCCGCTTCTTTTTCTTCCAAAAGCTCTCCTTCTTCTCCCGTGGCGGAGGCACAGCCGCAGGCATCTGCAGCGGCATGCTCACTGGCATGTCTGCGGGACCATGAGGCGATGCTTCTTCCCCTTTTTTAAGACGTCTTATAAGGTCCTGCCTTTTCCATGCCGCAGCGCCGCCATACTCCTCGTCCCTTTTTTCCCGGACATAGTTGCTGTCAATGTAGGCTTCCAGCTTCGGGTCAATGCGCCCGCCCAGCCGCGTTGCCCCGGCGTCGAACACGACCAGAAAGATATCCATCTCGCATGAAAGCAGAAAGGCATGAATTTCATCCACGGCAATCCGCATCCCCTCTTCCCGGGGATAGCCAAAGCTCCCCGTCGCAATCAGCGGGAAGGCGATCGAACGGATTTGGTATCTGGCCGCAAGCTTTAAGCTTTCCCGGTAGCAGGAACGGAGCTTTTCCTCCTCCCCCTGCTGCCCGTCCACATACAGCGGGCTCACCGCGTGAATGATGTACTTCGCCCGCAGGGAAAATCCCGGCGTAAGAAAGGCGCTGCCCTCCTTCGCATAGCCGATATTTTCTTTTCTATATGCCAAAAGCGCCTCGTATCCCGCCGCTTTGTAGATCGCGCGGTCACAGCCTGTGCCGACGATCGGTTGGGCACTGGCTGTGTTCACGATGGCTTCGGTCTGCATTTGGGTGATGTCGTTTCGGACAATTTTTAAGGGCATTTTTTCTCCTCATTTGAATAAGCGCGGTTCATATTTTCTTCATTATAGAATGTGTTGACGATGCTGGCAACCGATACCCTGGGGCCAAAAACCTGCGTCAGGGTATCGCGTTACCGTTCCATATATCTTCTTCTGTAATATTCCATCGTCCGATACTCCAAAATATCCCTCATATGATATTGGAACGCTTTGTTGTCAATGCACTCCTCCAGTTCCTCCCTGAGCGCGATCGCATACCCTTCCCTGTCAATGAAAAATCCTTTGCCGGAAGCCTTTAAAAATCTGATCGGCATACTTTTCGCCTTGCTCAAATGCTGCCTGTCGGTCATTTTCTTATATTCCTCATAGGATATGTCCGCAGAAAAATCCTTCCAGTTTGTTCCCGTATCAAAAAACTTTTTCCAGCTCTCCAGAACTTCCTTTTCCGTCACCGCCATCCGGATATCGCCATCATGGTAGAAGCTGTACAGAATCGGCATTTTGTAAACCTTCTGCATATCCGTCGTTTCCATGATTGACAGAAACTCACGTCCGATTCCCCCATATAGAAGCGCTTCCTCCTCAGACAGCTCATGCAGATCATGTAAAAATTCCAGATACCCGCGAAATGGATTTTCTTTGGCATGTTTCATACAATATTGATATACCTCATCCTCCATGTGGTAAAACAATTCCATCCTGCCAGGCACTTTTCCGTCCAGCAGCTCCTTGACACGATAAAATTCCCGGATGATCTGCTCTTTTACAGAAAGCGATTTCTTATCCAGTTCCCGGAACAAATCGATCAATCGCATATCAAAATCCACAATACAATCGTCCGGATACTCAATTTCGTTATAATCACAGTTCTTTATTTCTGTAAATGATTTTCCTCCGGCGAGCAGCAGCGGCGCCTTTCCCGCCTTCTCATAATTTCCTATGAAATCGAGGACATTCAGATATTCCTTTCCCTTATACGTACGAAGTCCGCGCCCCAGCTGCTGCAAAAAAACAATCGGGGATTCCGTCGGTCTTAAAAACATGACCATATCCAGTGATGCAATATCCAATCCTTCATTGAACATATCCACAGAAAAAATTACCTTTATTTCCTGTTTCTCAAGCCTCCGGATCGCCTCCTGTCTGTCCTGTGAAAATTCTCCATCTGCATTACTGTATACTGCTGCCGCCGGAATACCCCTTTTACAAAACTCCCCTGCCATGTCCTCCGCATGCTGTCTGGAACAGCAAAATCCCAGCGCTCTTTTGGAACGGTATTTCCGGTAATATTTGTAAATCAAATCATATCGGTCCGCATTTTCCCGGTATATTTCGGTCAATTCCTTTTCAACATAGGCTCCCTTTACCCGCCGAAGCCCCGAATAATCTATCGTGTCATAAATCCCATAATAGTGGAACGGCACAAGCATCCCCTTGTTAATCGCCTCTTTTAACGAAATCTCATACGGCACGTTATAATCACAGATCCCATAAATATCCTTTCCATCCATTCGCTCCGGCGTCGCCGTAAGACCAAGCAGGAATTGCGGTTTAAAATAATGAACAATTTTTTGGTACTGGTCATTGACTGCATGATGGAATTCGTCAATGACGATATAGTCAAAATAATCCTCTGCAAAAACTTCTCTTTTCAGATATTCCTCCCTGCCCAGCGTCGCAACGGAAGCGAATATCACGGATTTATCCGTATCCTTTTGTTTTCCATAAAAGAAACCGTAATCATCGGAGTTTCTCACATTTCTAAAAGAAACTGCAGCCTGTTTCAAAATTTCTTCCCTATGCGCTACAAACAGCACTCTTTTATATCCGGCAGAATCGAACGCCGCAAGATATGTTTTCCCAATTCCGGTAGCCGCCTGCACCAGTCCCCTGACCGCCCCTTCCGCCCTGCTGTCCTGTAAGGCATATAAGGCTTCTATCTGTGCCCCTCTCGGTCGAAACAACAATTCAATTTTTGTGTCCCGCTCTTCCCCATAGCTATCATATCTGGCCAAATCCCTGGAAACGGCAGGCTTACGCCAGCTTTTCGAGTATCTGCGCAGCTCTGCATCATCTATGACAATAGAATGCCGGAAAAACAGGTCTTCAAAGGTGTCATAAAAGAGCCGGAAATTTCTGTTATCTGCTGTACTGCTAAACCGATAATTCCATTCGATTCCGGATGTGAGGGCACTTTTGGAAATATTGGAAGAGCCGATAAAAATTTCACTCTTATTCTCATAATGAAAAATATATGATTTGGGATGAAAGGATCGCCTGGGATCATTATAAAACCTCAAATCCACACGGTCACCAAGCTCCTTTTTTATCAGATAGAGAGCTGACGGCTGCGTAATTCCAAGATAATTTCCTGTCAAAAGCCTCATCTGCGCTCCCCTGTCCAGCGCAGCTCTGAAATCATCCAAAATCATTCTGACGCCGGATTCCATCAGGAACGAGACAATGATATCGATTCGCTTCGCCTTCATCAGGCTCATTTTCAGCTGATAATACAAAAAACGTTTGTGATTCCTGTCACCAGTCATCACATCTGTCGGCTCAATTCCCTGCTCATCCGGTAATATCATACTTTCCTGTTCACTCATCACATCTGCTTTTTCCGCAGAATCAAGTTTAGCCATTTTTCTTCACCCCGTCCGGGTCTCACATCAGCTGTGACCCACTGCTCTTCCGTATATAAACCTTTCACCTGCTTTATCAATTCCGCAAAGGAATTCTCTGTCATATCCGTAAAAAAACGCCCATTTCTCTCTCCGGCAAAACTTCCATACTTAAATGAGGTGTAGACAATACCGCCATTTTTTAATGCCTTTTCCATTTTTCTCATTACATTTTCCAACTCCTGCACCGGCAAATGCAGGATGGAGGAGCACGCCCAGATTCCGTCGTATTTGTCGGTTTCGTCCAGCTCCTGGAACAACATGTGCTTTACGGGAATACCGATATGGGAGCTGGCTAATTTGCAAAGCTCTTCGGAGCCGTCAATTGCTTCCACCCCAAAGCCCTGGCTTAAAAAATATTTCGCATCTCTTCCCGAACCACAGCCAAAATCGAGGATTAATGCGTGTGGGAGAAGCTTTTGCGCAAATTTATTTTGCATGCTTTCAAACGCTACGAAGGCTGTTTCGGCCGCAAAAGCAGCAGCATTCTGATTGTAGTATTCTATTGTATGTGATAGTGGTTTCATAAGCCTCTTCTTCTCCCTCGCTTCCGCCAGTTCCCTATATTCAACTGCTTTAATCAACGCCTGGTCAGCAGGCTTCCAATCCTGATTTCTGTTGTAGCCCTTACCACGTTACTCAAACAATCCCATAATAGTCCCTTGTTGAATAATATGCTTTTTAGCCGCTTTCATAAATTTATTCTTCGTAGAACCAGGACTTAAAGAAAGCGGGCTGTCCAATACATAAACAGTAAAACGATATTGATGTCGCTTTCCCTTTGGCGGCTTCGGTCCGGCATATTTGTGCCAACCATACGCAATTCCCTGAACAGCATTATTGAGAGTTTTCACATTCTTCCCATCAGGAATCGCACCAATAATTTCAGGCGTCGCCGGAATATTCCATATAACCCAATGTGTAAAATTTTTAAAAAGAGGGTGTTTCATATCTTCCAATGTAATAGCAACGGTTTTCGCGGCGGGCGAAAGATTCATGAGAATAAATTCCGGCGACACATCTTTTCCTCTGCCTGTATACTCTATTGGAAACATTCCATTGTTTTCTAGTCCGACACATTTTATTTGTAATTCATAATCAGTTGTCATTCTCATTCTCCTTTTCAATTCCATATAGAATGATATCCAGCGCAGCGTCAATGGCCTGCGCTACATGGAGCTTATTCTCCAGCAAAAAATCGGTATCAAGAATTATGTCGCTGCTTCGCTCCAACATGGCAGTCAAAATCCCAAAATGTATGTTATCTTTCAAAATTCCGTCTCGTTTTGCATATTTCAGCAACTCGCCAAGTGCGCTTAACTTATACGCTCTCAAAGCCTCAACTTCTGCCCATTCTTCTGGATAAAACTGCTTTGCTTCACCCATTACAGATATAGGAAGTCCATAGCAGCGGTTGGTATGAACAAGAGCATACAATTTATTTCTAAATCCCTCTGCTTCACGCATTGCCCTATCCATATTTTGTTTTTCACTTTCCAGGTTCGCCACAAAATACTCATGTATCATTTCATCTTTTCCACTGAAATACTGATAGATTGTTTTTTTGCTGATTCGTAAAGTAGTGGCCACTTCATCGACTGTAAATTTTTTCAAACCATATCGGTTAATAAGCTGTGCTACAGTAGCAAGAATTTTATCTTTCAAAATACACCTCGGAAACCAAAATAGTTTTATCAGTTTCCATAAGTGTATAATACTCCACTCCAATTGTCAAGACAGCAAGTACTCAATTAAAACTGATCCTTAAGTCTGCCAGGGTCCTCCCATATAAAAACAGCTGCGGAAGGTCCGAAGACCTTCCGCAGCCTGTGCCTGAAACCGAACCTCCGCACGCAGTTTCCTGCAGGTTTTTTACAGGGCTCTGTTAAAAAATTCGCATCAGTTTTCATCATACATTGAACATTAGCCGATAACAAATAACCTGATAACAGACATTCCTTCACCATGAACAAAAACCACTGAGTCAATATTCATCCCGTGAAGCCCTGTACGGAAATTTTTTTAGATTTCCACTTCAAATTGTACCGTCTGATTGTGCTTATCCAGCGCCATCTGCATTTCCATAATTGTCCTGGAAACAGTCTCATACTCCCTCTTTATCAGCTCCAAATCATAGTTGATATATCTGTATTCCGGAGCTGAATTTCCGGAAGAATATAAGTTTTGCTCCTCTCTTGCCTTGGGAAGCTGCTTACGCATCCGGTCAAGCACCGCTTTTCTCTTATTCAGCTGTGCCATTCTGATCAGGATCATATCAACACTCATTTCTGCATCGCCCACCTGCACCTTCGCAGTGGCATTGGCCACATTGAGCGCATGCTTGATAATCACAATCTTTTCATCCAATGCAGCGATTGTAGCTGCAACCTGGGCATAATCATATTCCGGAACAACAGCCTCCTCATTGATGGCGGCAACGTATGTGCTCGACGTTGCTTCTTTGTTCACCCAGAATTCCTTATCCTCCTCCAGACTTTTAAGCATTTTGTTCGCATATGCCGATGTCATTGTCCGCATTTTTCTGCCCTCCATTTTTCTGCCGTCTCTTTCGTTCTGATATCATTTTAATACATCCTGAAGAATTTGTCATTATACCAGCAGTTTAAAAGAGAAGCCCCATAAACGAACGATACCCCCGTCAATGACGAGGATATCTTCAATACTGGTATGCAGTAATCTGCTTAAGATTACAAAATTATCCAGACTCGGTAATGATCTGCCGGAAATCCATTTGTAGATTGCCTGAGGATTTTCAAATCCCATAACACGTTGCACATCCTTTACGGTATAACCATGTTCCATAAGCAGCTTCTTAATCTGTTTTCCTGTCTCCTTTTGCCGGATTGACAAATACATTGGTTCCATAAGCCTGTACCTCCGTAATTTTCTTCCATCCCGAATCACGATTATCTTATGCCAGAATTCTATTATATCACATTCATTTTAAAACTGCATTAAATTTTTGATTTAATTTTTTGTAAAGAAAACTTTTATCAAAAATGATACCTTCAATTACAGTTCAAACAGACGAAAGAATTCTGCCTCATCAAGTTTACTTATAGGCGTGTCAGCTACGATTTTTCCTGAGTTAACTATAATAATTCGTGGAAATGTGTTTATTTCGCTCCACTTATGTGAAATGGCAATTACTGTTTTATCACTAAATTCGTTTTGGATTATGTTTTGTATCATCTGACTGTTCTCTTCATCCATTGATGCTGTTATTTCATCGAGGACTAAAACATCCGGGTCTGCCAGCATTAATCGTGCAATGGCAAGCCTTTGCTTCTGACCTCCAGAGAGTCTGATCCCGCTATCATGGATTTCCGTATCTAATTTTTGCGGCAGTTTTTGTATGAAGCTTAGTAAATTCACTTTCTCACAGACTTCAATCATTCTGTCTTCACTTATTTCAGGGTTGCTGATCAATAGATTGTCTTTTATCGTCCCATTAATAAAATGTGGAGTCTGTGGAAGATATCTTATTATTTTATATATGCTTTTTTCATCCAGTTCCCTTATGGGGATATCATTAACCAGAATATTCCCATTTTGGACAGGCTGCATCCCCATAATTGTTCTGAGTAAAGTAGTTTTTCCGGAACCGTTATGACCAGCAATAACAATATGTTCCCCATCTTTTATTGTCAGATTTATATCGCATAAAGCATCTACACACGAATCCTCAAAAGAGACCGAAACATTTTGTAATTTGATTGATGAAAAGGACTGTAATATTTTATGCTGAGGAATATCGATATTTATAGTCTGGGCAACATTTTGTATTTGCGAAAGGTTTTGATAATATTCAAATATATTGTCCGATATTTCAGTTACACTTTTTAAAAATACCGACAAATATCCCATAAATGCAATCAGGGAAACAATAGTAAGTTTATCGCTAAAAACCAATATCCCACCTATGAAATAGAGACCCATTTCAAGTACAATATAATCCTTAAAGGATATAAAGGCTCTATTTGCAAAAGAGACCGTCTGCTTTTTAAGGATTTTTACGGATAATTTCTGCCAATATATCTCCACTTTGCCTATGATTGCAGAAAAAAGATGGTTATATTTAATAAATTCCCAATTTCCTAATATGTTATATAATAATTTCTCATATTCTCCTTGTGTATTTCTTATATCTTTCGTTAATTGTTCCGCTTTTCTCCCTATTTTTTTAGTTACCCAGAAAGAGAGCGGGATGAACATGTAAGCTATAATTGCAAGTATCGGAGACATCACAAATAGCAGTATGGATAATGAAAAGATAGTAATTATCGATAATATATACTGGAAAATATTTTCTTCTACCAATACTAAAACAGTTGCGGCATCTTCGGTAATAGTTTTTTTCAGATTCCCTAAATCACTTCGCAAAATTTTCCCAATTGGCATATCTAAATATTTTTTAAGCAGCGCATTCTGAAGGTTCTTCTCAAAGTTTAGGAAAAACCGATTATGGAATTTCCATGATACTATTTGGGCTATGCCAGACAAAAAATAAACAATAAGAATTGATGCAACAACATATTTTAAAAAGTATAATTGATTCTCAACCATAATTTTATCTATTAACTGTATATAAATAAATGGGTTTACCAGAATTAATATTTTTATAAATAACTCAAAAAATGCCCAGATATACAGATCTGTTTTTCTCTGTGCCATATATGGTGAAAACTGCATAAAATAAGTCATTCTATTTTTCATTTGCCAGCTCTCCTTCATTAAGATATTTCACATAATCACTGTTTTTGGCAAGTAATTCTTCATGCTTGCCAATCGCTTCAATTTCTCCATTTTTAATAAAATAAACCCTGTCTGCCGCTTTTAGAGTTTCTATTCTGTGTGAAATCATAATTATTGTTTTTTGACGATAAAATGCTTGACACATTTCAAGGAAAACCTGCTCGCTTTTCCAGTCAAAGGCAGATGTCGATTCATCAAAAATAATGATGTCTGTATTTTTCAACAGTGTCCTGGAAATGCCGATCCTTTGTATCTGTCCACCTGACAGATGGGTATTCAGCCCCGATAATTCAGTAGACAATCCATCCGGCAATGAATTAACATACTCAGATAATCCGACTCTTTCCAGTACAAGCCAGATTTCATTATCACGTTCCATATTATCAGAGAATATCAAATTGTATCTGATGCTTCCGTCAAAAATAGCTGTTGACTGAAAAACCACGCCTATTTTTGACGACAGATTCACATTTTTATTTTGTTTCATTGCCATATTGCCAATGTAAATAATTCCGTCATCCGGGTTATAAAAATCCATCATCAGACGGGTTATCGTTGTTTTGCCGCATCCACTTTCTCCGGCAAATACCACATGTTCTCCGGGGCTGATATAGAAAGATAAATTTTTGAGAATTCGAGGTTCTTCCTTCTCATATCTGAAACTTATATTTTCAAAGCGTATATCGTTTGCAGCAGAAGTAAGTATTTCAGGGGCAAAACTTTCCTGAGGCGATGATATAATATTCCGTACGCGGTCTATTGCTACCATGTTTTCCGTAATCGGATTTGCCCGGTTGGCCATTTCATTAAAAATAGCCAGTGAAGAATTAAAATATTCTATTACTGAGATAAAATTTCCAATTAATAATTCTTTTTGTATAACCAGAATCGCTGAAACGCTGTATAATAGAATTTTCAATATAACTGCCGTTCCCTCTATTCCAATCTGCGTAAACGTTTCAATTTTTGTTGTAGATTTTCGAATGCTTATGTAATTCTCTTTCTGCTTAAGATAGTCAGAATTTACTTTCTGTTCCCCCGAAAGTAAACGGATATCAACTAAACTGTTAATAATATCAAAAAACCAACCTGATAATTTCCCATCTATTTCCGATTGTTTCTGATAATATTTTTTTGATATTTTTGAACAAAATCCTGGAAGAAGGAAAGATATAGGCATACAAATAATGGTAAGAACTAATAGTTTCCAACTTATCAGCAGAATCAAAATTATCTGTGAAGCAAATTCAAAAATATCCGAAATAAAATAAAAAAGGTTGAAATAAATATAATCGAGTATTTGATGAACATCCTTTTCTATTCTTGATATTGTGTCTCCTCTGTCCATCTGAGATAAATAACCTGCCGGTTTAGAAAATATGTTTTCCAAAACCTCTCTTCGTATATCAAAAAGAAGAGTGGTTTCAAGAGCAGCATACTGTCTTGTATTGATAAAACGCATTAATTGTTGCACCAAAAAGAATGTGCCATACAAACAGAAATTTCGAAAAAAGAGAACATAATCCCTCCCATATAATAAACTATTGATCATTTTTCCAAGAAAGAAGGGAAAAAGCGCTCCAGATATAGATGTTAACAGGATACTAACAAGCATTACAGACAGTCTGATTTTGTAATTTCGGGCATAAAGCCAAATAAATTTTAAGTTTTCTTTCATAAAAATCTCCTTTTTTTGGGCATAAAAATACTTGGGATATGTGTCTCCCAAGCTAAAAGGATTTTTTATCTACTCTGAAAACTAATCGATAGTTTACGAACTTAATTATCACTAAATGAAAAAACGTATTTTTCGGCTAAGAAAGAATAATGGTTGCTTTCATTAGATATCTCAACTTCATCCATTGTAATAAAATGTAGTAATAAAAAGTATCAAAAAACAGAGTTGACTTTATGCCGGGAGCCATGTTTAATTACTATAATATTAATTTTTCTCATAGTACATCGCTCCTTCCATTTTTTAGTCAAGTAGATTGTATCTCATTTTGTTTTTCCAGTCAACTATAATTTTTTTGTCTTCATCTGATACCTCCTTACTCCTGCGGCTTCAGCGGCCCATAGTAATAGCTTGCTGTTGCGCCACCGTCGATTAGTATAGTGGAGCCAGTGATAAACGCTCCTGCCGGGCTCATTAACAATTCCGCCACATTGGCGACCTCATCCGCCGTCCCGGGGCGTCCTGCCGGGCACTTTGCGAACATATTTTTGTAAAAATCACCACGGGGACCATTAAATTCGTCAAGGGCAAGGGGCGTAACAATAATTCCGGGAGCAATGTCATTCAGCCTTGCACCGCGCTCTCCCCATTTTACGGCCTCCGCCATGACACGCTTCTCATTACAGCGTTTCGCCATCTGATAGGCATGGAGCGTATCTTTGATATTTGCCGGCTGCAGCATTTCCAGGGATAACAGTTTCTCCGCAGGCGTTGTCGCCAGAAGTTCATCCTGCTCCGGGGTCAGCGCAGGCATTCTATGGCCGCTCTGGCTGGAGATCGTCACACCAACACCGCCCTCTTTTATTACCTTGCCAACTTCCTCCAAAAGAACGGCAGTACCATAGAGATCCACTTTCAGAATAGCCTCTACAGGCGCCTGGCTGGGAGATACTCCGGCGGCATTGACAAGCATGGAAATCTCACCATATTTTAATGCTTCATCAATCAGATTCCGGATTGATTCACGGCTTGACAGATCCATCTCCACCGGTGTTACATCAAACCCTGCTTCATTCATAATTTTTGCAATGGCCTCCGCGTTTTTCAGGCTCTTATCGCCCACAACAATCTTCTTACCAAAACCCATCCTTCTGGCAATCGCCATGCCAATCTGTCCAGCGCCTGTTAAGATCATTACATCTTTCATACCCATAACCTCCTCATTTCTTTTCTTTCACTTCTTTCGTGCCGGAAGATTGTCTCCGCCCTCAAATTTATCTTTTACCTGTTCCAGATATTCCCAGATGGGAAGATGCTGAGGACAGGCCTGCTCACATTTCCCGCATTTTATACAGTCACTGGCTTTTCCATGGTTATTCATCGCCGTATTGTTATAGTATCCCTTCGCAGCCTCATCCACACAACGCAGCGCATTCAGGGAACGGGGATACCCGATATACGGCAGACACTGGGAGATCACTTTAATCAGAAATTCCTTGTCATTCCCGATGCGCATATTTGCTGCCGCATGGGAAGTCAGCTGCGGTTCACAACCTCCCTGCGCCGCAAGGAAACAAAATGTGATCATTTCCCTCTGCTTATAATCAAGGCCGCCTCTTGTGTAATAATCCCCAAAGCAATTATCCGCAAGCCAATGATTGATATGGCGGCTTTCCTCCGGTCTTAATCTCCAGAAATCACGCATATGTTCGCCAAAGATATCCACTTGTGCCTGTGTTCCCGCTTCGCGGCGGTTCTCTGTGGGGGTCGTTGCCTGTGGCTCCAGAGGCAGTTTGATCCCCTTTTCAGTCAGAACCTCGTTCGTGATCTTTAAAAACGGGAATACACGCCCAATGCCCAGATAGGCCACTGCCTGATAAACAATCTCCTTTATCTCCACAGGCGTGACATCAAAATGAAGCGCTGCCGGGAGCATGACGCGGAACTCATCCGCCCCCTGACACCCAGGCAGGGTGACAAGGATTGCCATAATGCGCTCTCTCCTTTGATCTTCTATATATTTTTTCCTGTTTCATATGCCTTGTCAAAGGCCGGATGTCTGTAGACATCATTCAGATCCCATGTGCCGGTCCCATAGATGATGCCCTTTTCCTGTGCGCCGGGCAGGCATCTTAAGTAGCCCCGCAGCCCTGCAATCGTCTCATCAGCCGCGCTGTGCTGAGGGTCCGCAGCGGTAATGATATAATAAAACATTTTATTCCTGATCTCCTGATATCTGGGCAGGCATCTGTCAATAAAGGCTTTCATCTGGGCGTTCATGGAATAAAAATATACCGGAGTCGCAAGGATGCTAACATCTGCCGCCCCTTTTAAAAACTGGTCGCACAGGACATCGGAATTTCCTCCGTCCCTGGGGCTTGCACTGACAGCTAACACTTTCATCTTCCTATCTCCTCTCATTTATTTTTAGGGGGTTTATTTTCTGTCTTTATTATATTAGCGCTGGCTATCCGGAACAATTTCACTTTCAGAGATATTTAATAAGAAAATCTTATACGAAACAGCCGTACCCTTTTATGGATACAGCTGTTATCGTCTGCCTGTCAGCAGCTTACAGAAAATTTAGATTTCAGAATATCAGCAAACTCCTCTATGTAATAACCGGAATTGTCTGCCTTCCAGAATGCACAGTAATTTCTCTTTATTGGCTTGCCATTCCGTAAAAGCGGTACACGGTGCAGGGTTGTTCCAAACTGCTGCACAGGCTGTCCATCCCCTTCCACCGGCATGAACCCTTTGCCCACGCTCTCCATCCCGGCAATGGCATGGCGTCCCGCTATTTCAATATAACATTCATGAGTAATCAGCAGGGAGTTCACATATTCATCGGAGAATGCCCTCCTTTGATCGCTCAGGACCAGATCCACACGTTCCTGACGCAATTCATCATAAAGTTCCTCATGGTTGCCATTGATGATCTGAATTGACACATCCGGATATTTTTCCGTGAAATCAGCAACTGCCTGATGGAACTCCCTTCCACTGTATCCTTTCAGATAACCGACACAGAGCCGGGCATCCTTCCCACATGCAATTTGAACCGTTTCCCTGCACAGTTTATCAAAGTCCGCCGTCAGGATAAGGCTCTTTTTATAAAAATGCTCCCCTGCGGGAGTGACAGTAAACTTCCTGTTTTTACGCTCCAGCAGGCTGACGCCAAGCTCCCGTTCCAAAGCCTGTATCTGTTGTGATATGGCAGACTGGGAGATGTAACATTCCTCCGCCGCTTCGCTGAAGCTGTTACAGCGGACAACTGCCTGAAAATATTTAATCTGTTTGAGCATAGGGCTCTCCTCCCTGCGATATTTTTCCATATCTGTCGCTGTCCTCCCAAAGCATGCGGCGCAGCGCTTTTCCATCAATCTCCAGCGTCCCGTCCGAAATACACATCTGCCCATGCCTCCAGATGCCGTCCGCACGCTGCCTCCATTGCTCTTCCCCCGTGTACTCTACCAGACCCCTGATTTCATGGACATAGCAAATCAATTTCCTTTCTGCCACAAAATCAGACAGACAAGGCGCACCGGAACGTGAAAAGACGGTACAGCCCTTATAATCAGGACTATACCGCCTAATCTGAAATCACTTCCCGCTAACCATAAACATTTGATTTTATCAGCTCTTTTAATCAACTGTGCGCATGGTCGGGAACAACAGCACATCCCGAATCGCCATCGAATTCGTCATCAGCATCACCATCCGGTCAATCCCAAACCCGATACCGCCCGTCGGGGGCATACCGATTTCCAGCGCGTTCATGAAATCCTCATCGGTCGTATTCGCCTCTTCGTCCCCCTGGGAAAGCAGCGCTTCCTGTGCCTGGAAGCGTTCCCGCTGATCGATGGGATCGTTCAATTCGGAATAGGCGTTCGCCATCTCCCAGCCGTTCATGAACAGCTCAAACCGTTCCACATAGTCCGGATTTTCCGGCTTTTTCTTGGTCAGGGGAGAAATCTCCACCGGATGATCCATGACGAAGGTCGGCTGAATCAGATGCTCCTCCACATATTCCTCAAAGAAAAGGCTCAAAATATCGCCCTTCTTATGCCTGCCCTCAAATTCAATGTGATGCTCCTTCGCCAGCGCCTTCGCCTCTTCGTCAGAATGGATCTCGTTAAAGTCCACCCCCGCGTATTGCTTCACCGCATCCAGCATGGTGATGCGCGCAAAGGGCTTCTCCAGATCCAGCTCATGCTCTCCATAGGGAAGCTTTAAGCTGCCCAGCACCTCCTTCGCCACATAGCGGTAAAGGTTTTCGGAAAGGTCCATCATGCCGTGGTAGTCGGTATATGCCTGATAGAGCTCCATCAGCGTAAACTCCGGATTGTGTCTGGTATCCACGCCCTCATTGCGGAACACTCTGCCGATTTCATAGACCCGTTCCATGCCGCCAACGATCAGGCGCTTTAAGTAAAGCTCCAGAGAAATGCGCAGCTTCACATCCTCATCCAGCGCGTTGTAATGGGTCTCAAAGGGGCGCGCCGCCGCGCCGCCCGCGTTTGCCACCAGCATGGGCGTTTCCACCTCCATAAAGCCCTGTCCATCCAGATAGCGGCGGATCGCGCTGATGATTTTGGAACGCTTCACAAAGGTTTCCTTCACTTCCTGATTCATGATCAGATCCACATAGCGCTGCCGATATCTCAAATCCGTGTTGGTCAGCCCATGGTATTTTTCGGGAAGCACCTGCAGGCTCTTGGAGAGCAGCACCACCTCCGCCGCGTGGACGGATATTTCACCCGTTTTGGTCTTGAAAACCTCACCCCTGATGCCGACAATATCCCCTACGTCAAACTTCTTAAAATCCGCGTAGGGCTCTTCCCCGATGCTGTCCCTGGCCACATATGCCTGTATGCTGCCCTTCAGGTCCTGTACGTTGCAAAAGGACGCCTTGCCCATAACGCGCTTGAACATGACGCGCCCGGCAATGCTGACCGTCTGCCCCTCCATCTCATCAAACTGTTCCCGGATATCCGCGCTGTGCGCCGTCACATCGTATTTCACATGGCGAAAGGGATCCTTTCCCGCTTCCTGCAGGGCAGCAAGCTTTTCCCTTCTCACCTTCAGGATCTGGTTTAAATCCTTTTCCTGTGTCGTATTATTATTCTCTGCCATATTCAATCTCCTCAATTGGAGCGCTCAATCTCCAGCACTCTGTACTGTAATACGCCCGCCTGTGTTTCCACTTCCACCAGATCTCCGATTTTGGCGCCGATCAACGCCTTGCCCACCGGAGATTCATTGGAAATTTTACCCTTTAAGCTGTTCGCTTCCGTAGAACCTACAATTTTGTAATCCAGCTCCTCATCGAATTCCAGATCCAGAATTTTCACCTGACAGCCGATGTTGATTCTGTCCAGATCAACCTCGTCCTCCACAACGACTTCCGCGTTCTTTAAAATTTTCTCAAGCTCCTCGATCCGCGCCTCGATGTCCCGCTGCTCGTCCTTCGCCGCATCATATTCCGCATTCTCGGAAAGGTCGCCCTGCTCTCTCGCTTCCTTGATCTTCTGCGCCACTTCCTGACGTTTATTCACCTTAAGCTCGTGCAGCTCATTCTCATACTTTCGAAGTCCTTCATAGGTTAAAATATTCTTTTTCTCTTCCATGGCCATTCCCTCTGTTTCCCATTTTCTTGCCTCCCTTTCCCCACATATTATGGAAAAAAGAGACAGTCTTAATCACATCGCATTATACCGTGCTTTGAAAGCAGTGTCAAGGTAATTTCGGGCGGATATATAGGAAATATCCCTTCTTTTTGCCCTGAAAATCCGGCATTTTTCCGGATCCGAGGTGAGATCCAGATACAGGCTTCCCGGCGCAACCCTCCGGCAGTGCGCCCGGCTGTCCCGGCAAAGATCCACCACCGCGGTTTTGCGCCCGTCGGTTTCCGGCATCCGCTCCGTCACACAGGCAGCAAGTCCGCTCTGTTCGCATATCCATTCCAGAAAATGCTCCATCTCCCCTTCCTGCCGCTTTCCCACCAGATATAATCCGTTCAAATCCTGGAATACATCCTCCAGAAATCTCTCCTGCCACCAGCTCTCCCCTCCGGTCAAAATCACCAGATTTTCCCGAAAAGGCTGCTGTTGCAGCAAAAAAGCGCCAAGCTCCGGCTCCGGAAGCGGCTGCCTGTATCCCGGAAACTCTCCCTCCAGCTCCGGCGCGATCCAAAGCGCCCCTTCCTCCTCTAAAGCGCGCACAAAATCTGCCAGCCGGTGCGTTCCTGCCCAGACCGGCGGCACCAGGCACAGACTGACCACATTCTCCTGCCAGCAAAACCGCTCCACCTGCGCCCGCGGCTTAAGTGTCCATAATCCTTTTTTTATCTCCGGCATTCTGCCGTTCATAAGATATCTGATTTCCTTCATATTGAACTATATGCCGCCGCCCGCCGTTTCATTCGTTGTAGCAGTTCACAGGATCTCCCGCATGCCCTCGATGAGTTGGGCCATGGTTTCCATTTCGTTGATCCTCCGGCGCAGCCCTGCGGAATGAGGGAAACCGGTGGTGTACCATGCCATATGCTTGCGCATTTCCCGCACCGCCACATATTCCCCCTTATATTCCCCCAGAAGCCTCGCGTGCTCCACAATCATCTCATAAATTTCCTGCCGGTCCGGGCGCTCCGGTATTTCCTCCCCTGCAAGCGCCGCCCTGATCTCCCGGAAAATCCAGGGATTTCCCTGCGCCGCCCTGCCGACTAAAATTCCGTCGCAGCCCGTCTGTTCTAACATCCGCAGGGCAGAATCTGCGTCCGTCACATCCCCGTTTCCCAGCACAGGAATATGCACCGCCGCCTTCACCTGGGCGATGATATCCCAGTCCGCTTCGCCGGAATAGTACTGCTCCCGCGTCCGCCCATGCACCGCCACAGCCGCCGCGCCCGACTCCTGGGCAATCCGGGCGATTTCCACCGCGTTTACGCTGTTTTGATCAAAGCCCTTCCTGATTTTGACGGTGACAGGCTTTTTGACAGCCCGGGCTGTCTTTTCGATGATCCTTCCGGCCAGCGGAGGATTTTTCATAAGCGCGCTGCCCTCCCCGTTATTCACCACCTTCGGCACCGGGCAGCCCATGTTCAGATCCAGCACGGAAAAAGGGCACTCCTCGATCTTTTTTGCCATTTCGCTGACGATATCCGGATCGGAACCGAACAGCTGCAGGGAAACGGGACCTTCCTCCGGATGGATCTGCATAAGCTCCTCCGTATTTTTATTTCTGTAAAAAATCGCCTTCGCGCTGATCATTTCCGTGCAGACCATCCCTGCTCCCTGCCGTGCGCAAAGCAAACGAAATGGCAGGTCACTCACGCCTGCCATGGGAGCCAAAATCACGTTATTTTGTAAAGTCACATTGCCGATTACAAGCTGGCTCATCGTCATTTCCTTTCGTCATTTCCTGTTCTTTTCATATAAAATCCGCAGCCCATCCAGCGTGAGCGAGCTGTCATAAACGTCGATCGCATCCGTCTCGTCCGCAATGATCCTGCCCAGACCGCCGGTCGCCACCACCTTCAAAGCGGTATAGCCCGTTTCCTTTTTCACCTGATTGACGATATACTCGGTCTGCCCGATCTGTCCGTACACGAGCCCCGCCTGCATGCTGGAAATCGTCTCCCGCGCCAGAATGGAATCCGGCTTTTTGATTTCGATTTCGGGCAGCTTCGCGGTATCCTCCCAAAGCGCCTTCGCGGAAATCCGGATGCCGGGCGCGGTGATGCCCACGCCAAACCTGCCGTCCTCCGTCACCAGATCATAGGTCGTTGCCGTGCCGAAATCCAGCACCAGCACGGGACCGCCGTATTTTTCATAGGCGGCGACCACATCTACAATCCGGTCGGGGCCGATCTCCTTGGGATTCTCCGAGGTGATCCGGATTCCCGTCTTAATGCCGGAGCCCACGATGAGCGGCTCCATGTTCAGATACCGCCTGACTCCGTTTAGCAGCGCGTGCATGACGTTGGGCACAACGCTGGCGATGATCGTGCCGTCCAGCCCGGTATAGTCCACCTGATTGATCCGCAAAAGCTCCCGCATATTGATGCCGTATTCATCGCTGGTGCGCTGCATCTTGGACATCATGCGGAAGGTCGTCAAAAGCTTTTTCCCTTCATAAACGCCGAAGGTGATATTGGTATTTCCCACATCAATAACCAGAATCATATCCTCATTCCTCCAAAAAATCCGATACATTTTCATGCAAAACAAACACGCGATAATACAGGCTGAGCGACTCTAAAAGCTCCTGCCGGCTTCTGCGGATTTCTCCCACCAAAAGCCCGCTGGATATCTCGTCATATAGCACGTCATCCTCCGCCGCGTCCGTTTCCAGTGCGAGCGTGCCGTCCGGTTCAAACACGATGGTAAAAATCCCGCCCACCTCCGCCGTAAAAAGCACGCAGATGATATGCAGCTCATCCTGAATGGACTGGGGAATCCCCTTAAACTGCTCATTGAAATAATATTTCTGCTCATAGGCATTCGCGCCGCAGAGCACCACCTTTTCCTGATTATAAGCCCCTTCAGACATATCCGTAAATTCCTCTCACCGATACTTCCCCTGCAAAGACCGCCTCCAGCCTGCCGTCCTCATGGCGCACCAGAAGCTCTCCCTTATCGTCAATGCCTTCCGCCACGCCCTTCCAGGAGCCCACAGGATCCAGCACCTCCACCTGCGCGTTTAAATTGACCAGCAGGCTTTCGTATATGCTGCGCAGTCCCGACAGGTCCCGGCATGCTTCCAGCTTTTCATAATATTCCGCAAAAAAATGCAGCACCGCCGCAAGCAGCTCTTCCCGGTCGATCAGTTCCTTTTTTTCCTGAAAAAAGGAGGTCGCCTTATCCTGTATTTCCTCCGGAAAACCGGGCTGATTCACATTGATCCCGGTTCCTATGATCACATAAAACCGGTTTTCTTCCTGAAAGAAAAGCTCCGTCAGAATACCGCATACCTTCTTTCCGCCGATCACCACGTCGTTTGGCCATTTGATTTTCGCATCCAGGCCGATGCTGCGCGCCGCCTGCGCCACCGCGATCGCCATCACAGGCGTGAGCATGGAAACCTCATCCGGCGCAAACCGGGGGCGCAGCAGCATGCTGAAATATAAATTTTCTCCGGGCGGAGACACCCAGGAGCGCCCGCGCCTTCCCTTTCCCGCTGTCTGCTGTTCCGCCACCGCCACCAGACCATGGGCGGCGCCGTTTTCCGCCGCCCGCTTGATATCCAGATTCGTGGAATCTGTCACTTCCTTTATGAGAAGTGTGCTGCCAACCGGACAGTCCCCGATCAGCGCCCTGCACTTTTCTTCCTGCAACATAAATATTTTCCTTTTATTCCCGCATGTCATAAGCCGGGTTTCTCTACGTTTTTCCACGGTCCGCGCCGCAAACGCGCAGCCCTCCAAACTGTTACACCCAAACAATCCTCACAGCTGCGCGCCCAGCGTCGCCGCCATCACCGCCTTGATCGTATGCATGCGGTTCTCCGCCTCGTCAAATACAACGGAAGCCGCCGACTCAAACACCTCATCCGTCACTTCCATCTCATAGATATTGAAACGATCTCCGATCTCCCTGCCGATCTGGGTGTTACGGTCATGGAAAGCGGGCAGGCAGTGCATGAAAATCGCGTTTCCCGCATTCTGCATGACGGCACGGTTCACCTGATAGGGAGAAAGCTCTTCAATGCGCTCCATCCAGACCGCATCCGGCTCGCCCATGGAAACCCACACATCCGTGCAGATCACATCCGCGTTTTTTGTGCCTTCCATCACATCCTCGGTCAGCGTGATGGTCGCGCCGGTCTGCTTTGCGATCTCTTGACATTGCTCCACCAGCGCCTTGTCCGGGAAATAACGGGAGGGCGCGCAGGCGGTGAAATGCATGCCCATCTTCGCGCACAGCACCATGTAGGAATTTCCCATATTGTAACGGGCGTCGCCCATATAAACCAGCTTCACGCCCTGTATGCGCCCCAGATGCTCCTGAATCGTCAGAAGATCCGCCAGCATCTGTGTGGGATGAAATTCATTGGTCAGCCCGTTCCACACCGGAACCCCGGCATATTTCGCCAGCTCTTCCACGATTTCCTGTCCGAAGCCCCGGTATTCGATGCCCTCATACATCCGTCCCAGCACCCGCGCCGTGTCCTTGATGCTCTCCTTTTTCCCGATCTGGGAGCTGGAAGGATCCAGATAGGTCGTGCCCATCCCCAGATCGTGCGCCGCCACCTCGAAAGAGCTGCGGGTCCGCGTGCTCGTCTTCTCAAAAATCAGCGCCACATTTTTTCCCCGCAGCACGTCCACGGGCTCCCCGGCCTTCTTCTTCGCCTTCAGCTTCGCCGCCAGCTCCACCAGGTAAGCGATTTCCTCCGGGCTATAATCCAATAATTTCAAAAAATGTCTGCCTTGCAGGTTCATATTGTTATCCTCCCAAAATACGGTGTCAGGGAAAAGACTGGGCGGCAGTCTGGCGGGACAAAAGGCGGGAGGCCGGGCTGCCGCCCTGCCTCTCCCCTGACACTTGTTTACGTCACAATAGCATTTCAACAGGTTCCGTTTTATCAAAATTGCGTTCTTCGCCTGATTCCGGCAAGGAACGATTTTTTCGATATGCTTATTATAAAATGCCCGGCGCCCTTTTGTAAATAAAAATCCTGCATTTTCCCATCCTTTTCGTAACACGAACACGACCCCTGCCGCTATTTTTTTAATGACGCCCTTCCCAAAATATAGTACAATGAAATTATTAACTATCTGGTGGCGGTAGGCTGACAAGAAACAGGAGCCTTTCACCGCCGCTGCGAAAGAAAGGACGATCACCGACATGAAGATACTCTTTATAGGAGGCACCGGCACAATCAGTGAGGCGGTGTCGAGGAAGGTTTTGGAAGACGGACATGAATTATGGCTCATCAACAGAGGCAGGCGCAACGCAGAACTGCCCGGCGCGCATTTGATCTGTGCAGACATCAATGATGAAGCATATGTCTCCGGGCAGCTTGCCGGACTGAAATTTGATGTAGTGGCGGATTTTATCGCCTACCGCCCTGAACAGCTTTGGCGGGACTATCGGCTTTTTCATGAAAAAACAAAGCAGTTCATCTACGTCAGCTCTGCCTCCGCCTACCAGAAACCGCTTGCCGATTACCGGATCAGCGAGGCAACGCCGCTTGCCAATCCCTACTGGACATATTCCCAGGACAAAATAGCGGGAGAAGAGCTGATGATGAAGCTCTATCGGGAAGAAGGCTTTCCCGTCACGATCGTGCGCCCCAGCCACACTTACGGACTGCGCAGCGTGCCGTTAGGAATTCACGGCAAAAACGGCAGCTTTCAGATCATTCGCCGCATGCAGGAGGGAAAGCCTGTCATCGTCCATGGGGATGGAACCTCATTGTGGACGATGACCTTTAACCGGGATTTTGCGATGGGCTTTGCCGGACTTCTGGGCAATGTACACGCCATCGGCGAGGCGGTACAGATCACCAGCGATGAAAGCCTCACCTGGAACCAGATTTACCGGACAGTGGCGGATATCCTGGGCGTACCGTTTCAGCCCTTTTATGTCTCCTCCGCCTTTCTGGCAGGCTGCACGGAGCTTGATTTGAACGGAAGCCTGTTGGGGGATAAGGCGAATACGGTCGTTTTTGATAACAGCAAGCTCAAGAGACTCGTCCCCGGCTTTATCGCGACCACGCGCTTTGACCAGGGTGTACGCCAAACGCTGGAATATGTGCTCTCCCATCCGGACTGTCAGATACCGGATCCGGCATTCGACCAATGGTGTGACAAAGTGATCGAGGTGCAAAGAGATGCCATGCAAAAGGTCCGGGCATTTTGCGGCATATGAAATGGAATCACAAAAACAGCGTATCCGCCAAAAAAGGATACGCTGTTTTTATCATCCTAAACCCATGCCGCCGCTTTACTTTTCTGTCAAAAGCTCCTTCGCGCTCGCCAGCACGCCGGACATGTTCTGAATTTCGGACGGAATGATAATCTTCGTGGATTTGCCGTCCGCCACCTTTTCGAAGGTTTCCAGGCTCTTAAGCTTCAATACCGACTCGTCCGCACCCGCTTCCCGAATGAAACGCAGACCGTCCGCAGTCGCTTTCTGCACCTTCAGAATCGCTTCCGCTTCACCTTCCGCTTCCCGGATCATCTTTTCCTTCTCCGCCTCAGCGCGCAGGATCGCGGACTGCTTCTCAGCCTCCGCTTCCAGAATCGCGGATTCCTTCTTACCTTCCGCAACCAGAATCGTGGACTTCTTTTCCCCTTCTGCACGCAGAATCGCTTCACGGCGCTCACGTTCCGCCTTCATCTGTTTCTCCATGGCATCCTGAATTGCCGCCGGAGGAATAATGTTCTTTAATTCCACACGGTTTACCTTGATCCCCCAGGGATCGGTCGCGATATCCAGCGAGGAGCGCATCTTCGCGTTAATCGTCTCTCTGGAGGTCAGCGTCTGATCCAGCTCCAGCTCGCCAATGATGTTACGCAGCGTCGTCGCTGTCAGATTTTCAATCGCCATGATCGGATTTTCCACGCCATAGGTGAAAAGCTTCGGATCCGTAATCTGGAAAAATACGACCGTGTCGATGCGCATCGTCACATTATCCTTTGTAATCACAGGCTGGGGCGGGAAATCCGCCACCTGCTCCTTTAACAGGACGCGCTTTGCCACCTTGTCGATGACGGGCATTTTAAAATGCAGACCCACGCCCCAGGTATCCTGATAGGCGCCCAGCCGCTCCACCACATATGCCTGCGCCTGCGGCACAATCTTGAAGCAGGATGCGGCAATCATGACCGCCAGAATTAAAATTACGAGTAAAGCAATACCAAATCCCATATATACCTCCCTTACAGCTCTTTCGGCCCTACAATAAGTTTCACGCCACGAATTTCCTTAACCTCCACCACGCTTCCTTCCGGGATGATGCTGTCTGACACTGCAGCGCGCGCCGTCCACTCCATACCGTTGAGCGTAACCTGCCCGCAGCCCTTGACGTTGTCAATCTCTCCCGTCACAATGCCGGTCTGCCCGACCAGGCTTTCCACATTGGTCTTCGCACGGTCCTTGTTAAAATATTTCATGGCAACAGGTCTTGTGAAAACAAGCATCAGCACCGATACGATCAAAAACAGCGCGATCTGAATGAATAACGGTGCGCTACACGCAGCCGCCACCAGCGAAACCAGCGCGCCTGCCGCAAACCAGATCGTCGTCAGGCCCATCGTCGCAAGCTCAATCCCGACAAGCACAATGAGCAGTACGGTCCAGGCAATTATCACGTTTCCCATATAAGACGCCTCCTCTCTGCAAACCCTGCCTTTATCATACTATACTTTCCGTACGGATTCAAGAAAATTCGTCGCCACTCAACAAAAATGGTAACAGTTCAGACAGACCTGAACTGTTACCCAAAATACAAAGTACGAAAAAGGGTCCGGTCAAACGCTACACCCTCTTTATCAATTACCAGAAAACATGCGCTCCTACAATGATACCTTCCCTGCCTCCGGCGCGCCTGAAATGCGTCGCCGTCCCTACCGGGGATACGCCTGCCAGCGCCTCCTGCGCTGCCTGAATGCAGCTCGCCTGAATGTTCCCGCGGGAAAGCACACGCCCCAGCTTTCCGCTGCCCGCCGGCGTAAACTGCCCTGACGCGAAAATCACGTCCCGGATCGTATTGGGATACGCGGCGCTTTTCACACGATTTAAGACCACCGCACCCACAGCAACCTGCCCTTCATAAATATCCCCGCCGGCCTCACACTGAATCAGCGCTGCCAGCAGAAGGTCATCTGTGGTTGGAATCTCCCGCAGTTTTTCTATTTCCTGCTGTCTGCTCGCCTTTTTGCTCTGGGCTGCCGCCGCCTTTTCCGCCTCCTGCCTCGCTTTTACCTGCTCAACAGTTTCCCCGAAATCAATCAGATGTTCCACCTTCACATATTCCGCAGATACAAATCCGGTTTTGCCCTCATAGCTTACCGCCACCCATTCATCCGTAATTTCCATGTCGTCACTGAACGCCAGCTGTTCCGCGTTCACCACCTCATACTCGGCGCCTTCCTCCAGCAAATCATATACGCCTGCATTCATCGAAGGCTCCTTCCTGATCCGCAGCGCGCCGGTGGTCGTTTTCGCGACGGTACGCCCATTGTTATGCGCCGCTTCCTCGGCTTCTTCTCCAAAGAGCAGATATTCATCGCTCGCCCAACCGGTCAATTCTCCCGACTCCAGCTTCGTCCAGCCGTCCCTGCGCTCCAGAATGGTGCCGCCGCAGTCCGCATACAGATAGCCCGCCAGCGCCGCGTCGCTGCCAGGTTCCTCCCGCACATTCAATACATTGTGCACGTGCGCCATCACCAGATCCCCATCCTCCGGCTCACTCTGCGCGCTTTCTTCATTCTCCTGTTCCTGAGGCTTTTGTGTTTCATCCTGCTCTGTCTGTTCCTGCGGACCTTCTGCTTCCCCGTCAGCCTCCTCCGCGAGACGGTCTATCCATGCCGCCACTCCGGCGCCCGACTGCCAGCTTTCCCGCCCGTATCCTGTTTCAGCCGCCCATGCAGGCTGCTGCCAGAAACACGCCGCCAAAACCACCAGTCCAGCCTGCCAAAGCAGCACGCGCTTTCGTACACCGTCCGTATCCGATCCGAAAACCCTCTGCATTGTCTTCATAGCTTTTCCCGATGAAGTGATACCTTTCATTTTTTACATCATATTACATTTTGATTACATATTTTTTCTAATTATATCAAATTCGTAATACCCTGTCAAGAAAATGATAAAATCCAAACGCTTGACCCGTAACAGCAGGTTGCTTTTTATGGAGCGAAGAGAAAGACCGGTGCCCGCAATATACACAGGCGCCGGTTAAATTAACGTTTGAATTTTATTGCAAAAATCAGTCCGCCAAACAGAGCCAGTATGGAAATACCAACCAAAGCCCAGGCTTCCCCGTCCTCCTGCATGCCCTGCCTATCCGGCCGGTCCCCGTCGCCGGACGCCTCCCAAGGCATATCCTGTGATAATCGGGGCGGGATATCCTGCGGCATTTCAGACGGCGGTTCCTGTGACGCGTCCGCCGGTGGCTCCTGTGGCACATCCGCCGGGAAATTCTGCGGTTTTTCCGCAAAAAAATCCCCGTCTTTTCGCCCTGCAAACGATCGATCCCCGGGTTTTTCCCGATTGCCACCCCTTCCGCCATCGCCTTGATGATTCCGCATCCCGCCGCCAAACATACCGGCAGGACCAAAGGCTGATGTGGATACATTATCGATCGTAATCTGTTCCTCGACATCGCCCACCCGAATTGTGCAGACGTCTCCTACCTGCAGCTTAGGCACGCTGAGCACGACGGATGAAAAGCTGCAGGGAATCTCCCCGGCAAGCAGCTCCCTTCCGCCGGCATCCTTCAGGCTGATCATCGTCCCCGCATCCGCCGTCGTTTGATACATCAAAAATCCCTGTGGAGAGGCAGCGTCAAATCCCTCTGCCATTCTGCTATTCCCGCAGGCGATCACCGTACCGCCGCTGATGACACATTCTCCTCCATATTCGCTTCCATAATCAAGCGCGCTGTTTCCCCCGTTGTCTGAAACACTGATGAAAACATTTCCGCCCTCAATATAAATGCTGCCATTGGAATCCAGACCATCCGCATCCCGGCCGGTGGGGTTGGTAATCGTGATATCACCGTCCACAATACGGATACAGCCATTGCCGTTTCCATTGGCATTCATTCCATCATCTGTCGATGTGATGTCAATGCTTCCACCGGCAATTGTAATATCGATCGCCTCAAATCCTTCATAGCAGGATAAAACGGTGACGCTCCCGGATTCCATATAAAGATATGCCGTCTCTTCATCATTCGATACCGTAATGCCGTCGTCTCCCGCAGAAACAGTGATCTCTGCCTCCCGGATACGCACGCTGTCATTTGCGTGAATGCCATCCTCCGCCGCATTTACCACAATTTCACCACCGGCGAGCACCAGGTCGTCATTACACACAATTCCATGCTGATATGCGCCATCCACTACAAGGGAGCCGGTTCCGTTTATCGTCAGATCATCCCGGGAATAAATCGCCCCGTCCACCCCCGAAGCAACGTTTGCTTCATCGTACAGCACACCGGAAGAAATCGTGTTTTGGGAGCCCTCCGCAAGCGTCAGAAATACTTTATCCGCCTGCTCGATCCGGATCGCCGCATCATCCTCGCAATGAAGCGACACGCCATCCAGCAGAATCCATATTTTATCGGCTTTATCCGCATCGATCAAAAGCCTTCCATTCGTAAGCGCACCGCTAAGCACATAGCAGCCCGCATATACAATGCAAACATCTCCATCATAAACATAGGCGCCGTTTCCGCTCACGGTGCTGCCATTATCGGACAGGACGATTTGGGTTGCGCTGGAAATATCCCAATCGCCATTCAAATCATTTGCAGTAAACCGGTCATTTCCATCATCCGCATTTACCACCTGGCTTATGCCAATAGCTCTGCCATTCATAAATAAAGCCGTCAGCGCAATCATGATAAAAACAACGGCAATGCAAACGGCGTCAATTTTTTTATGTGTTGACATGGAACATCCTCCTCACTCTTTGGAATCGCCGATCGGACATTTCGACAAAGCGGCGAATTCACTTCCTTTCTAAATTTACATGCAAAATCCGTAATAACGGTGAAGCTTTTGTGAAAATTTTGTGATATTTCCCAGACGCGCCAAAGCTTTTGGAATTGAAAGATGCAGCCCATGCTCAATCCTGGATTTCTCAGCATCCAGTAAGTATCTTTTAAATACAGTTGCTCAAATTGCGTGAAAAACCGGGAAATGTATGAATATTCACGAGATTTTTGAGAAACAGCCATAGGAACACTTTTCCGAAAAGGAAGAAAGCTTCTGACACAGCTTATTCCGCATAACAAGCAAAATGTCCCAAATTCTTTATCCTCCTAACGATTTTGGTTACTGTCCACAGCGTCGCCGGGTGCGATGTATTTGATATAAATTTATATACACATATGTCTCCTGATGTGATAAGATTAAGCCAGACACTGACAGAATTACAAAATTGAAGATATCTGCGTGACTGCCGCAGAAAGGTTTAAACGCTTCAGGATTTGCGTGGCATATCACAGGAAACGCCCGGTCAGCTTTCCGGCGTCAATTCTACACATATACGGGAGACAGCAAATGGCATACGAAGTTACAGACACAAACAAGGTATCAGCACTGTTTGGCAATTGGGAAGAAACGCTTATCTGGTCTTGCCTGCAGGGGATTATGGGAAAAATCTATGCAGACGATTTAAACAATCCAACAGCAGCAATGGCTATGATCGGGGACTTTACATTTTTTACCGGAAAACCAACTATAGAATTAGTATCATATAAGCCAGACTGGTGTACGCAAAACTATATGATTATGATACCGCAAAACGAATCCTGGAAAAATATAATCATTGATTTTTATGAAAAAATGGTTGATTATCTCAAAAAAGCCTTGATTTACGGGCATACACGCAGGATTTCAAGCTGAATTTACTACCAATTTACTACTTTTGAGGGAAAGAGCCTTGATATGCCGCCCGGAACCCTGCAAGCCCAAACATCAGCACACAGCATTGAGAAAGAATAAATGAAAACTGAATACGACGCATACGCGGCGTTTCTCTATCCCTACACGGGAGAACAGGAACGCCGCTTTTTTTATGCCCTCATGTTACGCAGTAGGGG
>CAJUEL010000038.1 GCA_910585455.1 uncultured Eisenbergiella sp. | reverse complement strand
GGAGGGAGGGAACCAGACTGCTGGCAGACCGCCCCCGGCGGCACCGTGAACTGTAACTGCAAAGCCGATAACTATTCAACCAGGTCTGAATTGGAACAAAACCTCTTCTGTATATTGAAAAAGCAAACTCCCGCAATCATAACAACAATAAATATGATCATGATTGCATAAATCAGGCGATTCATCAAAAGGGCGGCAATCCCGCTGATGGCAAATCCAACACCCGTCAAAAACACAGGCTTTCCCATAGCCCTTGCATAGCCTTCCTTATCATTTGTTTGTTCAAATACTCTGCCATGCAGGGCAGCGGTATTTCCTTTTAAAAGAGAGAACCCAACAAGCAATAAAATGATAGAAACAAACCACATCATCACGGAAAATCCAAGCATCCTGTCGCCTCCTTCGCAAGCTTTCCATCCCTGAGGGATTTAGCTATAGTAAACGACAAAAAGATTGTCGTTTATTATAATTATACTTCATTTTCAACAGATGTACAAGCTGTAGAAAAAGGATTGAATTTTGCTGATTCCTGAAATATACTATGTATTATGGTATCAAACTGGTGAACGCCATTCCCGGCATGCCACCACACAGGAAAGGAATCGCACATGGACTTTTTATCGTTTCCAATTGACTTATACTGCAAAACCCCTCCGCGCAATGTCGAAACTCTCGATCTGGTCAGAGGAGAGGACGACTTCCGCAAAGTCTTCATTGTCGATACCGATACCGGAAAATTTGTGGTCAAACACACCTCCAATTCTTTCACCAGCCGTGACAGGATCGAAGGATGGCAGAAATTGGCCGCCGCATACCGGAGCCTGGGAATTTACTGTCCTTCGCCCTTGCCAGACCTTCTTTCTGAAAAATACAGGCTACATACAAAAAGCTTATACATTCAGCGACGCAGAGCGGGCCGCCTTCCCCGTTTTATTCCGATACATGAACACATATTGGTGGCATCATATCGATGAATTGAAGCTTGTGAAGGAGGAACCGGAAAAGGTTGGAAAAATTCTGGACTGGCTGGAGTATCAGATGACCCGCGATGACCTTCGTCTGCCCTGAAAGCTGTTTTTGCGGACTGCGCATATGCCGCGCAGTCCTGTTTGTACGGCATCGCCCGGACTCAGTTTTCCGGATAACCGTTGTACCGTGCTCTTCCCTGTTCCATCTCCGGGACAGTGTCGCCCATAGAACAGCCCCTCATCGTGTCGTCATAGCGGGACATCGGTCTGCTCTCCGCGAAGCGCCTGTCGCAATTACAGTTTTCCCGTTCTCCGCTGCGCCGCTCACAGCCGCAGTTTTGCCCGTCACGACGGTCATTGCAGCCGCAGTCACACTCGTCGCGACGGTCATTACAACCGCAGTCGCACTCATCCCGACGGTCATTACAACCGCAACCACACTCGTCGCGGCGGTCATTGCAGCCACAGTCCCGTTCATCACGGCGGTCATTGCAGCCGCAGTCACACGCATCATGGCGGTCATTGCCGCCGCAATCCCGTTCTTCCCGGCAATCACTGCAGCCACAGCCATCCGGTACTCTCGGGGTTATGCCCGGACAATGCGCCGGTCCTCTGTTTCCGTATCCGCCATAACAGCCCAGCAGTACAAGTAAAAAAAGACAATTCATGGTTTCTCATCTCCTCGCCTTCATGGCTGTTCACGCTTGTGAACAGTCATATACTTTATACTTCTATCATATGCTGTCATTTCCGGCGCGTACCTGTACGCATTTCTGGCGGCAGGGGAAAAGGCCGGAAGGGAACAAACCATGCCCACAGTCCTGTCTGTCCCTTTCCAGCCTTTCTTATACTTTCTGCCCCCGCTACAGCTTCCGTACGCTGCAGCAGGTATAACGGCGATGTCCTCCGCTTCTCGCCCACAGAACGTTCTGTGGCTTTTGGGTCCGGCGGCGGTCCTTTTTATGTCCGTGTCCCAAAAGCTCCTGCCGGACGTAGGCAAAGGTCTCCTCTTCCCCCTTTTCATCCAGCATGATGAGCAGCTTTTCCAAAAGCGCCTTCGTTTTTGGGTGAATCATAGGCGGTTCCTTGCCGCTTCGATAATAGGCGAGAGGATCGCTGTCCGTATATGCGCTTCCGTGGTAGATTTTGGAAGCGGCAATGCGGTCCATGAGCATTTCAACCACATAGCGCTTCGGCATCGGCGCAGGCGCCATTCCGCCCGTGCCGCCATGGGTGCTGTAATCAATCCAGTATTCGTAATGGTGCTTATTGCGTCCCTTGTGATGCAGCCAGGCGGTGGAATAGCCGATGTCCTCCCGCTCCGCATTGTTAGGACTCCTGTCCCCCTGAAAATATTTTGCGCCGACCTTAAATTCCGTCCAGGAATATTTGGACAGGTCATGGCAGATTCCCTGCCAGTAAAGCCCGACGGCAAAGCATCCCTTCATGACCAGGAGCTTGTGCCGGGTGATCGTCTTAAAATGCTGTAACGCCTTCATTTCCATTTCCTTTCTCTACCATGGTTCCGAAGCTTTGCAAAATCAGGATGCTGCGCGGCGGCGCCGTCACGCTCTTTGCAAGCGCCTCCCCGTCTGGTCCCATACATCCCGTTTCGGAATCCACAACCTTTTCCCAGTGCAGCCCGGCAGGCAGGGCAGGCAGCGCGAATTCCTTTTTGATCCAATGCATATTATAGGCAATATAGAAAAAATCATCCTCCCTGTCCCGATCCACCTTCACATAATTTCCACAATACATGACGCCCGCCTCCCGGCTGTTGGGCTCTGCATTCATGCGCCAGGCATCCTTCCCATGGTAGGAAAGATCCGGATAACCGCAGGCGATATAATCCATCTGTGTCAGCGCATCCTCCCGGTGCAGCACCGGATGCTTTTTGCGCAGCGCGATCATCGTTCTGACAAACTCCAGAAAATCCTTATTTTTCTCCGTCTGTTTCCAGTTGAGCCAGTTGACGGCATTGTCCTGACAATAGGGATTATTGTTCCCACCCCTGCTGTGTCCGAACTCATCCCCCGCCACAAGCATGGGCGTCGCCTGGGCGGTAAAAAGCAAAAGCAGCGCATTGCGCATCTGTTTTCTGCGCAGCCGGAGTATGCTTTTCCGGCGGCTTGCGCCCTCTTCTCCACAGTTCCAGCTCGCATTATAGGAATTTCCGTCCCGGTTATCCTCCCCGTTTGCCTCATTGTGCTTTTGCTCGTAAGAAACCAGATCCGCCAGAGAAAATCCCTCATAATTGGCAATATAGTTCACAGCTCCCATCCGCTCCGGATTTTTCTTAAGCTGACTGAGCGCTTTTGACAGGCTGTCCTCATCCCCCTTCAAAAAGCGGCGCATATCATACAGAAAATCGTCCCTGTAGCATGCCAGATTTTTATAGGAAATCCGCTCCCTGCCGCCATATATTTCATCACAGGGAAAATCATAGTAAAACAGCTTCACGCTGGCAAGCATCGGATCCGTTGCCAGAAGCAAAGCCGGAACCCGCTCTCCCATCAGATGTGCGCCGTCAATATGGTACTCCATCACCCAATAGCGCAGCACATCCAGAATGAAGCCCGGCGCAATCTCCTTTGGAAAGAAAAACTGCATGATCAATTCCAGTCCGTTCTCATGCAATGCCTTCACCATGCGCTTAAATTCTGTGGCAGCATCCTCTGTACTGCTATAGGATGCCTTCGGCGAAAAATAATATCCCTTTTTAAATCCCCAGTAATTCATATGTGGCGCTGTCTTCTCTTCCGCAGGCCTGTCCATATAGTGGCGCACTGCCTCTTCCATCGTGACGCCTCTGCTCTTTTCCTGCTCCAGCTCCAAAAACTCATAGGCGGGCATCAGCTCCACCGCCGTGATGCCGAGCTCCTTCAAATAAGGGATTTTCTCTGTGATTCCCCAAAAGGTGCCGGGATGCGCCACACCGGAAGAAGCATGCCGGGTAAACCCCCTCACATGAAGCTGATAGAGGACGCTGTCGCACAGAGCAGTCAGAAGCGGTCTGTCCTCTCCCCAGTCAAAGTCCTGCGAAATCCCCCCGGCGCGCAATGCAGGAGAGATTCTTTTCCCCCATTTTTCATTGCCCACGATCCTTGTGGCATAAGGGTCTGTGATAATCTCTTTATCTGTGTAAAAATTATATTCATAATCGTCGGCGCAAATCCCGGAAAGCTTCATGCAGTATACATCGCCAATCCGGTCTTCCTCCCGGAAGGGAATACGGATCTGCGCACCTTTCTTCTTCGGATACAGAATCACACCGCATTCCCTGCGGCATGTCAGAACAGCCGCCAGATTCATTTCATTCTTTCCCGTAACAGTCATGCCGACCGGATACGGTCGTCCCTTTAAAACAGTAATCTCATGTCTCATCTTCGTATGCCTCTGTTTTCACTGTTTGCGTTCAATTGTATAGTAAACGACAATCTTTTTGTCGTTTACTACAACTTTCTTTTGAGTATAACACATTTTTTCGTTGCATGCCACACGAACTTACTGTATGATAAAAGAAACTATTGCGATGTGCCAGTTGTCACGAAGCGAATAACAACACGATGCTTTTACGCACAGAAAGGAACCTATGATATGAAAAAACCGGAAGAACTGGATGAAGACATGACCGTCACGCTGGATCTGGAGGACGGCTCTGTCGTGAACTGCGCCATCATCACCATCCTTGAGGTGGAGGGGCACGATTACATCGTCCTGATGCCGTTGGATGAGGATGGCGAAAACGACGACGGGGAGGTGTGGTTTTACCGCTACAGCGAAAACCCGCAGGACCCCAACGAAGAACCCCAGCTGGGCTATATCGATGACGATGCAGAGTACGAAAAGGTGGAGGAAGCTTTCGACGAATATCTGGACAGCTGCGAATACGACGAGCTGGTCGATGCAGAAGAGATTGACGATTGACCTCTAAAAAGCGGGGGAATCAGTTTTCAGGCATACCAATACGTTTGGCAGCCTGAAAGCCGATTCCCCTGTCTGTATCATGCGGTAATTTCTCACCCCTTCACCGCGCCGATCATAACCCCTTTTTCGAAATACTTCTGAACAAACGGATATACGCACAGAATCGGCACCGTGGAAACAATGATGACCGCATAGCGCACCTGATCCATCGCCCCCTGGGCATATCCTCCCTGCACGCTTCCGACCCCCTGAGAGAACACCTGGTTTAAAAGCAGAATCTCACGCAGCACGATCTGCAGCGGCGCGTATTCCGCCTTGCTGTTATACATCAAAGCATTGAAATATTCATTCCAGTGATATACCCCATAATACAGAACCAGAACGGAAATGACCGCTTTTGACAGGGGCAGCACCACCTTCGCAAAATATTTGAAGTGGGAACACCCGTCCAGCACCGCCGCCTCGTAAAGATCCTCCGGAATCGAACTTTGTATAAATGTCCTGGCAACAATCAGATTATATGTATTAACGGCAACAAGAATCAGAAGAATCCACCTCGTGGAAATCAAATGCAGGGAGCTGATCGTCATATACAGCGGAACCAGACCGCCCGAAAAATACATTGTGAACACAAAATAAAGCATCACTCCGTTTCTGGCTTTGAAGCTGCTCCTGGAAAGTGCATACGCCGCCGGCATGGTCACCACCAGATTCAGCACCGTTCCTGCGACCGTATAAAAGATGGTGTTCGCATAGCCCAGCCAGATACGGCTGTCATTCATGATCTGTTCAAAGCCGTAAAAACGGATATCCTTCGGCCAAATGACCACCTGCCCCTGATTGACCAGATTGGAATTGCTGATGGAAGCAATCACGATGAACCACAATGGATACAGAATGATCAAAAATATCGCGATGCTCAAAAGCATGATGGCCGCCCCGAAAATTTTATCAGGCCAATTGAAAATCACATCCTCATTCTTCCGAAACAGACCTTCTCTGTTACCGGCAATTCCCTGTTTCCTGTCCATTATTTTTCCCCCTGTCCCGTTCCTGATGGCGCAGCCGGTACCCCGTTCACACTTCCCCTGATTCTCAGGACTATGAACCGGTCATAACGGTTCAGACCGGAAAGCAGCACTCGCTGTACAAAGTCAGCAGGAACATGTATATTTTTCCGGAAAGAAATCCGTTTCCCGCCACAGGCAACTTGAAACGGGTAAATTCCACAGCAGAAAATTTCCGGGACAAACCTTTACAGTCCATGAAGTGGGTACTGTTTTTATTGCAGATTGCGCTCATTTGAACTATAATATATTTGCTTTATAGTGTACCAATTCATACACATTTCCTCAATAGACGAATTGTCCAAAAAATGTATATTATGGACGTCAGGGAGAAAATACAATGAATTTTTACAGAACAGATAAGCAACGCACAGTCAGCATTGCCAATTATACGCATTACATACAGGGCTTTGTACATCCTGACCGCATTCTGGATGAACACGATTTTGTATACATCATGAACGGTGTATGGGACATCTGCCAGAATGACAATACCTGGCATGTGGAACAGGATGATGTGATCATCCTCCACGGCGGACAACACCACTTTGGTCATCAGGACTGCAGCCCCGGCACCCATACCATGTACTTTCATATTTCTACAGTTCCCGGCGATTCCTTTTCCTGCCCAAACAACCAGGCAGCGGAAGGTGTCACGCTGGAAACCGTGATTCATTGCCGCTCCTATCCCCGGATCAGACTGCTGTTCCAGGAGCTGATCGCCATATGGTTTGAAGCTTCCCCTCATGCATCCCGCAAGCTCAACCACCTTTTTTCTCTCCTGCTGTGGGAGCTTGCCGACTGCTCTGCCGGCTCCTGCCCGACATCGGATCCTCTTGTTTTACAGGCCATGTCCACACTGGCCATGAATCCACAGAAATTTTACAGGCTCGCAGAACTGGCAGATATTTTACATTTGTCGGAAAAAAGTCTGAATAAAAGATTTCAGGCAGCATTTCAAAAGACCGTTTACCAGTATCAGGTGGAAGAAAAAATCAGAATTGTCTGCCAGTTTTTGCTGGACTATCCGGATGTAAAGCTTCACACCGTCGCGGAAAATTTCGGTTTTTACGACGAGTACCATATGAGCAAGCTGTTTAAAAAATATGCCGGCATATCCCCGGGCCTGTACCGCAGGCAAAACGCCGCAAAGCAGCATCACATCTTAAAAATATAAGATGTGCTCTCCCCATTCCTTTCTGCCAATTTCGCCGCCACTGATAGCATAAACCAGCCCCTTGGGGGCTGGTCAAGCCTTTTCATCGATTTTTCATAAAATCATTCCGAACTGTTATTTCTGATCGCAGCTCATTTTTCCCGGTCTTTCTCCCCCCGGGAAAAGTAACAATCGCGGCAGGGCCTACTTCAAACCAGCGCTATTGCGCCCGATACGCTTCCCGATACCCGCACTCATTCAGAAAACGGGACGGAAAGCCCGGCTCCTGCCTGGTCCCTGCCACCCAGCTCAAAAACAGCTGTTCCTTCGCCCGGGTCATGCCCACATAAAACATCCGGCGTTCCTCCTCCACCTCCTTTCCCTTCAGGCTCTTTTTATGGGGCACGATTCCCTCATTGCAGTCGGGCAGAAATACCGTATCGAATTCCAGTCCCTTCGAACCGTGCATCGTCATCAGCTGCACCGCGTCCTCATCCCCGTCCTGCTCCTTTTGATACGCCGCCAAAAGCTCCTGCTCATACGCCGAAATATGTTCCTCCAGCCGTTCCACCGTCCGAAAATCCCGCACGCTCTCCTGGAAAAAATCCGCCATTTTCACAGCCTCCTCACAGGCTTTTCCCGAAAACTGCTTTTTTAACCAGCCGTCGTAGTCCATTCCCTTCCGGACAAAGTTCACCGCCGCGAACAGATCCATTCCCGCCATCCGTCCGACGTCCGACTGCAGCCTTCCGATCAGCTGCCGCATATAGGCTTTGTCCCGATAGGTCTCCAAAAGCGCAGGAAAGGAAACCTGTCCGGGACCGATTAGCTGCCGGGAAAGATACCGGCATGGCCGGTTCATGATCCTGAAAAAAATGCTCCTGTCACGGTCCGTTTTGGAAAACTTCAAATAGGCGAGCAAATCCTGACAGACCGCATGGGCATAGGGACTTTTCAGCCTTTCCCGCATGCGGAAGGGAATTTTCCTCTCCTTGAGCGCCTCCGCCAAAAGGGCGCAGTCCGTGTTGGTCCGGTAAATGGCGGCGATGGTTTTTTGGGGCTGCGCTATCCTGCGTTTTTCGATCAGCTCTGCCAGGCATCTCGCCTGCTGCCTCCTGTCTGCAAAGCCGGCGATCCACACCGATCGGTCCTTCGCCAGAGGCTTCCATGGCACGCTCCCTTCCGCCGTTTCCGGCGCCAAATGGACAGCCTCCTTTTTTCCCGCCTCAATTCTCTTAAAAAACCGTTCCCGGTTGGCGGCGATCAGCTTTCCCGCCGTTTCCACGATTCCTGCGCTGCACCGGTAGTTGACCGACAGCTCGATCCGGCACGCCTCCGGGTAATCCTTCTCAAACCGGCGCATGATGGCGGGATCCGAGCCCCGAAAGCCATAGATCGCCTGATCGTCGTCCCCTACCACGAACAGATTTTTCCCATCCCCCGCCAACAGCTTTACCACGCTGTACTGGGTTTCGTTGATATCCTGAAACTCATCCACCAGAATATAGGCAAAGCGCTGCTGCCACAGGGCGAGCGCCTGGGGATTTGTGCGAAAAAGATGCCGCACCGCCGCCGCAAAATCATCCAGATCCAGCTTTCCCATTTCGGACAGCTGCCTTTGAAACTGCATAAAAAGCTTCTTAAACGCAGGCATCTCTAAAAATCCGCTCTGAAAATCCGCCGGGATGCTGCCCGCATTTTTCAGATAACCAATTTCGGACAAAATTCCCTCTTCCCAGCCCTCCTCTTTGGGAACCTCCGCCGCCATGGCGCGAAACACGATGCGTAAATATTCTTTTTTCTCTTTTTCGGTGAGGATACAATTGGATTCATAATGACCAGACATTCTCAATATCTGGAAAAAGACGGCATGGAATGTGCCGAAGGTGACCGGATAAAATGTGCCGTCCATCCGGGCAAAGAAGCGGTCCCGCATCTGCCGGGCAGCCGCTTTCGTAAAGGTGATGACTAAAATACTGGACGGGTCCACCTTATGGACCTCAATCAGATACCGTACTCTCTCGACGGTTGTGAAGGTTTTTCCGGAACCGGGACCGGCTAAGATGAGCGCCGGTCCGCGGTTTAAAACAATTGCTTTCTTTTGTTGTTCGTTTCCCTGCAATATGGGACTCTTCCTTTCCTGCACGATGGCATACCGCTTTCTCATAAGCTGCAAGGCTCTGACCGGCTTCCGGTCAGACATAACAGCCCAGCCGTCAGGCTTCCTTTAGCAGCTCGATTCCTTTGCGGATTCTCTGTAAGGATTCCTCTTTTCCCAGAATCTCCATGATCTCCGTAGCGCCCGCGGGCGTCATCTGCTTACCGGAAACCGCGGTGCGCACCGGCCAAAGCGCGTAACCGTTCTTACAGCCCTTCTTCTCCACATACGCGATGAGCGCATGATAAAGGGCATCGTTGGAATAATCCTCCTGTGCCTCCAGAACCGGAAGCAGCTCTGTGAGCACCTCCAGCGCGCTTTCCTTCGTCGTCTTCATTTTCTTATGCACATACATGGCGGGATCATACTGGGGCAGCGTTTCAAAGAAATCCACCATCTCTTCAATATCCGGGAAAATCTCGATCCTCGTCTTGACCATTTCGGCGATTTTTTTCAGATCCTGTCCCTTCGTCAGCGCCTTTTCCAGATATGGACGGGCCATCTCATAAAACCGGTCAAAATCCATTGCCTTGATATATTCGCCGTTCATCCATTTCAGCTTCGTATAATCGAACACCGCCGGAGATTTGGACATTCTGTGGAAATCAAATTCCCGCACCAGCTCCTCCAGGGAGAAAATCTCTCTTTCCCCTTCCGGGCTCCAGCCCAAAAGCGCCACGAAATTGACGATCGCTTCTGTCAAAAAGCCCTGCTCTGTCAAATCCTCATAGGAGGAGTGTCCGCAGCGCTTGGACAGCTTCTGATGCTCCTCGTCCGTGATGAGCGGACAATGGATATAAACCGGAACCTCCCAGCCAAAAGCCTCATACAGACGGTTATATTTCGGGGAGGAGGAAAGATATTCATTTCCCCGCACCACATGAGTGATGCCCATCAGGTGATCGTCCACCACATTGGCAAAATTGTAGGTCGGATAGCCGTCCGACTTGATCAGGATCATATCGTCCAGCTCTGCGTTATCCACGGAAATATCGCCATAAATCTCGTCGTGGAAGGTGGTTGTTCCCTCTGTCGGATTATTCTGGCGGATGACATAGGGCACGCCCGCCGCGAGCTTTTCCTCCACTTCCTCTTTGGAAAGCCCCAGGCAGTGCTTGTCATATACGTTGATCTCTTTACCGGCGACCACCCTGTTGAGCGTGGCCAGGCGCTCCTTGTCGCAGAAGCAATAATATGCCTCCCCCCGCTCGACCAGCTTTTTCGCATATTCCAGATAGATTCCCTTCGCCTGTCGCTCGCTCTGCACATAGGGACCCACGCCCCTATCCTTGTCCGGTCCCTCGTCATGCACAAGCCCCGTCTTCTGCAGGGTTCTGTAAATGATCTCCACCGCGCCGTCCACGTACCGCTCCTGGTCGGTATCCTCGATTCTCAAAATAAAATCGCCGCCCTCATGCTTCGCCACCAGATAGGCATACAACGCCGTGCGCAGATTTCCCACATGCATCCGCCCGGTGGGACTGGGCGCAAAGCGCGTCCTGATTTTCACCATATTTTCCTCCCTCTCTGTAACGGACCGTTTTTGCGGACCGTTTCCTTTTTGATTCTTCTATTCTGTCCCGTTGCCACCACGTTTTTTACGGTCTGTGAGGATCCGGCAGCTTCTTTGACGCCGCCTGCTTAAAGCTGTTGACCTCCTTCATCGCCTGGGGTATCGCGATATTCGTTCCCGCACCCGCGATGCAGCCGCCGGGACATGCCATGCCCTCGATCAGACAGCCGTTTTTCTTGCCCATTTTCGCCAGCATCAGTATTTTCTTGCATTCCGCAAGGCTCTCCGCATGCTCGATATGCACCGACACATCCGGATAATATTCTTTGATACAGTTTTCAATGGCGGATGCCACGCCGCCAGCCACGCCATATCCGCGTCCTGCCGCGGTCGCGTCCTCTACAGGCGTTTCCGATTCCACTTTGGCAGGATCAATGCCCTTTGCGTCAAACATGCCCGCCAGCTCTTCAAAGGTGATCACGAAATCCACATCGGAGCGCACGGTCCGCCGGGAAGCCTCCAGCTTCTTTGACGCGCAGGGTCCGATGAACACCACAGACGCCTCCGGATGGTCTTCCTTTATTTTCCGCGCGGTCGCCACCATAGGGGTCAGCGCATTGGAAATCTTGTCAATGGTTTCCGGGAAAAATTTCTTCGCCAGCATGGACCAGGAGGGACAGCAGGAGGTCAAAAGGAAGGGCAGCTTCCCTGTCGCCACCTCCTCCACATAATGCTCCGCTTCCGCCATGGCGCCCATGTCCGCGCCGATCGCAGTCTCATATACATCCGCAAAGCCCAGCTCCTTTAAAGCGGTTTTCAGCTTGCCCGGTGTCACCTCCGAACCAAACTGCCCAACAAAGGCGGGCGCAACCTGCGCGATGATCTTCCTGCCGGACTGAATCGCCCGGATCAGCTGGAAAATCTGGGATTTATCCGCGATCGCGCCGAAGGGACAGCTCACCATGCACTGTCCGCAGGAGACGCACTTGTCGCTGTTGATCACTGCCCTGCCCGCTTTATCGCTCTCGATCGCGCCCACGCCGCACGCCGCGCTGCAGGGCCTCTGCTGGTGGGAAATGGCATCATAGGGACAGATCGCTTTGCATTTTCCGCAACGGATGCATTTGTCCGGGTCGATGACGGATTTGCCGTTCACCGTGCTGATCGCTCCTCTGGGACACACCTTCTGGCAGGGATGCGCCACACAGCCCATGCACCGGTCCGTCACCTGATAGGCGTTCACCGGACAGGCATTGCAGGCGGACGGAATGACCTGCATCAGCGGCGGCTCATAATACTTCTCGTCAATATTGCTCTCCATCAGCCCCTGCGTCAGGTGAACCGGCACGTTTTCCGGGCGCAGGGAAAGTCCCATCGCCAGACGAAGCTGTTCCCGCACGATCGACCGCTCCCGGTAAATGCTTTCCCGGTAGACGGGATCATCCTGATTTACAATTTTATAAGGCAGCGCCTCCATATCATCGATCAGATTGTCGGAATGGTATGCCAGATTGGCAATCTCCTTAAAAACCTCACGCCTGATCTGTCTGACCGGTGTATCAATCCCTCTCATAGGCTTCCTCCGTATTCCTTTCAAGGGAACCGCAGACGGCTCCCGCTTTTGATATGCTTTTCCGTTTTAAATCACTCTTCTATTTTTGCACAAACCTGCCCAAAAGTCAACAACCTCACAGCAGGCATCGTAACAGTTCGTAACAGTTCAGACAGGTCTGAACTGTTACTTCCAGTCATCCCAGAATCAGAGAGCCAAGTTGAAATACCAGCACGCTGACAAGCCAGGCAAACAGAATCTGAAACGCCATCAGCCTCAGCGTGAATTTCAAAGAGCCGCTCTCCTTGCGGATCGTGCCGATGGTCGCCGCGCAGGGCACATACAAAAGCACGAACAGCATCAGGCAAAAGGCGTTGAGCGGTCCAAAGGAAGGATCAAAACGCCGGATATTGGAGATGATCGTTTCCATTCCCGCAGTAGAATTGGCGTTGGACACCCCAAAAAGCACCGCAAAGCTGGAAACCACCACCTCCTTCGCGGAAATGCCGGAAATGAGCGCCACCACGATCTGCCACAGGCCAAGTCCCGCAGGAGCCAATACGGGCACTAAAAAACGTCCGATGGCAGCGCCGAAGCTGTCCGCCGTATCCCCAACCATGCCGGTCACGCCGAAATTCAATACAAACCAGATCGCGATGGACGCCAGAAAGATGGTAGTCCCCGCCTTGGTCAGGTAGTCCCGCAGCTTATTCCACACATACGTGCGGATCGTGCGGGGATTGGGACGCTTATATTCCGGAAGCTCTATGAGCAGGGAATCGTTGACCTTTCCCTTTTCGGCGCGGTTCATCACAAGCGCCACCAGAATGGAAATCACAAGCCCGATCACATACATGGAAAACGCCGGAAGCATGGGATTTTCCGGGAAAAACATATCGGAAAACAGCACATATACCGGAAGCCTGGCGGAGCAGGACATAAAGGGCGTGATCACCATGACCTTTTTCCGGTCGTGCTCCGTCTCCAGCGCCCTGGTCGCCATGATCGCGGGCACCGTACAGCCAAAGCCCAGGATCATGGGCAAAAACGCCTTTCCGGACAGCCCCACCTTTCCCATGATGCCGTCCATCACATATGCCACCCGGGACATATAGCCGGAATCCTCTAAAATGCCCAGCGCCAGAAACAGGATGAAAATATTCGGCAAAAAGGTCAGGATGCCGCCCACCCCGGCGATGATACCGTCCACCACCAGTGAAACCAGCCAGTCTGCGGTGTGGATGCGCAAAAGCAGCATGCGCGCGGCTTCAGAAAAACCAGCCAGCGCCACCTCAAAGCCCCCCTTTAAAAAATCCCCCACCGCAAAGGTCAGAAAGAACACCATCGCCATGATGCACAAAAAAACAGGAACCCCCCAGAACGGATGGGTCAAAACCGCATCCACCCGATCCGTCTGCGCCGCTTTTTTTTCTTTATGGAAAAGAGTCTCCTCCACAATCTCTTCTATATATTGATATTTCTTTTGAATGATTTCCTTCTCATAGCTGCGGTCCGCCACTTCCCGGATTTCGATGGGGTGCTCCCTGCGCACCTGCTCGTCATCCTCCAAAAGCTTGATCGCATGCCACCGGGTCAGAGAATGGCTGGGATAATTGCTCCGCATCATATCCTCCAGCCTCGCAAGCCTGTCCTCGATCCCGGGTCCGTAATTCATGATGTCTTCCTTTGGTCCCTCCACATAATGGTGCACCACCGCGTGAAGCAGGATATCCAGCCCGGTCCGCTTCGCCGCCGACACCGGCACCACCGGAATATCCCCCAGCATCTCGGGCAGGCGGTGCAGGTCGATTTCCAGTCCCCTCTCCTTGACGATGTCCATCATATTTAACGCCAGAATGACCGGCTTGCCAAGCTCCAAAAGCTGCAGCGTCAGGTAGAGATTCCGCTCCAGGCTCGACGCATCCACCACGTTCACAATCACCTCGATGTCGTCATCCTGCACGCATCTTCTGGTCACCTGCTCCTCTATCGTATAACAGCTTAAGGAATAAATGCCCGGCGTATCCACGAGCTTTAATTCGTAGCCCTCATACTCGATGTTTCCTTCAAATTTTTCCACCGTGACGCCCGGCCAGTTCGCCACCTTCAGCTTCGCCCCTGTCACCGCATTAAACAGCGTCGTCTTTCCGCAGTTGGGATTTCCCACAAACGCCACATGCACATGCCTGTCTTCCTTTTGTACCGCTTCCTTCTGCGCCATCTTCAGTCACCTGCCTCTTTTTCTTTCACGGAATTTTCCTGTGCCGCGCACACCTCTATGTGATCCGTAATATGCTTCCCGACGGCAAGCCTCGTGCCGCGCACAGAAAGAATGAGCGCCCCCTGCTTTTTACGGTTCAGAATTTTCACCCTTGTTCCTTCGTTCAGTCCCAGCGCCTGCAGCCGCCGCGTCAGCCCGTCTTCCATAGAAAGACCCTGCACGCTGTAGCTTACGCCCACTTCTCCCTCGTATAACGTCATTTTCGTACTCCTTTATGTATCAATCCTTGCATACCGGGCAGACTTACGCCCCGATCCAGGCTGCGTCCGGTATCACGTTCAGTATAGCACACCCGCGCTTTCTGTCAATCCGCATCAAAAAAATTTCTTGACTTTTGCGCCATTCTGTGATACAACGCAATTACATGGTAGAGGCGCGGTTTTTATCAGTACTGCGGTCTGTAACGCAGCGGGCATCTGCTGCCGCAGGAAAGGGAACGCCGCCGAAGGGCTTTGTGCTGCCCGGCACAGCTGCCCTGGGACGTCGCAGAATATGTGGCGGACTGTCACTTTAGTGGAGCGCTATCATCGGTATCACATCGGCTTTCATATGGATATCCATGCGCTTTTCCTTTCTGCCAGCAGGATGAATGCTCATCCGCACACGATTCCCAAAACCGGCGGGTTTCCGGAATCGAAACCATACCAGAGAGGAGATTTTTTTATGCACAATTTTCCACGCAGAATCAAAACGATCATTCCCGTCATCGCGCTCTTTTTATTCCTGTGCCCGATGACCCTGTTCGCCGCCGACGGTGCAGAAGGATACGTGCCGTCCATGTACGCGACCTTCTGGGCGCTCGTGCCTCCCATCGTCGCCATCGGCCTGGCGCTGATCACGAAGGAGGTTTACAGCTCCCTGTTCGTCGGCATATTGGTGGGCGGACTGTTCTATTCCGGCTTTTCCTTTGAAGGGACCGTCATGCACATGTTCGAAGACGGCTTTTTGAGCGTCCTTTCGGATTCTTACAATGTAGGCATCCTGATCTTCCTTGTCCTTCTCGGCGCCATCGTCGCGCTGATGAACCGGGCCGGCGGCTCCGCTGCCTTCGGACGCTGGGCGGCTTCCCACATCAAAAGCCGTGTGGGGGCACAGCTTGCCACCATCGCGCTGGGCGTCCTGATTTTTGTGGACGACTATTTCAACTGCCTCACCGTTGGCAGCGTCATGCGCCCTGTGACGGACAAGCAGAAGGTTTCCCGCTCCAAGCTGGCTTACCTGATCGACGCCACCGCGGCGCCGGTCTGCATCATCGCTCCGATTTCCTCCTGGGCGGCGGCCGTGACCGGCTTTGTGGAGGGCGAGGACGGTTTTTCCCTGTTCCTGCGGGCAATTCCCTATAACTATTACGCCCTTTTGACGATTCTCATGATGGTCGTCATGGTGCTTTTGCGCATCGAATTCGGCTCCATGTCGAAGCATGAAAAAAATGCTCAGGAGAAGGGAGACCTTTTCTCTTCCGCAGAGCGTCCCTACGCGGGCATGGAAAACGCGGACAAAATCATGACCAACGGAAAAGTATGCGATCTGGTCGTTCCGGTGGTCTGCCTGATCGTCTGCTGCATCATCGGCATGCTCTATACCGGCGGCTTCTTTGCCGGCACGGACTTCGTGACCAGCTTTTCCAACAGCGATGCGTCCGTAGGTCTGGCGCTGGGCGGCTTCTTCGGGCTGCTCATCACCATTGTCTTTTACCTGTTCCGCAAGGTGCTGTCCTTCCACGAAATCATGAGCTGCCTCCCGGAAGGCTTTAAGGCGATGGTTCCCGCCATCCTGATCCTGACCTGCGCCTGGACCTTAAAGGCGATGACGGACAGCCTTGGCGCCGCCGAATTCGTCGCCGGACTCATGAAGGGCGCGGCGGACGGCCTGATGAGCATGCTGCCCGCCATCATTTTCCTGGTTGGCTGCTTTCTGGCATTTGCCACCGGAACCTCCTGGGGAACCTTCGGCATCCTCATCCCCATCGTGGTCGATGTGTTTGCCAGCTCCAGCCCTGAGCTGATGATCATTTCCATCTCCGCATGCATGGCAGGCGCGGTCTGCGGCGATCACTGCTCCCCGATCTCCGACACCACCATCATGGCCAGCGCGGGCGCGCAGTGCGATCACGTCAACCATGTGTCCACCCAGCTGCCCTACGCGGTTCTTGCGGCGGTGATTTCCTGCATCACCTACATTTTTGCAGGCTTTGTAAAAAATCCCGTGATCAGCCTTGGCTTCGGCATCGCCATCATGCTGATCACGCTGTTGGTAATCCGCAATATGCAGAACCACCGCAAACAATAGAATTCACGCCCTGCAAGAATTCTATTGTCATGAATAATAACAAATTCCCCCGCTGCGCGCAGCGGGGGAATTTCATTTCATGCTCCTTGTGTTGCAAATCCTGCGCTCACTTCCGCGCATCCGGCATCCGCGTCCGAAACAGCTGATGGGAAAGCTGCTTCGCCTGAAAAGGAATCAGCGGATAAATATAGCTCTGCCTGCTGACCGTCCGATTAGAAGCGATGCTGACAAGCAAAATCAGCACGCCGGCGATATAGCCCCAGACGCCGAAAATGGCGGTTAAAATCAGGTTGATGATGCGCATGAATTTCAGGGCATATCCCATTTCCAGACTGTTCTGGGTATAATTGGCCACCGCGACGAAGGCCATATACAGCATCACCTCGGAATTAAACCACCCACTCTTCACGGAAAATTCCCCCAGCACCAGCGCCGCCATGACGGACAGCGGGGTGCTCAGCATATTCGGCGTATTGACCGCGGCAAGCTTTAAGCCGTCCACCGCCAGCTCCAGAATCAAAAGCTGCCAGATCAGCGGAATGTTCACCGTATCCTGCACCATGATGAATTCAAATCCCTTTGGAATCCACTGGGGATACTGCATCAGCAAAAGAAAGGTCGGCGTCAGAAAATAAGTGATGACAGCGATCAGCATGCGGGACAGCCGCAGATAGGTTCCCGTGATCGGCGGAAAATAATAATCGTCCGCCTCCTCCACCACATCAAAAAAGGAAGTGGGCGTGATCATCGCCGACGGGGAATTATCCACCAGGATGATGATATTTCCCTCCAGCACCTGCGCCGCCGCCGTATCCGGGCGCTCCGAATATTTGAATTTCGGAAAAGGATTATACCATTTTCTCTGATAGAGGCATTCCGCCAGGCTCTCCTGATTCAACGTCAGCGCGTCCACCTGCAGGCTGTTGATCCTCTCACGCAGCTGTCCTAAAAATTTCTGATCCACCCGGTCTTCCATATAGCACAGCACGATGTCCGTCTGGGAAGAGGAACCCGCTTTCAGCATCTCCATCCGAAGCTGCGGGCTTCTGATCCTTCTTCTGATCAGCGCCGTGTTAAAAACGATGGTTTCCACAAATCCGTCCTTGGAGCCGCGCATGACCTTGTCCTTTTCCGGCTCCGACACGCTCCGCGCCGGATAGGTTCTGGCGTCGATCAGGATGCATTTTTCATAGCCGTCGATGAACATCGCCACCACGCCGGACATGACCGCATACTCAATCTCTCCCCAGTCATCCTTTAAGTCCACTTCCCCATAGGGAACGAGCTGCTTGCTCATTCCATGGGCATCCTTCGGCATTTTGTCCGCCGTAATTCCCATGAAATGCTGCAACAGCTTCTGCATCACCTCATCCTTGCAGAAGCCGTCGATCATATAGATGCATGCCTGTTTCCCGCCGATTTCCACCACCCGGTATAGCACGTCAAAATTCGTTCCCACACCCAGCTGCTTTTTCATATGCTCCATGCTGTCCGCCAGTATGGCATTCATTTTTTCCATGTAAAAAACTCCCTTCCGGACTTTTTTTACTATTCTGTCCGGGAAGGGAGTTTTTATTCATGTTTTTAGAAACGGTTTGGCTTACATCATGCCCATGCCGCCGCCTGCGCCTGCGGGCATAGCGGGGGTCTCTTCCTTGATATTCGCCACAACGGATTCTGTGGTGAGCAGGGTGCTGGCAACGCTGGTCGCGTTCTGCAGCGCGCTTCTGGTCACCTTCGCGGGATCCAGAATGCCTGCTTCGATCATATCCACATACTCTTCCTTCAGAGCATCGAAGCCTACGCCCACTGCCGCCTCTTTCACCTTATTGATGATGACAGAGCCTTCCAGTCCGGCGTTCGCAGCGATGAAGAACAGAGGGGATTCCAGAGCCTTTAACACGATCTTCGCACCCGTCTTCTCGTCTCCATCCAGGCTGTTGGCCAGAGCTTCCACTTCCTTGGCAGCATGGATATAAGCGGAGCCGCCGCCTGCGATGATGCCTTCCTCCACTGCCGCGCGGGTTGCCGCCAAAGCGTCTTCCATGCGCAGCTTCGCTTCCTTCATCTCGGTTTCGGTCGCCGCGCCGACGCGGATAACCGCTACGCCGCCTGCCAGCTTCGCAAGTCTCTCCTGCAGCTTCTCTTTATCGAAATCAGAGGTGGTCTCTTCAATCTGCTTCTTGATCTGGCCGATTCTCGCCTGGATCGCGCTGCTGTCGCCCTCGCCGTCCACGATGATGGTATTTTCCTTCTGTACCTTAACGGATTTTGCGCGTCCCAGCATATCCATGGTGGTTTCCTTCAGTTCCAGACCCAGATCGGAGCTGATCACCTGACCGCCGGTCAGGATCGCGATATCCTCCAGCATGGCTTTTCTTCTGTCGCCGTAGCCTGGCGCTTTCACCGCAACCACGTTGAAGGTGCCGCGCAGCTTGTTGACGATCAGCGTGGTCAGCGCTTCGCCTTCCACATCCTCCGCGATGATTAAAAGCTTCGCGCCGGACTGCACGATCTGCTCAAGCAGGGGCAGGATCTCCTGAATGTTGGAAATCTTCTTATCCGTGATCAGGATATAGGGATTCTCCAGGGTCGCTTCCATCTTATCCATATCGTTCGCCATATAAGCGGAGATATATCCTCTGTCAAACTGCATACCTTCCACAAGATCCAGCTCTGTCTTCATGGTCTTGCTCTCTTCGATGGTGATGACGCCGTCGTTGGAAACCTTCTCCATCGCATCTGCAACCATCTGTCCCACTTCGTCGCTGCCGGCGGAGATCGCCGCAACTCTTGCGATGTGGTTCTTGCCGTTCACCTTCTGGCTCATCTTCGCGATCGCTTCCACCGCGCAATCAGTAGCCTTCTGCATGCCCTTTCTTAAGATGATCGGGTTTGCGCCCGCCGCCAGATTGCTCATGCCGGCATTGATCATCGCCTGTGCCAGAACGGTCGCCGTGGTGGTACCGTCGCCTGCCACATCATTCGTCTTGGTCGCTACTTCCTTCACAAGCTGTGCGCCCATGTTCTCAAAAGCGTCCTCCAGCTCGATTTCCTTCGCGATGGTCACACCGTCGTTGGTGATGAGGGGTGCGCCGAAGGATTTATCCAGCGCCACGTTGCGCCCTTTCGGTCCAAGAGTACCTCTGACTGTATTCGCTAACTGATTCACACCGGATTCCAGTGCCGCACGGGCTTCCGCGCCGTATTTGATTTCCTTTGCCATGATAAAAATGACCTCCTTGTTTTAAAAGCTATAGCCGCATGCTGCGGTCTGCCTTTTGCAATTTCGGTAACGATTCAGACCTGTCTGAACGGTTACGCAGTTTTTCCTTACGCTTCGATCACTGCCAGAATATCGGACTGCTTCACAACGATGAATTCCTCTTCATCCAGCTTCACCTCTGTGCCGGAATACTTGGAGTAGATGACCTGGTCGCCAACCTTGACTTCCATCTTTACTTCCTTGCCCTCTACCACGCCGCCGGGGCCTACCGCGATCACTTCCGCCTGCTGGGGCTTTTCCTTGCTCTGTCCGGGAAGAACGATGCCGGATTTGGTCGTCTCTTCCGCAACCAGCTGCTTTAACACGACTCTGTCGCCTAAGGGTACTAACTTCATGATAAATGCCTCCTTATATAAAATATTCGCTTTCTTTTGCCGTGTTGTTAGCACTCAATCACATCGAGTGCTAAACACTATAAGTATATTATGTTCCTTTCCTCCAATATGCAACACGATATATGGTTTGTTTTCTTTTGTTTTCTGTAATTTTCTTCCATTTTCTTATTATATCTCTTTTTTTCTTATTCAACCCGCGATTCTGCGATTTTATATTTTGTTTAGAAATATATCGCTGCGCGCAATCCTTCCAGGGCGTGGCTGGTTCTTCACAAAAAAATATGCGCATAAAAAAACCACATGGCAAGCGCCACATGGTCTTTTGTACATCTCATGATATGCCGGTCCGGTTGTGCTCAGACTCTGGACAGATATTCCCCTGTTCTGGTATCGATCTTGATCACATCGCCTTCGTTCACGAACAGCGGTACGTTCACCTGTGCGCCGGTCTCCACCGTGGCGGGCTTGTTCGCACCCGTAGCGGTATCGCCCTTAAAGCCAGGCTCTGTCTCTGTAACAGCCAGCTCCACGAACAGCGGAGGCTCCACCGCAAACACGCTGCCGTTATGAGAACAGATCCTGCAGACCTCGTTCTCCTTCACAAACTTAAGCGCATCGCCGATAGAATCCTTGTTCAGGGAAATCTGGTCATAGCTTTCCATATCCATGAAGGTGAACAGCTCGCCGTCATTGTACAGATACTGCATATCCCTTCTATCGATCCGCGCGGTCGGGCACTTCTCAGTGGGCCGGAAGGTCTTCTCCACCACGCCGCCGCTCTTGATGTTCTTTAACTTGGTCCGGACAAAGGCAGCGCCCTTGCCAGGCTTTACATGCTGGAATTCAATGATCTGATAAATATTTCCTTCAAACTCGATGGTAACACCATTTCTGAAATCACCTGCAGAAATCATACGTAGTCGTCCTCCTAAATAAAATTCACGTTTGCAATCCTTTACAAGTGTATACTAAAAACCAGCATTTTTCAACTACTTTTTTCAAAAATATCGGTCTCTTTTATGAAAGCGGGTGACAGTTTCACTTGTCTGCGCCGTTACGAAACCGGGCTGTCTTCCCCCGCAAGCTCCAGCTCGAACCAGAAGGCCACACCGTTTTCATAGTTGATGACGCCGTATTTCTGATTCATGGATTCCATGATCGCCTTTACGATGGAAAGTCCCACGCCGCTTCCGCCGTATTCCCGGGTTCTGGCCTTGTCCACCTTATAAAACTTTTCCCACAGATGGGGCAGGGAATCCTCCGGAATCGGTTCGCCCGTGTTAAAAACGGATATGCGCACATGACGATCCCTTTTTTCAAGGTTTACCTCGATCACCTTTTCATTGCCACAGTGATTGACCGCATTGGAAAAATAGTTCATGAACACTTCTTCCGTCTTAAATTCATCGCCCCACACATACATGGTCTCCTTTTCCTTCATATGCACGGTAATCTCGTTCTGCTTTGCGAGAAGGTCGGCGGACTGCAGATAATTATCGACCAGAGCAGTGATGTCAAACCGTTCCATGGAAACAATGTCGTTGCCGGATTCCAGCTGATTTAAGGTCAGCAGCTTTTTCACCATCGTGTTCATCTTCGTCGCCTCGTCCACGATGACGTCACAGTAAAAGCTTCTGCTCTCCGGATCGTCTCCGATTCCCTCCTGCAGCCCTTCCGCGTATCCCTGAATCAGGGCGATCGGCGTCTTTAATTCATGGGAAACGTTCGCCAGAAATTCCCGGCGCATCTCATCGATCTCGTTTTTCTTCTCAATGTCCTTTTTTAACTCATTATTCGCCGTCTTTAATTCCGAAATCGTCTGCTCCAGCGTCTCCGACAGCTTGTTGATATTCTCTCCCAGCAGGTCTATTTCATTGCCGCCGCTGCCCTGATAACGGACTTCAAAATCAAGCTGCGCCATGTGCCGGGAAATCTTCGCCAGCTGTAAAATCGGCTCCGTGATCTTCCGGGACACATACCAGATGATCAGCCCGCTGGCAATCGCCGCAACAATGCCCACATAGGCCAGAAAACGGTTCGCGATCGCCACGCTGTCCTGAATGCCCTCCAGCGCTGTCCGGATGATGAAAAAATAGCCGTTTCCCAGAATCCCCCAGATTTCAATATATTCCATATGGGAACGGGGATCTCCCACCCGCTGTATGATATACCGTTCGGTCCGGTCCATGATCTCCTGCGTGTCCGCCGGGGCGAACACATGCTGCAATAGCTGGAGCTTCATGAAATTGGAATCGCTCTCGGAGGATTTGACGATTCTGGAATTGTAGTCCAATACCAACAGGGATAAATTGTATTTGCTGCAGTTTTGCTGCAGGCTTAAGCTATAAGTTTCCGAGTCCAGCATTTCCTCCAAAACGGCGTGCTCCAGCTCTCCATACATTTTCAGAAGCACAGCCTTTTTGTTGGAAATATAATATTTTTGCAATAAGGATCCATTCAAAAACCAGCACAATAAAATTGTGCCGGCCATCAATCCGATAAAAATTGCCGCAAATTGTCTGCGAATAGAATGCTTCACACTATGCCTCCAGCTTGTACCCCATGCCCCAGATTGTCTTGATCAGCTCGCCCTTTTGCCCAAGCTTGCTCCGCAGCTTTTTCACATGGGTATCGATCGTGCGGGCATCGCCAAAATAGTCATAATTCCATACATTATTCAGGATCTTCTCCCTGGACAGGGCGATCCCTCTGTTTTCCATAAAATAGGCCAGCAATTCGAATTCTTTATAGCTTAAATCCACGTTTTTCCCGTCTATTTCCACCATATGAGCGGCTTTATCCATCCGGATGCCTCCCACCTCCAGCACCCCGCCGTCTTCGGCGTCCGGATTGCTTCTGCGCAGAATCGCCTCCGCCCGTGCCACCAGTATTTTAGGGCTGAATGGCTTTGAAATATATTCATCCACCCCCAGCTCAAAGCCCAGCAGCTCGTCCTTTTCATCGCTTCTCGCCGTCAGCATGATGATCGGCACCCTGGAAAATGCCCGGATTTCCCTGCACACCTGCCAGCCGTCCATTTTCGGCATCATCACGTCCAGAATGACAAGGTCGATATCCTTGCTGGCAAAAAAGAGCTCCACAGCCTCGCTTCCGTCTCCGGCCTCCAGCACCTCAAAGCCCTCCCGCTGCAAAAAGTCCTTCACCAGCTTACGCATCCTGCTTTCATCATCCACAACCAAAACCCTGCGCTTATCCACGCTCTTTGCACCTCCTTCCGCCTCAGCCGTCACCGACTGCCGTCCTTGCCTGAATCACGTCATCTTATCCGGATTACAATTTATCATATCGTCAGTATACCATCTAAATATGTTAAAAATGTGTCCTGATCGCTTTTTTATAGGATTTCTGCCCTTTCCGGACAGACGCCAGCCTCACAGATGCGCGCGTTTTCCGGAAAGGTAATCTTCCACGCGGCGCATGAGGAGGAAATATGCGGGGAAGAGGAAGAGGTCGGCTGCAACCCAGGCCAGAGGGTTCGCAAAGCAAACAGCCGGGAATCCAAAGGCCGGTACCAGAAGGAACCCGGCGAGCGCGCGGGCTATCATTTCGCTGGCGCCGGAAAAAATGGCGAGCCCGGAAAAGCCAAGCCCCTGGATCAGGAAACGCACGATGTTGACAAAAGCCAGCGGGATATAAAAGGCGCTGTTTATCGTCAACATGAGCGACACGTTGTCAAGGATCACCGTCTCGGAGGCGTCCACAAAGAGCAGCGCCACATATTTTCCCGCGAAAAACAAAATGCCGAAGGCGATCACCGCATAAACGCTCCCGATAGCGCCCGCATCCTTCAGTCCCTTCCGGATCCGGTCAGGCTTGCCCGCGCCCATGTTCTGTCCCGCAAAGGTCGCCATGGTCGCGCCCAAAGCGTCGAAGGGACAGCAGAAAATCATGCTGATTTTGCCGGAGGCGGTCACGGACGCCACTGCCAGGCTCCCCAGCGTATTGACCGCCGTCTGCAAAACGACGCTTCCGATGGCGGTCACGGAATACTGCAGACCCATGGGCACCCCCATGACTGCGAGCCGAAGCATCAGCTCCGGTCTGGCCTTTTTCTCGCCGGGCTGCATTTTTAAAATTTCATATTTCTTTAGCATGTAGACCAGACACGCTACCCCGGATACGCCCTGGGAAATCACGGTTGCGACCGCCGCGCCCGCCACGCCCATATGCAGCGCCAGAATGCAAAACAGATCCAGCGCGATATTCAACGCCGCTGACAGGGTCAGAAAATAAACCGGCGTTTTGGAGTCCCCCATGGACCGGATGACGGCTGAGGTCAGGTTATACAGAATTGTCACCGGAATGCCCGCAAAAATGATAATGATATAAATATAGGAATCTTCCAGAATATTGGCCGGCGTCTTCATCCAGACCAGAATCTGTCTGCACAGCGCCACAGTTAAAGCCGTCATCACCACAGAAAAAATAATTCCCAGCCAGGCGCTGTTGGCGACAAAACGGCGCAGGCCGCTTTCATCCTTTGCCCCGAATTTCTGCGCAATCGGAATCGCAAATCCGTTACAGATCCCCATACAGAAGCCGATGATTAAGAAATTGATGGAACCGGTAGCGCCCACTGCCGCCAACTGATCCACTCCCAGAAATTTTCCCACGATGATCGTGTCCACCAGGCTGTAAAACTGCTGAAACAAATTTCCTAAAATCAGGGGAACCGCAAAATTGAGGATCAGCTTTGCCGGGCTGCCCTGTGTCATATCCTTTACCATAAAAAAATAATCTCCTTTCGCACAATGCTGTGCCCAAATTGGAACCTGCCGGCGGGACATTCCCCGCCCTGCATTCCAATCTGTGTATATACCACGAATCACAACAAAATGCAATGGAGATTTTTAAATATTTTTGTCTTATCCTGTCTGAACGTAAAAACCGTTCTGAAATATCAGGGCTGTCGCATCACCCATCTGGCAAATTCCGCAGCATCCTTAAGGTCGGTCGAATCCGGATGCAGCAGCGCCTCATCAAAATTGCGAATCATAAACTGCAGCTGCTCCCGTCCGTCTTTTCCGGCAAGCCTGGCTTCATAGCTTCTGCGGATCTGCATGGGCATTTTTCCCTGACATAAAAATGCGCCCGCATAGCTGTTATCCGGCGCGATCCAGCCTTTTACCTGCCGGATGATCCGGTCATGCCAGATTCCGTCGCCGCCTGTGCCACAGGTTCCAAAAAGCGCAATCCGTTTTCCGTGTAATCCCGCCAGCAAATTGGCAATCTGCGTATCACAGTCTCCCATTTCCGTCCGGAAGCCGACAAAAAAAGTATCCGCATCCTTCCCCGTATATTCATTCACGTGCTGCATATCCTTGGACTCTCCGGGAATCGCGCCAAAAATTGCTGCCGCAACCTTCTGGGTATTCCCTGTCTGACTGGAATATACCACCATCGCCTGCATCCTGTGCCACTCCTTTCAGCAGTACATAATCGGCATGCCGCCACAACACAGACCGCCTCCGCCGCAACAGATATTGCATACCAGGTTTGCCAGACACAGCTTCCAGCAAAACCCGCTCCCATAGGAGACCGGTCTGCCGCCGTATTGGCTCTGTCTTCCGGCATACCAGCTGCCGCCGGACTCCATCCGGCGAATCCAGTTCGCATACTCTACATTCTGCGGCTCCATGGCAGACGCTTTTCTGGCATATTCCAGCGCTGCCGCGTTATTTCCCAGCCCCTGGTTGGCGATGGAGCTGTAATAGTACCATCTCGCATCTCTTTCCCCGATTCCGTCAAGCACATTCAAAGCTTCCCGATAGTGACCGCTGTTGATATAATTCATGGCGGCTCTCATATGGATGGTGTAATCATCCTCCGTGCCCGCGCTGCTTTGCCTGCCGCCATAGCTTCCCTGACCGCCAAAACCGCCGAACCCAAAGCCGCCGAAAAACTCTTCAAAGGGATCAAAGCCACTTCCCTGACCGCCATAGTCTCCCGTCCGGCTCTCATAGCCGCCCGCAAAGCCCCCCTGCTCCTTCTCCTTCATGATCTGTTGATAGGCCTGCTGGATTTCCTTGAACCTTTCCTCCGCCTGCTCCTTGTTCGGATTGTTCACGTTCGCATCCGGATGGTAAATCCGGCTCTGCTTCCTGTATGCCTTTTTGATTTCCTCCTCTGACGCATCCCGGGATACGCCAAGGACCTGATAAGGGTCACGCATCTTTCTCTTTCCTCTTCCTGCGAACCATCTCATACCGGCACCATACGCCGGAATAAAGAATATTGCGCAGAATTTCCACGTTTTCTATGATGGGCAGCTTCTCAAATGCCCTGCAGCATTCCGCCATCATCATGCTCAAAACAGTATCGGCTTCCTTTTCAAATTCCTCTTCGCTTGCCGCCTCTTCCTTCTTATATAAAAACACGTTGTAATTGCCGTTCTTTTCATCCTTTTCCATATCCTCCCAGGCATCCATCAGATAGATGAATTTCCCGAGATAAAAGCCCATCCTGCGCAGCTCTTCTTCCCACTCGTCCTGCCGGTATACGAAGATCTCCGCCATGATCTGCCCGAAGCATCCGCTCGCCAGATCGATATTCCTTTCTCCCGCTTTCTCATACAGGCGGATGTTCTCTAAAAGCGTATAAATCCGCTCCGCCTTATGGGGATACTTGCCCGTGACCTGATCGTTCTTTTTCTTTAAAAGAGACGCCTCCATCCTGCCGGAAAGCTTTCTCTCATCCGCCCAATCATCCAGACACTTATAATAGGAAAACAAAATGTTCATATCCGCCGCATAGTCCGTAAAGCGATTCCTTCTTGTCGGATGTGCCTCAAAGGGATGCGCGATACATTTACACGATCCACAGTCCGTCTCCGGCTCATACAGAGAGGAAAGCAGCATGACCACAAAGGTCATATCATAGCTCAGCGTCAGCTGCCCGCTTCTGCCATACCTGCTCTTTAAATTCTGGCATAACCCGCAGTAATAGGACTGGTAGCAGTCAAACTCCCGAAACTTCATTTCCTGTTTGTTGACAATGATATATCCAAACATCTCTCCATCCTTACCTTTGTCACAGCCCAAAAGGACAATATATGGCTAACTCTTTTTTATGAAGGTGGCGCTGCATTTCGGACACCTCACCTCCACTCTTCCCCGTCCGCGGGGAATGCGGATCTTTTGTCTGCACGAAGGACAACGGTAAATATGGTGCGTCCTGCTCTGTGCAAGCTCATTCTTCTTCCTGCCAAGCGCCCTGCGCACGCCTGCCGTATATGCCAGATATTTCTGATTTTCCGCATACCGCTTCACAGAATTTCTGGAAAACATGCGGAAATAGCTGTAAATCAGGGATGCCAGCGCCAGCGCATACCAGAGCCGGTGTCTGGAAAACAGGGAAATGATCAACAATACCATCGTCAACCCGGACAAAAACCTTCCGAACTGATCCACGCCGTAACGCCCCTGCATAAAACGCAGCAATTTCTCCTTCATCCCGCAATTTCCTCCTTTTTGCCTGCCATACGCTTCATTTTAACGCATCATAAGCAAATTGCAAGGAAATCCTGAAAAATTATCTATAAAAAAATGATAAACAGGTATTTTTCTTGCATCCATGTCTGCCCTGTGTTATGATAAAAACAGTTCCTGCAAGGACAGGATTGAATCTGAATGTTTGGAAATTCTGCATCGGGAAGCGCTGGCAGAGGCGGCACTTTCCTATCGTATTTTATCAGGCGCATCGCTCCACATTTCCAACGTTTTATTTAAAATGCTCAGGAGGACAATGCATGGGGAAAAAGAACGACTTGCTGAACCATTATCTTGAAAAGGCTGAAATATTTGCAGAATTCTGCAATGTTGCTATCTACAAAGGACAAAGAATGATCCTTCCTCAGGATCTGGCAGATGCCCAGAGAAATTACGCAAGAATGAAACGGGGACGCGATGGCGTCCTGCGCAGCACGGTACGGGAGCGGGATGTCATGAAACTGCTCTGCCGCAGCCCACATTTTGTAAAAATCGCGCTGGAAAATCAGGACAGCCTGCATTACTGTATGCCGCTCCGGTGCAGGGAATATGACGACCTGGAGCTGAACTCCCAGCTGACCTGGCTCAAAAAAAGCCACCATGATGCGCAGGACCTGAAAAATGGTGCGGAATACCTGTCCGGTATCAGCAGTTCCGACCGCCTGACCCCGGTCGTAACCATCGTCTTCTACCATGGTAAAGGGGACTGGAACGCCGCCCGATTGCTATCAGATATGTTGGATACCGCCGGAATGGATCCAACTCTGAAGCAGCTGTTACCGGATTACCGCATGAATCTGGTGTGCCTGCAGGATTTACCGGAAGAATCTTTTCAAACCGGGCTGCGGGACCTGATCGCCCTGCTAAAGCGCCGGGAGGACAAAAAGGCAATGGAAAAATATCTTGCCGACAATCAGGAACGTCTCAGCCACATTGACCAGGAACTATATACCCTGCTCTGTGTCATGCTGAATCTGCCTGGCTTGAACCGGCGCAGGGAACAATACTACAATAACGAAACGGAGGATTATGATATGTGTACCGCAATACGGGAATTGCGCAAAGAAAGTGAAAGAATCGGAGAACGGCGCGGAGAAAAGCGTGGGGAAAAGCGCGGGGAAAAGCGTGGGGAAGAACGTCTGGGAGCTCTGATCAAATGCCTGACACTTGACAACAGACAGGAGGACGTTTGGGCGGCATGCACGGATGCTTCCGCACGTCAAAGGCTATATGTAGAATACAGCGTCTGATTCCATGGCTTATGCGCTCCTGCCCGGTACATGAGCCAGTATAACATGCCGCCTGATATGCCAAAGCATATATAATATGCATGAACTTTTGTGTTACTATTCAGACACGTCTGAATAGTAACTGCATCCGCCCATAAAAATCGCTTCGCGATGGGGCGGATGCCTGTTGCCACCACGTTTTTTCACGGTCTGCGCGGCGAACGCGCAGACCTGTCTGAATAGTAACACTTTTGTTACTTTCTGCTTCCGTACAATAAAAATACCGGTTGACAGACCCCCAAAAAGCGGCGTATAATATAAAAAAGTAAGGGCTAGTCAAGGTTTCGACAGGGGTCTTGCAGCCGGAGAAGCTATCCGCAGGTGGTGCGTCAAACCACAAACCTAAATATAAACGCTGAAGATAATTTAGCATACGCTGCCTGATGGCAGCTGTCTGACTTAGGGCACTCACACCTTAAGACCCAGGCATCGACTATGTGAGAAACGATGCAGGCTAAGCTTTGCCCCTGCAGGCGTATCATGAAGCTACCGGGCATTTCAGAGTGTCTGCTCTCTGATCTGTGAGGGAACAGGATGGAGCAAGTCCATCCGAAAGTAACAGACTATGATAGTAGAAGGACGGGGAATAGGCTTTTGGACACGGGTTCGACTCCCGTCTAGTCCACCAAAATCAAAACGGTCGAACACCGTTCAAATCCGCAGTATCGCGGTATACAAAAGCACGTTCGGTATCGTACTCGATACATCGGGCTACGGTGCCGAACAGTGCGGCCCTGATTGTCCTCCCACCTACACAGCCATTCAAAGGTGGATAGAGGATAATCACGGGGTTAAAGTCAGCAAGTCCAGCGTCACGATGGTAAAGGACAAATGTGGGGCCTCAAAACTTGATTTTAAGGCCGGAAGGGAGCCGGACAGCGGCGTTATAAAGACGGCAAAGGAACGGCTTGTCTTGGAGGCATTCAGAGCGTTAGGCGTTGTGTAATGCCCTTGATACTGGATAAGTTATAGGCCGGGAGGTAGTTTCTGCCCCCGGCCTTAGCTTTTTTGTGGATTAGCGCGGCTTTGAAAGGAAAAAGGAAGCGTTACACAAAACCGCACCGGCGCGGTGCATTTTTCCGCCATCGACACAAAAAGCATTACAAGCGTTACACGAAGTGTTACATTTTGCGAGCCGGAAGCCCTTGCGCCGCAAGGGCTTCCGGCTCGTAGAGGCGTTTGTAACGAATGTAACGCCTTTTTTTCGGAACCCTCTATAGGCAGCATCAAAACTTATTTTATATAATTATCCCCCTTAAACCCTAATGTATATAAGGGATAATTATAATTCAAATCACCTAACACGCGCGATACAATAAAAGGGCTTGTCGAGTTGAAACGGCGATGAGACGGCCCTGGTGTGGCGTAGCAGCGGGGATAATTATAATTTGGGGATAATTAAGAAATTTTAATTATCCCTCGACCATAAAAAGAGGGTGGACAAATGCCACCCTCAAATAGTCAGTTTATAGTGTAATATTTGAATACTAATTTATATTCCTCAATTTTGGCAGCTTCTTCGACAGAAATCTCGCCATTATCACGCGCTTCTTTGAAACGGCGAAAATCCAGAAGCGCTAATTTTTCCACCCTGTTTTTTGCCTTCTCCAATTTTGGTTGATATTTCGGATGCAAAAACAGCTTGCGATATTTTGGCGTTCCAGCCAATTCCTCACATGATAACTCCCCGGCTTCCAGTTTGTTTAATGCCTCTCGGTAAATGCGTTCAAGAGTTTTCCCGTCTTTTTTCTCCGTAATAGCCCTTGCTTTTATCCAACGATCTTTCCGCCCGTTGAAATAGTCCATGTAGTCCGTTCCGGCAAGTGTTACAACATCTTCGGGGGCATATTGAATCTTGTCCTCATACTTGATGTGCGTCAGATATGCCAGCATATTGTCATAGCTGTATCGCCCCTACTTGGGCCGTTCTATGGCTTCCGGGGCAATGCCAATATATTTTGCGATTTCTTGCAGCGCGGCCCCGTGCGTAGGTTCAAATTTTACAAGAATATGGTAATGGTAATGCAGTTTGGTTTCATTGGTAACACTGTGGCATTCCTCCGACTGTGGAGTACCTTTTTTCTCGCTCTTGTGCTCAATGGCATACATTTCCTTGACTTTCAAGCCGTTGCGCTCTAATCGCGCTTTGATAACTTCGGCGGTTGCTTCGTAGTTCCCCAATGCGGAAAGTTCTTTTTCATCCCAATTTTTGTAGTGGGCGGGGTCATAATCACTCGCCAGAGTGAAAATTGCTAAATCCGCTTCTTTTCTTGCCATTTTGTTGGCCTCCTTGTAATGTTTTGAATTTTTTGTGGACTGCGGCCCTTATCTCCAAGGGCCGTAGTCCGTAACTTCGAGTTGACTTTCCAGCCTCTTACGCGCATCTCTTTCCGCCTCCGCCCGCTGCATTTCCAGCAATCTTTCTATATATTTGCCCGCCTGCGGGGCTGTCTTGCTCTGTGTGGGCTGTTCTCCTACGGGAGTGCTATCGGTTTCCTCTACCAGTGTAAGCGTGGTTGTAGGGGCATTTACGGGCTGTGTGGGGGTAGGCATTTCCGGGCTGGGGTTCTGGCGAGGGCCGCTAATTATGGCGTTAATTTTATCCACCACCGTTTGAACGGCAATAGACTTCTTTGACGGGGCCGGAGCCGTGAAGAATCCGCTTTCCTGCGGCCTGTCTGCGGTGCTGTGCTGCTCTGCCATCTGTACCCGCTTTTCTGCCTTTTCCCGCAGCTTCTCCCGCAGCGCGTCCATTCCGTAAGCTTCGCCCAAAGTATAAGACCGCGCTTTATACTTCCTACCCGTGTCCGCCATGTTTTCGGGAACGTCCACAAGCTCATAGGAAACATACTCACCGTACCGCTTAGAAGTGCCGTATCTCGCCGCTACTCCTTCATCCTCCAAGGCTTCCAGAAAGTCATCTTCTGAATCGGCATTCTCCATAGCGATCCGAACCCGTTCGCGCAAATCGTCCTTCCAGCTATAGACCGCCGCGCCGCCGTTCTTTGCAGCTCCTTCGTTTTCCTCCCGAATCCGGCGTTCATTCTGTGAAATCTTTTCCTCTGCCTTTTTACCGAAATCCAGCTTTATATGTCTACGGGCTACCCGGTTGAAATTCTCCATGACATACTGAAACTTGGTCTGCTCGTCCGTGCAGCCCTTATATTCCAGACTGTCAACATTGCTTACCAGAATATGGGCGTGGAGCTTTCTGCCCTTGCCGTCATTCTGGATGAAGATAGCCGCTTTCCTGTTGGGATAGGCTTCTTCAATAAATTCCTGCGAAATCTGTAATGCAAGATACGCTAAATCATCATCGTGCGGGTCAATCTCATTTTCACTGAAAGACGCCACAATCCGGCGTACTTGATTTTTATTTTTTGCAGAGGCCCGCGCCCAATCTTCCGCCATCTGTTCCTCAAAGGGTATCACTTCATCGGGCAGCATTCCCACGCAACCAATGAGCAAATTGCGTTTTTCATGTCCATTGTGTCCCCGCCCGTTGCCCCGTGCGTACTGAATAGCGGCCTTGCCGTTCTTTGTGTGGGAAATTCGTGTATAAGCCATAGCGTCTGTAAAATTCTCGACAGCCCTTTCAAATCTGTCTATCTGTTCGTTGATTGCATCCGGAGAAAAGTCCTTATATCCTTTTTCAACGGCTTCACCCTCTTTCAGCAATTCTCTTATGTCGATTTGGTCAAGTCGTTTTTGGCTGGCCTTGCTTTGCTGATTCTTCAATTTAACTTCCTGATTGTAGTTCACGCCTATGCGGTTCAGTTCCATTCTTACACGCGAAATTTCCGTGTAGAGTTTTCCCAGCAGGGTCTTTACGGCCTCGCCCTGCTCCTTCTCAACGTACTGCACACCGTCAAGATACCTGTCTAAACTGCCATCCACGGAACGCCGGACAATCTCCGCTGTGGAGCAATCGCTCCTTTTTGCCAGATTTTCAATTTTTTCTTTGGTTTTAGCTGGCAATCGAATTGTAACCTGCACCAGCTCATTTTCGCTGTCCATGTTACCTCCTTTTAACAAAAAATGTCTGACACCCCCTGTGGAATGTCAGACATAAAACAACGCAAGCGTTCAGCGTTTGACATTACAGGGTGCTGTCTGGTTTCACTGTAATCAATCTGCTGCGTACGCTCGCGGCTTTGGTAGGCTGTATTCAAATTGTTGCGCTCAATCTGCTGCGTTCAAAGGCTGTAACCAATCTGCTGTACGAGCAATGTTGCGGCTGCTTACGCGCCCAACATTGCTTACCGCTATTGTACCACAGACTCCCGCATGTGTCAATAGCGTTTTCACGGAGCAGCAGAAAGGCAAGTAATGGGGTGCGCCTCGCTTCGCCCACCCCCTACTTGCCGTGGGGAACTCCGTTCCCCCTCGGAACCCCCTTTCCCTGCGGGGGAGGAATACGCCGCCCGCTAAAAATCCCTATTGCATTTCCTTTCCAAAACATATATAATGGTAACGGACAACAAAAAGGCAGGCCGGTAGGTGTTACCAGCACCCCCGGCCCGTATGCAGGAGAATGAGCCTCTCCCACACAGCAGATATAACTGCGCCTGTTTTTCATTATACCCTTTCCCGTGCGTTTTATCAAGAGGGGAAATGAGGCTGTGCGTTTGTAGCGGTGTAGGGAATTGTAAATCCCTGCGCCGCTTTTGTTGTCTCACAGGAAAGCCAACGGGGGACGGGAACGGAAGTACCACCCCCAACGGCTGACTGTTGAGACAGGTATCAAGCCGTGTAGAACGGCAAGACCGCACAAAAAAACGCATAGAGAGGATAAGAACATGAGAAGAAAAACAGTCGCGCTTTTGTTGGCACTGACAATGTGCCTTTCCTTGCTGTCTGCCTGTGGAGCGGACAGCAAGTCGGACGGGGAGCCGTCAACAGCCGGAAATACTTCCAGCCCCGCAGAGCAGCAGCCAGACGAAAAGGAAGAACAACCGGCACAGCAGCCGGAGGAAGCGGAAGAACCCGCGCAAAAGCCGGAAGAATCCGAAGCATCCACGCCGGAGCCAGAGCAGACAGAACCGACAACGGAAAACAATGCGGGGACGGAATTTCTTGCGCTTTTACAGGAAGAATGGCAGAACGGGTTTTATGAGGGCGAGGGGCCGAGGCATACCTACTTTAATTTTAGGAATGTTCATATTGCTATTCATAATGGAGTTGTCTATATTGACAATACAGGGTTAGCAGATTCTTGGTATTCTTATAACATCGCAACAAAAGAGTTAAACAAACTTGAATCTCCGAGATGGCCCAACAATTTTATTGATAACTGCTTTTACGAATTAGAAGTTTCAAAAATTGTCAAAAGAGACTGTAATGGCGCGGAACTAAAGTCGTTTGAATCTGGTAGCGTAGCTTACTATCCATTTGAAGAAGGTATTCTTGTAGCCGCGTATGAGAAACCGTCACCGCTTCTCTCCTATGACCTTGAAAAAATAGCGGAGATACCCGTCCCGCAGCGTAAGATTGAGCATGGGCTGAAAGAGGATATGAACGTGTCAAAATTCAGCTTTTTCTGTGCGGATGGAACAATTTATTTATATCAGGGAACAAGTCCTATTTACCGCCTTAATACAGACACTTGTGAATGGGAAGTTGCAGAGCTGCCCGAAATTGATGGTTATGCTGGGCGCAATCCTACTGTGCCTTTTTGTGGGAAATATGTGATATACCATGATAGCATTTATAACTGGCTCACGGGGGAGGTCGTTTTTGATTGGGAAGAGGCCGGCGTGTATCCGCCTGTATCCACTAATCAATATCGGGACCATTTCCTGTGTTACTTTGGCGGCGATCAATACCTTGGGTATAATGGCAGTGAGTTCCGCTGGGTAAACCTCAAGGATTTGAGCATGTCAGACCCCCTGACATTCCCGAATAGCGTCTCGGATGCTATAACTGTTTTGAATGACACCTATTGTGTATATTATGATGAATACGGCTGGTTCCTGTGGAACTACAACACCGGTGCAGAAGAAACGATTATGACGTTTGACAACTAATCCGTCCCGCGCCCATCAGGCTTTGCTTGATGGGCGTGAGTTTTTATGCGGAGCAAATACTGAACAGAAGCGGCAATATAACTTATTCATAAAATGCTAATGAATAAATTAGCAAAATAGATTGACAAAATGTTATTTTGAGTGTATACTGAAATAGTCAAAATAACTATAGTTTGTTTGACGATTGGAGGCGTTTTCGTGGGAAACTATTTTAGCTACATGCGAATTTCAACCGACACGGAGCGGCAGAACTTCGCCAGACAGAAAAAGGCTCTGGAAAAGTACGCCGAGAAACAGGGGATTGAATATCTAAAAGACTTTTCAGAGGAAAAATCCGCCAAAAACTTCACGGACAGGAAAGAGTTTAACAAGCTCGACGAGGCATTACACAGCGGTGACACGGTTGTTTTCAAAGATTTGTCCAGATTCACACGGGAAGCCGAAAAGGGCTATGAAAAGTACATGGAATGGCTTGACCGGGGTATCAACATCGTGTTTCTGGACAATCCCACAGTATCAAGTGACTATATCCGACAGATGATGAACACAGCGGAAAATCAGGATTTGGTCACCAAGACCGCTTTGGAAGGCACAATAAAACTGCTGCTCATTGTGGAGCTTGACCGGGCGGAGCAACAGCGGCGGTATATCTCAAAGGCCATAAAGGACGGTATCGCGGCGAGTGATAAAAGAAACGGACGGAAAAAAGGCTCGTTGGATAAAATGACCGATGAATTAAGGGGCGATTTAGAGCTATACATGCACGATAGGACAATTACGCAAAATTCCATCATGAAAAAGCACGGTATCAGCCGGAACACGCTAAAGAAGTATGTAAAGGCAATCGCGGAAGGACAAAGCGGGGGAGGCGAGTAGCACAGTGCCGAAAGGCTGTCAAGGCACCGGCTACGCCTCGCCTACGGCGGCCTTGACAGCCTTTCGGCACTGTGCTTGTGGGTAGTCAAGAGGTGCTGACGCACCTCCGGCCAAAGAGGCCCGACACGAATTTTGATACTCACGAAAACGACAAAATATGAAAGGAGCGGATTATATTGGCTAAGAAAACGGAAGATTTTCAGCGAAATCCGGGAAATGTGGCCTTTTGCTACTATCGTTATAGCTCTGACCAGCAACGGGACGCATCTATTGAACAGCAGCGGCAAGCAGCCCATGAATACGCAAAGCAAAACGGCTATATCATCCCAGAGGGCTGTGAATTTGAGGACAGAGGTATATCAGGGCGTAGGTTGGACAGACCGGGATTACAGCGCATGCTTTATGAAGCGAAGCATAAACGCCCCGCCTACTTGATTCTTTGGAAGCTTGACAGGCTTGCCCGTAAAATACATTATTCCTATTTCATTGATGGACAATTACGGGAAGTTGGTGTACAGGTTGTTACTGTAGCCGAAGTACTTCCGGAAGATGAACCCACGCGCGTTCTTATGCAAGCGATGTTGGCTGCTGTTTCTGAAAACTATGTGTTGAATCTCCGTAGTAACATAATGAGAGGGCAAAACTATAATGCTGAAAGAGCATTATACAATGGTGTGAAGATTTTAGGCTACAAAGGCGAGCCGGATAAGAAATACGAAATTGACCCGGAAACCGCACCAGTCGTGCAAAAAATATTCACTGATTATGTAGAAGGTAAACCACTTCAAAGGATTGCAAACGAGCTAAACGAAAGCGGTCTTAGAAGCACACAGGGCAATTTATTTGTGGTGAACTCATTAAATAAGATTCTCCGTAACAGGGCCTATATTGGCGAATATCGGTGGGGTGAGCATATTATTCCGGGGGGAATGCCTCAAATTATCAGCCTTGAACTATTTGACGCTGCCGATAAGAAGCTTGAAAAGAATAGGCGGGGCGGTAAAGGTGCTGCAAGGAAACTGAACCCGGAGGAAGTTGATTTTTGGCTTACAGGCCATGTGTATTGTGGCGAGTGCGGCTCTCCCCTCCATGGAATATCCGGGACAAGTAAAACCGGGAATATCTATTACTATTACACATGCTTGAACCATAAGAAAAAACTGTGTGGAATGGGGAATCAGCCAAAGGAAAAAATTGAAGCGATCGTAAGATATACCCTTGACCGAATGCTTGAAGATTCTGCATTGAGGTCTTTGATTGCGAAAATGTGTTTTGATTATTACGAGGACAGCAAAAATGGTGATAAGGGGGCTTATCTGGAATCGCTAAAAAGCACATTAAAAGACGTAGAAGGAAAATTGCAGAACTTTGTAAAAGCTATTAGCGCGGGAATTATCAATGCAACTGTCCAACAGGCCATGAGCGAATTAGAAAGCCAGCAGCATTTGTTGAAAGAACAGATTGAGGCGGAAGAACTGCGGGAGAAATACGATATAAAACTTGATGATATTGTGAAATTTCTTGAAAGCTTCGTTGGAAATTTGGACAATAAAAAGTTGCTGGAATATGTTCTTGACATTTTTGTTGACAAGATATATATTTACAAGGAGAAAATGGTTATCACATTCCATTTTACGGATGACAAACAGGAATTGTCTTATGAAGATACTCTTGAAATGTTAGAAAATCATAGGTATCTGATGGACTGCGTGAATGACCCGGAGGCGCACACTGTTTATAGTCCGACGGTAGCAAAAATGATGGAAAGCATTATCAGTGTGGGAGGCGCAGACCCCGATTTTTTTCCGTAAGGTGTTCGACTACTGACGATTCTTTTCCATTATAATCAAAACGGTCGAACACCGTTTGCATGTCAACAATTGCACCGCCAAAACAACCATGTAAAAGGTTATTTTGGCGGTGTAATTTTATTGCTTTAGAATACCTGCGGAATCCGGTCAAAGCCCTGCTGCAAATCCTCATCGGTGGGAATGTAATCGTTCATCTCTCCGTTATGGAATTTCTCATAGGCAACCATATCGAAATATCCCGTTCCGGTCAGACCAAACACGATGGTCTTTTCTTCCCCGGTTTCCTTGCACTTAAGCGCTTCGTCGATCGCCACCCGGATCGCATGGCTGCTTTCCGGCGCAGGAAGGATTCCCTCCACCCTTGCAAACTGTTCCGCCGCTGCAAAAACCGCTGTCTGTTCCACACTGCGCGCCTCCATATATCCGTCCGCATACAGCTGGGACAGCGTGGAGCTCATGCCGTGATAGCGCAATCCGCCTGCGTGATTGGCGGAAGGAATGAAATTGCTGCCCAGCGTATACATTTTCGCTAACGGACATACCATTCCGGTATCGCAGAAATCATAGGCAAATTTTCCTCTGGTAAAGCTGGGACAGGATGCGGGTTCTACGGCGATGAAGCGATACTGCTTTTCTCCCCGCAGCACCTCTCCCATAAAAGGAGAAATCAGTCCGCCCAGGTTGGAGCCTCCGCCCGCACAGCCAATGATGATATCCGGCACGACGCCGTACTTATCCAGAGCCGCCTTGGTTTCAAGCCCGATAACGGACTGGTGCAAAAGCACCTGATTCAGCACGCTTCCCAGCACATAGCGGTATCCTTCCCGGGTCGTTGCCGCCTCCACCGCCTCCGAAATCGCACAGCCCAGGCTTCCTGACGTACCCGGATGCTCCTGCAGAATTTTTCTGCCCACCTCAGTCGTGTCGGAAGGAGAAGGGGTTACCTGTGCGCCATAGGTGCGCATCACTTCCCGGCGGAAGGGCTTTTGCTCATAGGAAACCTTCACCATGTAAACTCTGCAGTCCAGATCAAAATAAGAACATGCCATGGACAACGCGGTTCCCCACTGCCCCGCCCCGGTCTCCGTCGTCACGCCCTTAAGCCCCTGCTGTTTGGCATAATAGGCCTGCGCGATGGCAGAATTCAGCTTATGGCTGCCGCTGGTGTTATTCCCCTCAAACTTGTAATAAATTTTTGCCGGCGTCTTGAGCTTTTCCTCCAGACAGTAAGCTCGGATTAACGGCGCCGGGCGATACATCTTGTAAAACTGCTGGATTTCCTCCGGAATGTCGATCCAGGCGTCCGTGTCGTTTAACTCCTGCCTGACCAGCTCGTCGCAAAATACGCCCCGAAGCTCCTCAAAGGTCATGGGCTTTAACGTGCCGGGATTTAACAGCGGCGCGGGTTTGTTTTTCATATCCGCCCGCACATTATACCACTGCTTCGGAATTTCCTTTTCCTCCAGATAAATTTTGTAAGGAATTTTCTCGTTTGTCATTCTTTTTCTCCTTTTCTATATCGCTCCAATCATCATCATGTAGTATTGAAACAAAATCAGATTGGTGTCGTCCTTATAATGAATTCCGTCATTGGAATGCACGCCGCTCTGCATCAGGTATGTGTAGCTGTCCAGCCATATAATCTGCGGAATCAGCTGTGTGGAAAGCCGCGCATTGAACGCCTCCACCCGCTCCTTCGTCATGTTATGGCTGTTTGCCCAGACCGGATTGACCGATGCGTAATAAACCTGTGCCCCCCGGGCGCTCCACACAGCTGCCCAGTAATTGACATCCCGCGCGTATTGATCCGCATAGGAAAGATCATTGACTCCCATGTTGATCACCACCTTACTTCCTTTTCCGATGATCTTATCCGCCTGGGGAATCGCCGTATCATGGAACCATTCATGCCGGCTGCCGTTTTTGGCGATAACGGTTGCAGGACATATGCCAATGTTGCGCTCCACCGCCTCTTTCAGGGTGACCATGCGGGAATCGCCGATAAATACCACGCCTGCCGCCACAGCAGGCTGCTGCGCCAACGCCTGAATGGCAGCCTGCTGCTGTGCCGCTGCCAGCGCCTGCTGCTCCTGCAACGCCTGTGCTGCCGCCAATGCCTGCTGCTCCTGCAATGCCTGCGCCGCCGCAAGCGCCTGCTGCTCCTGCAACGCCTGCGCCGCCGCCAATGCCTGCTGCTCCTGCAACGCCTGCGCCGCCGCAAGCGCCTGCTGCTCCTGCAGCGCCTGTGCTGCCGCCAATGCCTGCTGCTCCTGCAATGCCTGCGCTGCCGCAAGCGCCTGCTGCTCCAGCAGCATCTGCTCCTGCAACGTCTGCGCTCCCGCAGGCTCCTGCCTCACAAAGCTTCCCGCCTCGTACCGCACATAGCCCAGCCTTCCGTTGTACTCAATCAAATACCAGCCCGTATCCGTCTGTCCCCAGGCGTTCACATATTGTCCCTTCGTAATCGTCCCGAAGCCGGAAAGCTGCTTATCCGGCAGCTCCCGCACATATGCCTTTGTGCTCACCAGAAGCTGACGCGGCGCGTTCCACTGCTCCATCACAAATCCTGGCATCTGCATCACCACAGTCTCCGGGACGCTTTCCTGCGCCTGTGCTGAAAAACCAGTCGCCCATGCAAGCATAAGGCTGATCAGAAACATACCGACAGGGAGGAACAATTCCCTGATCCGCCCCTGGCAATCCTGGAAAAAACATCCGTTTTCTTCCGGCATAGCGCTTTCAGACCGCACGTCCGCCATATGCTTTCCTTCCATCCTGCTTCTCAATTTCTCTCCTCCTCAAATGCTTCCAAAGCCTTTCCAGTAAAAAATGCACCAGCCATGCCATAAAAACCGTCACAGCAATTACCAGCAAGAGCTGGAGCCATCGGTTTACGCCATTTAAGGCATTCACAATCAGATTATACAAAAATGTGTGCAGCAAATATAGTTCCAGCGAAAGCGCCCCGAAAAACTGCAAAGCCTTCAGCGTTTTGGGCAGCAGCGGCGTAAGCTGAATGCAAAACAGCGTCCACATGACAGCCGCCGCCATGCCCGGTCTTATTTTATCACAGTTTTCCACCGGCGTAAACCGGATATCCATACCGCTTTTTACCACCCAGACCATACAGCCCGAAAAAAGTACCAGCCAGAGCGGATAACAACGGTCCGCCACGCGCAAAAGCTTTTTTTCATACAAAGCGAGCGCAGCGCCGATCACAAAGGCCGGATTGGAAACCACCCAGAAGCTCGCCCGGTCCAGATGCGCAAGCCACCCGCAATAGGCAAAAACAGCCACAGACAAAAGCGCCAGCCGCATCCAGTCCTTTTTTGCCAGCCGGAAAATGACAAAAAAAGCCACATAAAAAATGAGAATATTGCGGATAAACCAGAATTCATATCCTGTCAGCAGCTTATAAAGCCTGCGCAGCGTCCAGTCTCCGCCTGCGTATACCTCAATCACGCCCGCGATCAGCAAATATGGAATGTAGGTATTTTGAAGCCTGCCCTTCCAATAATGAATGCCGGTTCCCTGCCTTTGCCCACTTTTTACCAGCCCATACCCCGACAGCAGAAAGAAGATGCACACGCCGTATACGCCCAGCCTGCTCAACGCATACTGCAAGGGTTCGCTGGTCACAATATCCGCGCACCATATCGCATAATGGGACACAACCACGAAAAAAATCGCGATGCCCCGCCCTGTCAGAGACTGCTGCCTTGTAAAAAAAACGGTTCTGTTCATATCCTCTCCTTCGCCTCTTCCGCTATACCCGCATTGCCGCCATGATCCTGTAAAACAGCTGTGGATTCCCCGTCAAAAGATTGACGCTGCCATCCGTCTGCATCATGATCAGGAATAAAAACCCCAGATGTAAAAACAGCGCGAGCCTGAGCCAGCAAAGAAACGCGCCGGTCACCTTTCTTTCCCGCGCCCATTTTTCCAGCGCGAACAGCGCAGGAAGGGCAGCCAGAAAAATACCGAAGGAAATATCGCTGCTGTACCGCTGTAAAATTCCTGCTCCCGTAGCATCCGCCGCGCAGATAAACAATGCGATTCCGGCCGACAAAGCTGCCATAACGGGCAATGCCCTGTCCGCAAACTGCCTGCGCAGCTTCCAAAGGAGCAAGAGCGGCCAGGTCAGCATGCTGCAGGCAAAAATCCCGCCAAAACAGCTTTCCGAGATCATTTTCCCCAGATAATCCGTCGCAATTTCCGCACTGCGCAGCCAGGGAAAATCCGCTTCCAGCCTCGGCGGCTGAAACAGAAAATACCAAAAACCATCCCATATCCGTTTCAGGTTAAACCCCCGATGAGTCATATCATTGCTCGTCATGCTGTAGGAAGCCCCAAAGTCAAAGGGAGAACCAAACCGCAAAGCGTTGTAAGCCATCAAACCGGCGGCAACCGCCGCATAAGGCAAAAGCAGCGCCGCTACCTGTCCTGCCCATCCTCCAAACGGCATCGTTTTCTCTGCCATATCCTTTTTTCCCAGACCGCCATTGCGGGACGCGGACAGTCTCTTCTCCCCAATCAGCTCCCGCCAGAACAAGGGCGCCACAAGCAGCGCAAAAAGCACAAACTGTGGCCGGCATCCCGCCGTCAAAGCCATGCCAAAAGAACCCGCCGCATAAAACAGAGCCTTTTTTTTATGTGCGTTTAAACCGGCAAGATAAAGCCACAGCCCTGCCGTTGCAAACATGCAGGAGGCAGCGATAGGCACATGGTACAGATCCGGACGCAGCAGCAGATAAAAGCCGGAATAGCCGCCCACCAGCATGAACGTGCCGACAAAATACAGATACAAAGGCGATGTTTGAAAAAAACGCTTCATCAGCTCATAAACAAATCCCGCCGAAGCCACGATGAAGCCGGCGTAAAAAACGAAAACCGCCAGATAATTGGGCAGATCCTTTCCCGTTATCAGATAATACGGCAGGTACAGCAAAAGCTCCGGCACAATGCCGAAATACACATAGTATTTCCCTTCATAATAGGCATAATCCGCCTGATAATGAATTTGATTCGCCTGCAAAAAAATGGTATCGTAGGGATTTTCCACCTCCAAAAGCGCTGCATCCGCCTCTCCCACGCTCACCTTCCCTTCGGCGAGCGCTCCTGCCAGCTCCTGATACTGGGCATGATGCAGCGCCAGATTTTTCTGACAGGCGGGATTGATCCGCACAAAAAAAGCCGCCAGGAGCAACAAAAACACGATATATCCGGCCACCAGGACCCGCCGCTTCCCGCTTTTTTTCCCCGTTTCGGACACAAAGGGACGCTGCATCCATGGCTGTCCGCCCATAAGGCTCCACATCAGCAAAAAGCCGCCATACAAAAGCAGGCACCTGACCGGATGAAAGGAAAAGGGAATCCGTCCGTTTATCACAATCCCTTCTATCCCCACTGACAGCTCTCCCATTTTACCGGCTGCCGCCTCTCCGTTTCTGTCCGCCGTCTCCAGACGCACGTACAGATTGCGCACCCTGCCGTAAGGATATATTTTCATCCATGCCTGCAACGGGACATCCCTTACAAGCGTCCTGCCCTTTCCCAGCTGATACACATAGCAGTTCCCCTCATCCTGCGCAAAAACCGTCGCCCGCACCAGATATCCCTCCGGAATATCCAGCTTTAGATGAATCCGGTCCACCCCGCAATCAAGCCCTTTTAGCCGAAGCAAAACCGCTCCGTCCGGCGCATGCACCATCCCCTGCTCATCCACAACAGCGTCATCCGCACCTTCTGCGGACTCCATCTCCTCCATCTCCACATACTGCGCAAGCACCTCCGTCCGCCCGGACACATCCTCCCCTCTGGCAAACAGCGTGCTCCAGAAGGAAGCCTGCAGCAGCGTGCACTCTGCCAGCACTGCAGCCAAAAGCAAAAACGCTGCCTGTCCTGCTCTGCTCTGCCAGACTTTCCCAAGCAGATTCCCAATTCCATTCTCTCTATTCCGATACAGCCGCCTGCGCTTTTCCATACGATCTCTTTCTCTCATCCTTACCTGACTGTGCAGCCTTCGCTTCCCATTTACGGAAATCCCAGGCCTGCCTTCCATTTCCCCACTAAGACTATTCCCATTTTATACCAAAGCCTGCCACAATGCAAATACATTCGATCGAGTAGGAGGCGGTGACTAGCCGCCGTCCTCTCACAGCACCGTGCTTACC